>CAZJWR010000041.1:0-34989 GCA_964549765.1 uncultured Ignavibacteriales bacterium
AGCTCGGGCCCTTGGAATATCTTGGTCATGAGAAGGTTGCCTACATAGTCGAATATACGTATAAGCCACGAGAGATATTCAAAGGCGATAAGGACGTAAAATACGTCTACCTCTGGTGGTGCGTCACAGTCAGGCTGAAGGACGGTTACAATAATGCGCCAAAAACAGATTCTTTGGAGCTCATTTATGGCAATGCCGTTCGCAGTTGGGATTCGGTGATATATATCTATACCCCCAATGTCGCTTGGATCGGTGTGATCCCGATCCTCCGGGATTGGGTTAATGGAAACCCGCCTGAGGACGAATGGGGAACCGCTGTCGGCGACTCGACTCTAATGGCACGGATAATGGCCTCGACCCAGTTGGCGCCGATCTTGGCGGATAGAAATCGAACCGGGCGGGTAATCTACGGCACTGAGGATGAGTATTTCACGCATAATTCATTTCATTATAATGAAATGCTATATTGCGACGGCATTTGGGGCCCGCCGCATTTCCTTGTAAATCGATTCGATTATGTAAAATCGCTGCGATCACTGAGTCGCTGAGGCGAGTAAAATGAACATGGTTCGGGCAATTCCCTGGGTGTGCTCACAGCGTTTCCGATGGCTTATTATCGCAGCTGTCACGCTGGCAGGGATTGTCTGGCTACTTGGGTTGGGCTCCGTGCCCGTGATTCGCATCTCGATAGCGACAAGCTTGAACGTTCCCTTCTGGTATATGGTTACTACATTTCCGGTGCTGGGCATGTTGGTCGCCGATGTATTCGTCCTCCGCGCGACGTACCGATCGAATATACTATGGATCGAGTTGACATTTCAGATCGCCCTTTTGATTTTTGTGTCCTCGCTGAGATTGTCCTTCGCGATCCCGATCAGCGGCCATGCGCTGTTGTTTTCATATTTTATCCTTCGCCGGATCGTAATCGGGATTGCCGGGCACGCCTGCCGGACGCAGGAACTGGTTATTGCCGTTGTATTATTCGCGATCATGGCAGGCGTGAAAGTATTTGTATGGTTCGATTATATCAGCCTGATTCTGGGAACGGCGGTCGCCGGATTAGTCAAGGACTTTCGATGGGTGGCGGGTTGATAGAGCTGGCAGACGGGGACGTCCGCCAGCCACAGAATATAGATGGGGGAATCGGATGATTCCCCTTTTTTTTATATTGCGAAAGCGGGAACCCACCCTCGATTCCGTCCCGCCAAAGCGGGACGGGATCATCGGATGGGCCACCGGACGAAGAACCGGCAGGTCACACCGCCCAAGGGGCACCAAGACCTGCCGGAACGAAAGAGGGAATCGCACCGCAAGCGGCGCGGCCACGGGTCGCGGCGGCCGGCGATTATTGGCCGGCGGGCTTGATTTTTATCGCCGGTTTGAGCATATTGCCGCTTCGGAAAAACGAAAGGCGAATTTTGCATTACGAACACAACGACGAAAAGCTCAGTATCAAGTCGCGGCTGCCACTTCTGCCGCTCCGCGACGTGGTCATTTTTCCCTATATGATCTACCCGCTCCTGATCGGCCGCCAGATCAGTATCAACGCCCTTCAGGACGCCATGATAAAAGACAAGCTGGTGTTTCTTGTCACCCAGAAAAATCCGGCGGTCGACAACCCCGGTCAGGACGACCTGTTTCCGGTCGGCGTCGTGGCGCGGATACTCCAGGTGATGAAACTGCCCAACGGCACCATCAAGGTGCTGGTCGAGGGTCTGTTACGGGCGGAATTGCGGGGAGTGACGTCGTCGGGAGCGTTCTTTTCGGCCAAAATCGACGTTTTCGAGGGCGACCGGGAATCGACCGATACCGAAACCGAGGCTCTGGCTCGGCGGGTGATGGATCTGTTCACCGATTATGTCCATCTCAACCGCCGTATTCCCAACGAGGTGGTCGTGCAGTTGGCCAATCTCAACGACCACCGTCGCCTGGCTGACACGATTTCGGCGCATATCGTACAGAGAAACAACCAGAAACAGGCCATTCTTGAAACCCATTCGGTCAAATCACAACTGTACAGCCTGATCGACCTGCTCATCAAGGAAATCGAAATCTTGAAGATCGAGCAGCGTATCGACGGCACCGTGCGGGAATCGTTGTCGCGCAGCCAGCGCGAGTATTATCTTCAGCAGCAATTGAAGGCCATCAAGGAGGAACTCGGCCAGTACGACGATTCCGGAGCGGAGATCGACGAGCTGTACGCGCAGCTCGACGAACTCGACCCGCCGGAACCGATACGGGAAAAAGTCGAGGAGGAAATCAAGCGGCTGTCCCGTATGCATCCGTACTCCGCCGAATCCGCGGTCGTGCGCGGCTATGTCGACTGGGTCATGGCCCTGCCTTGGAAAACCAGGACCAAAGACCGCACGTCTTTCAGAAGGGTTCAGCAAATCCTCGACGGCGATCATTATGGTCTGGAGAAGCCGAAAAAAAGAATCATGGAACATCTGGCCGTGCTGCGCAAGGCAGGCAAGGTGCGCGGCCCGATTTTGTGTCTGGTCGGCCCGCCGGGGGTGGGCAAAACGTCGCTGGGCAAATCGGTGGCCGGGGCGTTGAACCGCAAATTCGTTCGGATGTCGTTGGGCGGCATCCACGACGAGGCCGAAATCCGGGGCCATCGCCGCACCTATATCGGCTCCATGCCAGGCCGCATCATCCAGGCCATGAAACGGGCGGGATCGGCCAATCCGGTGTTTCTATTGGATGAGGTCGACAAAATCGGTTCGGATTTCCGCGGCGATCCGGCGGCGGCGCTTTTGGAAGTGCTCGACCCCGAACAAAACGTCGCTTTTTCCGATAATTATCTCGAACTCGATTTTGACCTGTCAAATGTGTTGTTTATCACCACGGCGAACACGCTGCATGAAATCCCGCCGGCGCTGCAGGACCGGATGGAGATTATCCGCCTGCCGGGGTATCTGGAACATGAAAAGGTCGGCATCGCCCGCCAGTTTCTGATCCCCAAGATCAGAAAGGAGCTTTCGGTCGAGGACATCAATGTGAAAATACCCGATGATACGATTCTGTACCTCATCCGCGATTACACCCGCGAAGCCGGGGTGCGCGAATTGGAACGAAAGCTGACGGCAGTGTATCGCAATATTACCCTAAAGGAAGTTACCCGCCGAAAGCATCGTGCGTATAAGCTGCAGCCGAAGGATATCGCCAAACTTATCGGCGTACCGCAGTATCAGTATGCGGAGGTGCCGGCAACGGCCGAGTACGGGTATGCCGTGGGGCTGGCCTGGACCGAAAGCGGCGGCGAAATTCTGCCGATCGAAGTCTCATTGGTGCCGGGTCAGCACAAATTGACCCTGACGGGCAAGCTAGGCGAGGTCATGCAGGAATCCGCCACGGCGGCGCTGACCTATGTGCGGGCGCATGCCGCGAAATTCGGCATCAAGCAGAAGATCATCAACGATCACGAAATTCATATCCATGTTCCGGAGGGGGCGATACCCAAAGAAGGGCCATCGGCGGGGATCACCATGGTGGCGGCGATCATCTCAGCGCTGACCGAAACGCGGATATCGACCAAAATCGCCATGACCGGCGAAATATCCCTGACCGGCGACATTTTTCCGGTTGGCGGCCTGAACGAAAAGCTGTTGGCGGCGCGGCGGATCGGCATACGCGAAGTTATCCTTCCGTTCAAGAACACCAATGAAATCAGCGAACTTCCGAAGGACCTGCGCGAGGGGATGACGTTTCACAAGATCAAAAAGGTCGACGAGGGATTGAAGATTCTCTTTGGCTCATCGTTGTTCAAATCTGCTAACGGGAAGCCGCCGAAAAAATCATCAGCCAAGAAGAAAACCGGGAAGTCTGGCAGATCGAAATCGTAGGTATTGATTACTTATCCTCGGTCAGGTTGTAGACTTTGATGCGGTGGCGGACGGTGGATTCGCTGATGCCGAGGATGCGGCCAACCTCGCGGCGGTTCCATGCGGTGCGTTGCAGCGCGGCCAGCGTCTCCTCTTTCGTTGATAATTGATACTCCCCCGCCGTCTCTACCATACGCGGAATATTGCCACGGCAGACAAGCGCCAGCCGTCTGGCCTCGGTCTCCAGTTGCCGCACGTTTCCCTGCCACGGCCTCACATGGAATATTTTTACCAGATTCGCGAAGGCGGCGCGGTCCGCTTTGGTCGTGATTTTGACCCCGGCGGCCTTCAGAAAGTGCTCCAGCAGGAGTTCGATATCTTCGCGGCGCTCGCTGAGCGGCGGCAGATGAATCGGGATTTCATTGAGGCGATGGAATAGATCGAGACGGAAGCGTCCTTCTTCGATCAGCTTCTCGAGCGGGTGATTGGTCGCAGCGATAAACCGGCAATCGATTTCGCGCTCCTGACGCTCGCCGAGGCGGCAGATGCGGCGGTTCTCGATGACATCGAGCAGTTTGGCCTGGAGTTCCGGCGAGGCGTCGGCGATTTCATTGAGATAAAATGTTCCCCCTTCCGACTCCTCGATCCACCCCGAAGTGTTCATGGCGGCGCCGGTATAGGCGCCCCGACGGTATCCGAACAGCTCCGATTCGATCATATCGTTGGGAATGGCGGCGGCATTGACCGATATGAAGCGGCCGGTGCGGCCCGAAAAATGATGGATATAGCGGGCGAGGAGGTCCTTGCCGGTTCCGGTCGGCCCGGTCAACAGCACCGACATACAGGACGAGGCAATGTGCTCGGCAAGTTCGACCAGTCGTTTCATGGATGCATTGTGGCAGATGATAGTCGGCGCGGATACCGAAGGCCGCCCCGGATATGTCCGCATGCGCGGCGGGCCGGCTAATTCCCGGTCGATTTTATCGGTGAGGTGATTGACGTTTTCGCTCTCGAAATATTCGCGGGCCAGATAAAGGAGCGCCTGGCGCTCGCCGTTGGCATAGATCCCCGTCTTCGCCGCCAGGTAGCGGGTGAGGGACAGTTCGTAGCGCGATCCGACCATGGAGAACATATCCATGGCTTTGCCGAACCAACCTTTGGCGGCGTCGGCGTTGCCGGTAAAAGCTTCGATTTGTGCGTATGCGCGATGGCAAGCCGCAATTTCCACCCGCTCGTTCAGGTTTTCGGCGACGGCCAGCGCGTCATCGGCAAATTTCCGGGCGGCCTCAAATTCCCCCAGCCCGAGATAGGCGTCCGCCATAAGGTGCTTGGTCTGGGAAACCAATGACGATTCGGGCGCAATCTTGAGCGAGATATCCAGACCCTGCTGGAGCACTTCAAGCGCTCTGTTATAATCCTCTTCGAGATTATGAATCCATCCGAGATATTCAAAATAGATGGCCTTCTCGCGGATGAATTCATCAAGATGGGGCTTGGCCTTCTCAAGCATTTGCCGTGCGATACGTAAATCATATTTCATCGCGTAAGGCGCTGAAAGCATAAGATAGTAAACGCATATGTGGCGCCAATCATCATATAGTTGATCCAAATCTATGCCATTGTATTCAGCAACCGATCGATTCAATTGTCCCGAAGAACGGAACAATTGAGCCAAGTTCATCCTTATGATAGAACGGCTCTTAGGGTCCTGCATTTTCGTATATAATTCAAGACATGTTTGCAAATGATTGATAGATGCAGTCAAGTCACCTGTCTGATGTGCAATGAAACTCAGGTGGTTGAGGGCACGTGCTTGACCAAGATAATCATCGTATCGCTTATAATTGACAAATGCCTCCAGCAGCACTTCCTTCGCATCAAGCAGTTGCCCCTGTGAAACCAGAAACCAGCCATATAAAAATTTGGCCCGCGCATACTGTTTGTTGGAATTACCGAATCTCAGATATTCGATCATCTTGTGCAGTGATTCACGAATATCATAATTACCGATGTATAAAAATGCTTCGAGGCGAATCAGTTCGATAGAAATCCTATCTTCAGGAGAAATCGATGTAGCATCGATTCCTCCCAATGAATCTAGGGTCTCTTGGAAGCGCTTCTCTTGAAGCAGCCTCTCCGCATTCATAATAATGTTTGAACTTACGTCATTCATTGTCTGCTTCGCGAGACCTATGCGATAATCCCCTTACTTCGGAATTCCCCACGGGTCTTCGTCTCCTCCATCCGTCGTCATCGTGGTGTCCGGCGGCCAGGGGCCGACGTAGCCGTCCGGCGGCGGCGGATAAGCCGGATTCGTCAAGGTTGTATCTGTGACCGTGGGACTCGTTGGGGTTGTCGTGGCGCCAGGGTCAGCAACCATCGGGGCGGCGAATATCATGATACCGATCGCCACCACCACCAGCAAGGTCATCAATCTCTTCATGGTAAAACCTCCGGAGAGTGTTTATTGTGATTGGTTCACGTTACCCTCACCGCGAACAAACGGCGCTCACGCCGCGAAAACGTGTCGACCGTGACGCCGTCTCTGGCGCCCCGATCTGGCTGCCACCCGTCCGCTATGTGAGGACTTGCTCTTCATAATTAAACCACACTCCGGGCGGGGAAAGGTCATGTTCGCCTCTCCCGTTTCTCTACCTCCCAATCCGTGGGTGAAGATGAGAGACTCCCAACCCCGGTTCGATCCAGCCCCACAGTTATATCACGCCTCGTCCCCCCTGGTCAAACGTTCCAAGTCAAGCACCGACCTCGACACCGCCGGCAAATTAAGTCATATGTCAAATATTTTCCCAACCGCTTCGTTTCGAGGGGGAATGCCGATAGTCGATTTATTTCCGGCGCCCCCTCCTTGCCATTTAAGTATATATCTTTCAACCCGATTGTCAAGTATAAAACGCGTCGTCGCCCGCTCGGTTTCCGGGTTCGGGCTTGCATCGACATCGAATACGCGGTATATTATGCATGCAAGGAGGTACGCCATGCCCTCAATCGATGATATTATCAATCGTCAGTTTCACCAGTGGGAGATGGAAAAGCGCGAGCGGGAGCAGGCTTCCCCGGCGCCTACCCCGCCGACGCGAATCGTGACGGTATCCCGGGAACATGGTTCGCGGGGGGCCCATTTTGCCATGATCCTGGCCGAGAGATTGGGATATCAGCTTATTCACAAGGAAATCGTGGATGCCATCTGCGCCTCGTCGGGGTACTGGAAACGGATAGTCGCTTCGCTCGACGAACGCTACCGGTCGCGACTGGAAATGATGGTCGATTCCATTTTCAGCGGCCAGATGATGGATCACAGCGATTATATGCGGAACCTGGCTCAGGTGGTGTTATCGATGGCGCGTCTCGGCGGCGTCGTTCTGGTCGGACGGGGGGGCAATTTCATCCTCGGTCCGGCAAAGGGATTCCATATCCGCTTTGTCTCCCCCGTCAAAAACCGCATCGTCAATCTGGTGAAGTACCGGGGCGTTACCGAGAAGGAAGCCGCCGCCGCCATCGAACGTCTCGATGACGAGCGGCGTGAGCTGATACGGAAAGTATTTGACGCCGATATCGACGATCCCCATCATTACGACATGATGGTCAACACGGCCTTTGTCGATATCGAAAACTGGATCGATCCCGCCCTGGCCGCCGTAAGAATCAAATTCGAGCGACTCAGCGGGAAGGAATGAATTCGAAGACGGGTCCTTTCCCCCGCTTATGGGAGTGCTGAAAAATCCGGCTCACCTCAAGTATATCATGAGGTTCTGTCATGCCCGCGAAAGCGGGCATCCACATTTTATTGATCCGCATGGATTCCCGCCTACGCGGGAATGACATTTTACTCTTTATCGGCCTCGACCAGTCAGCAAACCTACTTTTTCAACTCACCTTATGACGGAGTGGTGGAACCCAACTTCATCGATTGAAGCGCCTGATGTCACTCGCGCACGAGAAGAACGTTAATCGCCTTGACGACGATCCTGACCGGATCGCCTTCTTTGATGCCCAGATCGGCCAGCGATTCCATGGTCATGACCGAATTCATCACCGCCCCGGGATCGACCTCCAGCCGCACCTGGCACATCACATCGCCTTTTTTGACCGTGACCACTTTTCCCGTCAATTGATTGCGCGCACCGTATTTCATCAGCCCTGCTCCCTTGTTATCATGGATTGTCGAATCGCCGATATCCTTCACCACGCAAAACTATCGTATTGACCGAGCTTGACGATAATCTCGCCTTTTGTCACGGTAATCGCCATGGTATCGCCGGTCGGACTCAACGTCTTACGGACGACGGTCTGGCCGTCGTCAAAAGAGACGGTGCGGTATTTGACCGGGCCGAGCCGCTCCTCGGAAACGGGCGATCCGTCCGCCAGCCATGTCCAGGTGCATTCCGACGCCCCGTCCGAGACGTCGACCAGCCGCAGTTCGATATTTTCATCCGAGGTCACAGGATAGGAAAACGTCTCACCGGCGGCAATTCGTTTTTCCTGCATCGCCGGACATTTCACCTGCACCGTCATCGTCCCTTCAAAAGCCCGCACGACGATTTCGTCGGCTTCGGCCGCCGTCTCGTTGCGGCGGTCGCAAATAACGCCGCGCTGTCCGAAATTGCTGTACATGGAGACGCTCTTGATCGGCCCGCCGTTCTTGAACGGGATGGCCTTGGCGACGGCGTCGTCGGATGATCCAGTCGCCCTGACCCAGACCGATTGGCCCGGACGTACTTTGACGCGGATTATATCCCCGGCCGTCATGGCTTTTTCCAAAGGCGGCGTTACCACCGGCGCTTTGGCGACCTCATCGGCCCAGTCGGGTACTTCGGGCGGTTCGCTGCCGGGGGCAGCCATTTTTGCATATCCGGGCGGGATGGCGAAAACATTCTCCTTGATCGGCCCCTCACTGATGTAGCTGATCTCTGCAAACGTGCCGGGGGAAACGAGATTGGTGATCTTTATCGGAAAATCCAAGCGCGTCGCGTACCAGTAGGTCATTATATCCTGACCCTGCATCGAAAGGACTCGTTTTTGGCATTCGTAATCGTTGAAAGTATCGATTCCAAGGTCTTTCTCATCCGCCGACGTCCATAAAAATGTCAGTCCCTGAAACGGATCGCTCATTCGGCTGACCGGATCGGCGCTTTTGATTTCGATGTATTGTTTTCGCTCCGGTAACAGCACGCGCGTCATGCCCGCGTTCCGGTCCACGATGACGCTGAAGTGATCGCCGTGCTGTTTGATATCCATGCGATAAAAATTCGCGGTGACAAAAATCTTGCCGGAAATGGTATCCTCGCCGGTGCACATTTGCAAATCGCCGGTGAAGGATGTTGCTTCGGCGACGCTCGCGTCGAGCGCGACGGCTGCAAGAAGTATGAATAAGTACAACCAATACACGCGCCTGGTCATGCGATCCTCCCAACGGTGGGTAATCGATTATTGCTATCTCTATCAGTTTGCACATGCATGGCGTCTAAGTCAATGAAAATATTCATGATGATCGCCGACCGACAAAGTGGAATCCGCTATTTTAGGACGTCGGCCAATCCCAGCAGGATAATCGCCGATACGCCTACGACGGCGATGAGAATCCATCGGACGAATCCGGCGCCGCGTTTGACCGCCATCCGGGAAGCCACCCAGGCGCCGAGCATGTTGCCGACGGCCAAAATAAGCCCCACCGACCAACGAACCTGATCGTTGTACACGAACACGCCTAACGCGAAAACGGTGAAACAGAGGATTATGAGCACCTTCACGGCGTTGGCGCGCACCAGATCGTACCCGGCGCCGAGGACCAGCCCCGCCAGCAGAAATATCCCCACTCCGGCCTGGATGAACCCGCCGTAAACGCCGATGAGGAAAAAGATCGCCAATTTGATCCAACCGGGCCGGTGCGCCGTTTCACTCCCATGTCCTTCCAGCCATCGTTTCGGCCGCACGAGGATAACGATTAACATCACGACCATGAGGACGCCGATAACCCGCCGCATGGTTTCCTCATCCAGGTTGACGGCGATTTGCGCTCCGACGAGGGAGCCGACGACGGCGGGAATGGCCAGCAGGAGACCGCCTCGGAGATCGAGGACTTTTTGCTGGCGAAAACTGGATACACCAACGATATTTTGAAGGAGAATGGCCACGCGATTGGTGCCGTTGGCGACGGTGGCGGGCAGGCCCAGGAAAATCAAAAGCGGGAGAGTTATCAACGATCCGCTTCCGGCCAGCGTATTTATGAAGCCGCAAGCAAATCCAGCGGCGACCACGGCGGGGTATAAATACCAGTCCATCCCGTCTATACTATGCGGCGCGGAGCCGTTGTCAATCGTAAAATAGAGCGGATGTGTCCGACCGGCGCTCTCGACCGGATCGGCGGCCGAATGATAGAGACTCAAGGTGGCTGAATTATGCAGGACAATATAGCCAAACTCGAACAGGAAAACCAGCGGCTCAAAGCGGCCGTACGGGAACTGGCGGCGCTGAACGAAATTTCCCGCGTCATCAATTCCACCATGACGGTCGAGGAAATAAGCCAGCAGATCATGAAAAAAGTGGTCAATGTCGTGCAGACAAGCGAAGCGGCCGTGCACACGTTCACCGATGATTCGGCCCAGATCAGCCCGCATACGTTCGTGCGGGGAAAGCTCGACAGTTCATCCCTGGCCAAGGCCAAGCTCGATATCCGCGTGGCCGGATGGGTGGCCAAAAACAAAAAGCCGCTGCTGGTAAACGACCTTGCCGCCGATGAGCGGTTCAAGAATGTCGAATTGACCGACAGTCCGGTCAAATCGCTTTTGGCCGTGCCGCTGACCGTCAAAGGAAAGCTAATCGGCGAACTGACCGTCTTCAATAGCCTGAAACCGACCGGATTCACCGACGATGATGTGCGTCTGCTCGGCATCATTGGCGTTCAATCAGCTCAGATAATCGAAAATGCCCGCCTCTACCGCGAGGAGTTGAAATTGCGGCAACTGGAGGGCGAAGTGCAAGCCGCCCGGAAAATCCAGGTGGGGTTTTTGCCCAAATCTATCCCCGAGCTGAGAAACAACGATATTTACGGCGCGACAACCTCGGCCCGGGAAACCAGCGGCGACTATTTCGATATCATCCGCACCGGCGACGACCGTCTCATTTTCACCCTGGGGGATGTCTCCGGAAAAGGTCTGCCGGCAGCCATGCTGATGTCCACCATCCAGGGACAGGCCCGGTCGCTTTTCAGCCGTCACCCTGATATGACCCCGGCCGAGGCTCTGGCCGAACTGAACCTGATCACCTGCCAACTGTCCGCCAGTGACCAATTCGCGACGATGGTCATCGGTACGCTGCATGCCGATTCCGGTGAAATCATACTCGCCAACGGGGGGCACAATTACCCTGTGGTCGTCCGGGCGGGCGGCGAGATCGAGGATATTTCCGAATCAGCCATGCTGATCGGCATGTTCGCCGGAGCCAAATTCACCGACACCGCCTTCACTCTCAAGGCCGGGGACTTCGTCGCGATTTTCAGCGATGGCATCGAGGAGGCCTTCAATGCCGCCGGTGAAGAATTCGGTATCGCCCGACTTAAGAATCATTTGCAGACGGTCAAGGAGAAAGATGCCAAGACGATTTATGAAACGTCGATGCAGGCCGTGGCGGATTTTCGCGGTGAGGCCGAACAGTCGGACGACCTTACTCTGATGGTCATCAAGCGGAAAGCGTAGGCAGTCCACTCTATGACAAAAAAGCCTTCTCCCAGTTCGGGAGGAGGCTTTCTATTTCAGGTTAATGACTACCCATCGGCTTTAGTGTTTTGCCAGGTATTCGGCGACACCCTCGGCGGTCGGCTTCATGGCATCCTCGCCATCGTGCCAGTTGGCCGGGCATACGTCGCCGTATTTTTCGGTAAACTGCAAGGCGTCAAGCATTCGAATGGCCTCGTCGACATTGCGTCCGAGCGACAGGTCGTTGATCAACTCATGGCGCACGATGCCTTCCTTGTCGATCAAAAACAATCCGCGCAGGGCCACCGAATCGTCGGTCAGCACGCCGTAGCTGCGGGCGATGTTTTTGCTGAGGTCCGAAACCAGGGGAAATCCGACTTCGCCGATTCCGCCCTGGTCGCGGGGTGTCCGGCGCCAGGCATGATGAGTGTAGTGGGAATCGACAGAAACGCCGATGACTTCGGCGTTCCGTTTCCGGAATTCCGCCAGCACCCGGTCGAAGGCGATGATTTCCGACGGGCAGACAAAGGTGAAATCCAGCGGATAGAAGAATAGGATGACATATTTGCCGCGATACGATTCGAGGTTTAATTCCTCGAACGAATTATCCGGCATGACTGCCTGGGCGGTGAAGTCAGGCGCCTTTTTGGTTACTAATGAAGCCATGGTTCCTTGTTGTCCTTTCGTTTATCTATCGCTCCAGTTGTTTAAATTAGTTTCGTTACTTGGCGGACGCGGCCGGCGGAGTGAATACCCGCTGTCCCAGCTCACTGTCCATCATAAACAGCGTCACCTTGTTGTCGCCGGCGAATTTCAGTTTGTCGACGATTTCCTTGGCTGACGCTTCTTCTTCCACCTGTTCATTTACGAACCACTGCAGGAAGGTGTTGGCGGCATGATCGTTCTCTTTGAGGCTGAGATCGACCAGATCATTGATGAAAGCGCTGATCTTCTTCTCGTGACTCAAAGCGTCCTCAAAAGCGTTCTGGGGCGACTTCCAGCTTACTTTGGGTGTCCGGATTTCGGTGAGGGTGACCTTACCATCGCGGTCGAAAATGAAATGATAGAACTTCATGGCGTGGGTCATTTCCTCCTGGGCCTGCACCCGCATCCAGTTGGCCATCCCTTTGAGATTCTCCCCTTCGAAGTGCGCCGCCATCGAAAGATATAAGTAAGCCGAATACAATTCCTCGTTGAGCTGCTTGTTGAAAGCCTCTTCAATCTTCGGGTTCATGATAGACTCCTTTCCCGTTCCTGTCTCTTTGCGTTTGTTTTGTCTTTATTTCTCATGCGCCGGCAGAAGTAACGTCTCCGAACCTGCCCCTGCCTGCGAATCTATGGTTTGTTTCTTCTATAGCAATCTGTTTGCTGCTTTCCTTATACACGCCCCCGGGCGCGGCACGAATCGCAGACGCCGATGAATTCCAGACGATGCCCGAGAATCTCATATCCGTCGGGCGAATCGAGTACTGCCGAGTCGATATCCAACGCCGGAATCTCGACGTCGTCGATCTTTCCGCATTCGACGCAGCGTATATGGTAATGACTATCCAGGTCTCCGTCATAGCGCATCGTTTCACCGCTTAACGGCAGTTTGCGAATCCGGCCGGCGCTCGCCAGTAATTCAAGGTTGCGGTAAACCGTGCCGAGGCTTATCCGGGGCAGGCGTTTGCGCACGACCTTATGCAACTCGGCCGCTGTGGGGTGTTCGCGGCTGCGGCGCAACTCTTCAAGTATTATCTGCCGCTGCCGCGTCTGCCTCTGTGATGTTCTCGGTGTCATTTTCTTCATCCATTTCCTATCAGGAATTATTCTCAATAACAATATTGCGCGATTTTTGTTTCCGATGGCGCGAATTTTTTTGAAAAAATATTCTCCTTTTCGTTTATTCTTCGCGGCCTAAACCGCTCGCGATCGTGCCAGCCCGGCGGATAGGAATCGTCGGGAATGTTCGTCATCCACGCCGTCGCCTCGTGACTGATGAAATAAGCGCAAAACCTCTGGACAGAAAACGAATGATCTCATTATTTTATGGTACGGCAATCGGCAAAGATGAAAGGTGTCCGACATGCATGAGCTGGCCGTCGCCAGAGAGATTATCGACATCGTGCAGGGCGAAATGGACCGCCGGGGTTTGCGCCGAATCGAAGCGGTGGCGCTCCGCATCGGCGCTCTGACCGGCATAAACGCCGACGCCCTGACGTTCGGATTCGAAGCGTCGGTGGTCGATACTCCGCTGGCAGGGGCGCATCTTATCATTGAAACTATGCCGGTCCGGGCCGCGTGCCGTTCGTGCGGTAAAGAATCGGAGATTGAACCATATCTTTTCATTTGCCCGCATTGCGCGAGTAGCGATCTGGAGATCGTGCAGGGGGAAGAACTGGATATAGATCATCTGTTGGGAGAATGAATCATGGCCAAGATAACCAAGCTTATCATACAGAAAAAAGTCCTGTCCAAAAACGACGAGATCGCCGCCAACATACGCGAGCGGCTCGCCAAACAGAAAATCCTGGCGTTGAATCTGGTCAGTTCGCCGGGGTCGGGCAAAACCAGCCTGCTCGAAAAAACGCTGGCGGAAATGGGCAGGGACATGCGATTGGCGGTTATCGTCGGCGACGTCCAGACCGAGAACGACGCGGCGCGCCTCAGGAAGGCCGGCGGGAAGAGGGTCGAAGCGATAACCACCGACGGGGCGTGTCATCTTGACGCCGCCATGGTGGAGAAAGCCCTGGCGAAGATGAATATCGCCGACGCCGACGTGCTTTTTATCGAAAACGTCGGCAATCTAGTCTGCCCGTCGAGTTATGATCTCGGCGAGGACATGAAAGTCGTCCTCATGAGCACGGCCGAAGGCGACGATAAGCCGCTGAAATATCCGGCCATGTTCCGCCGCTCGTCGGTGCTGGTGATCAACAAGACTGATCTTCTGGGGCAGTCCGATTTCGATATCGAGCACGCCGAAAAGAACGCCCGGAATATCAACCCGGATCTTCGGATATTCCGGATGTCGTGCCGCACCGGCGAGGGATTGCCGGAATGGTACGCCTGGCTGAAAGAAACGTCCGGAAGCAAGAAAAATTCGTAGATGAGATAGATCACAGAAAGGAAGAAAAGATATCCATGATATAACAGGCGAGGATCATATAAATACCGTGCGATTTGACGACAAGGCGTACGACGTCGACGCCGACGGCTTCCTCACGAATTTTGGCGACTGGGAGGAGGATTTTGCCCGGGCGATGGCTCCGCGTCTCAAAATTGCGGCCGGAATGACGAATGAGCATTGGGACGTCATCGAATACATCCGGTCGACGTTTCAAAAACAGGGCCTCTGCCCGCTGATCTATCAAACCTGCCGCGAAAACAAATTGAGCATCAAAGATCTCGAACGGCTGTTCCCGACCGGGTATCTTCGCGGCGCCTGCCTGCTGGCCGGGATCACCTATCGTGAGGGTTTCGCCGGACATTCGCTGATCGATGAAGAAGGAGGCAAAACCGCCCCGTCACGGCTCGATAAAATCTATCAGGTCACGGCGCTGGGCTTTCTGATCAATGCCTATGATTGGGACGAACAATTCGCCATCTGCAAGGCCCACGAAATGAAGATGCCGCCCTTGACCGAGGAACACTGGCAGATTATCCACTTCCTGCGGAGATTTTATAAAACAAATCTCAGGGTCCCGACCATCTATGAGACCTGCGAAGACAATAGGCTCGAAATCGAAGACCTAGAGCGGCTCTTTCCCGACGGGTATCATCGAGGCGCGGTGAAAGTGGCGGGCTTGCGAGTGCGATAAAACGTCTAAAACCGACGCATCCGGCATTCGTCTCAGCGACCTTGCTTCTGCCCACCGGAATGCACGGGAGGAGTGTGGCAATGCCGAAATTCACGTACAAAAACAAAGGCTATGATGTGGACGATCAGAATTTTCTGGTTACGTACGAAAATTGGGACAAAGCGTTCGCCGAGGGCATGGCGCAGGAATTGAAAATGCCCGGAACGCTATCCAAGGACCACTGGGACATCATCGGGTTTATCCGGTCGAGCTTCGAAAAAACCGGTTACTGTCCCCTGGTGTACGAAACGTGCCGCATGAACGGTATTTTGCTCAAGGAATTGAAAAATCTCTTTCCCACCGGGTATCTTCGCGGGGCCTGTAAACTGGCCGGGATAACTTACAAGGAAGGGTACCTGGGCCAGGCCCGGCTGCCGCTCACCGCCGACGATCTCAACCTGATCGCGAACAAGAAAATCTATCGGGTCGACGTCAGGGGATTTCTTATCGACCCCAAAGAATGGGATGAATTCTACGCGGCCTTCCGCGCCCACGACATGAAAATCGCCGGAGGGAAACTGACCGACCGTCATTGGGAGGTCATTCATTTCCTGCGTCAGCAGTTCGGTCAACTAGGGCGCGTCCCGACCGTCTATGAAGTATGCGAATCGTTGCCGATTAATCTCGATGAGCTCGAAGAGCTCTTTCCCGACGGCTATCATCGCGGCGCGGTGAAAGTCGCGGGATTGCGCGTGCGCTGATGGGACCGGTGAGATAGCGCTGTCGTATGCCTGCCTGATGACAGAAATGAAAAGAGCCGACTCTCGGAATTGTCGGCTCTTTACCTGCGTCCGTGACACATTCTGCGGAATGCGTCACGGCATGACACGGGTCACAGGGCAGGAGGAGGATTTCACATTTTAGTGGCTCGCGGTGGCGAGTCCCCAGCGGCGCTGAATGGCTTTCCACTGCAGGGCCTGGTACACGGCCGAGATGCCCACGACGATATATATCACCCGACTCAGGGCGCTCATACTGCCGAGAATTGTCGCCACCAAATCGAAATTGAACAGACCCACCAAGCCCCAATTAAGGCCGCCGACTACCAGCAGCGTCGCAAATAGAACGTCCATCGATTTCATTTTCAATATCCTTTCGGTCTTCTATTTCATTTTCTAAAATTCTGAACAAAAATCACCTAATATTTGTTCCATAAATGTCTAAATAATATCGATTATTTATAGGTTCCATTGACGCCGAATCGGGATATTCTTGCTAACTAATTAATATATAATGTATTATGCAAAATCGTAGTATCTGCCATTCACAAATGTCGCATAAAATGTGAACCTTTTGCCGTTTTTTATGTTATTTAAGTTAGACAAAATATTAAAAGGTACTGGACAATACTATGAAACATCGGCATACAATAAAGGCGGTCGCGCTGAAAACAGGCCTCTCGCCGCACGTGATTCGGGTATGGGAGCGACGTTACAAAGCGGTTGAACCCTTCCGGTCGGAAACCAACCGTCGTTTGTATTCCGACGAGGATATCGAGCGTTTATATTTATTGCGAAAGGCGACCCAGGCCGGCGAAAGCATCGGCCAGATTGCGGACCTTTCCACGATTGAACTGCGCAAACTGGTTAACTCCGGGATAACCCAATCCTCAACTGAGGTCAGGGAAAATGCCGGAAGCGGCCAGACGAAAAGTCCCGAGTATTACTTAGAGACTTGCCTCGAAGCGGTCAGCCGGCTCGACGCTGACGAATTGGAATATCATTTACTGCAGGCATCGAGCGACCTTAGTCGACCAATTCTCCTTGAGCAGGTGCTGGAGCCACTCATGTATAGAATCGGCGACATGTGGCGCGAAGGTGAGCTGACCACGGTGCATGAGCATCTGGCGTCGGCCGTCGTCCGTTCTTTTCTGGGCGGAATACTGCAGTCCGAGCATACGCCGGAAGCGGCCCCCATTCTCATCGCCACCACCCCGATCGGGCAGCTGCATGAATTCGGCGCCCTCATGGCGGCCATAGCGGCGTCATCGGTCGGCTGGCGGGTTATTTATTTGGGGCCGAACAGCCCCGCCGAGGATATTGCGCGGGCGGCTCGGCAAAGCCGGGCACGGGCGGTGGCTCTCAGCGTCATCCATCCCGCCGACGATCCTCATGTCGGGCAGGAAATTGTGAAGCTAAACCGTCTTCTGGACAGCGCTATACCGTTGTTTATCGGCGGTCGCGGCGCCGCCGGATATCGGGATGCCTTGGATTTGACCGGTGCCGTGCTGGTAACCGACTTGAGTCATTTCCAAAGCAAATTGGAATCCATCCAGTTGAGCCGGCGGGTGAGCGAATAGACTTCCGGCAGTTCCCTGAAATTGCATTGTGAACCCTGAAGGATAATCATATGTCCGGCGATTTGTACATCGATCTAAAACGAGTAACGACCCTTTCCGAAGGACGGGATCGAAACGGTCCGGTGGTTTATTGGATGAGCCGAGACCAACGGGTCAATGACAATTGGGCCCTGTTGTATGCCGCCGATACGGCGTCCGCCAAGAAGGTCCCGCTGGCGGTAGTTTTCTGTCTCGTTCCGACATTTTTGGACGCAACTATCCGCCAGTATGAATTCATGCTGGATGGACTCACAGAGGTACAGAAGAAGCTCACCCGTAAGAAAATCCCCTTTTATCTTCTCACGGGAACGCCCGAAAAAGAAATTACGCGATTCGTGAAACGGCACGCTATTTCGGTGCTGGTGACCGATTTTTCCCCGTTGAGGATCAATAGGCAATGGAAGACCAACGTCGCCAAAGCCGTCAAAATTCCTATCCATGAAGTCGACGCGCATAATATCGTCCCCTGTCGCGAGGTTTCGAACAAACAGGAATACGGAGCCTATACGATTCGACCTAAAATCGGTCGACTGTTGCCTCGATACCTGATCGAATTCCCGGCGCTGAAGACGCACTCGGTTCCGTGGCCCGAAGAGCCGCCGCCAATAGATTGGGATCGCGCCCGGAGATCGCTGAAGGTCGCCACGGATCGGACCGCTTTGCCGATGCCTGCCGCCGGTGAAGCCGCCGCGATGGAATGCCTGGACAAATTCATAGCGATTCGACTTTCACAGTATCATGAAAAAAGTAACGACCCCAACGCCGGGGCGCAATCCGGTCTATCGCCATATCTCCATTTTGGTCACATATCCGCTCAGCGAGTAACCTTCGAAATCCAAAAGCATGACGCCGATATCAAATCGCAGGAGGCGTTCCTCGAACAATTGATCGTCCGACGGGAATTGTCCGACAATTTTTGCCTGCATAATTCCCGGTATGATTCGTTCGACGGTTTTCCCGACTGGGCCCAAAAGACACTCAACGATCATCGCCGCGACTTTCGTCCGTATATATATCGTCGGAGCGATTTGGAGGATGCTCATACCCATGACGATTTATGGAATGCGGCGCAGACGGAAATCGTGCTGACGGGCACAATGCACGGATATATGCGGATGTACTGGGCCAAGAAAATTCTGGAATGGTCGGTGTCGCCCGAGGAGGCGATGGCGGATGCGATTTATCTCAATGACGCCTTTCAACTCGACGGCCGCGACCCCAACGGCTACGCCGGTATCGCCTGGAGTATCGGCGGCGTGCACGATCGGGCGTGGAGTGAGCGCGATATTTTCGGCAAGATCCGGTATATGAGCTATGACGGCTGTCGCCGCAAATTCGACGTGGCGGCCTATATCGAACGCATCGCCGGGTTGGCGCGGGGAAAGCGAACATGAAACGCTATACTCTGGAAAGAAAACAAATGATCTTCAGGCCCAGGGCGGAGGTGTTTTCATTTTTCGAAAAGCCCGAAAACCTGGCAATGATCACGCCGCCTTCGATGCGGTTCGAAATCCTGACACCGGGTCCGATCAAGATGGCGACCGGAACGCTGATCGATTACGTCATCCGTATATTTGGCTTCCGGCGGCGATGGACGACTCTGATTTTGATGTACGATCCGCCGCACGAATTCATCGATGTCCAGCTTCGCGGGCCATATGTGTTCTGGCGGCATACGCATTATTTTGACGACGTACCCGGTGGAACCCGTGTTGTCGATCGCGTGGAATATATCGTGCCGTATGGGTTGTTCGGACGCCTGATACACGCCATTTTAATAAGACGACAATTGAATCATATTTTCGATTTTCGGAGTCGGAAGATTGGCGAGATTCTCGCGGGCGAGCGGAACTCACAACCGAACCCGGCATACGAAAAAGGATAACTGATGGCGTCGGTGCTGATTTTGGGAGCGACCGGTTATGTCGGAAGTCATTTGACCCGATGGCTGGTCGCCCGGGGTCATATTGTTCGCTGCCTCGTGCGAGACAGGGCAAGGGCGCAGACGTCCAGACTTGAACATGCGGAATTAATCGAGGGTGACGCTCTCAGACCGGATACTTTCGGCGCGGCGTTCGAGAATATCGATGCTGTCTATTATCTGATCCACTCCATGGCAGCCGGCGAAGGCGCTTTTGAAGAGCTTGACCGGCAGGCAGCGCAGAATGTCGCGCAGGCGGCCCGAGCCGCCCGGGTCGGACGGATAATTTATCTCGGCGGTTTGGGCCGCCGGGGCGGCGATCAATCCCCGCATCTTCGCAGCCGCCATCAGGTGGCCGATATTCTCCGGACCTCGGACGTCCCCGTGACCGAATTCCGCGCCGCGGTCGTGGCCGGTTCCGGAGGGATATCGTTCGAAATGGTGCATCATCTTGTCAATCGCCTGCCGTTTATGATCTGCCCGCGCTGGGTCGATATCAAAACGCAGCCGATCGCACTCGAAGACGTGCTGCGTTATCTCGGTGAATGTCTCGAAAAGCCGGAAACGGTGGGACGGATCATCGATATCGGCGGCCCTCAGGTGCTGACCTATCGGGACATGATGGTGATCGTAGCGCGGGTGCTTGGTCTGCGGCGTTTTCTCGTGCGAGTGCCGGTTCTGACGCCGCGTCTGTCGTCATATTGGCTCAAGCTGGTAACGCCGCTGCCGGTCGCGACCGCACGAGCCTTGATAGAAAGTGTCCGCTCGGAGACCGTTTGCGAAAATGACCTGGCGCAGAAATATTTCGGTTTCTCCACCGAGTCGTTCGAATTCGCCGCCCGAAGGGCGCTCGCGCCGGTTCGCGCCGAAAATCCCACGCCGATTGATCCCGCGTCAGACGCCGCGGATAGCATCATCGATCCCACGCATTTCAAGACCGACCGGCGGGTGGTTGATGTTGCCGCTCAGAGCGGTGCGCTTTTCGGCGTCGTGTCTGCTATCGGCGGCGATACCGGCTGGTATTACGCGGATTGGCTATGGAAGCTTCGCGGCGCCATAGATCGAGTGCTGGGGGGTATCGGATTGCGGAAGGGTCGCGGGCACCCTGTTGAAATCGTTGTCGGCGACACCGTTGATTTTTGGCAGGTGGCGGGTTATGATCCCGGAAGGCGGCTGTTGCTACAAGCCGAGATGAACGTTTGGGGAAAGGCCTGGCTGGAATTCGCGGCGGAGCCGACGTCGGATAGTTCCTCGCGCCTGACTCAGACGGCCTGGTATTATCCGCGCGGGTTGTTTGGTCTTATCTACTGGTATGCTGTCCTGCCGATACATGTGATCGTATTCAGAAATATGGCGGCGGCCATCGCCCGGCGTGCGGAAAACGTCGATCAAGATAAGCCGGGCCTTGAATAAAGGGAAAAGCATGAAGCTTCGAGAAGAATACGCCGACAATCCCGTCCGGATTGGGATCAGCACCTGTCTGCTGGGACAGAAGGTCCGTTTCGACGCCGGTCATAAGCGCGACCGGTATATCACCGATATATTGGGGCAATTTTTTCAATTCGTGCCGGTCTGTCCCGAGTTGGAGGTCGGCATGGGCGTCCCGCGTGAGGCGGTGCGGCTCGAAGGTTCGCCGGATAATCCGCGCATGGTCGGGAATAAAACGGACGCCGATTGGACCGATCGCATGAATGTCTACAGCCAGAAACGCGTCGCTGCGCGCGATCTCCAAAACCTGAGCGGCTATATTCTGAAGAAAGATTCTCCAAGTTGCGGTATGGAACGGGTCAAGGTCTACGGCGAGTCCGGCATGCCGCAAAAATCAGGGCGCGGGCTGTATGCGTCGTATCTGCTCCGTCAATTCCCGCTTTTGCCGATCGAGGAGGAAGGGCGCCTGAACGACGCCGCCATCCGGGAGAATTTCATCGAACGGGTTTTCGCCTATCACAATCTGCAGGAATTATTCAAGGGACGATTCAGCCCGGGGAAAATCGTCCGCTTCCACACGATCAACAAATACCTTCTTCTCTCGCACAGCCCCAGACATTATCGGGAGCTCGGAGCGCTGGTCGCGGCGGTCAAAAGGCATACCGCCGAATCTTTCCGCGAAGTCTATTCCCGCCTGTCTATGGACGCAATGGCCGTCAAAGCCACTGCCCGCAAGAATGTCAACGTCCTGCAGCATATCCTCGGCTTCATGAAGAACGATCTGCCCGCCGATGACAAGAAATACATCCTCGGTATCATCGAGGATTACCGGCAGGGTTTGGTGCCGCTGGTGGTTCCAATCACTCTTATCAAAAATTTCATCCGCAAGTATGATATCACCTACATCGCCGATCAGACCTATCTCAATCCTCATCCCAAACAGCTGATGCTTCGGAATCACGTGTGACCATCGTCGATCCGATATTACAGGTTCTGGAAAATCGACGATTCGCCGAGAAGCTGAACCCGGCCGTATTTAATCAACATAGAAACGGGGAAACCATAGCGGTTTCCCCGTTCGGGGCTACTGATAACCGGACTAGAAGGATTTGGACGTAACCAGCGCTATGTTGTCGCCGGCGGTCGCGATGATCCCCATCGCTTCTGAATCGCGCCCCAGAAGAATATCTGGTACAGCGCCGATAGACCCACCAGAATATAAATGATGCGGCTCAACGCACTCATGGCGCCGAAAATGGCCCCGACCAGATTAAAATCGAAAATGCCGACTAATCCCCAATTGAGGCCGCCGATGATGACCAGAATGGCGGCTATGACATCGAGCGTCTTCATTTGCTCCTCCTTTCGTATCAAGCTTGACGGTACGCCTTCCCTGGCGACGGGAGCCATGCCGTCCGTTTCGCGCGGGGCATGCGTCGAATTATGCAGCCGCATGGCCGCCGCCGTCCCTTTTCCGCCGACCCTTAGGTTGTCCTGATGAATAATCGCGCCATGCTTATGACCGTTGTCTAATGTCCGACAAGTCGGTTATTATGGCCGAATAATACCCAAAATGTTTTATGCGATGCAATAAAAAAATCGTGAGGAGGCAACACGGGAAATATCGGTATTGAAATGGCAACCGCCGCTTCGCCGGACAAGCGCTACGCATGCACCCTGTTATTGACCTGGGCGGCGCTAATGGTGTCGAGAGCTTTGCGCATATAGTTCAAGCGATCGGACGATTTGACTGCCGACAGGTCGGCGGTGAACGTAAAGCCGCCCATCATTGAAAATTCCATCGGAACGTCGATTGCCCGACGGATGGCCTCGATGTCGGCGCGCGTGAATTCGGTCGTGGCCGGGTATTCGACGGTGATGCGCAAGCGATTGACTTTGACTTTCTCGGCGCCGGTGATGGCGGCGGCGAGCCGCAGACCGGCGGCGTCGAATAACTGTGTAGCCTCCTGGGGCATACGGCCGAAGCGGTCGAGGACTTCTTCGCGGAGCTTTTCGATATCGTCGACTCGGCGGCAGTCGGCCAGGCGGCGATAAATATCGACCTTTTGCTGTTTGATATTGACATAGTTGTCCGGCAGGTACAGTTCGAGCGAACCTTCGAGCTTGGTATCGGGCAGCCGTTCGACCTTTTCGCCCTTGAGCTCGGCGACGGCTTCTTCAAGAATTTTCGTGTACAGATCGAACCCGATCTCCTCGATAAACCCGGACTGCTTGGCCCCGAGTATTTCACCCGCGCCGCGAATTTCGAGGTCGCGCATGGCCAGGGCAAACCCCGAACCGAGATCGCTATGGGCTTCGAGGGCGCGCAGTCGCTTGCGGGCGTCGTCGGTAAGCAGCCGGTAGGGCGGGGTCATGAGATAGGCATAGGCCCGGCGGTCGGATCGTCCCACCCTCCCGCGCAACTGATACAATTGGGCCAGGCCGAATTTGTCGGCGCGGTTGATGACGATGGTATTGACCGAGGGGATGTCGAGGCCGGATTCGATGATGGACGTGCAGAGCAGGACCTGGAATCGGCCGGCAAGAAACGCCAGCATAACGCCTTCGAGTTCCTTCTCATGCATCTGGCCGTGGGCGATGGCGATTTCCACCTGCGGGAGATGTTTCTTGAGATAGCGATACATGCCGTCGATGGTCTGGACGCGATTGTGCACGAAATACACTTGGCCGTCGCGGTCGACTTCACGCAGGATGGCTTCGGCAATGATATGGGGATCGAATTCGACGATTTCGGTCTGGATGGACAGGCGGTCACGCGGCGAGGTCGCTATCAGGGACATGTCGCGCGCACCCATCATGGATAACTGCAGTGTACGCGGGATAGGTGTGGCGGTTAAGGTGATGGTATCGACGTTTTTCTTGAGCTGACGGAGTTTTTCCTTGTGAGTCACGCCGAAACGTTGCTCCTCATCGACGACCAACAGTCCCAGATCGGCGAAATGGACGTCCTTCGAAAGGAGACGATGAGTGCCGATGACAATTTCGACTTTCCCGGCGGCGAGGTCTTCAATTATCGGCTTTTGTTCTGCGCGTGACTTGAATCGGGAGAGCATCCCGATACGCACCGGGAATTCCTTGAGCCGCGACGAGAACGTCGAATAGTGCTGCTGCGCCAGAATGGTCGTCGGCACCAGCACCGCTACCTGTTTGCCGTTTTCAACGGTCTTGAAAGCGGCCCGGACTGCCACTTCGGTTTTGCCGTAGCCGACGTCGCCGCATATCAACCGATCCGCCGGAGTTGGGTTTTCCATGTCCTTCTTGACGTCGTTGATCGCCTTCAACTGATCCGGGGTCTCCTCATAAGCGAAGGCGGCCTCCAGTTGTCGCTGCCAGACGGTATCCGGCTCGAACTGGAATCCGGGAACCATCTTGCGCTCGGCATACAGCCGGATAAGCTCGGCAGCCATGTCGGTAACGGCTTTTTTGGTTTTCTTTTTCAGCTTTTCCCAGGCCGGGCTGCCGAGGCTGGTTAATCGCGGCGCCGAATCCTTGCCGGCATATTTGGAAACGCGGTTGAATTCCTCGATGGGGACATAGAGCTTGTCGCCGTCGCGGTAGGTCAGCAGCAGGCAGTCGCGCATGCGGCTGTCGACGTTGATGGTTTCGAGCCGGACGAACCGCGCCAGGCCGTAATCGGCATGGACGACGATATCGCCGGGATTGAGATTGGAATACGATGACAACGCGACGCCTTCTTTGTAGCGGCGGCGCTTGATGCGCCGAAAACGCCGCGAAAAAATCTGGTGATCGGTCAGCAGGGCGACGCTGAGATCATCGGAAACGAACCCGGCATGGATATGAAACACTTCGACCGGAACGGTGATGCCCCGTTCGACAAAAATTTCGCCCAGGCGTTCGGCCTGGCCCTTGTTGTCGCAGGTGATAACCGTTAGATAATTCAGAGTCGTGTATTGCGAAGTCAGGTCGGCCAGATAATCGAGACGACTTCCGACGGCAGGATGTTCATGACATCCGAAATCGAAGCGGCGGTCTTTTTCGGAGCGGAACGGGTGAATCACCAAGTTGACATGCGAGAGCAGGCGATCGTACTGCCCGTCCGGGTCGAAGTAATAATCCTCGATCGGCGGCGGTTCCACAAATCGCTCGATGGCCATCGTGTAATGCCGGCGGCCGTCTTCGTAGAATTCCTTCATCTCGTCGAGGAGCGCCTTGCCACCGTCGAGAATGACCAGATCGGAGGGGTTCAGGTAATCGAGAAGCGATCCCCGGGGAATTCCGAAACGGACGGCCAGCCATTCCAGCCCGGGCAGATCGGGTTCGCTGATGAATCGCGCCCGGATGAGGTCGGCATCTTTTTCGTGCAACTCGGCCAAATGATCCTCGATAGTTTCGGATCGAATGGGGACTTCTCGCCGGGGCAGAAGATCGATCGCGTCCAATTTTTCGACGGTTCGCTGATCGCGCACGTCGAAATGGCGCAGGGAATCGATAGTGTCGCCGAAAAATTCCGCACGGACGGGAAGTTCGCTCGACGGCGAGAAAAAGTCGATGAGACCGCCGCGCACGGCGAAATCCCCGACCTCTTCGACGTTACCGACACGGCTGAACCCGAGCGCCACCAAACGCCTTCCCAGATCGTCCGGGTCGAGTTCCTGACCGACTTCAAGATGGAGCGATTCCGTTTCGAATACATCGCGGGCCATGGTCGGTTCGACGATGGAACGGACAGGGGCGATGACAACCCGTTTCGGCACCGACAGAAGCGCCGCCAACGCGGCCAGCCGCTGGCCGGTGACATCACCCGAGGGCGACCGGAATTCATAGGGGAACACCTGCCGCGTGGGATAGAACTGTACCGCATCCTCGCCGATCAGGTTGCTCAGGTCGTCGGCCAGATTTTGGGCTTCGTCGAAATCGGCCGTTACAAAGAGGATATTTCCGTCGCGCTTTTCATAGAGTGAGGCCAAAAGAAATGTGGTCGCGCCGCCGGCCAGCCCCGACAGGCGGACCGGCTCGAACCGGGGTCTTTCACCGTCGGATGATGGACCTGATTGTGTATATACACCGATTTGTCCGACCAGGTCGCCAAATTTAGCCGAGTCGGCGAACAACCGTTTGATTTTGGCCGATTGCGAATGTTCCGAAACCATAATGTTTGTTTTCCCCGTCTATATCGCATTCCCGGAGCGTCAGCGAGGCATCCCTGCCGCGAACCGCTCCAACGACGAAAGCCCCGTCCGGCAATCGGCGGGGTAGTGTCACGTTTTTTATAGTTGTCGGAAATATTATACGGAATTTTTGGCGGTGCGGGTCGATTTTTTATGCTGCAATGATCGAATATTTGGAATGTAACCGCCGCTTTACCCGGAAAATTTTCACATCTCAATACACCCGCCGGGGATCGAGCCAGTAGAAACGGGTCAGGCCTTCCTCGGAACCGATCCAGAGGTACTCCCCGTCCGGGATCAGGGCATTGATATTGATCGACAGCAAACCGTCGTCTTCGGTGAACGTTCGTTCCTTACCGGTATCGCGTTCGATCATGATCAGTCCGTCGTCGGTGGCGGCGGCGATGAAGCGGTCATTGGCGGCGGCCGCAAACGCGCCGTTGGCGACGCCGGTATAGGGAACCGCCGACGCTTTTTCGGTCTTGATGTCTATCAGCGTGACGCCCATTTCGGATGAAATCAATACTTCATCGCCGCTGACGGAAATATGGCGGATGTTGCTGCCAAGGTTGCCACCGGCAGCATGGAGACGCCCGATTTTTTGGCGGACGAGATCGATATAAAAGGCGCCCCGGTCGGTGCCGATGATAAGCCGCCCGTCGGCGATTTCCAGGTCGGTGATAAAGCGACCGCCGAGGATGCGGCTGCCGATCACCCGGATCGAATCGATCGACGGGAGGTAAAGCGCCAGGCCGTTGGCCGTGCCCACCCAGATGGAATCGGGGGCGACCGCCACGGCCGTGGCCTCGATATCGGGCTGGCCGGTATTCAGCGTCAGCGTGTAAAACTGTTCCGTTTGGCGATCCAGAATGGTCAGGCCCTGCTGACCCGCAAAGTAAATGTTTTTCTCGTCACCGGCGATATCATAGATCGCTTGGGAATCGAATCCGTCGATAAGGCGCGGTTCGAAATACGTAAAAGTCTGATCGGCTCGGTCGAATAAGGTCACACCGTAGCGCATGTCGGGATACACTGCCAGTTGATCGCCGGGATTGCCAGCCGCCCAGATCGAATCGCCTTCGATGTAAATGGCGTCGGTGGTCTTTTGCAGAAGCCCATAGGGTAGAAATGCCGTGGTGTAATCGCGGTCATCGGCCTTGGCCGCACCCATGCCCCAGGTGCCGATGAAGATATCCTGAAAATTATCGCCGAGCCAGGCTGTGACATTGAATCGTCGAAAATAAGTGTCCTCGAAATATCCCTCGGGATACATGGTGTAGCCGAACGGGGGATACAGCCGGGGCAGCGGCAGCGTCGGCCGTGAATCACGGTAATATTCGGTGGGAAAAGTGGATTCCAGAAACCAGTGATCGAGCCCCTGCGAATAGTCATAAATCCCCTGATCAGTTTCGACCGTGATTTCCTGATCGTCGAACGCCACGGCTATGCGGCGGATATTAGTCGCCGGGAGGCCGTTCGATTTGGTAATGGGATCGTGATACCGATAGTCGAAACGCTGATAACGCGTTATGCCGTCGGTCGTGCCGAAATAGACGAAATTGTTGGAGATCGCTATGGTGTTGATGTACGAGAAATCCGTCCAGGAAATGAATTCACCGGAAATGACGTCGCCGCAGGCGGGTCGCCATGCGAGCGCCAGCAGCGCAAAGGCAAAGAGAAGCTTTTTCATCGGGGACCGCCATTCCAGTTGTAAAGCATGTTGACGATCGTGGCGGTCATGGTCGCGACACCGATGGGGATGGCGGCTTCGTCCACGATGAACGCCGGGTGGTGCCACGGCTTATCGGCGCCGATTTTCTTGTTGCCGACGCCGAGTCGAAACATGGCGCCGGGCACGTGTTGCAGATAGTACGCGAAATCCTCTCCTCCCAATACCGCCGGCAATTCATGGATCTTACCGGTCGGATACAACGCTCGAAATGAATCGGCGATGAGCCTGTTCACCCGCGCGTCCGATTTTAATACGGGATAATCAGCGATCGGTTTGATCTCGGCTTGAGCTCCCAGCCCGCGCGCGATATGGCGGGCGGCACGGGAAATCAGCCCCGGCAGCTTTTTCGAAAGGGACGGATTCAGACTGCGGGCCGTTCCCTGCAGGATAACTTCGCCGGGGATGACGTTGCGGGCAACACCGCCCCGGATCGTTCCGAAGGTTATGGCGGCCGGGTCGACGGGATTGGTCATGCGCGAGATGATTTGCTGGAGGCCCGATACTACTTCGGCGGCGACGGTCACGGCATCGACTGTCGTATGCGGCAGGGCGGCATGACCCGATTTGCCGACAATCCGAAGATCGAAATCATACACCGACGCCATGCTGGGACCGTCGCGCAGCCCAATACTTCCGGTGGGCAGCATGGGATCGACATGCAACGCCACAATTGCGTCCACTTTCGGATTTTTCAACACACCGGCGTCGATGAGCAGCCGCGCGCCGCCGGGGGGAATTTCCTCGGCGGGCTGGCAGATGAATTTGACGATGCCACGAAGCTTGTTTTTATGCCGGGCCAGCAGCCGCGCCGTTCCGACGAGGACGGCCATATGAACGTCGTGGCCGCAGGCGTGCATGAACCCCGGACGTTTCGAGGCAAACGGCAGCCCGGTTTGTTCGGTGACAGGCAGGGCATCGATATCAGTGCGCACGGCGATGACCGGTCCTTTGCGCCCGGTATCAAGTTGCGCCCATAAACCGGTTTCGGTGCGGCTGTCGACAATGGTCAGACCGAGCCGGGATAGTTCTTTCTTGAGCAGCACCGTCGTTTTGTATTCCTGATGCCCGATCTCCGGATAGCTGTGCAATCGGCGCCGTAAAGCGACAATCGAATTTTTTCCGGACGCGGCGTCGGATGCGATAGCCGGGTACAGGCGGGTGAGTTCATCCATGTTTTTCGGCATGCGATTATTTCCGTTTTTCTCCGACATGTTTCAGCCGGTTGGCCAGACGATGCGCCGCGCGAAGCGGTTCGGGGATACGGTATTCCCGGAGGGTGCTGACGACGATTTTGGTGGCCGCCTCAATACCGCAGCGATGTCCGGGGGAAATGAATATCGGCTTGACGCCGTCGCGGCTGCGGTACACCGTTCCCACGCGGGTTTCGTTGAGCAGTAACGGTGCCGATGATCCGCTTGTGGGAGCGACCTCGTCGTGTTCGCCGACCAGCAATTTCCGGGCGCATCCCACCGCGGGCAGATCGAGGATCACGCCGAGGTGGCTGGCCATGCCGAAATGTCGCGGATGGGCGGCACCATGAGCGGCAAACATGACCAGATCCGGTACGGTGTGCAGGCGGGAGAACGCCCGGAGGATGACCGGCCCCTCACGGAACGCATGCAGCCCCGGAACGTAGGGAAACGTCGCCGTCGCCGAGGCCGTGGCCCGTTCCTGCTCGACCAGATCGGGGTACGAGTACAGGCAGACGGAGGCATAGAGGATATTGGCGATATGATCGAAGGCGGTTTCCACACCGGCGATGAGTTTGACGTTGTCCAGGTTCCCCTCGAGCACGACCCGATTCTTGAATAGATGCTGAATTTTCAAGGCCTCGGTTCGGCCATGCGGCCATTTGTGCAGTTCCCGAATGTGCATGCGACCCCGCCTTTGTAATCCCTTTTCTCCCCGAAACCTTGCGCCGAAAGCGCAACCCTCTCCAAAATGTCCCATTAGATACATTTTCTCTTTCGAAGATAATACGCTGTTGAAATCGGCGCAACCATAACAATAGAGAGCCGGCAGCCGTCACTCACGACTGCCGGGTAAGGTGGAAGCCGTTTTTTATCGCATCTGTTCAAAAATAGAAATAGGCGGCCAGAAGCTGGGAAGTTGCAATCGATAGTTCTCCTATATTTCGGTGATACGCGGGTAGATCCCCCTTGTCGTAAAAGGTCGCAATCACCTGAAATTCACCGGAGACCGCAAAATTATCCGACAAAAAATACCTGGCGGCGAAAATAGGACCGACGGTGACATCCACGTAAGTCTGTCTTTCCGACGAGTAGTATATATACGGCGGATTATAATAAACCGGGATGGCGAGTACGTTTCTCAAGATATTCAGTCCAAAACGGACTCCGACTAATGGACGCAGATCGCCGTGCTGTCGGAATTGATACAGCAGACCCATTCCGGGATCAAACTGCCTCGGATTGCTTTCATCTATGTTTTGGAGTTTCGCAAAGAACGTCGGTTCCAGAAGAAAAGATGGCGAAACACCTATCGAAAAGACAAATCCCGGATCTGAACCATTTACGGTCAGCCCTATGCCGAATTTGCCGGGATGATGCTGGGCATAGGCAGTTGATGTGGCAACCAAAATGATCAAGGTCATGATTACGATGCCGTAACGATGTCGCATGATAAGCCCTCCTCGATATGATGTGCGTTTGATAGACTGCAGCCACCTATTCGGTGGCGATGCTCATGGCCGAGGATAATCCCTCCCGTTAATGCCCCCTGTCGGAACGCCTAATCGTTAAACAGGTCGTCGAATGCCTTCTTGCGGGCGTCCTTGCTGTCCACCTTGTCCAGATTTTTCGCGCCGACCACCCGGGCCTGGAAAAAGTCGCAGAAATTGGCCTTTTCTTTATTTTTCACGGTTTCTTCGACGCGTTCGCGGCATTGATGCGCAGCGAAAGGATCATAGAATCGGCAACCCCGGCAGCATTTGAGATCGGCCAGGCAGGATTGGCAATGATCCACCCGGCTGGGTTTGCCTTCTGTCCCCGTATCCTTCCCGCAATTCCAGCAGCTCAGACCCATAGGCACTCCTTTTCCTTCCTCTTACACCAATCTATGTGAAATCGTTCGGATTGTCAAGCTTCGGCCGCATGTCTCGTCGGTGTTCCCGTTGGAACCGTATCCCCGATATGGAATTGACAAAATTATTAAAAACACTCTATATTCGACACGACCGAAGGGATAATCATGGATTTCGATCGCGCCATCATCAGAGCCAGCGATATTAGAGGCACGGTTCCGGGGCAGTTGTCCCCGGATGTAGCCTACATGATCGGCAATTCCCTGGCGGGATACCTGAAGCCGACCTGCCTCGCCGTCGGGAAGGATACGCAGACATCATCGGCAGGTCTGTTCGAATCCATAGCTTTGGGCATTCTCGATCGCGGCATCGATGTGATCGATCTGGGAATGGTTTCGACCGACGCGCTTTGTTTCGCGATCGGCGCCAACGCCTATGACGGCGGGGCGATGATCACTACGTCGGCGGACACTCCGACGACGGGTACTGTCAGGCTTTTTCGCCGGGAGGCCGAGCCGCTGTTGGGAGCCGAAATCTTCGATATGATCGCCGACAACATCGCCAACGACCGCGCCGAAAAGGCGGGCCCCCGGGGAACGACTGTGCGCAAGGATATAAGCGCGGCGTATGCAGAACACGTACTGTCATTTGTCGATCCCACGACGATCCGGCCGTACGCGCTCGTGGTCGACGCCGGTGCGGGAATGACCGGCCGGATGCTATCGCTGGTATGCGAGCGGCTGCCTTGCAAAATAATTCCGGGGGAGACGTCCTCGGATAAATCCAGGCAGTTGGATGATTTGAAAAGTATCGTGACGAAAAATGGCGCCGACTTCGGGGTGGCGTTCGCCGGGGATGCCGAACGGATGTACCTTCTCGACGGCAGCGGTTCAGTGGTGGACGGTGACATGATAACGGCGCTGGTCGCGGATCAGTTATTGACGGTTTCAGCGCATGAGACAATCGTCTTCGATGTCACCAGCAGTCGGGCCGTGCCGGATCGGATCGAAAAGCGCGGCGGCGTGGCCATCCGCGCCTCGGCCGACCCTGTCAATATCAGATCCGTCATGAAGAAGCACAACGCCGTTTTCGGCGGCGACCGTTCGGGACATTATTATTTTCGCGACAACTGGTATGCCGATTCGGGCCTGATCGCGCTGGTTTTGTGGGTGGAACGTCTATCCCGCGACGACCGCAACCTTGAGGACATACTGAAAGAAATCAATCCGTATGTTCGGTCCGAACAATTCATCAAACCGGTGACCGACCTATCGCGTACAATCGAAAAACTGGCGGCGGTTTTTTCCGATGGCAATGCGGATCGCATCGACGGTTTGGCCGTGACGTACACCGACTGGTGGTTCCATGCGCGACCATTGCCAACCGAATCGAAACTAAAGCTGATTATCGAGGCGAATAGCGAGGGCGCGGTGAAGGACAGAGTGCGTAGACTCCTCGAAGTGATACGATCATAGGGTATAATGGCGGCAGATGTCAAAATACTGGTGGTTGACGACGATCCCTATCTTCTCGATATGCTGATCGAGACGCTCAGGACAATCGGTTACGATGCATCGGGGGCATCGGGCGCCGAGGAAGCGCTTCGCTTTCTCGATACGACTCCGGTGGACCTGGTCATCACCGATATTCGCATGCCGGGTATGGACGGAATCGAATTTGCCCGCCGGATCAAGCGGCGACAGCCGGAACTTCCCGTCATTTTCATCACCGGCGCCTTCAACTCATCGATCCTGAAAACGATCAAGGCCGACGGCTTTCTTCCCAAACCGTTCCGGATCGGCCAGATCGAAGAACTTATCGAGGATGTCATGTCGCGGCTGTCGGAGTCGGCATCCCCCGAACGGGGCGACACCATTTTGGTGGTGGACGACGATGAGTCTTTCCGGCAGATGCTGATGGAAACGCTGAAGGTATCCGGTTACAGGACACTGGGTGCGGCCGGCAGCGAGGAAGCCATGACGGCTCTGGATAATCGCGCCATCGATGCCGTAATCACGGACATCAGAATGCCGGGCATGGACGGGATCACCCTGGCCGGACACATCAAACGGCGACGCCCCAACCTGCCCGTTATTATCATGACCGGATACATCCCGGCGGAGGGGGAGCACCCGCCGGCAGTCGACGGGGTGGACGGCTTCTTGATCAAGCCCTTCAAGATCGAAAGCATCACGGAACTGTTGGAAACGATCAAGCGCCGGCGAACCCCGCCGTCCTGAGCAAACGGCACCGCTTTGTCATTTAATCAATATCATCTTCCGCGACATCACGACTGCGTCGGACTGCAACCGATAGACATATATGCCCGACGCGACTTCTTGACCGAGATCGTCCCGCCCGTCCCATGACACCCGATGGAAACCGGACGCCTGGACGCCGTCGACGAGCCGGCGGACGGATTGACCGGCGATATTGCAGACGGTGATCCGAACCCGCGACTGCCGGGGGAGAGCATAAGCGATGACGGTACCGCGATTGAACGGATTGGGATAATTTTGGCTCAGGTCGATGCCGCCGGCCATGCCGGAGATGGCATTCTCATCATCGGCCCCGGTATCGCATCCGACGTCAAAGGCTCCGATGGTTTCGGCACAGGAATTATTGGCTGCGGCGCAGGGTGACGAGCCGCGAAGTTCGTAATTTCCGGCGGCGGTGTCGCAAAACAGGGGGTCATCCGAAATATTGCCGTCCTGACCGAACAAGCCGGCGATGGGGCCGGTCCAGTCACCGAGTTCATTGGCATAAATATCGCAACAAGAGATTGCGATCGGACTCAGCGTATCGACGGTATCGCGATAAATCGCTTCGCCCCCCATATTGAAGGCAATCAGACAGGTGTGCATCGATATGGGGGATGCGTCAAAAAAGAGCCCCGCGCCCAGCCCGGGCACTTGCTCGCCATAACTCTCGGCGGTATTCCCGTAAAAGGTGCATCGTTCGAGAACGGGCGCCGCCTGATAGGCGTAAAGGCCGCCGCCCATGGCGTTCTGCATGCCCATGTTCATTCCTTGAACGGCGGTATTTCCATCGAACAAGCATTCGGTGATCATTGCTGATGATCGATCCAGGTGTAATCCGCCGCCGATTCCGGGAAAGGCCGGTTCCAAAGCGACAACGACGTCGGCGAGATTGCTGCTGAATTCGCATCGCTGCAGCGTTATATCCGAAAGAGCGCAGGACATGCCGCCACCGTAATTGGCGTGATTGGACGAAAAGACGCAATCGACGAAGACCGGCGAGGAGCTATCGCACCGGACTGCGCCGCCATAACCGACAACGCCCGAATGCAGATCGTCGAGAGCGGTATTGTCGACAAAGACGCATTCGGTCAGCGTCGGCGATGACCCGTCCGCACAGTACAGGCCGCCTCCGGCATGAACCGCCCCATTATTATAGAAAACGCAATCGAATATCGTCGGCGAGGAGGAATGGGTGCAAAGAATGCCCCCGCCCTTGGATTGGGCGCCCTGATCGAACGGGGCAAAACCGTTTATAACGGTAAAGCCCTTGATGACGGTTCGCGAGTCCTCGCCCTGCCGGACGTAAAACCCGCGATGAGGATCCTGTCGGCTTCCCTCGCAGTTGATGACGGTGGCCGTCGAACCTTTCAGCGACATTACCGTGATGGCCTTTTTCGCCAAATCAATATCGGTATTGTCGTGGCCTTTGTAGGTGCCCGGACTGACCATGATGGTGTCCGGCGACTCGGCTATCGAAATGGCAGCCTTGATTGAAGGCGAATCGGTCGGAACGTGGATTATCCTGGCTTCGGCCCGGCCGATGCCGATAAGAAGAAAGACAAAAAGAGATATGGCGGACGCATGTCGGGTCGGAAAAATCACTGATCCTCCAATGGTGTCGGTTGATCTAGTCTATATAACGAAGAAACCGTCCCAATGGAGACGAAAAACTATCGATTTTTATCCAAATCATAAATCGGCCGACCGTTCTCGGGTCGGCTCATGACAGGTGGTCGAATCG
>CAZJWR010000042.1:0-33794 GCA_964549765.1 uncultured Ignavibacteriales bacterium
ACGATTTGACAACCATCGTAAACTTCAATAACCTTTAAACGGAATTATCCAAGGGAAGTCCATAAGGTATGAGGCATTCAAATCGCAGATTACTTGTTATCGTTTGCTTGTCGGTGTCGAGCATTTTTATACTATGTGGGCAGGCGAATGCGAACAGGACCAAGCGTCCATATCAGATCAAATTATGCGAGGATTTCTATAGTACGAGGCTGGAGTTGTCCATCTATGAAGGCGGTCCACATGACAGCATGACGATAGTAATTGCAGGTTCAATCTATCGCATTCCGGCCAATACGTACACGTTTCGATTTCGTCCGCCGGCAGACAACTTTGCACTGACAACGGCTATAAAAAGTGATTCGGCGAAGTTCTCGGTGAGCATTACTCCCCAACAGATAAGCATACGAAAACTGTACGGCGACCGCTTCGTATTGGCATCGGAGGAGATCCAGAGGATTCCCAAGGAATACAAAAACCGTCTTTATTGGGTAACCTTGCGTCCAATCAACGAGATTCCTTGTCAAAAAGTACCTGAAAAACTGATGAGGGCTTTGGTCGATATCGGAGCTCGCCCCGTTCTACTTCAGGTTGGCAACTATGGATTGTTCGAGATTCGGCGTGATTCAGTAACTTATTTTCGGAACAGGAGGAGTTGGCTACCGGCCTTATTCTTTGTTTATGGCGGCGGATTCGAAAGATTCAAGTGGACAGTGGAAAACGTCGCACGCGGACTTTTTGAGACGGAAGCGGGCAAAGACTGCCTACCCACGATTTATAAAATTCCCGCAAGAGAAGAAGCAATGCTGGCGCTCTTCAGGCCAAATTGGATGGAAATCGACACCATCCCCGATAGAGACATGCCACCTGAGTACAATGCCGTCTTCCATATCAAACAGAATAATAACAGGATGGGCAACATCTCGCTTATGTCGATGGGCGAGTTTATTGGCGACAGCATCGGAATAAGGGAACAGATAAGGCCAACTATGAAAATAGATATGGATATACGGCAGACCGATATGGGAGTAGAAATCCGGCCGAAAATAGTGGCGCTACTCAAACCGAAATCCGAGGAATCAACACGCAAGCCATACCGTATCAAAGGGGCACGCAATTTCGAAATGCCATCCGACACCTTCAACCTTTTCTTTATCGAATTTGGAGATACCTCGGCATTTGCAGTCAAAATCGGCAGGAAGCACGTTCAGATAGAACCATCGCAGGGCCGCTGGGTTTCGATGTTTCCCGAGGAATTTACTCTGATGCCCGGATGGCTATTCTGGGTTTACTCGATCCCGTATGGGAAGAGTGTTGATCCGGGACAAATCGGTGAGAGCATCGATGACCTTCTGCGGGCATTTTCGGTGACTCCAGCGGATCGCGTGATACTGGATTCAGGCCTTTATGATTTTGGTACGGTAGAGATCGCCACGGGATACGTTTCAGTATTAAAAGATTCTACAAACCTGATGATATCGAAGCCCACGCCGCCGCCGGACACCGAATACACGCTTCCGGTCGCTTTTTTTAGATCAGACAAGACATTCGATGAGATTTCGGGCATACTGACGCGTGTTTGCGCGACGCCGAAGTTTCGCGCTCAGTATGTGACTTATAGAGTCGGATATTCCGGAAATTGACGTCGGTTCATGCTCTGCCGATCATACGCGGGGAAAATGGGGGTGTCGGCCGCCCCCAGACGGGCAGGTCACACTCCGCGAAGCGCGGAGCAAGACCTGCCCGAACGGGTAGTGACCCTGCTCGCCACGGCGGGCAGGCTAACCGGAAAATTCCTCTTGAGGCTGGCGGGATTACTTTATAAAGCAAGACCCATCATAAATGATGGGCCACCCGTCTATTTCGTGTGGATAGGGTACGGAAAACAATATTTGACAAAATTGCCCATTATTTATACATTGTACTTGGACGGTATGGCTGTTGGCGGCCGTCTTCCATTTGGTTGTTATGGGTTGCGCAGTATTTCCCCCGAGCTATTTTCCTCAGCCGCAATCGTGACAAATTGACAGGCGATCAGCGACGAGGGTATATCACTCGAACAAAGGAGGATGGTCGGGCGATATTCACCCGGCGAGAACGCTGGAGGATGAGATGAAAACGACCGCATGTATGGCCGGATTAATTTGCCTGCTAGCGGTTCCCGCCGCGGCATATGTCTGCGGGAACGCCAACGGGGATCAGGCGCTCAATATCGGCGATCCGGTATTCCTCATCAATTATATTTTCAAGGGCGGCCCGGCGCCCGAGCCGCCGGTATCGGGCGATGCCAATGCCGATCACGACGTGAATATGGGCGACGCCGTATACCTGATCGATCACATATTCAAGGGCGGCCCCGCGCCATGTCCGGAGCCGACCGGCGGCGTCATCGGGCATACCGGATGTTTGTCGTTCGATAAGGGATCGGACAGCTCGGAATACCTGGACTGTATCGACTACGACTACGACGGCGTCGGGGTTCTTGCTTTGAAACATCGCAATGCCATATTCAATTGCTGTCCGACGTACCTTTTGGCGGATGTCACAGTCGCGGACAATGTCATCACGATCATAGAGGGAGAGGACCTCGAGCCTCACGGCGGATGCGACTGTACGTGTCTATTCGACGTGGATATGATGATTGTCGAACTACCTCCCGGAATTTATACGATCTTCGTCGATGAATTATATATCGGGCTCGGGGAGTGGGATCCCCGGGAGGATATCGAATTCACCGTGGACTTGAACGTGGCGACATCCGGGAGCTATTGCGTCGAACGGTGAGGGGGCTCACAAAATAAACCCACCCCAATGACTGCTTGACATTAGTTCTCAACCGCAATAACCTTTAAACGTAATCGTCCAAGGGGAGTCCATAGGGTATGAGGCATTCAATTCGCAAATTGTTAGTTGTCGTTTACCTGTCGGCGCTGGGTATCTTTCTGTTGTGCGGGCAGGCGGATGGGAACGGGGTCAAGCGTCCATATCAGATCAAATTATGCGAGGATTTCTATAGTACGAGGCTGGAGTTGTCCATCTATGAAGGCGGTCCACATGATAGCATGACGTTAGTAATTGCAGATTCAATCTATCGCATTCCAGCCAATTCCTACACGTTTCGATTTCGTCCGCCCTCAGACAGATTTGCACTGACTGTGGCTATAAAAAGTGATTCGGCGAAGTTCGTAATTAATATTACTGCTGAATCAATACGAATAAGAAAACAATACGGTGACCGCTTTGTGTTGGCATCGGAGGAGATCCAGAGAATTCCCAAGGAATACAAAAACCGTCTTTATTGGGTAGCCCTACGTCCGATCAACGAGATTCCTTGTCGGATAGTACCTGAAAAACTGATGAGGGCTTTAGTCGATGTCGGGGCGAGGCCTGTTTTGCTTCCGGTCGGTGATTATGGGTTCTTTCAGATTAAGCGGGATTCAGCGACCTATTTCCGCAACGATCGAGGTGGCTGGCGCCCGGCGCTATTCTATGTTTATGGCGGAGGGTTCGAGAAGTTCAAATGGACAGTTGAAAATGTAACCCGCGAACTCTTTGAGATGAAAAGAGGTAAAGGCTGTCTGCCTATCATTTATCGAAATCCGCCAGAAGATGAACGAATACCGGCATCAGCGAGGTGGGATTGGAGGGAAGTCGATACTCTTCCCGTGCGCGCTACACCGCGCGAGTACAATGCTATTTTCAACATTCTTCAGAATGACGATAGGAAGGCCAGGATTTCGCTTGTTACGACGGGCGAATATATTTGTGATAGCGTTCGAATAGACGTAGCAGTAAGACAGACCGATCTGGGAGTGGAGATCCGACCCAAGGTCGTGGCGTGGACGAATACGACCTCTGAAGGGTTAACACGCAGGCCATATCGCATCAAGGGAGCACATAATTTCGAAATGCCATCCGACACCTTCAACCTTTTCTTTATCGAATTTGGAGATACCTCGGCATTTGCAGTCAAAATCGGCAGGAAGCACGTTCAGATAGAACCATCGCAGGGCCGCTGGGTTTCGATGTTTCCCGAAGAATTTTCCCTGATTCCCAGAGGGATATTCTGGGTCTACTCAATCCCCCATGGGAACAAAGTCGACCTGGAAGAGATCAACGAAAGCATCGATGACCTCCTGCAGGCATTTTCGGTGACGCCGGCGGATCGTGTGGTATTGGATTCAGGTCTATATGAGTTCATGGCGCCGGGAATTGCCACAGGATACGTCTCCATCATGAATGATTCAACAAACCTAATGAGATGGAAGCCCATGCCGGGGTCGGCTACCGAATACACGCTTCCTGTCGCATTTTTCAGATCCGATAAGTCCATCGATGAGATTTCCGGCATAATGACACGTATTTGCGCGACACCGAAGTTTCGCGCCCAGTATGTAATTTATAGAGTCGGATATTCAGGAAATTGACATTGGCTCATGCTCGGCGGACCATAAGCGGGGCAGAAACGGGCGTCCGGTGCCACAAGATTCGCGCCGCAAGTCGTGCGGCACCGATGCGTTTATGGGATAAATGACCATGGAGCCTTAGTTGCCCGAAGATGCTAACTCAGGGGGGCGGCAATTCCCTACTATGGGAACAATGGGGGCTTATCGGGCGTTGGAGAGTGACGAACGTACCGGTGGGCTAAACGGTTGGCGGGGCTGGGCCGATAATGTTGGGAAACGGCCAGAAAAATAAAAATTCTGATTTAAGTGCTTGACAGATCGGGATTATCTGGTATATTTTTGGGCTTTCTGTGTGACGGAAAACGGTTTTTTGGAGTTTGATATGAAAACGTATATGCCTAAAGCGTCGGACCTCAATCGGAAATGGTTTGTGGTTGATCTCAACGGCGCAATTCTGGGCCGGGCGGCGGTCAGGATCGCAGACGTGCTTCGCGGCAAAAACAAGCCGCTGTTTTCGCCGCACCTCGACTGCGGCGACCATGTGATCGTCATCAATGCCCGCCGCGTCGCGGTTACCGGCAAAAAGGCGTCGTCAAAGGTGTACCTTCGCTACACCGGCTATCCGGGCGGCCAGCGGACAACGACGTTCCGCCAGATGGCGGACAAACATCCGGCAAGATTGGTCGAGAAAACAGTGTGGGGAATGATTCCGCACAATCGTCTGGGCCGCAAGGTGTTCAAGAAGCTGCATGTGTACGCCGACGACCATCATCCGCATCAGGCCCAAAAACCCGAAGCTCTGAAAATCAACTGAGATATCGGAATAAGATATGGACGAAACAACGACTGAAAGAACGGTACCGGAAACCGCCGGGGCGACCGGCCGCCGCAAAGACGCGGTGTGCCACGTATGGGTCAAAGCCGGTAAGGGCGACATCAGTATCAACGGCAAGAGCAAAGAGGAATATCTTTGCCGGGCCGCTCTGATCAGGCTGATCATGGAGCCGCTCAACAAAACGGAATTGACCGATAAGATCGATATCCGGGCCAGTGTCAAAGGCGGCGGCGTCAGCGGTCAGGCTGGCGCGCTCCGGTTGGCGATCGCTCGGGCGTTGACCGAATACGATCCCGACTTGCGGGCCGTGTTGAAGAAGGCCGGACTCTTGACGGTGGATGCGCGCAAGGTCGAGCGGAAGAAATACGGTCAGCCGAAAGCCCGCAAACGGTTCCAGTTCTCGAAGCGGTAACGCATTAGAGTAACAAATAAACACATCTTCGGACCCGGCGGGGGTCCGCATCATGCGGCCCGCTACGGGGATGAAGAAGATGGAAGATTAAAACCAGGAAAGGCACTCCCCATGATCGATCCTCGTATCAAGCTACTCCTTGAAGCCGGAGTTCACTTCGGTCATCAAACTCGGCGGTGGAACCCCAAAATGAAGCCGTTTATTTTCACGGCCCGCAACGGAATTTATATAATCGACCTGCAAAAGACGCTGACGGCCATCGACGCCGCCAAACGCAAGATTCAGGAAGTCGTGGCGGCGGGCAAGCCGATTCTATTCGTCGGCACCAAGAAGCAGGCGCAGGATGTGTTGAAAGAAGCCGCCGAACGTGTCGGCGTCTTTTTTGTCACGGAACGCTGGCTGGGCGGTATGCTGACCAATTTTCACACCATCCGCGGCGGGATCAAGCGCCTCAAACAGATTGAAAAAATGATGCAGGATGGAACCGTCGAGAAACTCACCAAGAAAGAGGCCATATCGCTGGATCGCGAACGCGAGCGTCTGGAGAAGGTGCTCGGCGGTATCAAAGAAATGAACCAGTTGCCGGGTCTGGTGTTTGTCGTCGATTCCAAGAAGGAAAAAATCGCTATAGCCGAGGCGGATAAACTCAACATCCCGATAATAGCCATCGTTGACACCAACGCCGATCCGGACCTCGTCGATTTCCCCATCGCGGCCAATGACGACGCCATCAAATCGATTCGCATAATCACGCGGGAACTTGCCGACGCTATTTATGCTGCCAAACACGGGGCGTCGCCCGAAGAGATGGCCGGCGGGGGCGGTCAGGCCGACGAGATGGCGCCGGTGGGACAGCAAAGCGCGACCGAGGCGGGCGCGATTGCCAATGAAACCGAAAAAGATCATCCTGAAGGGTAACGGAGGAAGAGAGAGATCATGGCTGAGATTACGGCGCAGATGGTAAAAGAGCTCCGGGACAAAACCGGCGCCGGTATGATGGATTGCAAGAAGGCGCTCGCGGAATCCGGCGGCGACTTGGAAGCGGCGGTCAAGCACCTGCGCGAGCAGGGTATTGCGGCCGCGTCCAAGAAGGCGGGCAGGACAACCAGCGAGGGCATTATTTATTCATATATTCATCCCGGCGACAAGCTGGGAGTACTGGTGGAGATCAAATGCGAAACCGATTTTGTGGCCCGCACCGACGATTTTCGGGAATTCGCCAAGGATGTCGCCATGCAGATCGCGGCGGCCGATCCCAAGGTGGTCGAGCGCGAGCAGCTTGATGCCAAGGTCATCGAGGCCGAAAAGGACGTGTATCGCGCTCAGGCGGCGATTGAAGGCAAGCCCGAAAAGGTCATCGAGAAAATTGTGACGGGCAAATTGGATAAGTTTTATGCCGAGGTATGCCTTTTGGAGCAGCCGTTCGTAAAGGACAACGATCGCACGATCGCCGACCTCGTTACAGAAATTATCGCCAAGCTGGGCGAAAACATAAATATCCGCCGGTTCGCCCGTTATCGGTTAGGGGAATAATCGATGGGGGATGCCCCCCTGTACAAACGAATTCTCATAAAGTTGTCCGGCGAAAGCCTGACCGGGCCGGATACATACGGAATCGACCCGGAGACGCTGATCGGCCTGTGCGAACAGATCAAGCGGCTGTATGAGGCCAAAGTAGAGATCGGGTTGGTTATCGGGGGCGGCAACATATTCCGGGGGCTCAAGGCGTCTCAGAGCGGCGTTGATCGGGTTACGGCCGATACCATGGGCATGCTGGCAACGGTCATCAACGCGCTCGCTTTTCAAGACAAACTGGAGCAGATGGGCCTGAATACGCGCGTCCTTTCGGCGGTGCGTATCGATACTTTCGTCGAACCGTATATCCGCCGGCGGGCCGTACGGCATCTCGAAAAGGGACGAATCGTCATTCTTGCCGCCGGGACCGGCAATCCCTTCTTCACGACCGATACGGCGGCGGCGTTGCGGGCGGTCGAAATCGGCGCCGAGATCATTCTAAAAGGAACGCGGGTGGACGGCGTCTACAGCGCCGATCCCGAAATGGACAGTGAAGCCGAATTGTATACCGAGGTTTCATATTTCGATGTGCTGACCAAGGATTTGAGAGTTATGGACGGCACCTCAATCGCCCTTTGCAAGGAAAACAACATTCCGATCCGGGTGTTTAATCTGGGAAGCGAAGACAATCTTTACCGCGCCGGAGTGGGCGCGAAGGTGGGCACTCTGGTGCACTGAGATATGGAGGTTGGCTATGCAGGATAAGATTATGACCGACACCGAACGGCGGATGCAGAAATCAGTGGAAGCGGTCATACACGATTTGAGCGGAATCCGGTCGGGCAAAGCGACCCCGGTGCTTTTGGACAGTGTAAAAGTCGAGGCCTACGGGCAGAAGACGCCGCTCAGCCAAGTGGCGTCGATATCCGTGCCCGACCCCAAGAGCCTTGTGGTTCAGCCGTGGGATAAAAGCATTATCGGCGAGGTCGTTAAGGCCATTCAAATCGCCGAACTTGGTTTCAATCCACAGGTCGAGGGCAATATCGTGCGGATCCCGGTGCCGCCGCTCTCGGAGGAACGCCGCCGCGAATTGGCCAAATTATGCAAAAAGATCGCCGAAGATGGAAAAGTGGCCATCCGCAATGTCCGCCGGGACGCCAATGATCAGTTGAAAAAGGCCGAAAAGGATAAACAGATATCGGAAGACCAGCAGCATCGGTCGATGGAAAAAATCCAGGAATTCACCGACAAGTTCATCAAAAAAATCGATGAATTAGTCGAAGCCAAAGAAAAAGAATTAATGTCGGTATAGGATATCGGGCGGCGTCGCCGGACGCCGCCTTTTTTTGCCCGCCTTTATTCGTGATCCGTTTGGGACCTGCCCGTAATATACTCCGTTAAATATCGGACGTGGATCTCGGCCTGTTTCATCTTGGCCTTCACGATGTCGCCGATCGAAATCAGACCGCACAGTTTTCGATCTTCGTCGATGATGGGAATATGCCGGACGCGTTTGTTGGTTATTACTCCCGCGATGTAATCGAGATCGTCCTCGGGCACGCCGACCAGCAGATCGGCGGTCATATGGTCGGCGACCTTTAAGGACTTCATATCACTGGTATACTTGTAACAGAGGTGGAACATATCCCGCTCAGTAAGAATCCCGACCGGGTCGCCGTCCTGATTAACGACTACGACCGAACCGATTTTGTGTTTATTGAGAAGCTCCATAGCCTCTTTGATGGTCTTATCGCCGGTGATGGTGATGACCGGACGGCTCGTCTTCCCGAGAATATCTTTGACTTTCATGCGCGGCTCCCTTGATGAAAATCGTTCATACATAATACGCAAAAGCGAATTTTCGGTTTGGCTGTCGCGAACCGTACCAATAGTCGAATATATGCCCGGGACGTTCGGAGGCAACAAAAATTGCCTTGCCCTAACCGGCGGGGGAGTGTAGAATAGGCTGATGAATTCAGCGCAGAAAGAAATCATCGAAGAAATCCGGCAGAGCGGCAAATGCCCGGTTCATGTTGCCGTCATTATGGATGGCAACGGACGCTGGGCGGCCAAACGAGGGTTGCCCCGTACCAAGGGACATCAGGCCGGGGTGAAAGCGGTTCGGCAGGTGGTTGAAGTGGCCGGAGAAGTCGGCGTCAGGTACCTCACGATGTATACCTTCTCGGTTGAAAACTGGAATCGCCCCAAGGCCGAGGTGGCCTCGTTGATGGCTCTGCTGTCGAGAACGACCCGGGAAGAACTCGATGACCTCATGAAAAACAATGTTCGCTTGATCGCCACGGGGCGCATTCACGAATTACCGTTGGCGCGCCGCAAGGTTCTGCAGTCGGCGATCAAGAAGACGGCGCGGAACACCGGCCTGACGTTGAATCTGGCCCTCAATTACGGCGGGCGGACCGAAATTATCGATGCCGTGCGGGCCATTGCCGCCGGTGTCAAGAAGGGAGATATCGCACCGAAAAATATCGATGAAGAACTGCTCTCGGCATATCTGTACACGTCCGATTTGCCCGATCCCGACCTGCTGATCCGGACTTCGGGCGAAATGCGACTGTCCAATTTCCTTATCTGGCAAACGTCATATACCGAAATTTATATCACCGATACGTTATGGCCCGATTTCGGCAAAGTCGATTTTCTGGCTGCGCTCCAGGACTATATAAAACGTGAACGCCGATTCGGACGGGTCAATTCGAAATGATTTCCAAAAACCTGGCTCAAAGGATCGCGATCGCTGTGATATTCGGCCCGTTGATTCTGTTTCTTGTTTTTCGCGGCGGAGATTACTTTCTCTATTTCATCCTGCTTCTGTCTGCGATCGGGGCGTACGAATATCTCTCGCGGGGCGGCATCCGGCCGTATTCACCCTTTTTTATCATTCCCTTCGCCGGAATAGTGTCCGCCATCTGGCTGAGTTCCGCCGGGTATTTCCGATTGGGCGCATTGCCGCTGCTGGGAGTCTTCTTACTGGCGGGGATCATGCTTGCGATCGGCAAGGACCCGGTCGAGACGTTATTTCATAAGCTGATTTATATCATCTGGGGGACGTTTTACCTGGGGCTTCTGTATCCGTATGTGTACCGCATCCGGGGCGATGCGGCGTGGATGGAGCCGTCGCCGGGACAATGGTGGCTGCTGTTGCTGTTTGCGTCACTCTGGCTGGGGGATACGGCGGCGATGTTTTTCGGCAAATCGTTCGGCCGGCACAAACTGGCGCCGACGGTTTCGCCCAACAAAACCGTCGAGGGATTTCTCGGCGGGCTGGTCGGGTATCTCGTGGCGGCCATGATCGTCAAGATATTCTGGCTGACGGACGTCCCGGCCATTCATTTCGTCATCATCGCGCTTTTGCTGGGATTGTTCGGACAATTGGGCGATCTGGTCGAATCGCTCTGGAAACGGTCACTGGGCATCAAAGACTCATCGCATATCATCCCCGGTCACGGCGGCGTCCTCGACCGCTTCGACTCGCTCTTGTTCTCCGCCCCGGTGCTGTATTTGTATCTACGATACGTCGCCAGAATAATATCGTGGTGAAAATCGCCGATGTGATATTTCTCGCCCGGCCGATGCTTTTGATTCCGGTCTGGACAGTTTACCTACATTATATGGCGCAATGCCATGCCGACTCATATATCGTCCTTGCGCCGGGCCGGCCGGCAATCATGCATCTTGGTGCGCTGACGCTGATTTTTGCCGGGTCATACATACTCAACCAGATTTTTGATATCGATAGCGACCGCATCAATGACAAGCTGTTTTTGCTTCCCCGGAAAATCATATCCGTCCCGTTGGCATGGGCGCTCTACATCAGTCTGACCGCGGCTGGTGTGATCATGGCAGCTTTCATGGAACCGCGTATCCTCCTCGCCGTGATAATGATCGTGCTGCTGGGTATTCTTTATTCCACCCCGGTGATTCGCCTTAAGGACCGGCCGCTGGCGGGCCTGGCGGCCAACGCCGCGGGCTACGGATTGCTCATCCCATGGATCGCGGCCTGGAATTGTCCGGAACGGCCCGTCGGCAAATTCGCAATTCCGTATTTTCTTGCCATTGCGGCCGGGTATGTGCTCACGACTATTCCGGATCGCGACGGAGACGCCGCCACGGGCAAGCGGACCGTTGCCGTCATATTCGGAGCCAGAGGCGCTTTGTGGTCGGCGCTGGCCTTCACAATTGCGGCCGGGGGGACATCGGTATGGACCGGCAATATCGAACTGGCACTGACGGCAGCGATAACGGCGGTTTTCTGTGTATATTCGCTGCTGTCATTCAGCCGGAAGATCGTGATGCTTGCCTGCAAGCTCCCGATTCTGCTTTTGACGATTCTTGCGGCGATTCACTATCCCGCATATGCGGCGATTCTTTTGTTGACATACTTTTTCACAAGGCTCTATTATATAAAACGGTTCGGGATCATTTACCCCCGGCTGGATTGAATAATTATGCGACGGATGACAATCATACTATTGGGGGCGGCGGTTATTGTCGGGTGCCAGGGTCAGCCCCGATACGGCGGTGGGTTGCATACCGCCGAAGGGGAGAGCAAACCGGCTACACAACAGCAAGAAGCCCCGCCGCCGCCCGGCCCCGCTCCGGCCAGCGCCGTCGATCCATTAAAGATGGGACGGATTATCGACCGGTATCTGGGCAAGCCGTATGCGGGAAAAGGCGAGACGCAGAAGGGGTATGATTGCTCGGAATTCGTCTGCGCCATCTACGAGGAATACGCCTCGATTCATCTCCCGCGCACGACCGAAAACATGTACCGGGCGGGGCGCCCGGTCAAAGCCGGCGATCTGTTCTTTGGCGATCTGGTCTTTTTCGACACCGGCGGGCACGGTGTATCGCACGTCGGCATTTATGTTGGATTCGATGAATTCGTACACGCCTCGACCTCGAACGGCATCATGATCTCCAATCTCAACGAAGATTATTATCACAAGCGGTATCTCGGCTCACGCCGCGTGATGGAATAAGGTATCTCACTGCCTCAAAGCCTATCGGTATCTTTAGGCATGATCCGATGCCTGTCGCATGCCGCTAAATAAACCCACCCGTGCAAAGCACGGGTGGGCCACCAAAATCCGAATTACATCATATAAAGCGGTTTTTGTGCAAATGATTATTTAAGTTCGGACAGGAATTCCATCACGACTCGCGACGAATTGTCCGCGGCCACGCGGAAAAACTGCTCCAGTTCCGAATCGGCGGTTTCCGAGCCGGAACCGCCCGCCAGATCCGACGCCGACCGAAAGACGATAAACGGGACGTCGTTGACGGTGCAGACCTGTCCTACGGCCGACGATTCCATATCGGTGATCAAGGCAGCGAAGGTCTCACTCAGCCAGATTCGTTTTTCGCGGCTGTCGATAAAAGCGTTGCCGGAAACGCCGACGCCGCCGACAGAGATATTTGGCTTACGGTCGCCGATCTGTGCGAGCTCAATCGACATTTGCGGTAATTTCTCGGCGACGGCGAACATGGCGCTGTCGGCCATGTAGGCGGTCGTCTTCGTTACGCTGTCGACGCGCGGATCGAAAATACCCTGTGGAGTTGGCCGGAAGCCGTCCTTGCCCCAGTAGCCGTAATCATGCTCGCGCCACGTGCGGCAAATGACGATATCGCCGATGTGCACCGTTGTATCCACGGCGCCGGCGATGCCGGTGAATATGACCGCCTCGGGATAGTAGACGTCGATCATGCGTTGAGCCGTCATGGCGGCATTGTCCATGCCGACGCCCGATTCGGCCAGCACGATATCCTTGCCCGATAGCGTCCCTTCGTACACCATTCGCCCGAGCAAACGCACCGAATCCTCGATTTCCATCTGACCGGCCAATAGCCGTCCCTCGGTTTCGAAGGCGTATAGAATCAAATACGGTTTGGGAGTCTCGGTCTTGCGGATGCATCCGGCCAGAGCGATAAGAATCATTCCCGTTATAATGATCGCCCCCAAAGCCGCGCCGGGGAAACGATATGATCTACGCATGTGATCCTCCTGCTGAATTTCCCTGAATATCGCAGGCCTCGCCGCAAAACGCAAGAAATAGCTTATAGACAATTTCCAGCCGAGAGAATACCGCTCAATGACCGGCGAAAGCGTCCGATATTCTCATAGGGAAAAAGATCTTTTCATGTTGCTCTTTCGTACCTGTCAAACCCGGCCGATAAAGCCGCCCGGCCGGGTTTTTTTTATTGAATCGGCCGTGTCACCTGCATATCTTCGACGCCGAGCGGCCCCTCGGTTATATTAGGCGGGCACTCCGGAGGCGTTGGCGCGTTTAATATAGATGAAATGAAAACGACTGAATCATATAAGCCGACTAATCTTCCGGGCAAGCCGGGCGTTTACATGATGAAAGACCGCCACGGGAAGATTATCTATATCGGCAAGGCCAAAAATCTCAAGAACCGGGTCAGTTCGTATTTCCAGAGCCGGGGCGCTGCCGACCCCAAAACGGCCATCATGGTTTCCAAAGTGGCCGACGTTGAACTGCTGGTGACCGATTCCGAAATCGAGGCGTTGATCCTCGAAGCCAATCTGGTCAAAGAACATAAGCCGCGCTACAATGTCAACCTGAAGGACGATAAGCATCATCCGTACCTGAAGCTGACTGTCAACGAGCCTTTTCCGCGCCTGATGGTGGCCCGGCGGGTGATGCGCGACGGGGCGCGCTATTTCGGACCTTATACCAACGCCGCCGGGATGCGCCGGACCATGAAATTTCTGATGCGGCATTTCGGCCTGCGGTCGTGCAATTTCGATATTCCCTCGCCGACCGGACGGAAATACAAGGTCTGCCTGGATTACCATATCGGGCGATGCGCCGGGCCGTGCGAGGATTTCGAATCGCAGGAGGAATACAAGAAGCACGTCGAGGCGGTGATCATGTTTTTGTCGGGCCGCCGTACGGACTTGATCCAAAGGCTTCGCGAAGAAATGCAGGAAGCGGCCGACGAGGAAAGGTACGAGCATGCCGCCCGTGTGCGCGATACGATCGAGGCGATGGAATCGGTGCGACAAAAGCAGAAGGTCGATTCGGCCGAGCCGATCGACCGCGATGTGATCGCCTTCGCCCGCGACGGCCGCGATGCCGTAGCCGTGGTTATGCAAATCAGGGAAGGCGTCCTGATCGGGCGTCAGGATTTGCCGCTGCGCATCGACACCGATGTCGCCGACGGCGATCTGCTGGCCGGATTCCTCAAGCAGTATTACAACCACATGGAAGATTTGCCGTCTGAGATATACCTGCCGTGCCCGGCGGATGAAATGGAATTGCTGGAGAACTGGCTTTCCGATACCAAGAGATCGAAAGTGCGGTTCATCTCCCCGCAGATCGGCGAGAAATATCATCTGGTGATCATGGCCGAAAAGAACGCCCGGCTTTTGCTCGACGAAATGATGATCCAGAAACGGAAATATTCGGAACGTGTGCCGGAAACGGCGGCTGCGCTCCAGAAAGTCTTGCGGTTGAGCCGTGCACCGTTGACCATTAGTTGTTTCGATATTTCCAATCTCGGCGCTACCGATAAGGCGGCGTCGCTGGTATATTTCGAACGGGGCAAACCCAAGAAATCGGAATATCGTCATTTCAAAATCATAACGGTCGAGGGACAGGACGATTTCGCGGCCATGCAGGAAGTCGTCAGCCGTTATGTCGACCGCCGTCTGGAAGACGAAGAGCCCCTTCCCGACCTGATGATGGTGGACGGCGGTAAAGGGCAGTTATCGGTTGCGAAAGCGGTGCTGGATGAGCACGGTCTGGCCGATCAACCGATTATTGGCTTGGCCAAGAAGCTGGAGGAGGTTTTCGTTTCAGGCCAAAGCGATCCGGTTTATATATCCAAGACATCGCCCGCGCTGAACTTGCTCAAACGAGTGCGGGACGAGGCGCATCGTTTTGCCATAACTTATCATCGCAAGCTCCGCAGCAAACGGACGGTCGGGTCGGAACTCGACCAAATCCCCGGCATCGGCCCGGCCCGGCGGTCGGCGTTGCTGAAGCATTTCGGTTCGGTGAAGAAGATCAAAGAGGCATCGGCCGAAGACCTGGCGTCGGTCAAATCGATCCCGAAGGAATTGGCCGCCAAAATCCACGAGCATTTCGCTGCGGAGAAGGCCTGAGTTTCATTCAAGTGGCGAAAAGCCGAATTTCCCGGAATCTGAAAATCCCTTGAACTTGGTCTGCAAAAATATATATTCCCGCTCGTAGTATATTATCATCTCTGGAATGTAAGGAGTCCGAATATGGCGATGAAAATCACCGACGAATGCACGGAATGCGGCCTGTGCCTGCCCGAATGCCCGACTGAATCGATATCGGAAGCGAGCCCGTACAAAATCAATCCCGATACCTGCAATGAATGCGAAGACCGCGAGGGCGGACCGCAGTGCGTGCTGGTCTGCCCGGTCGAGTGTATCGAACCGGCGTGATCACACGCGGAATATCGTCAATTCGGGACGGCAATTGCCGGCACCGTCATGAGAAAATTTGATATAAACGACCGTTATACCGTATCCGATATCGGCGTGTCGCTGCGAGCCGACAGCCTGACCGAGCTGTTTATCGCCGGGGCCGAGGGGATGTTCGAAATTATTATGGGGGCGCGGCCCACCCGGCCGGCGGTTGCATCGCAGGCGATTGATTTGCACGCCGATTCGGCTGAGCAGCTCATGATCGATTGGCTGTCGGAGCTTTTATATGGGTTTGACACCAATGGGCTAATTCCCGTACATTTCGATATCAGCGTCTCGCGAACCGATAATGATTCGCGAGTATCCGGGACAATAGGTTATTGCCGATACGACCGCGACACCGATAATGCGGAGCATGAGATAAAGGCGGTAACCTATTACAAATTAATGATTCAAAAGGACGGCGACCTGTATCGCTGTGACGTGGTGTTTGACCTATGATGAAGATGAACAAGATCGCGGAAGGCATCTGGGAAATCCCCACCGGCGCCAAGGAGGGGATGCGGGTTCCGGCGCGGATTTTGTCGTCGGAAAAATTGATCGGCGGCATCGACGAAGGCGTCCTCGATCAGATCACCAACGTCGCTTGCCTGCCGGGAATCCAGCGTTACGCCATATGCATGCCGGACGCCCATCGCGGGTACGGTTTTCCGATCGGCGGCGTGGCCGCCTTCGACAGCGATGAAGGCGTGATTTCGCCCGGTGGAATCGGTTTCGATATCAATTGCGGCATGCGCCTCATCCGAACCAATCTGACCGTCGATGACGTCAAGCCCCGGCTGGATCACCTGATGAAGGAGCTTTTTCAGGCAGTACCGTCGGGGGTGGGGACGAAAGGATCGGTCAGGCTCGACCGTAATGAGTTCCGGAAGGTGATGACTGACGGTTCGCAATGGTGTCTCGATCGCGGCTTTGCCACCGAGAACGACGTCGATCATACGGAGGGTCAGGGCAAGGTTTCGGGCGCCGATCCCCAGGCGGTGTCGGATAAAGCGATGGCTCGGGGGATCGATCAGGTCGGCACCCTCGGATCTGGCAACCACTATCTGGAAATCGAATTTTTATCCGAGGGCGACCTTTTCAGGCCGGAAATCGGACGGGTTCTCGGTATCGAAGACATCGGTCAGATCATCGTCGCGATCCATTGCGGCTCGCGCGGTTTCGGGCACCAGATCGCCACCGATTATCTCAAGATATTCACCCAGAATGCGGCCAAGCACGGACTGGTTTTTCGCGATCGGGAACTTGCCGCGGCGCCGATTCATTCCCCCGACGGAGTGGCCTATTACGCCGCCATGGCCTGCGCCGCGAATAACGCCTTCGCCAACCGCCAGGTGATTACGCATCATATCAGGGAATCCTTTGCCAAGGTATTCGGCAAGCCCGCCGAGGCGATGGGGCTGTCGACGATCTATGACGTTGCCCACAATATCGCGCGGTTCGAAAATTATGATATCTCGGGGCAGACCAAACGTCTGTTGGTGCATCGCAAAGGGGCGACCCGATCGTTCGGCCCCGGCAACAGTGAAGTGCCGGCCGGTTATCGGGGTGTCGGCCAGCCGGTGATCGTCGGGGGATCGATGGAGACCGGCTCGGCGATTTTTGTCGGCACAGCCGACGCTGAACGGGATTATTTCGGATCGACCCTGCACGGGTCGGGACGGGTCATGTCGCGCACTCGGGCCAAGAAACAGGTCCGGGGCGACAAGCTCCAACGGGACATGGCGGCTCGCGGCATTATGGTCCGCACCAAGAGCCTTTCGGGGCTGGCCGAGGAGGCGGGATTTGCCTATAAGAATATCGACGACGTCTCGCGGGCCGTCGACGATCTCGGCCTCAGCCGTCTGGTGGCCCGGTTTCATCCGCTGGCGAATATAAAAGGATAAGTCGATTTGGGTTGCCGGATCGCGGGACTTTAGATACATTGTTAGATTTTCGGTGCGGCGGGCAAAAAAAAAGAGGGTGCATCCTGGTTGGGTAGAGGGGGCTAGGAAACTACCCAGGGACAACAGAATGTCACCCTCGCAATTCTTCCACATTCAGCTTACGATTTAGCGAAATACTTGTCAATAATAATTTTCGAAATTTTCTCCACTTACGGTTCACCGTGACTTCGTCGGCCGTGCTGCTCATCGGTCGGGACGGATGCGTCGCGATTTCAATACTTATTCAACGTAATCGGAATCGATGCTTGATATGACGTGTCGGCGCGGGTGAATTCGAGCACGGCGCAACTATATGAATATCCCCGGGGCACCTTGTCCCATATCGGGCTGAGAGTGAACTCATGCGATTGTTTCCCTTTGAGGGTAAATTCGGTCTCGGACGGAACCAATATGGAATCATGATCAATGAGCACGGCGAAGTCGGTCTTCATATCAGACAGGTTCTCCACGGTGAATGTTTGCTCGTTTTTTCCGGGAATGAACGCGGTGAGGGGAGGTGTGATCTTCAGCGTTCGCGGGGTTTCCCCGGCCAGGGAACTGATATAGAGCACCATCACCGGCAGGGAATCGTAGTCGGTGGTGATTTTGATATCCCGATTGGTTTCGCCGAAGTACGTTTTCGAATCGAAACCGACTTTCAACAGATACGTCTCGCCGGGCGGGACGGCGACCGGCCCTTTGGGAACGGTGGTGCATTCACAGTCGGCATCAATGGAGAGAATCGTTACGGTATCCTTATGCTGATTGGTCAGGGCGAAATGATGCGTCACCTTGGCGTCGCGGGGCATCATGCCGAACAACCAAATCATTTCCGAAACCACCAAAGGAGGTTCCGGTTCATAGTCTTGCTTGACGGCGCCGATGAAGCCGACGGCGAGTAACAGCAGGAAGATTACGGGCGGGCGAAATTTCATCATAGTGTTCGAGCCTTCTCGGTGACGGCAAATCCGTGCCGGGACATCCAGGCATCGGAAAAGCATTTGGAGATGTAGCGCTGGGCGGAGTCGGCGAAAATGACGACGACCAGATCATCCGGCGCCAGGCTGTCGGCTATCGAGAAGGCGGCATAGGCGGTCGATCCTGAAGATCCACCCGCCAGGATGCCATAGGTGCGAGCCAGCTTCCGGGCGGTCACGAAAGAATCCTCGTCGGAGACGGTGATGACATCGTCGATGACCGACGGATCGAGAGCCTTGGTAACCATGTCGGAGCCGATACCCTCGACCAGATACGTGCTGGTCGGGCCCAGCGTACCATGCTTGATATAATCGGCGAACAACGAACCGGGGGGATCGACGGCGATTGATTTGACGGCGGGATTCTTCTCCTTAAGGAATTTGGCTATACCCGAAAGAGTGCCGCCGGTGCCGATGCCGGCCACGATATGTGTGATTTTGCCCTCGGTCTGTGTCCATATTTCCGGGCCGGTGGTATGGTAATGAGCTTCGATATTTTCGGGATTGTCGTACTGGTTGAGGTAGAAATAACCGTTGTCCTTTGCCATTTTGCGCGCCAGTTGATAGCAGCTTTTGGGGTCGTCCCACGCCGCCTCGGTCGGCGTAATAATGACTTCCGCGCCCAGCGCGCGGAGGGTGTCGACCTTTTCCTGGCTGGTTTTTTCAGCAGTGGTCAGGATGGCGTTCAGTCCATAGGCGGCGGCGACCATGGCCATACTAATGCCGGCGTTTCCAGAGGTGTTGTCGATGATGGTATCGCCCGGTTTGAGCCGTCCCTCGGCCAACGCCTTCTCGATGACATACTTGGCCATGCGATCCTTGACCGATCCGCCGGGATTGAAATATTCCAGTTTGGCCAGTATCAATGCTCCCGGCTGAGTGGAATCGCTGTTGATTTGTACCATAGGCGTATTGCCGATCAGGTCGAGATTTTTCTTGGCATACTGCATTGACGATTCCTTTCCTTTGACTTGATCTTATACAATTGAAAGCCGCGATTCAACCTTTTTTTCGTTTCCGATATATCCTTGACAAACCAATTTTTTGCCTCTACCATGACAGAAACCGTACCATGATAGAAACCAAGGAGGCCGCGTGATACGGATAGGAATCATAGGCATTCTGATACTTGCTTTGGCAGTGACGGGATGCAGCAAGAAGAAGGAAGAGGCGCAGGCGCTTCAGAAAGAAGCGGCCCAGGACGAGGCGGCGATGGCGATGGATTCGCTGGCACAAAAACCGCCGGTAACGGATACGGTCGCCGAGGTCACTCCGAAACCGGTCACCCCACAGGAGCCGGTCGAAACCAAGCCGGTTGAGTCGGGATATCCGCAGGAAGAGGGATTTGTCGTGCAGGTCGGGAGCTATCTCAATCACGATTTGGCGACGAGTATGGTCGGGAAATATAAAAACCGCGGTTATGATGCCTTTCTCGTCCCCGTGGAAGTCGACGGCCAGGAGTTCTACCGACTACGCATAGGCGTTTTCGATACCTACGCTGAAGCCAAGCAGGTCGGCGAGCAATTGGCGGACAGATATTCGGCCGTGTACTGGTTAGACAATAATCAATGAAAAGTCACACCGAGTACCTGACCTTTCACGCCCGGTCTCGACGCGAATATTCCAATATCACGTCCAAAGTGGAAAGCGCCGTCGCGGCGTCCGGCGTTCAGGAAGGGATGGTTCTGGTGTCGGCCATGCATATCACCGCCGGGGTGTATATAAATGACGCCGAAGACGGCCTTATCGCCGATATCGACGAATGGCTGGACAGCCTGGCGCCGTACGGGAAGGATTACCGTCATCACCGCACGGGCGAGGACAATGGTGACGCCCATCTCAAGAATCTGCTGATCGGTCATGAAGTGATTATTCCCGTCACCGGCGGACGGCTGGATTTCGGACCGTGGCAGCAGGTTTATTACGCCGAATTCGACGGCCGCCGCGATAAGCGGGTTATCATCAAGGTAATGGGTGAATAGGCAATATTCGCAGCGCCCGACAAATAAAAAGCCCTCCTCGCGGAGGGCTTTTTTCGTTTACCTGCACAGCCTGTTTATGACTTCTTGAGGTACTTGTCGAAAAATTCGACCATCTTGCGATAGAACGTCAGCCGGTTGTTCAGCTTGGCGATGCCGTGACCTTCGTCGGGAAATATCAATGAATCGACCACGCCGCCTCTATTTTGGATAGCGCTGATGATATGGCGGGCTTCGCTGATCGGCACACGGGGATCGTTTTCACCGTGGACAACCAGCAGCGGCGTTTTTATAACGTTGGCTTTATTCAGCGGCGAGATGGACTGGAGGAACGGCTCGTCGGTCAGCGGCCCGTATTCGGCCTCACGAAGTTCCCGGCGATACGCCGACGTATTCTTGAGAAATGAGACGAAATTGACGATGCCGACTTCGTCGATAGCCGCCGAGAAAAGGTCGGGATATTCGGTGATCCCGGCCATGACCATATATCCGCCGTAGCTGCCGCCTTTAACGCCGATCATGCCCTTATCGGTGTATCCATTGGCGATAAGCCAATCGACGCCGGCTTTCATATCCTTGACTGAATTGAGCCGGTTTTTATAGTTATCCATGGCCAGGTATTCCTTGCCGTATCCTGTCGAGCCCCGGACATTGGGGGCGAGGATGCCGTAGCCGTGCAGCATTAAATACTGGAAATGCCGGTTGAAATACGGCCGGAATTGTCCCTCCGGCCCGCCGTGCATATCCAGGATAAATGGTATCGGGCCGCCGGAATACTCGGGCGGCAGGTACAGGAAAGCGGGGATTTCAAGACCATCGAACGACGTATATTTTATCAGCTTGGGTTCGGTGAAAATGTCCGGATTGATCCCGGCGTATGGCGAATGAGTGAGTCTGGCCTTGTCTTTGGACTGCCAGTCCCAGCTCCAGACATCGGCGGTCTGAGTCGGCGAGTTGAACGTATAGAGCATTCGCGAGGTTTTGGAGAAGGTTACGCCGCCGACGATACCGTCCAGTTCCGGCACCGGCAGCGCCTGTCCCGTCCCGACGTCGGCCATTTTCAACCGGGCGTAACCGTCCTCATTAAGAATCCATGCCATAACGGTCCGTTCCGGGTCCATGGCGATACCCTCGACTTCCCATTTGGCGTCCGGATCCATATAGGTGATCTCCCTGGTTCCCAGATCCAGCACGGCCCGAAGACTTATCCCTTGCTCGTTGTCGTTGCTGGTTATATACATCTTGGTGCCATCGGCCGAAAAATATCCGCCGTCGTAGGTAACGTCACCCTCGTGGGGGGTCAAAAGGACGGTATCGCCCGTCGCCACGTCGTAAAGCGAGAGATCGTTATCGACGTTGGAATTTGCGTGGTAATACATGAGCTTGGAGCCGTCGAGCGAGATGCTGCCCCACCCGTTCCATCCTACCAGATCGATCACCAATTCCGGTTTGCGATCCATCAGGTTCATCTTGTAGAGTTTGAAATCTTTCAGGTTGGCCATGTTCGATCGAAAATATATCGTGCTGTCGTTTCGACTCCAGACGATCGACCCGAACTGCGCTTTCGGCTGATCGGTCAGTTGTTCCAGGCGGCCGGTGTAAGTGTTCAGCAGATGCAGTTGCGACTGCTCCGACCCTCCGACCGAAGCGCCGATGATGGCCAGGTCGCCGGAGTGGGAAAGCACATACCAGTCGATCCCGTCCGGGAACATCGTCAACTGATATGGCCAGTCCTGATCGGTCAGACGGTAGAGCTGATTGACGCCGCTCATGCCGGTGTTGAAAAACACCCGGCGGCCGTCGGGGGAGATGTCGGGTGATCCGGCCCATCCGATCTGCATAAACGTTTCGATATCGGGAATATATGGTTTCGATCCAAAATACGCCGAAAGATCCGGCGCCATTTCCTTTCCGGATGAGAAGTCGACTTCTTTGTTGACCTCGCACCCGATGATCAGGAACAGTGACGCCAGCACGAAAATGCCAATCTTAATGTTCTTCAAAATACCTCCTGAGTTTTGTATCTTCAATCATTTCGGAAAATCTACGCCAAAGCGCCCTGCATGTCAAGGACCCGTCGGACCTCAAGCCGCATTCGATCGAAACGAACCGGGGTTCCGGTAAATAGATTTAGGTACGCACTCGGGGTCGAATTGTTGCGGAAGGAGACATTAAACTTATGATGATGACGGGAGGGAGGCTGTCGATCCGCCGCTTCCGGCGGTTTTTACGCGTATTTACGGACTATCGTATTCGCCGACGATGCGGAGGATGGCGTCGTATCGGGGGTTCCCCTTGAACGCCTGCACGTCGTTCGGGCCCACGCTTTCCTTGAAATCACTATATATCTTCTTGACATCTTTGAAATCGTCGCGGGCGAAATAATTGAGCATTAGGTAGTGATAGACTTCGGGCACGCTCGGGTCCAGTTCTCTGGCCTTCCGCAGACGCTTGTCGGCGTCCTTGTATTTGCCGAGGGCGAAATAGGCTTTGCCCAATTCGAAATTGGCGCGGAAATTGTCCTTGTCGACCTTGACCGCCGCCTGATAATCATCCATCGCGGCACTCTTGTTGTCCTGGAGCGAATACAGGTCGCCTCGGTTGATCAACGCCGGCACCGATTTGGAATTGATTTCGATGGCCCGGTTAAAGGCGTCCTGAGCGGTGGACATGCGCTTTTGTGTTCGATAGATTTCTCCTGCCCGGATATAATCGGATTCGGCCAGCACGGTCTTCGATACCTGCAGGTTGGCCTGCGCCCGCTTGTAATAGGCATCGGCCATGGAGGGGTCCATGTTGATCGCCTCGGTCAAGTCGCGGATGGCCGACTCGGCGTCACCCCTGGCGAGCACGGTTGCTCCCGACTCGTAAAAATCCTCGGCGGTGTATTCCGGTTCGGCGCTTTCCCCCGCAGCCTTTTCCAGCGACACCGACAGGGTGTATGTTTCGCCGGGTTTCAATTCGATTTTGCCCTTCCAAGGACGATACCCGTCTTTGACCACCGTTGCCGAATGAGTGCCCGGCATAAGCTTTCGATAAATCAAATTGCCGCGACCCAACGTTTCGCCGTTAACGATTAGCTTGGCGTTGTCGACATTGGCGCTCAGTTTGAGGTCGGAATATTTCCTCTTGGAGGAAACCGCGCTGCCCGTCTGCGCCGTTTCCTTGCCCTTGTTCGCGGCTTTGGACGCCTGCGATCCGCTCCCAGCGTCACGCGTATTATGTCGGGAAGAGGACGCGGATGAGACCTCGGCGACGCTTCTCACCACGGCGTCGGCGGTCGACATCGACATTGTCGTCACTTCATCGGCCGCGACGGAAACGTTCTCCGTCCCGACCCGGCCATCCGGCAGCGTGAATTCGATAACATATGTGCCCGTCTCGACGCCGTCGAAACGGAAGAAACCGGCGGCATCCGATACGGCCATTTTGCCGATTTCCGGAATTTTGAGCTGGAGACCCTTGGCCAGCGGCCGCCCGCTGTCGTCAAGGATGAGTCCCACCACGGAACCGCTTCCGGGGACGGTCGGCGAAATGAACTGCTTCCCGATAATGAAGAGGAAAATCGCCGCCAGGATGGCGAACGCCGTAATTGTGTATTGCGGTTTTATCCGCTTCGGCCTAAGAACATATGCCCGCTCGTCGATGCGCATCTCCTCACCCGCGATCGGATGCACGTTTCCGGTTAATTGGATAAAATTCTTGTGAAAATAGGCGATGTTGCGTATGGGAGTCGTTCTTACCGCTCGAGGTAGATCCGGTTTTGTCTCCGGCGGACTTTCGATTTCAGGACCGCCCGCCTCGGTCGAATCGGGGGCGTCTTCCGAGGCATTGAACGCAGGAGGCGCGGGGTCTTCGTTTTGTCGTTCCAGCGAAGGTCCGTCGCCGGATTTCCTGAGATTTTGAAGTAGCAAAGAGGCGTCCTCTGGCGTGGCGAATTCGGAATCCTCTCTCATCATACTGGAACGGATGTTGTCGATCTGCTCGTCGGACAGCTTCTGAATGCCGGCAGGCTTTGGCGGGCCCGTCTCCTCACCTGTGACGGCGCCGGTTTCGCGATCGGCATTCGGGGAAGGGGCGTTCTGTCCCATCATGTCACTCTTGTTCGATCCGCCCTCTTTAGGCGTGTCCTCTGAATCGACGGTACTTTTCTCGGCCCCCAGGAATTCTCCCGGATCGCATATTTCCAGCGAATCTTCATCGCCGGAGGACGCGGGAGTCGCAATCGACGATATGCGGTCAGTGTCAGAGGATTCCATATCGGATTCGGACCGGGAGAAAGGGGATGCCTGCTCGATGCGGTCCGCCGAGTTATCGGCATGTTGTATAGGCGCGCCGCAATTGGGGCACACCGTGGCGGAATCATCCGCGACCTGATATCGGCATATAGTACAGGACGGCAAAGAGACTCCTTTCGGTTAAGAATTTTCCACTAAACAATTTATCGGCTCGGCAGTCTTATTCTTAAGTGCAAGGCCGATGGAATGTTGGTTCGAGGCGACTGGAATGCATTGACTTAGCCTTTTTTTTGCGAAAAAACGGCTTGACATGGAAAGAGGTTTGGGATACATTGACGTTTCTGATTTTTTTGGGACCAAATTGTCCGGGAGGATATATAGGATGAAATCACTTTTGGGGAACGTTCTGACGCTGATGCTGATCCTCGGCGCATTTGCCCTTATCTTGGGTTGCGCCCAGAGCAAAGATGTTGTTCAACCGCAAATCGACACCACGATAACGCTGACACCCCAGCATCTGCCGGGATTGGACAGCCTTTACACGTACGAACTCTGGATGGTCAAGGTGCAGAATCCGGGCGACGACTTCATTGCGCCCGGTGCGGAGTTTACCTCCTTGGGCAAGTTCACGTTCGATAATGCCACCGGCAATTTTATGAACGCCACCGGAGACTCGGTCATATCAAACAAGGTCGATCTGCCGGAAACATGGCTCAATTATGATTACATCGTCGTGTCCGTAGAAGATGTCAATGACCTTTCGCCGGCGCCCTCCGGAGCGTTCATGCTCTCGGATAAAGTCGTCGATCCCAAAACCCGGCCGATTTCCCTGAAATTCCCCATCAGCCTGTTCGACGCCGTCGGTTTCTATTTTGTGGCGACGCCCACTGACGACACCACCTACTGGCATTTTTCCGGGGGCGTCAACGACAGCAGTTATTTGAATTTTGTCCGGAACGACGAGAACCGGGGGTTATGGGTCTGCTCGCGTTTTCGTTCGGAGATTCCGCTGTGGGATACCCTGGCGGTCAATAGTATCACTGATATCGTTAAGACCCTTGATACATCCGACACCAGCACTTCACGGGGCAACCCGGATACCGTCGGTATCGATATCCCTGATACCGGGTGGACCATCGAGACGACGTCCGTCATCATATCCTATGACACGTTACAGCATCGGCGGATAAATATTCCTTGGATTATCGAGGTCGACAGCAACTACAAGTACACCCTGTATCCGGATTACGAGATCGACAGTATCACCACCCCGGATTATCCCTTCCCGCTCGGAGACATCCCCTACTATGTCTATTCCGGACCGCTGGGCGGTCTTCCCGATATTGCGCCGTATGGCTGGCGCTATAATACCTGGGTAATGCTGGAACAACCGGAAACAGGTGACAATTCCGGTCTCGATTTGAGAACTATGATCCCGTTCGGCGATGGACGGCAGGGGGATTTCACCGGTCTGAACTCGTGGGGGGTCCTGCCCTTGGGCGGGTTCCGCCGTTCGGATTCGGCGGATCTGTCCAATCCGTTCAGCAGTAATCGAGAGGTGCCCAATTTCCCCGGCAGCGATTATGTGAAATTCGATAACAGTGCCGATTCATCAAAGTACGCCAAGTTGAATCTTCGCCGCAGCAGCATGCAACGATGGGGGACCGTCGTGATCGGGATGGAACCGGATTCGGGCAAAGTCACGAACGACGGCGCGGTAAATTTCCCGCTGTTTTTCATGGCCGAGGATCTGCCATTGTCAGGCTCATCCGGCGCAAGCGTCCAGTTGCATAACTGGGCGCAGTTTTTACCGGTTATCAACGTCGCCGTTGAATTGCACGAGTAAACCGGATAACGATTACAGAAGCCGGCGGCGGTGGCCGCCGGCTTTTTTTTGCCCGGCAATTTCCGCCCGGAAAAATGATTGTCTTGTGTCCATTTACTCTTTATTATCAAACCAATGGTGAATTCATCGGACCAGGTGTATACCGTTACCGCCGTCAACCGTATGGCGCGGTTTACGCTCGAAGAGTCGTTCCCGTCTCTATGGGTCGAGGGGGAGATTTCCAATTATCACCATCATGGATCGGGCCACCGGTACTTCACGCTCAAGGACGATGAGAGCCAGCTCCGCTGCGCCATGTGGCGCTCCAGCGGTATGGGCCTGAAATTCGAGCCGAAGGACGGACTGAAGGTCGTTGCCCGCGGCAACCTGACTGTCTACGAGCGGGGCGGGCAGTATCAGCTTATCGTTAATCGCCTGGTGCCGTCCGGGATAGGCGAACTCGAACTCGCTTCCAGGCAGTTGAAGGAAAAATTGGAAAAGGAGGGGCTGTTCGATCCCGCCCATAAGCGGCCGCTGCCACCGCATCCATTGAAAATCGGGGTCGTCACGTCTGCGACGGGCGCGGTTATTCACGATATCATACGGGTGGTTCGGCGCCGCAACCCCAAAATCGACATTATCCTTTGGCCCGCCGAAGTGCAGGGAGATGTTGCTCCGCCACAATTGGCGGAAGGGGTCCGGCGCCTGAATGAGTACGCCGGGGTTGACCTCATTATTATAGGCCGCGGCGGCGGATCGCTCGAAGACCTCTGGGCCTTCAACGACGAACGCGTCGTGCGGGCGGTCTACGAATCCGAAATTCCAGTCATATCGGCGGTGGGGCACGAGGTCGACATTACCCTGACCGATCTGGCGGCCGATTTTTCGGCGGCGACGCCCTCGATGGCGGCCGAAATCGTCGCCTGGCCCTTGGCGGATTTTCAAACGGCTCTCTATGCCTTCCTGAGAGCTATCCGTCGCGCAGCGAGGGAGATTATAGCCGAGGGCCGCAACCGTTTTTCCGAATTGACCCGGGCGAATGTATTCGTTCGACCTCAGGCAATGCTGGAATCCCGCTACCAGTTTCTCGATAATCAGGCCCGGCTTTTACACTTGCTATCGGATCGGCGGTTTGATACTTTTCGCAAGGCGCTGGCGTTGCAGGCGTCCCGATTGGAGGCGCTTTCGCCCCTCAGGGTGCTGGCGCGCGGCTTTTCCGTGGCGCGGACCGTCCCGGATAAGAAAGTCATCCGGTCGATTGGCGACGTTGCCGCCGGAGGTCGGATGGAAACCATCGTCGGCGACGGATCGATTTATGCCGTGGTGGACGAAATAAAAAAAGCGGACGACGATGACGGCTAAAAAGGAGTATAAGGATTTCGAAAGCGCCATGGCCCGGCTGGATGAGATTGTCGCTTCTCTGGAATCGGGCGAACTGTCGCTGGAACAATCGCTGACGCTGTATTCGGAGGGAGTCACGATCGCCGATATTTGCAGCAGGAAACTGGCCGAGGCGGAAGGACAGATCGCCAAGCTGTCAAAAATGACTGATCAATTCAAGCTTGACAAACTGGCGGAGGCCGAAGATGAATAAGCCGGTGGGCATGGCGCCCCCGACCTATCTGGTCGAGAAAGGTAAGATCATCGACCGCTATATCAATCAGTACCTCCCGGACGGCGGCCAGTACCCCCAGGCGCTGCATCAGGCTATCCGATATTCCGTCCTGGCCGGCGGCAAACGACTCCGCCCGGTGCTGGCGGTGGCCGCTTATGAGGCCTGCGGCGGCGAGGGCGAAGTAATATTTCCGGCGGCGGCGGCTCTGGAGTTTATCCATTGTTATTCCCTGATTCACGACGATTTGCCGTGCATGGACGACGATGATCTCCGGCGCGGCCAGCCGACCGTCCACAAGAAGTTTTCCGAGGCGGTGGCGCTTTTGGCCGGGGATGCCCTGCATGACCTGGCCTTCGAACTGATGGCCAAAACGGGCCGGCCGGAAGCGATCCGCGAACTGGCCGAGGCTATCGGCACCCGGGGGATGTTGGCCGGGCAGATGGCCGACATGGAAGCCGAGGGGCGAACTTTGACGCTTGACGAAATTTCCTATATACATATTCATAAGACCGGGAAGCTAATCCGGGGTTCATTACGCATCGGCGCGATATTGGCCGACGCCGGACAGTCGCAGTTTGACGCCGTCTCCCGATTCGGGGAAAAGATCGGCCTGGCGTTTCAGATCATGGATGATATCCTCGACATCGAGGGGGATCCCAAAACGCTGGGTAAACCGGTCGGCTCGGATTCGAAAAATGCAAAAGCTACCTATCCCGGCGTGGTCGGCATGGAGAAGGCCCGGTCGGCCGTCCGGGAATTGATCGACGAGGCCATCGAGATCATTTCCCGCGCCGTACCAGTAACGTATAATTTTATCGAGATCGCCCGTTTTATCGGCGGACGTCAAAATTAAGGATGGGGTACCGATGCTCCTTAACAACATCAAATCACCGAATGACTTGAAAAAATTGGATATTGATCAGTTGACGACGTTGGCCGAGGAAATCCGGTCCGAGATCGTATCTACCGTGAGCGCCAACGGCGGCCATCTGGCGTCTAACCTGGGCGTCGTGGAATTGGCTATTGCCCTGCATTTCCTCTACGATTGTCCCAACGATCAAATCGTCTGGGACGTGGCCCATCAGTCATATATTCACAAACTCCTGACCGGCCGACGCGACCGCTTCCGGACTCTTCGGCAATACGGCGGGATATCCGGTTTTACCAAAAGAAGCGAATCCGAATTCGACAGCTTTGGGGCCGGGCACGCCTCGACGTCGATCTCGGCGGCTCTCGGTTTGGCCAAGGCGCGGGATTTGCTGGGATTGCAGAAACATGTTATCGCCGTCATCGGCGACGGCGCCCTGACCGGTGGGCTGTCTTTTGAAGGCCTCAACAACGCCGGCGCCCAAAAGCGGGATTTGCTGGTAGTCCTGAATGATAACAGCATGTCCATCGCCAAAAACGTCGGCGCCATGTCCAAATATTTGACGAATATCCTGACCGATCAGTCATACAATAAACTTCGCGCCGATGTCTGGCGCTTCATCGGAAAATTGAAACGGGCCGAGAAAATTCGTTCCACCGTCTCCCGTTTCGAATCGCAACTGAAGGGACTGCTTGTCCCCGGCGTGATTTTCGAACGACTCGGATTCCGCTATTTCGGACCCATCGACGGTCACGACCTGCCGCTTTTGGTGAAAACCCTGGGGCAGATAAAGGAGCTTCCCGGGCCGCGGCTGCTGCATATCATCACTCAGAAGGGCAAGGGATACGAGTTGGCGGAAAAGGACGCCACGCGTTTCCACGGAATTTCCGCTTTCAACAAGGTGACGGGAAAGACCAACGATGCGAGCGCTCTGCCCTCGTACACGTCGGTTTTCGGCAGCAAAATCACGGCCCTGGCCGAGGTCGATCCGAAATTGGTAACGATAACAGCTGCGATGGCGCCCGGCACCGGACTTACCGAATTTTCACGGCGGTTTCCCGAACGGTTTTTCGACGTCGGAATTGCCGAACAGCATGCCGTATGTTTTGCGGCCGGGATGGCTGCCGGCGGCGTCCGTCCGGTCTGTGCCATCTATTCGACGTTCCTGCAGCGTGCCTATGATCAGATCATCCACGACGTCGCCCTGCAGAAACTACCGGTAATTTTCTGCATTGACCGGGGCGGGCTGGTCGGCGAGGACGGCCCCACGCATCATGGCGCATTCGATATCAGCTATCTCCGGGCCGTGCCCAATATGACCCTGGCGGCGCCGGCCGACGGCGATGAATTTGAACGCATGCTGGAGTACGCCGCCGAGAACCGTTTCGGGCCGGTCGCTATTCGCTATCCCCGCGGATCAATTCCCTACCCGCTCGGAACCAATACCCGCCCGTTCGAATGGGGGCGCTGGGAGGTTCTTACCGGCGGTGCGGATCTGGCTCTGATCGCCACCGGATCGATGGTTGCGCCGTGTATCAAGGTCGCGGAGCGGCTTTCTCAGGAAGGCATCGGGGTATCGCTGGTCAACGGGCGTTTCATCAAGCCGCCGGACGAGGAAGCCTTGGGCGAAATCGCCGAACGGTTCGATCGTGTCGTCACCGTCGAAGAAAACAGCCTCAACGGCGGCTTCGGGTCGGCCGTTCTGGAATACCTCGATGGTATCGGGTACAAGGGAAAAATTCTCCGCCTGGGAATCCCCGACCGCTTCATCCAGCACGGCGCGCGCGGCTTCCTTCTGAAAGAGGTCGGGCTCGATGAGGACGGTATTTATCGATCCGTCTGTGGCATAATCAAGTCCAAGCGGTCGCTCCTGCGAGTATTTCAACTGCGCCGCAATGGCAAACGACCGCATACGCCGGATCAGGTCGCGGAACCGACGACGGTACAATCTCCGACCGAAGCGCAGACATCGCCGGCGGCCCGGAAATCGGAACCCGATTCGGAATAAACGATGCGTTTTGGAATTATCGCCAATATGGAACGGCCGGATGCCGAGCGGGTCGTCGAGAGAATTTTCAACTGGGCCAAAGAACGCGATGTGTCGCTTTTTCTGAGCGACCGCATGTCGGGCACGGTGACCGGCGATTATCCTCGGATGTCGCGCGAAGATGTCGCGGAAAATTCCGACATCATCGTGTCCCTCGGCGGGGACGGTACCATGCTGGCGAGCGCCCGCGCCGTCGGCAACCGCGGTCTGCCGATTCTGGGTATCAACCTCGGATCGTTGGGCTTTCTTACCCAGCTGACCCCGGTTGCGCTCGAAGAAACGCTCTCGGCCGTGCTCGAAAAACGGTACGCCATCGAAAAGCGGATGGTGCTCGAAGTCGAGATCGAGGACGGTCCGGATATCGATCATCCCTTCGCTCTCAATGATGTGGTGGTCGACCGGGGGGCGGTTTCGCGAATCATCAATCTCGATCTCTACGCCAACGATTATTTTATCTGCTCCTATGCCGCCGATGGGCTGATTGTCGCCACCCCGACCGGATCGACCGCGTATTCGCTGGCCGTGGGCGGCCCCATCCTGAATCCCCTGATGAACGCCATGACGGTTTCGCCGATTTCGGCGTTCTCGCTGACCACCCGGCCCATCGTGTTCACCGGCAACGACGAGTTGCGGGTGGTGGTGAAATCCAAGCACAGCCAGCCGGTGCTGACCCTCGACGGCCAGGTCGATTGCCATCTCCCGATGGAATCGAGTTTTCTGATCCGCCGCGCCGACTATCATATCAACTTCATCGTTTTTCACTCGTACTCGTTTTACGGGGTGCTGAGAAGCAAGCTCCATTGGGGCCGTCTGCCGGAAGGCGACGACTCCTCCCAGCCGAAATATTTTTAGCGTTCGCCTTCCATCTGATTGCCGCCCATTGCAAATCAATTTTGAGTCGAGTTTATCGATTTTTAAATCCAAAATCATCCCGGTGTCTGGAACCGGAGACGATATTTGACGGTTTAAGCTATAACCAAAAGGGTAAAGTCATGGAACCGGATAGAAAAAAATACCTGACGCCGATTCTGGCGATCATATTCTTGCTACTGACAATCGTCGTCATCCCGCTTCTTGTTGCGGAAACATCTCAAAAACGTGTACGGAAAACCGAGACGATTTCGGTCGTATCACCTGCCTCCGGATACAAAGCCCGGATGTCAGGCGGTTCGGCTCGATTCATATAAAAGCCTCTCGTCATACACTTACCGTGTATGATAAAAGAAACTCCGAAGGCCAAGGCGTTCGGAGTTTCTTTTATGCCGAATTTGTCCGGTGCACTTCATTGCCGCGAAAGGATCGTGCGAAACACCCACGTAGATTCCGCAAGCTCCCTTGACCCTGCGGTAAAAATCACTACATCGCACGATCTTTTTTCACCGTAATTCGCGCTCCCATCATATCTTGAACTTCTTCATGACGTATACGTCTATATATACGGAAGCTTGTCGGGGAACATCAGTCGGTATTCGAGGCTGTATCACCCGAGGATTGCATGCATGAAAAAAGGACCGGCATATCTCATCATCGGAATCGTAGCAGCAGTTTCCATATTTGCCGGAATCGTCCATGCCTGCGAATATAATAGATGTTTCTCGATTTCGATCGGCTCTCTCGTGGCGGACGATATTCCCGCCTCGGGAGATATCCACGCCTACAGCGTCCCGGTCGTGGCCGGAGACGTCCTGCTGATCCGGGTCAACCGCACGTTCGGCGCCATCGATCCGCAGATAATCCTGTTGCATCCATCCGGATACGTCATCGCCGTTGAGGGAGCCGTGGGAACCGGCAGGGCCGAACTGCTGTCGCCGCCGCTTAAGGACACCGACGCGTATACGATCCTGATCCTCGATGCGGGCGGCGAACAGACGGGCGGATTTAACCTGGCGGTGCAGTCGGTCAACCGGCCGGTGAACGCGACCGGGATCAATCATGACAGCTATCGCCGCGACAGCCTGCGGCTGTTTGCGCAGATGAACGCATATCGATTTCAAGCCTCCGCCGGCGATATAGTCAGCGTCGAGATGATTTCAGTTACCCGGCTGCTTGCACCGTCCGTCAGGTTGTTCGGGCCAGACGGCAGACTGGTCGGCGCCGATGCCGCGACCAATTTTGCGTTGATATCCAATGTCGTTCTTGGTTCATCCGGGCAGTATGTCATCATCGCCGCCGACAACCTGGGCGATGAAACCGGCGAGTATTTCCTGGTTCTTTTGAGGTCTACTACCGACGTGACCGATAATGATAATTTTATACCGGCGGATTTTTCGGTCGAGCAGAATTATCCCAATCCGTTCAATCCGCAGACGACGATAGATTTTTCGCTGCCACGCTCGGCGTTGGTGACCATCGATGTATATAATCTCCTCGGCGAAACGATCCGGACGCTGGTATCGCAGACGATGCCGCCCGGCCGGCACGCGGTGATCTGGGACGGCCGCGACGATGACGGAGGAGAGGTATCATCGGGCGTCTATTTCTATCGTCTTCGCGCCGACGATTTTTCCGCGACGAGGAAGATGCTGCTTGTGCGGTAGATTTTTCAACAGCAGAAAAGACTTGCCTATGATGAATTTTGGCGTATATATTCCGGCAGATAAGCGGGAGTAACTCAGTTGGCTAGAGTCACAGCCTTCCAAGCTGTTGGTCGCGGGT
>CAZJWR010000043.1:0-33590 GCA_964549765.1 uncultured Ignavibacteriales bacterium
AGACGTTTTTTGAGGAAAAACGGCCGTTTTTCCTTGAAGGCGTCAATATGTTCAGTACGCCTTTCATGCTGTTCTATTCGCGACGAATCGGTCGTCCGCCTCAGATGGACGTCAGCGACCCTCACTTCGCTTATTACACCGACTATCCTTCGGCCACAACTATCCTGGGCGCCGCCAAAATCACCGGGAAATTGTCGAGCGGAACCTCCGTCGCGTTCATCAATGCCGAAACGGATCGTGAATGGGCCAATTACGTCTCCATCACGACCGACTCCATCATGGCCGGCGATTCAGTCGTGTCGATTGATACTGTCGCCGTGGATACATCGCGGGGGGTCGTGGAAACCGAAGCGAGTTACTCGGTCTTGCGTATGCAGCAGGATGTATTCACGAATTCGAGCGTCGGTCTGACGATGACTCATGTTGGTCAGGATGCCCGATATCCTGCCGCCACCGGCGGCGCGGACTGGCGGCTGTATACATCCGACGGAGTCTGGGGAATAACCGGACAGGCCATATTCAGTAAAGTGGATGCCGCGCATACGGGATTCGGGATCAACTGCACTATTGACAAAGCGGCCGGAAAACACTGGCGCGGGAACATCGGCATGACCATAAAGGATCCTCATCTTTCGATCAACCGTCTGGGCTATACCAGCCGCAATGATCTCCGTCGCTCGTATGCGTGGGTGCAATACCGCACCTCGGACGACTGGTTTATTTTCCGCAACACCTATCACAATTTCAACGCGTGGATTGGCTGGAATTATGCCGGTTACAATGTCGAGAAGGGCGGCAATTACAATACCTTTATAGAATTTACCAACAATTGGAATCTTGGTGGCGGTATAAATTACGACTTCGCGCATTACGAGGACTTTGAAACCCGCGGCAAGGGTATCTGGCGCCATCCGGCCTCACTGAGTTGGTGGGCATCGTTCAATACCGATCCGGGCCGCATGATTTCGCTGAATTTAAATCCCGGAAGCGGCAGCAATCGCTACGGCTCCTGGTGGGCGCACTATACCGGCATCATGATTCGGCCGCGGAGCAATATGGAATACGAAATCGGCGTCAATTATATCCGAACCTTCGGCGAGATTATCTGGGTGACCAACCGGGATAATCAGACCATCTTCGCTGATCTCGATCAAGACGAGATTTCTTTAAATCTTTCGGCGGGTATCACGTTCCGCAAAAACCTGTCGTTCCAGATTTCCGGACAGGGATATTTGACCGGTCTCGACTACCAAAATTATCGAGCGTACCTGGGCGACGAAAACTACGGTCCCACGCTCGACTCGAAGGATTTCGATCCCACCTATGACCGCAATTTCTCGGCGCTGAATTCGACCATGATTCTCCGCTGGGAATATCTCCCCGGCAGCACCTTCTATCTGGTCTGGACCCGGTCGCGTCCCGAAACGGACCGTTCCGTTAACAATCTGGAATTCTCCCGGGATTTCGGCCGCCTGTTTTCGGCGGGCTCCAGCAACGTCTGGCTGGCCAAGATAAGCTACTGGTGGAATATATAACGTCCGTCCTCCGCCACGGCGGATTTTCATATATAAAGGCCGCTTCGTGCGGCATTTTCTAATTCTATTCCGCCGATTCGATTGACATTTGACCGATTTGATCTCATATTCCGCCAATGTAATTGATCCTAACAGTTCGGGATGGAACTATGAGGCCACAAGTCAAATTTCTCACCGACGATCTGATCGATCGGATCATCGCCGAAGCCCGCGACGTATTGTGCGCCATCGGCGTCAAAATTCACAATGCCGCGGTTATCGAAATGCTGGCCGATCACGGCGCCTCGGTGGATAAGCAAAAAGCGTGGGTGAAATTCACGCCCGATATCATCGACAGGTCGCTGGCGTCGACGCCGGACTCGTTCAAGCTGTATGACGTCCACGGCAAAGAAGCCGTCGATTTATCCGGGAATAAAGTAAACTATACGCCCGGCTCGGCGGCATTGAATATCCTCGATTACGACTCCCACCGTATGCGCCGCCCGACCACCGCCGATTATATCGCGTACGTCAAGGTCGTCGAGCAGCTCCAGTTTATCGCTTCCCAAAGCACGGCCATGATACCCAATGACGTACCGGAGAAAGTATCCGACAGTTATCGCTTATATCTTAGCTTACTCTATGGAACCAAACCGGTCGTCACCGGCGCTTTCACGATCGACGCTTTCGCCGTCATGCACGACCTGCAGGTCGCCGTCCGGGGAAACGCCGAAAGTCTGGCCGCCAAACCGCTGACGATATTCTCCTGCTGTCCCACCTCTCCTTTGAAATGGAGCGACGTCACCTCGCAGAATGTCGTGGATTGCGCCAAGGCCATGATACCGGTCGAATTCATCGCCATGCCGTTGGCGGGATTCATGGCCCCGGTAACCTTGGTGGGAACATTGATTCAGCATACCGCCGAAACCCTCAGCGGCGTCGCCATCAGTCAGCTAACCAAACCCGGCGCGCCGGTGCTGTATGGCGGTTCGCCCGCGCCGTTCGATATCCGCTATGAGACGACTCCCATGGGCGCGGTGGAAACGGAGATGATCGACTGCGCCTACAACGAAATCGGCAAACATCTGGGAATCCCGACCCAGGCGTATATCGGACTGAGCGACGCCAAGTTGCTCGACGCCCAGGCAGGTTTGGAAACAGCCATGGGCGCAACATTGGCGGCCTTGTCGGGGATCAACAACATATCCGGCCCCGGCATGCTCGATTTTGAAAGCGGCTTCAGCCTCGAAAAACTCGTTCTGGACAATGAAATCTGCGGCATGACGCAACGAATGATCCAGGGGATTGTGCCTCGCGACGACTTCCCTTCGCTGCCCCATTTCGAGGAACTCCTGGCCGACGGCCATCTGTTGATAGCCAACCATACTCGGAAATACTTGAAAGAAGAGCACTATTTCCCCGGACCGACCATCGACCGGGCCAATCGGTCGCGCTGGAAAGAAGAAGGAAGCCTGACGCTCGGTGAACGGGCCCATCGGCAGGTCGAAAAACTCCTCGACAGTTATCAGCCCAACGGCTTGCCTGAGGAGACCAAGCGATCCCTGAACGAGCGTATGTCTTCTGAGGCGGGAAAATACGGAATGACAAAATTGCCCGATCTACCATAATGAGCGAAATTCTCCACATACCGGTCGCGGATATCGTACCCGATTCGGCGATAATCCTGAAAACGCAGGGGATCGGTGCCGGCGAAACCGTCGATAAGCGTATTTCTCAGGCGGCGGAAGATGCCTTGAGGATATTCGCCGATCTGGCCGAACCTGTGGCAATCATCGAAGAGATAACCAAAGAGGCCTTTTCCCCGATCTATCGCGGCTTAGGCCGCAACGCCGATCCGGGTCCGATTGAAACGATCTATCAGCAGGCCAGTTATCTGATGCTGTTCGCGGCGACGGTCGGGCAGCCCGTCAGCAAAAAGATTCGCGATTTATTCTCGGCAAATGAATTTGTTCTCGGCAACGCCCTGGACGTGGCCGCATCGGAGGGCACAGATCAAATTTCACATGTTCTCGAAGAGTATTTCGCGCAACTGATCGTGTCTCGCCCCGAGTCCGATGCCGACATCACCGTTTTAGCCTACAGCCCCGGATATTGCGGATGGCATATCAGCGCGCAGAAAGTCCTGTTCGAAGCGTTGCATCCCGAGACAATCGGAATTACTTTGCGGGCGAGTTTCCTGATGGAACCGCTGAAGTCAATTTCGGGAGTTCTCATAGCCGGGAACCGGAGAATCCACCAGATAGACAACAGCTATGAATTTTGCGCCGATTGCCATTCGGAACCGTGCCGGGCGCGTATGATCATAGATGAGGAAAAGAAAACCTGAATAGCCCTGGAGAGATACATGGATTTGCTGGATCAAATTTCCGAAAGCCTGCAAAAAGGCGGCACCGAAAGTGTGCAGAATCTCACCCGGCAGGCTTTGGAGAAACACATCGATCCCGGCGAGATTCTCGACCGTGGATTGATCGCCGGGATGGCCGTTGTCGGCGAGAAGTTCAAGGTCCATGACATTTTCCTCCCCGACGTTTTGCTGGCGGCGAAGGCGATGTATGCCGGGATGGATTTACTCAAACCGCACTTTGTGGCCGGGGCGGCGCCGACCAGAGGCAAAATCGTGCTGGGGACGGTACAGGGCGACCTGCACGATATCGGTAAAAACCTGGTGGCCATAATGCTCAAGGGCGCCGGCTACGAAGTCATCGACCTGGGCAGCGACGTATCTCCCGAAAATTTCGTCGAAACCGCCGTCGGGCGGCAGGCGACGATTATCGGGCTTTCGGCGTTGCTGACGACGACCATGCCGATCATGAAACAGGTCGTCGATCTGGTTCGATCGCGGGGACTGGACGACAAAATCAAAATTATCATCGGCGGTGCGCCCATCGACGAGAATTACGCCCGTGAAATAGGCGCCGACGCCTACGGGTTCGACGGCATCAATGCGGTCGAACGAGTCAAGAATCTGATGGAGCGGGGATGACATGGAACGCCTGATGGAGCGGGTGCGCCGGGGCGAAGTGCTTCTCGCCGACGGCGCTATGGGAACGATGCTGTTCCAGAGGGGGCTGAAACCCCACGAATGCCCGGAATCGGTGAATCTCGACGATCTCGATGTCCTTCGGGATATCGCCTCGGCCTATCTCGAAGCCGGCGCCGAGATCATTCAGACGAACACTTTCGGCGGCTCTCCCCTGAAACTGGAGCGGTACAATCTCGCCGGAAAAACCGGGGAAATTAACCGGCGGGCAGTCGAGGCCGTGCGCGATGCCGTCGGCGATCGAGCATATATCTCGGGATCATGCGGCCCCAGCGGACGCCTCCTGATTCCTTACGGCGATACCGCCCCCGAGCAGGTCTACGAAGGCGCCCTGAAGCAGATGGAGGCGCTGATCGACGCCGGGGTCGACGCCATTTGTGTCGAAACCATGACCGATATCACTGAGGCCGTCCTGAATGTGAAAGCGGCAAAAGTGATTTCGGACGATATTCCGGTTATGGCCACTATGACCTTTGATCGAACGCCGAAGGGATTCTATACGATAATGGGGGTGACGATCGAGAATGCCGCTGACGAATTGACCAGGGCCGGAGCGGACATTATCGGCTCCAATTGCGGGCACGGCATCGAATTGATGATAAAAATCGCCAAGGAATTCAGTATCCGCACCAAACGCCCCCTCATTATCCAGTCAAACGCCGGACTACCGCGCATCGCAGACGGCATCCCCACCTACCCGGAATCGCCGGATTTCATGGCTGAAAAAGCCCGCCAGTTGATCGATATCGGAGTTTCGGTTATCGGCGGTTGCTGTGGGACAACCCCGGAACATATCCGCGCCCTCCGCGCCATGCTCGATTCGCTGAAGAGTTGATATCCCTTATACGGTTGGGGTACGAAGAGAGGGTTGACCGAAAACGGCCGGCCCTTTATTTATCGAAGAACTCTGATGATAAGACAGAAATTCCGACTGTTTTTCCGGTATTTTCAAATCGCCGGTTCGAGCAGAAAAAATTTGCCAAATCGGCCGATTAATGTATATTGAATAGGTATACATTGGGCCGGGGAACGACTGAATGCAGGTTTTGCTTCGGTCGCCCACCGGCGAATAGTGAATCGGCGGTACTTCCTCACGATCCGTCATTCGAGAAAAGACGCGTTTTGATACAGCGCCTAATTCATAGGGAAACAGCACTATGTACATGAAGTTGAATGAAAGTCGAAATGCCGGCGGTTTCACGCTTATCGCTCTGATCCTTTTTGTCGTTCTGAGCGCCTCCACGGCCTTCGCCGAATTGGCGACGGTCAAAGAAAGCGAACAGGTCTGTCGCAATTGGCTGACCTATATCGTCGAACAGACCGGCAATTGGGCCGGCGATGCAAATCCGCAAATCGCTTCGGTTCAGGAGCTGAAGGTGAACGACACAGTCCTGGCCCGGTATTATGCGATATCTTCGGGTGGCTATATTCTCGTGCCCGCGCTCCGGGATTTGCCGCCGATCAAGGCCTATTCCCAGGTTTCAACGTTCGACGTCAATGACGCCGACGGCGTCGCTCTTATGTTCCGCCAGATTATTCAACAGCGTATGGAGCTTTTCGCCGATGTCTACGGCTCGGTGGAAGCACCGGAGCCCAAGAGCGGCCAAAGGCTTTTCGGAATCATCAATCAACAGCGATGGGATATGCTGTCGGTTCCCTCCGACCAATTCGACGCCACGGTGGACAAAGCCGTCATGGAACCCGCCGACGGCGTCGGGCCCCTGCTCACCTCCTCCTGGCACCAGGGATATCCGTACAATATGTATTGCCCCATGGGCGACGGCGGCCAGTGCGTCGTAGGATGTGTCGCGACCGCCATGGCACAAATTCTGTGGTATCATCAGTGGCCGCCGGCCGGTCAGGGGTCTCATTCATACTGGTGGCCGGGGGATAATTCTTGCGGCGGCAGCAGTCCGGGTCAGACCATTTCCGCCGATTTTTCGGATCCTTATGGCTACCAGAATATATCCGATAACGTGGCCGAACTCAGCTACGAAGTCGGGGTGGCATTCGATATGGATTACGGCGTATGCGGCTCGGGCGCGTATCTTTCCCCGGCATTGTCGGTTTTACCGGGGAATTTCTTTTACCACAATTCCATCACCATGAAATACCATTACCAGTACGACGATACGCAATGGTTCAGCCTGATCGTAAACCAGATAAATCAGGGTCTGCCGATTCTCTACGGCATCTACAGCCATGCCATCGTCTGTGACGGGTGGCGCACCTACCTCGGCCTCAGCCAGTATCACTTTAACTATGGGTGGGCCGACGGCCATACCGCCTGGTATACGCTCGACAATCTCTACTGCCCGTGGAGCGGGTGCGGCATCAACAGCGAATCGATGGTGATCAATATCATTCCCGAAAACGGCAGTCCCTGGCTCGGGAGCAACGAATTATCCGACGCGACCTACGGTAACGGCGACGGCGTTCCCGAAGCCGGCGAGACCGTCGAGATGTATTTCACCATCGCCAATTACGGCGGGGTCGGCATCAATGACGTCAGCGTCAATCTCCTGGTAGATGACCAATCCATCACGGTGACCGACGGACAGGCTTACCTCGGCACCATCCCGGCCCGGGACTCGGTCGACAACAGCGGCGACCCGGTGGCTTTCCAGATTCCGGCGGATTATGTCCCGCGCATCGATTCCTTTTTCCTGGAGATAACTTGGGACGGCGGCGCGGGCATCGACACCCTGGCCGTGGAAAAAACCATAGGCAAAACTCCGATACTGATCGTCGATGACGACAACGCCGACACGCTGGAATCGATTTATGCTCATGATTTACAGTCGCTCCGTATCCCCTATGACATATGGCAGTACACCATCTACCAACCGCCGGACTCGGCGACCATGAGCAATTACGATCTGGTTATCTGGCTCACGGGGGATTATCGGCCGACGCCGCTTTCCACAAATGAAATCGACGCCCTGCGCACCTTCCTCGACGGCGGCGGCAATCTGTTTCTCACCGGCCAGGCGATCGCGGCCCAACTGCACGGTTCCGATTCGACTTTTCTCGCCGATTATCTGAAGGCAACCTATCGGAACACAATGTGGATTCCGGTGCTGGAGACCCAGCCCGGTTCGCTGATTTTTGACACCAGCGCCTCACTCTCCATCCAGGGCGCCGGGGGCGCCAGCAACCAGACCAATCCCGATTTAATACAGCCGATAAACGGCTCGACCGGCGAATTGCTCTATCTCAACCAGTCCGATTACGGCGGGGTGTCATACGCCGGCGATTATCGCTTGATCTTCCTATCTTTCGGATACGAGGGCATCGTGATCGATAACAGCCGGTGGCTGGATCGCCGCCGGGTGTTGAAAGACATTCTCGATTTCTTCCAGTGTCAAAAGCCCAATGGGTGCCCCGTAGCCTCCGACCTGAATGTCGACGCCGACGATCCGGTTCATATGATGAATCACGTACCGACGTTTTATTGGAGTTACAGTGACGGTGAATCTTCTCCTCAGACTATGTATCAATTCCAGATGGGCACCGACAACGATTGGACCGTGGCGGAAACGTGGGATCCCGGTCCGGTTGCCGAAGTCGACACGCAGCTTACCTATGCCGGCCCCGAACTCGTTGACGGCGTCCGATATTATCTGCGCGTCCGGGTCAACGACGGTTCTCTCTGGTCGGCTTGGGCGGAGAACAATATCCGGATGAATTCCGCCCCGGGCGCTCCCGTTGCGGCGACGCCGAGCGCTATGCAGGGGACGACATCTTTGAACCCGCAATTGACCGCCGATAATGCCGTGGATGGCGAAAACGACGCGCTCACCTACGATTTCGAGGTCTATAGCGACGCCGCCTTGACGAATCTCGCCGCCGCGGTTTCCGGGCGGCCCCAGGGATATCCTCAGACGTCGTGGACGATTAATGTTCCGCTCAGTGATGACCAGGTCTATTTTTGGCGGGTTCGGGCCTCCGATCTTTATGAGACCGGCGCGTGGAGCGATACCGCTTCCTTCTGGGTAAACTCACCCAACGCCCCGCCGGCGGCGGTCGATCTCGTCGCGCCGGAGGATAATGCCGGTCTTCCCTACCTGCAGCCAACCTTCACCTGGACGGCCGCGACTGACAGCGACCCGTACGATCAAATCCTGTATACGCTGTATTATTCGACTGACTCAACTTTCGCATCGACCCACACCGTGAACGGCATCGACACCACCACGTATTTTCTGACGACCCAGCTCCCATATGGCACTCGATATTTCTGGAAAGTCCGGGCCAACGACCTTTTCGGCGGCCATACGATGAGCACGCAGGTGTACTCCTTCACGACCCTCCTGATGGGCGACGCCAACAGCGACGGCAGTATTAATGTCGCCGACGCCGTCTTTCTAATCACCTATGTCTTCAAAAGCGGGCCGGCCCCCGAGCCGCTCGACGCCGGCGATGCCGACTGCGATGGGAATGTAAATTTGGCCGACGCCGTCAACATTATCAACTTCGTCTTCAAAAACGGGCCCGAACCCGGCTGCATGTAGCCGTTATCGGATCTGGCGCCAGATTATCCGGCCGTGTCCTCCGACACGGCCGGTGTCTTATTCCCCCGCCCGCGAATGGTCATAAACCAAATATTCAAGATAATTATAAAAAAGGGGTTGTATGATTTCGGCCCCGACCTTAAATTAATGCTAGTACTGCATCTTTGACGGTCTGCCTCATTATTCGTTGCGTCTATCTTCAAACCCACGGGGAGGTATTCTATGTCTGCACTGCCGTATTGTAAGAGAAAGAGGCGCGAAGGGACTCGTGCTATCTTCGGCGGCCTGCTATTCTCTTTGATCTTGTTATTCACGGTGCCTTTCGCATTGGCGGCCAACCGCGTCGATATTGGTCTCGCCCAGTCGGGAGGAACAACCGCCGAAGATACGATTGTTACCGGCACGCCTTATGAATTTCAGATTTCAATCGAAAACGATATTTGGCTCGGGGGAATCCAACTCGGTTTCAAGATTTATTCAGCGAGTGGCGCTACCTGGGGCTGGGATTACCAAGCCAATGGCTACGGTCCTACCGGCCCGGGAGGCGGATATATCACCGTCGTACCCGGCTGCCGTATGGACCCGACCAGTACCGTCTGGGATTTCACCAATCTGCTCGTCACCGAGAGGAATGTCGATGGCATATCTCCGGATACGTTGTTTCCGGGCGCCGTGGCGTTTAATAATGGCATGCCATCAGGTCCGTTGCAACACATGATGTCCATGCATTTCACGGCGACCAGTCCGTCGCCCTCGGGCGCGGTGGGGATAATGTGTCTCGATTCCTCCTTTGTTCCGCCCGTCGGCACCTTTATCTTCACGAATGCAACCGGCGGAACCCTGGTGCCGTTGATCGACGGTCCGTACTGCTGGCCGGTCGCCTATCCCTGTCCCTATGACAGCGACCACGACGGTTACGGCGATCCCGGCCATCCCCAAAACGAATGCCCGGTCGATAATTGCCCGTCGGTCTATAATCCTGACCAGGCCGACGCCGATGGTGACGGGGTCGGCGACGCGTGCGACCCGTGCACCGATCTCGACGGCGACGGTTTCGGCGCCCCGGGATATCCGGCCAATCCCTGTCACACCGATACCGGCCCCGGCACCTACAATCCCAATCAGGCCGACGCCGACGGCGACGGCATCGGCGATGTCTGCGATGAATGCACCGATACCGATAACGACGGGTTCGGCGATCCGGGATATCCGACCAATACCTGCGCCGTAGACAACTGCCCGACGATGTATAATCCGGACCAGGCCGATGGCGACTCGGACGGCTACGGCGACCTCTGTGACAACTGCCCAGCCGACTACAACCCGGGTCAGGAAAATGCCGACGGCGACGCCTTCGGTGACGTCTGCGACGTCTGCCCCAACGACCAATACAATGATGCCGATGGCGACGGCCTGTGCGCCGACGCGGACAACTGCCCCAACACGTACAATCCCGGTCAGGAAGACTTCGATCAGGACGGTATTGGCGACGTCTGCGACAACTGCAACGACTCCGATCATGACGGATTCGGTAATCCCGGATTTCCCAATAATACCTGCGCCCTGGATAACTGCCCGGATACGTACAATCCCAACCAGGCCGACGCCGACGGCGACGGCGTGGGAAATGTCTGCGACGACTGCACCGACACCGATAACGACGGCTTCGGTAATCCCGGCTACCCGGCTAACACCTGCGCGGTGGATAACTGCCCGACGACATCCAATCCGGGTCAGGAAGATGCCGATCAGGACGGCGTCGGCGACGTCTGCGACAACTGTGCCAGTGATTATAATCCGGGTCAGGAGAATGCCGATGGCGACGCCTTCGGCGATGTCTGCGACCCATGCCCCAATGATCAGTATAACGATGCCGACGGTGACGGCTTTTGCGCCGACGCCGACAACTGCCCCAACGCGTACAATCCCGGTCAGGAGGATTTCGATCAGGACGGCACCGGGGATGTTTGCGACAACTGCACCGACTCTGATGGCGACGGCTATGGCGATCCCGGATTCCCGAATAATACGTGCGCCCTGGATAACTGCCCCGATACCTACAATCCCAACCAGGCCGATGCGGACGGCGACGGCATTGGGGATGTGTGCGACGATTGTACCGATACCGATAACGACGGCTTCGGCAATCCCGGCTATCCGGCCAACACCTGCCAGGTAGACAATTGCCCGACCACGTACAATCCGGGTCAGGAAGACTATGACGGGGACGGTACCGGCGACGTGTGTGACAACTGCACCGACTCCGATAACGACGGCTACGGCGATCCGGGATTCCCCCAGAATACGTGCCCGACCGATAACTGCCCGGATAACTATAATCCCAGCCAGGTGGATCATGACGGTGACGGAATCGGTGATGTTTGTGACCCGTGCACTGACCTCGACGGTGACGGCTACGGCAATCCCGGCTATCCGGCCAATACCTGCGCTCTCGACAACTGCCCCGACATCTACAATCCGGATCAGGCCGATAGCGACGGCGACGGTATCGGCGATGCCTGCGCCTATATCTGCGGCGATGCCGACGGCGACGGCGATGTGAATATTGTCGATATCGTCTACATCATCAACTACATCTTCAAGGGTGGTCCGGAACCTGAGCATTATGAGGCCGCAGATGCGGACGGCGACTTGACAGTCAACATCATCGATGCGATCTACCTCATCGACTACGTCTTCCGGAGTGGACCGGCACCGATCTGCGAAGGATTTTAACGTAACGACCTAGCGAGGAATAAGCCGGGCAATTGCCCGGCTTATTTCTTTTGGGGGATCAGACCGGCACAGGGCGCGAAAAAGGCAGCCAAATATTCGCGATCGGAGCGGGGACAAAAAACAATACCGCCTGCGATATGTTTAGAACGTATAATATATTGCACACGACATAATGTTCACCGTTCTTTTTTCGCCCAAATTAGAAATGCGAGCCAGAATTCTTATCATAGCGGAACGCGCGGAACAAGTCGCGTTATTGTCGGAAGCGCTCGAGTCGGATGGACACGCGGTGACAATCACCGAAAGCGCCGAAGAGATCCGACGGCTGCTGGCAAATCGCGCTGCGGATTTGGTCATCGTCGATATCGGCGCCGGCCCTGCCGCCGAAAGCGGGTTTGTTGAGAGTCTCAAGAATGATTTTCCCGATCTTCCCCTCATCTGTATCACCGGTTCCACGCCCACGCTTCCGGGCAAAATCGATGTCGGCCCGCATGATACGCTTGTCTCCAAGCCATTCAGAATAAGCCACATAGAAGACATTATTGACAAACTGCTTGATGTGACTCCGGACCGGTGGAAGGAATCCGGCCCGGCCATTCTGGTGGTCGACGACGATGAATTGTTCAGGAACGTGCTGGTGCGTTCTCTTCGGCTCTCCGGGTACGCCGCCCAGCAGACGGATAACGGTCGCACCGCCCTCGAAATAATCAAGACCGGGAATATCTGGGCCGTTATCGCCGATATCAATATGCCCGACGTCGACGGTATCAGTCTGATGAGAATGATCAAAAGAGATCGGCCGGGAATTCCGATTATCCTGATAACCGGGTACTATTCCAGCGATGAGTGGTCGGAGAAATCGGACGTTTCCCCTGATGGTTTCCTCATGAAACCGTTTAAAGCGCAACAGATTGACAAGATTATCGAAACTATTGCTCGAAAGCGTCGGTTACAGTAGCATCCGCCCGCAGTCGCCGACGTGCTCCGTGATACGCCCCGGATAAATCTTGGAAAGCGTCGGCGAAAAACCGGTATCAGTAATTGAGTTTTTTATAGAAACGTATTATACTGGCGGATTGGAACTTGCGAATTGGCGAGAGAATCATGCTAAAATTGGTAGGGAATGACACCCAACGGTACTATGCTTGGGACCTCGAACCCGGCACATATCTTATCGGCCGCCTGTCGGAAACATCGGTCTGCGATCTCGCAATAAACGACCGGACGGTATCCCGGCGACACGCCAGTTTGGAGATTTCTTCGGACTGCTCCCGGTGCAGCGTCACCGATCTGTACAGCCATAACGGCACCATGGTCAACGGCCGCAGAATCACCGGGCAGGTCGAGATCAAGCTCGGGGACCATCTCCAGTTCGGGAGCACCGAGTTCAAACTGATCGACGATTCCATCCCTGTTGCCCAGAGTTCCCGTCCGACCAAGACACTTCTGACCGATCAGGACCCCGAACGTTCCGTAATGATGTCGATGGAGGAAATCCGCAAGCCGCTACCGTCGCGGGTCGTGGACCTTCCCGAACTCCTGCCGACGCTGTTCAACATGGCCCGGATGCTGGTGCTGCCGGAACCGAAGGAATCGATGCTCGAGCGGACGCTGCAACTCATCACGACCATTATTCCGGCCGACCGCCTGGCCGTGCTCTTCGTTTCCGATGACAGCAGCGAAGTCTATACCGGCGCACTCCATCTCCCGGGAGGGAAAGACCCCGGCACATTTACGCTGTCACGGACCATCGTCAACGATATCCTGGCCAATAAGAACGCTATTCTGATCGACGACGCCCGCGAGGATCCGCGTTTCGCCGATCGTCAATCGATCATCGTTTCCGAATTGAAGTCAGCCATGGCCGTGCCTCTGCTGGACGAAGACCGCGTCCTCGGCATTCTCTACGCCGATACGACCAATCCCTCGCGCCGTTACAACGACGACTTCCTGAGGCTTTTTGCGACGGTCGGCAATATCATCGCTTCTCGGCTGGCCAACTATTCTCTTCTCGAGGAACGCCGCGAGAAAGAGCTGTTCGAGGCCGAACTGGCCCGCGCCTCGCTGATTCAAAAGACCCTGCTCCCGCTTGAATTGCCGGAAATTTCCGGCTATTCGATCGAGGCCTTTCAGGAACAATGCCGGGCCGTCGGCGGCGATCTCTACGACGTCGCCGCCCTGCCCGACGGCCGCATCCTCTTTCTGGTGGCCGACGTCAGCGGCAAGGGCATGGGGGCCGCGCTGCTGATGTCCAATATTCTCGCCTCCTTCCGTATCCTCTACGCCGGCGACAGCTTCGATCTCACGCGCGCCGTCAACCAGGTTTCGGCGCAGTTGTTCCGGCACAGCGCTTCCGAACATTTCGCCACCCTGCTGGTTGGGCTGCTGGATGCCGAAAATGATTCCCTGACGTTCGTCAACGCCGGACACAATCCGCCGCTTCTGGTGCGAAGCGACGGCAGCATCGAACAGATCGAAGCCTCCGGCATCATGATCGGCGCCTTCGACTACAGCGGTTGGTCCGAAAGCACCTCCCGCCTCTCCCCCGGCGATTTCCTGATAGTCTTCACCGACGGCGTCACCGAGGCGGAACGGGGCGAGGATCGTTACTCCGACGAACGTCTCGAGGAACTGCTCGTTACGATCCGGGACAAAACCCCGCGCGAGATCGCCGTTGAAATCATGAAAGACGTGGAGCGGTTCGTTGAGGATACCCCCCGCTCTGACGATATCACCATGTTGATAATAAAGAGGAATGCCTGATGCTCGACTCCGGTCAAACCATCGCTCATTTCAAAATAATCAAACGCCTGGGCGCCGGCGGCATGGGCGAGGTCTATCTCGCCGAGGACAGCAAGCTGGGACGCCGCGTGGCGCTAAAAATATTGCATCCCGAATTCTTTGGTGATCAGGAACGCAAGGAACGGTTCTATCGCGAGGCCCGGACCGCCGCCGGCATATCGCATCCCAACGTCATGGCCATCTACGATCTCGGCGCCGCCTCCGATCCCGCTTCGGGACAGGCCCTCGACTATATCGTCATGGAGTATATTGACGGACAGTCTCTGTCGGCGCATCTGGAGCAAACCGGATGGGATATCAAGAATATCCTGCGCATGGCCGAACAGGTCGCCGCCGGGCTGGCCGCCGCCCACAAGGTCAACATCGTCCATCGGGATATCAAATCCGACAATATTATCATCGACGCCGACGGCGCCCCCAAAATTCTTGACTTCGGGCTGGCCAAACCGATCGCTCCCTATCAACCGGACGACAAAGAAGACACGCCCGATACCGTCTCTCAAGAATTGACCAAAGCCGGCAAAATCGTCGGCACAGTCTCCTATATGTCGCCGGAACAGATACAGGGTGAGCCGGTAGACAGCCGCTCCGACATTTTCGCCTTCGGGATTCTCCTGTACCGTATGGCCACCGGGTCGTTGCCGTTTGCCGGAGAAACCCAGGTATCCATCCTAGCCAAAATCCTCGAATCGCGCCCCGAGCCGCCTCGCACGAAAAACGATCAAATCCCCCCCGAACTCGAACGCATCGTCGACAAATGCCTTCAGAAAGACCCCAATGACCGTTACCAGGACACCCGCGATCTCGTCGTCGATTTGCGGAATCTGCGGCGTCAATACGACAGCGGCATTTCCACCATCACATCGGGAATCGGTGATGCGCCGCACCGCCGCGCCGCGTCGGGACGCCGGCGCTGGATATCGTCGGCGCTGATCGTCCTGCCCATCGCTTTTATGGCCATTCTCTTCTGGCGAATACTCAGCGATTCCAACCGAGAAGCCGGAACGGTCGCCGCCTCCGACGCCAATGCCCTGGCCATCCTGAGCTTCGAAAACAAAACCAATGACGACAGTCTCGGCTGGTTGCAAACCGGTCTCCCCGAAATTCTCCTGACGGACTTGTCGCAGTCGCAGGACGTAAATATCGTCAGCCGGGACCGGGTGATCGATTATCTCAAGGGCAATCGAGAGACAACCGACAGCACCTTTACGCACCCCGATCTGATCAGAGCCGCGCAGAAACTCGGCGCCCGTCATGCCCTCTCCGGCGCCTTCTACCGGGTGAGCGACAGTTATCGGATCGACGCCCGCCTCGAGGATCTCGCCACCAACAGGATCATTTTCACCGAAAAGGTCGTCGGCGACGACCTCTTTGCCATGGTCGACAGCCTGACCGACAAAATCGCCCGTTCCCTGAATCTCGATACCGATCCCGCTCATGCCACCAGCGTGGCCACGTATACCTCGTCTTCACCCGAGGCGTACCGGAAATACAGCACGGGGATGGAAAAATTCGAGAAGGAGTTGTTCGACGAGGCGATCGTCGATTTCAAACAAGCCGTCACGCTCGATTCGACGTTCGCTCTTCCCTATATGCGGATTGGGATGGCGCACATCTTCCAGAGCCGCCCGCAGGAAGGCGCCAAGTGGTTTCAGATAGCCCGCAAATACCAGGATCGTCTCCCCAACTGGGAAGCGACGCTTCTCGATGTCTACGCCGACCTCTGGCTCGACCGCAAGTTCGACGAGGCCTTCATCAAAATGCAGATGTTGGTCAAGAATCATCCCAACGACAAGGAAACCCGGGCGATCTACGGCCTGATGATTCAGGGATTCACCGGAGACTCCGCGGCCGCCGTCGCGCAGTACGACACCGCGCTCCAACTCGACCCGCAATATCTGCTCGCCCTTACAACGATGTCCAGGATTTACGCGCGCCGGAATGATCATAATCGCGCCATCGAATACGCTCGCAAAGCCCGAACCTATCATCCCGATTCGCCGACGCCGTATCTACTTCTGAGCTCACTGTATACCGAAGACGGCGATCTTCAATTGGCCGCCAACGAATATCAGCAGTTATTGGAGCAATTTCCCGGCCAGTCACCCGGTCTCGAACGCTTGGGCCGGGTTTACATCCGCCTCCGCGATTTCGACAACGCCAGGAAGACCGTGGAGGAAATCAAGCAGTATCATACCGATGATCCTTACCTGATGGAATCCTACTACGACGAGCTTGCCAATTTGGCCAATTGGGAAGGGAAGTTCCTAACCGGAATCCGGTATCGTTTCCAGGGCCTCGATGCGATCAAATCCACCGGCGACAGCATGCTCATCGCGGCGAAATATTCGACCATTGCCAATGCATATCACTTCCTCGAGATGCCCGATAGCGTGATTAAATATGCCAAACAGAGCTACGATTGGGGCGTGCTGTTTCAGAAAGCCAACTATCCCCTGATCCTGGTTCAGGTTTCGCAGACATACGCCGACTCGGCGCGGCCGATCCTGCAGGGTATCCTTGCCAATATGAGAGGAATTCTCCCCTCGGAAATGTTTCCGATCATCGACGGCGTCGAACAAATGTTTGAAGGCGACGCCGCGCGTGATACGGCGAGCATGATCAAGGGCGCCCTTAAGATCTATAATGCCAGCCCCGATGGCAACGAAAGCAGTGAGCAGGATGCAGGCATGCTGGCGGCCGCCGCCGGTCAATATAAAAAGGGCCGCGATATTCTGCAAAAATATATTTCGGGCAAGCAGATGAGCACGTCGGGCTTGCGCTATCCGCAAATGCTTTATTATATGGGAGTGGCTGAGGAGGGGTTGGGCAATATTCAAAAGGCCATCGTGCACTATCAAGAGGTGCTCCGATTCTGGAACAAGCCCGAGATCGAAGTCATGCCATGGAAAGACGCCCGCGCGCGTCTGGCCCGCCTGACCAGTTGACAATTCCTTCCGATGTGCTATTTTCCCCCACGGATAATGCCATGCTTGAAATGCGAAATGAGGATAAACCATGAATAGATATGCTACGCCCGAAATAGCCGACGGAGTCTACGCCATCGGATCGAGAGACTGGAGCCGGCGCGTTTTCGACGCCATCGCTCCCACGCCGCTGGGAACGACCTATAATAGTTATCTGGTGAAGGGAGAAAACAAAAATGCCTTGATCGACACCAACCACAAGGGCTTTGAAGGGGAATTCTCTGGCAAAATCGATCAAATTCTCGGATCGCACAAAATCGATTATATCGTCATGAATCACGCCGAGCCTGACCACGCCGGGTTGATTCCGCATATCCTCGCCAAGTCCGACGCCATCCTGCTGGCCAGTGAGAAAGGCGTCAAACTGGCGCAGCTCTATTACAAAGTCCCCGACGATCGTCTCAAAGTCGTCGCCGATAATGAGACGATCGACCTCGGCGGCAAAACCCTGCGCTTCATCATGGCGCCGCACCTGCACTGGCCGGAAACGATGTTTACCTATCTCCCCGAGAACAAAATTCTTTTCTCCTGCGATTTCTTCAGCGCCCATAATACGACCGGATGGTTCGATGACGAATCCGACGACGTCCTCATGTGGGCCAAAAAATATTACGCCGAGATAATGATGCCGCTGTCCAGGATGGCGCTGAAAGGCATGGACAAGATAAAGGATATCGATATCGCCATCATCGCGCCGAGCCACGGTCCCGTCTATCGCCATCCAAAAACGATCCTCAATGCCTACCGCACCTGGACCAACGAAGAAACTAAAGCCAAGGCCCTGGTGATCTACGTCAGCATGTATCACACCGTCGAAGGCATGGTGCGGACGTTTGTTGAAGGTCTGATGAACGCCGGCATCGACGTGCGCGTGATCGACCTAGTGAAAACCGATCCCCGCGAACTGGCCGGCGATCTGCTCGATTCCCGCGCCCTGGTGCTCGGCACACCGACGCTCCTGGGGAATATTCATCCGCTGTCGATGTATGCGCTGAATATTATCAAGACGCTGCGGCCGCCGCTCAAGTACGGCGTTATCATAAATTCATATGGCTGGGGAAAGGGCGCAATAAAAAAGGCCCTGGGCTTTCTGGAAGAAGCCCGCATCGAATCGGTCGGCACGATTGAGGTCAATGGATCGCCGACGGAAAACGATCAGATCGATATACTGAATCTGGCCGTGCAACTGGCGGTCAAAATCCGGTCCAATGATAAACAACGTTGATTCGGTGAATCTCTGATTATCGATTACATTATGGCAGGGAGGCGTTATGGCACAATCGGACGCAATTGGTCGCCGCCGCATCAACTGGCTGCGGATAATCCCGCGTTCCCTCGCTCTGGCGTGGGCCTTGTTCTGGGTATGGTTCGGCGCGGCATCGGGGATCAGCGAAGGAGTCGGCTTCTTCGGCGCTGTCAAGCATACTGCTCTTCCGGGATTGATCTTTCTGGCCAGCGCCCTTATTCCGTGGCGGTTTCCGAGATCCGGCGGTATCATCCTCATCGTCGAGGGCGTGCTTATCACTATCGCCTATCCCATTATGTTCGACCAATTCCCGTTGACAATCATAATGTATGTCTTGCTCACCATGTCCGTCCCACCTTTGCTCTCCGGCATCCTTTTCCTGCTGGAACATCGGCGAATCCGTCGTGGGATAGACATGCCGGATATCGGCGTGTAATCTCAAAATGAGCGAAATCGATAATCCCGTCGGTAGATGGCGTCGCGCCATCCAAGGAAACGTATTCGCCCTCGGCGTCGTCAGCCTCCTGACTGACATTTCCAGCGAAATGATCTATCCGCTCCTGCCGATCTTTTTCACCGGGCTGGTCTCCCCTGCCGCCGCCGCCATATATATCGGTCTCATGGACGGCATCGCCGAAAGCACATCGAGCATCTTGAAAATCTACTCCGGCCGACTCAGCGACAAAATCGGCAGCCGGAAGCCTCTGGCGCTGGCCGGATACGCCGTCTCGACGGTCGCCCGGCCATTGATGGGGATTGCCTCCGCCGGATGGAACGTCGTCGTGCTGAGATTTTTCGACCGGATCGGCAAAGGTGTGCGGACGTCGCCGCGCGACGCCCTGATAAGCGAATCCATCGACAACGACGTGCGTGGTATCGCCTTCAGCTTCCATCGCCTTATGGATCATGTCGGCGCCGTCGGTGGGCCGATTATTGCAGCCGTCTTTCTTTATCTTGTGCTCGGTCATCATCTTTTCTGGAGCACGGAGAGCGGCATAGCCAACCCCGAGGAAATGCACGCCCTCCGCTGGTTGTTCGGCATTGCTCTGATACCGGGAATTGCGGCCACGTTTGTCTTATGGCGTTGGGCGCATGATGTCCCTCAAAAGACAACCCCACCGGCGACCTCCGGTGATGTATCGTCTATCGAAAAACAGCCTCTCCCCCGCCGATTTCATATCTTTCTCGTCGCCATTGTCCTTTTCACATTGGGCAACAGCTCCGATTTATTCCTGATATTCTACGCCCAAACCCAATACGGCCTCGGATTGGGATGGGTGATTGCCCTATGGGTGATGCTGCATATCTCGAAGATTATCTTCAGTCTGCCCGGCGGCAGATTCTCCGACTGGGCCGGACGACGTCCGGCGATCATCATCGGGTGGATAATCTACGTCGCCGTCTATGTCGCCATGCCGTTCGCATCCCAATTCTTGGTGACATGCCTCTTGCTGGTTGTCTATGGCGCATACTACGGCATGACCGAAGGCGCGGAACGCGCCCTGGTCGCCGATTTCGTGCCGTCGCCGGTGCGCGGCAAAGCCTACGGTTTATATCACGGCGCCATCGGCCTCGCCGCCCTGCCCGCCAGTTTCGTCTTTGGTGTGCTCTGGGCCGAAATCGGCCCCATGACGGCCTTCCTCATCGGCGCCTCTTGCGCCGCCGCCGCCCTGATCGTGCTGACGCTTTTCCTGTCCGTCGGTCGCGGAACTCCGTCTCGTACATCCGCCAATAACGCCCTGACGCAATAGAAACATCTCTATCCGGTATGATAGATAAATGATATAATACCGCATGATTCGAGGATCGATACCCATACCGGCCGTCTGAATACGCACACAATGGCCGTCGCCCCGTGCGCCGCTAATCTTCCCGTCCCGGCGGCCGGGCCATCGTCCCGGCGACATTCGTATCCATGACACAGCGGAATCCCAGCCAGGCCGCGCCGCTCGTATCATCGTCAGGCGCCCAACGAAACATGGTCCGCGTGTACGCACCGGCATTCAGATAACTGCCGCCGCGCATCGCCCGCCCGGTACTACCCCATTTCCCCGTCGTCATTTCATAGACATTTCCCGCCATATCCATGACGCCGTATGGGCTTGCGCCCTGCGGAAAAGAGCCGACCTCTACCGGAGCATAATTCCCCTGCATACTGCCGTTGTATTTGTCCGAAGACGGCTCGTTGCCCCAGGGCCATATGCGTCCGTCGGTGCCACGGGCGGCCTTCTCCCATTCTTCCTCGGAGGGCAGTCGCTTTCCCGCCCAGGCGGCATATGCTTGTGCATCGTCCCAACCGATGCCCACAACTGGCTGATTGGGCCTGCTGTACAGGCGCGAAGTCCAATACTTCGGCTTACGATGACCGGTTTCCTTCATAAATACCGCGTAGTGAGCATTCGTGACTTCATACTTGTCCATGTAGAAGGACGGAAGCTCGACCGTATGACGTTCGAATTCGAGATTGAAAATGGCCAAATGAGCCGTGGAGAGCGCATCGATAACGCTATCCCGGGCACGTTCGCCGAGACCATAGACGAACGGTCCGGCAGGTATGAGCACCATATCCGCATGATCCCTGACGCTAATGACCGCCGGCGGCAGTTCGGGCCGGGCGTTCGCCATAGCTGCCTTGGTCTTGCCCGGCCTCGCGGCTTCGGGCCGATTCGCCTTGAGATTTTTAGAAACGGCCTGTTCCGGCGGTGGCGGAGGCGCCACGGTGTCCTGATATTGGGCCGTATCGGGTGCTTTCTCCGTCTTCTGGCAGCCCACGCAAAGCATAATGAGCAACGCGGTTGCAAGAACTGGAATCATGCGCGTCATCACGGGCCTCCTTCCTTTTCAAGAACAAGTGGATACGCGATTTCATTGAAACGGAAACTCACCCGCCGCTCGCTGTAGCCCGGCTTCTGCCAGATAATCGAGTATTTCTCCATCGGTCTGGCTTCGTGCAGTTCGATATAGAACATCCCTTGTTCATCGGTCATATCATGCAACGTATCGGACTGTTGTGCCTCACCCCGAATGACGACGATATCCACGCTGTCGGCAAACCGTTTCTCTTGATCAAGGACCACGCCGTGCACGATCATCGACAAATCATCTATGGCAAGATAATTCTTTGCGAGATCCGACTTGTGCACGTAATTTGAAAGATCCGGCTTCCAGAACGTGAGAGCCAGCGGCGCCATGGCGAAACATGCCGTTATTAACACCAGCATCAGCACAGCGTTGGTACTTATCTCAACGTATTTGCCGACTTTTACTTTCTGGGGCGTCTTGTCGTCACCGCCGATTTTCTTCCCCAGGAATATTAGCGCCAGGCTGAAGAGAAAGAAAATGATGCCGGCAATGGTGATGATCGCACCTAACAAATCTACCCGCATATAGCTAACGTCCCTTCATAAATGTTCGGATCAGGACACGGATTCAGGAATCTATAATTTCACCTCGATAGAATATTGGAATATTCCAGCCGATTCAGATGCCGATCCCGTTGATGATGCCCGATTATTCAAGCCGAAAAGATCCCTCTGCAAATGCAGTGTACACATCCATGGCCGACTCTGTCAAGTAAAATAATCCGCGCGGGCATGGGCGGCCCGGCCGACCAAATCACATTTCGGCGATGCACGCCGACGATTTCATCGACCCCACGCGCCCCTTCCTTATTTAGATCTCTCGGATTCCGCACTGCTTTAGCGCCGCGATAGCCCGGTCGAAAGGAAATCCTCGACATCCGCCAACCCTATAAATCACTCAGGCAATTGGCAGTTACCCGACCGACTTGTCCATGAATATGGATCAATATTGTCCAAATGTGACAATCAGACGGCCAACCTCCTCCGTAATCCCTGCAAATAACTCAAACGGAGGTATCTACTATGCCAGTAAAGCCAATTCCCAATGGTGCGGAGGGTGTTATCCCGCATTTAATCGTCGATGACGCCAATAAGGCGCTCGAATTCTATAAGCAAGCCTTCGGAGCCGAAGTGGTATCGAAAGCGCCCGCCCCCGACGGCAAAAGATTGATGCACGCCGAATTGAAAGTCGGCAATTCGCGTATTTATCTCAATGACGACTTCCCCGAATATTCGGGCGGAAAGTCACGCACGCCGACTGCGCTCGGCGGCAGTCCGGTCATCCTGCACCGGTATGTAGAGGATTGTGACGCCGTCATCAAACGAGCCGAAAAAGCCGGCGCGAAGGTGACCATGCCGCCGCAGGATCAGTTCTGGGGCGATCGTTATGGCACCATCCGCGACCCGTTCGGGCATACGTGGTCGTTCGCCACACATGTCAAGGACATGACGCCCGAAGAGATGGCCGCGGCCATGGAAGAGGCCTTCGCGAACGCCCCGAAGTAGCAGTTCATTAATCTCGTCTTGTTTCCGTGTAAACAGATGCCATAATGGCAAGAAAAGGCCGGCGGTCGTCATGACCACCGGCCTTCTTTTGGCAGGGGGGTGTCAAATTGCAGAAGGGTTTTTGCACATTTCTCTATCGCAAAGTCCCGACGTACTGCGTCGTCAACTGACGACGACGAACGCGCGGATCGGTGTAATCCGGCAGCAGCATCGGCGCCACTCGGTCGTTGGCCACACCGGCATCGTCCACTTCCTTATTGTACTTGATGGCGTGATCCAGATTCAGCTTGCCGTCTTTGGCGGACTCTTTGGCGTATACCGCCGCCGTCTTGCCGGCGATTCGCCCGAAAACCATAATATCCAGAAGCGAATTCCCCATCAGACGATTCTCGCCGTGCACGCCGCCGCCTACTTCGCCGGCTACGAATAGACCCGGCACGCGGGTCTCGCCCGTGTTCTTGTATTCCAGGCCGCCGTTCTGATAATGCAGCGTGGGATAGATCAGCATCGGCACTTTGGAAATATCGATGCCGAATCTTTTGTAGAGGATGAACTTTCCGGGGAACTCCCGCTCCACCGTTCCCTCACCCGCAAGCATATCGATCATCGGTGAATCGAGCCATATGCCCAGTTTGCCGGTCGGCGTCGGCACGCCCTTCTCTTTGACGATGCATTCTTTGATAATGGATGCCGCCTCGACGTCACGCGGCTCGCGCTCGTTGACGAACTGCTCGCCGTCGATATTGACCAGATTCGCGCCGGAACCGCGAAATTTTTCCGTAATCAGAATTCCCTCGGCCTGCTCGGGAAACACGATCCCGGTCGGATGATACTGCACTGTATGCAGGAAGCAAATCGGCACACCCGCGCGGTAGCCCATGACAATCCCATCGGCGGTCGCGCCGTAATGGTTGGTTGTCATAAAGCCCTGGATATGCAGCCGTCCGCAACCGCCGGTGGCCAGGATGGTCGATTTGGCTTTAACCAGCATGTACTCTTCGGTTTCGAGGTTGTACAACACTGCGCCAGCGCAATGGCCGTGCTCATTGAGCACCAACTCGACCGCCGGAGAAAATTCCACAACGGTGATATCCCCAGTCCGATTGCGGGCCTCGTCGCGAACCGTGCGCATCATCTCCGCGCCGGTGATATCGGCGGCGAAATGCATCCGCTTCCGGGACGTGCCGCCGCCGTGGATGGTCTTGAGCGTGCCATCGTCGAATTTTGAGAAATTGCATCCGAGGCTTTCCAGCCATTTGATGACATCGGGAGCTTCGTTAACCAGCGTCTCGACCAACTCCGGGACGTTCTTGAAATGACCGCCGCCCATCACGTCGAGATAATGATAGTACGGCGAATCCTTATGACCCTTGGTGGCGGCCTGGATGCCGCCTTCGGCCATCATCGTGTTGGCGTCGCCGTGACGCAGCTTGGTGGCGATAATGACTTTGGAACCGTTCTGCTGCGCCAAAAGCGCCGCCGATGTTCCCGCTCCGCCGCCGCCGATAACCAGCACGTCCGTCTCATAATCGGGTTGTGACAAATCGACGTCCTCCGGTTTGACCCGGCATTTGGCTTCGAGTACATCAGCCATCTCATGCGCAATCCGATAACCTTTGCTGGGACCGACCTTCAATTCCCGGCGGCCTTCTTCTTTGACGTCCGGATGATACTGCAGCATTTCCTTCCGCTCGTCGAGGCTGAGGAACGGCACTTCTTCGTTGCGCTTTTTGCGCTCAACCCGCTCAGCACGGGTCTTTTCGACTACCTTTATGAGTTGCTTGAGTTCTTCTGGGTATGGCATTTCAAACCTCTTTTATCCGTCTCGCTTTTCCCGATTCCGATCGGGATCGATTATTTTCCCGACCGTTTATAGGCAGTTCGCCTCTTTCGGCGTCCAATCTTCCCCCGCCACGGCGGGTTCCATTTCGCGCTCCTGATAGGTCTTCTTCAACGTGTCTTCATTCATCGCCTTGAGCGTGTTGAGGCAATCGCTGTACCGGCCCGCCTGAATATTGGCGACCATCGTCTTCAGATGCTCCGCGCGAGGCGTCAGATAGGCGCCGTTCAAACGCCGCGCGAGCTGCGCGATATGATACTGCGGCAGTTCGCCCATGCACCGGCTGGCGCACAGGCCGCACTGGATGCAGTCGAATGAAATCTCGGCCGCCCGCTTGATGTCACCGCGTTTGAGCGCCGCGATATAATCCATCACCTCGACGTCCATCGGGCAAATCTTGGTGCAGGCGTTGCACGCCACGCATCGAAACAGTTCCGGATAGAGCGTAAAAACGTCCTCCGGCTTGCCCTGCAGGTCCTCGAACGTATAGGTGGCGCGCATGGCCGGATAAAAAGGAAGCTGGGTCAGATACATATCCGGTTCCACGACCGTCTGGCAGGCGAGGCCGGAATAGATTTTGTAATCGCCCGGCTTGCGGTAGACGGTGCTGCAGGCGCCGCAGACGCCGCCGCGGCAGCCACATCCGCGAATATACTTGAACCCCGCGTATTCCATCGCTTTCATGATGGTCAGCGTTTCGGGAACCTCGTATTGCTTGCCCATGATATAGATGGGTATCAATTTGGCTTCCACTTTTTTGGCTTCTTCCGTTGTTGTACTCATGCTAACCTCTTCACATGCATCTCTATCGTTTTTGTGTTGTTGTCGTCAGCCTGCCGCCCTGAGCAGGTTTTTGGTTTTGAGCAGATCGGTCGAAATTGCGCGATTTAACTCAAAATGGCAGACATCCTCGCCGATCCCGAGAGCCAGCGCCAAAAGCTGCGTGAAATAGTAAATCGGGACTTCCTTCATGCCCTCGAATTTGCTCAACATGGCATCCTGCTTGCGCCCCAGATTATAGTCGCACAGCGGACACGCCAGCGCCAGCGCTTCCGCGCCGTGTTTGGTGGCGTCCGTCAGGATGTTATGCGACACCGACAGAGCGGCGTCGGGATTACCCAGCACCTGATATGTCCCGCAACATTCGACCGCTCCGGGGAAATCGATGACCTCCGCCCCCAGCGCCGCCAGGAAATGGCGTAAAACCATCGGATTGTCGGCCGAATCAATGGCGACATCTTTGGGCCGGAGCAGCGTGCAGCCATAGTATGGCGCCACCTTGAGGCCTTTCAAGGGTGTCGTCACCTTTTGTTTCAACGTTTCCCATCCGATATCGTCGCGCAGCAAGTCCAGCAAATGAGTCACGCGGACGCTGCCGTCATAATCCGGCTCTTCGTCCATGAAATCATTGATCGTCTTGCGTTTTTCCGGGTCGTTCTTCATCAAATGGTTGGCCCGGGCCAGCGTGTTATAACACATCGAACAAAGCGTCACGACGGTGTCGTGCCCCTGTTCCTTGACGCGGATCAGGTCACGGACCGGCGCCACGATATGGATCAGGTCGTCATCGGCCAGCGAATAGACCGCGCCGCAGCAGTTCCATCGAGGAAGCTCCTCGGTTTCGATACCGAGCGCTTTCATAGCGGCCAGCGCGGAGTCTTCCAGGTTTTTCGCCCTGGTTTTGAGGGTACATCCCGGGTAGTATGCAATCTTCATTGTCTCACCTCATCCAGTCAGTTTGCGAAAACCCGACACCATCGCGATCTGGGGCAAATCGATTATCTCTTCGGGCTGAAGATTCGATGGCTCGATTCGGTTGATGTTCTGGCGCAGCACGATCTGCCGCAGCGCTTCCATAACTTTTGGAATATCGATGCCACGCGGGCAGCGGACCATGCACGTATGACACGACGCACATACCCACGGCGTGTTGACCTTTTCCAGCGCCTCCCCCTGACCCGCCTGCAAAAGCGCCATCAGCCGTCGCGGCGTAGTCGTCAAATGCTCGACCATCGGGCACGATCCGGAGCAGGTGCCGCATTGGAAACACTTCGAGAATATCTCGCCGCTGATTTCCCGCACTTTTCGTTTAAGTTCGTCGTCCGTCGTCCGGGTGGAAATTTTCAAAGGCATGAGGACCTCGCACGAATAGTTGTCGTTTCTTATTCCGGCGCAACGCATCCCCGCTCCGATAATCTCCGAATATTCATTGCGGCATCGGAGATACGTCGTGAAACTTTTCACAATATCTTATACCATCTTACACGTCCCAATATATATAAATCAGTGCAAAAAACAACTCCTTTGATAAATTTTTCACAATTTTTCCATATATCTTTCCTGAATACCGCAATCATCTTCCGGCATGTGACGGATTAATCTCCCAAATGGTATTTCGTCCGGTTTTTTCCTTGCCAATTCGTGGCGTCACCAGCATATTGGCGACCATGAAAAGATGATCCCTAATGTCCGCATTGGGGATCGCCAAGCATATACAAAGCGTCCGATTTCCTGATGGAGTGATTTGATGGCAAGACTACGAACGATCATATGGTCTTCGGTGGCCAGAAAATTCATCAATGGTATTACCGGCCTCTTTCTCTGTTTATTCATTATCTTCCACCTGGCCGGCAACCTCACCCTTCTCTGGGGGACCGCCGAACAGTTCAATGCCTATTCGCATTTCCTGATGAGCACGGGGGTATTGGTTTATTCCGCCGAAATTGTCCTTCTGGCGTTTTTCATTTTTCATATCATCACCGCCGTGACCGTCTGGTGGGGCAAGCAGATGGCCCGACCCGACTCGTACCAGACCAGCGGCAACGCCGGAGCGCCGAGCAAGAAAACAATCTCGTCGCGGACGATGATTTATACCGGCGCGATACTTCTGGTATTTCTGGTCCTCCACGTACGGGCGTTCAAGTACGGCCCCGGAATCGATCAGGGGTACCTTATGCTCGTCAATGGTACGCCGATGAGGGACCTCTATCGGCTGGCTATTGATGTCTTCAGCAAACCCGGCTATGTCATCTGGTATGTGTTCGCCATGGCCTTCATGGGATACCACCTGCGGCACGGCTTCTGGAGCGCCTTCCAATCGCTGGGCGCCAACCATCCGCGATGTTCACCATTCATCTATGGCGTCGCCCTGCTCTTCGCCATAATCATGGCCTTCGGATTTCTTGCAATCCCGGTCATCATTTACTTCCGAGGGGGTGTAGCGTGAAATTTGAATCGAAAACACCCGGCGGTCCGCTCGAACATAAGTGGGCTTCATATATTGACCACACCAAACTGGTGAGTCCGGCCAACAAACGTCGCCACACTATCCTCGTCGTCGGTACCGGCCTGGCCGGCGCGTCGGCAGCCGCTTCGCTGGGGGAACTGGGATACAACGTCCAGATATTCTGCATCCAGGACTCTCCCCGGCGCGCGCACAGTATCGCCGCCCAGGGCGGCATCAACGCCGCCAAGAATTATCAAAACGATGGCGACAGCGTCTGGCGATTGTTCTACGACACCATCAAGGGCGGTGACTTCCGCTCGCGCGAGGCCAACACCTATCGCCTGGCCGAACTTAGCGTTAACATCATCGACCAATGCGTCGCCCAAGGCGTTCCCTTCGCCCGTGAATACGGCGGCGTCCTCGCCAATCGTTCGTTCGGCGGTGCGCAGGTGTCGCGCACATTCTACGCCCGGGGTCAGACCGGTCAGCAGCTCCTGCTCGGCGCCTACGGTTCGCTCATGCACCAGGTCGGCACGGGCGCGGTGCGGATGTATCCCCGCCGCGAAATGCTCGACCTGATCGTCATCGATGGCAAGGCCCGTGGCATCGTCTGCCGCAACGTCATCTCCGGCGAAATCGAGTCGTATGCCGGCGACGCCGTGCTCCTGTGCACCGGTGGTTATTCGCCCGTGTACTACCTGAGCACGAACGCCGTCAATTCCAACGCTACCGCCGTCTGGCGGTGCTACAAGCGCGGTGCTCTCTTCGCCAATCCCTGCTATACCCAGATTCATCCGACGTGTATCCCGCAGGAAGGCGCCTTCCAATCCAAGCTGACATTGATGTCGGAATCCCTGCGCAACGACGGCCGCGTTTGGGTGCCGAAAAAAGCCGATGACACGCGCCGCGCGGATGAAATCCCCGAGGACGAACGCGACTATTATCTGGAACGGAAATATCCCGCCTTCGGCAATCTCGTGCCCCGCGACATCGCATCCCGCAACGCCAAGGAAGTCTGCGACGAAGGCCGCGGGGTCGGCTCGACCAAACGCGCCGTCTACCTCGATTTTCGCGACGCCATTAATCGTCTCGGTCAGCAGGTGATTGCCGACCGCTATGGCAATTTGTTCGACATGTACGAAAACCTCACCGGCGACAATCCGTACCAGGTGCCGATGAGAATATATCCCGCGCCGCACTACACCATGGGCGGCCTGTGGGTTGATTATAATCTCATGAGCACCATTCCCGGCCTGCATGTCCTCGGCGAAGCCAATTTCTCCGACCACGGCGCCAATCGTCTCGGCGCCAGTGCCCTCATGCAGGGACTCGCCGACGGCTATTTCGTCATTCCTTATACCCTCGGCGCATATATCGCGAGTACGGAATTGCCCAAAGTGACAACCGACCACGCTGCCTTTGCCGAAGCCATCGACGGCATCAAAAAGCAGGTCGATAAGCTGCTCGCCATCAAAGGAAAAGAAACCGTCCGCGAAATCCACATGCGCCTCGGGCATATTATGATCGATCAGGTCGGCATGTCGCGGTCGGAGGCAGGCCTCAAAGAAACATTGGAAAAAATCCCCAAACTCCGCGAGGAATTCTGGCAGAACGTCAACGTTCCCGGCAGCGGCGATAATCTGAACAAAAGTCTCGAACAGGCCAATCGGCTGGCGGATTTCCTCGAACTCGGCGAACTGATGGCGCGCGATGCCCTGCAGCGCGAGGAATCCTGCGGCGGCCATTTCCGCGAGGAATACCAGACGCCGGAGGGCGAGGCGCTCCGCAACGACAAGAAATTCACGTATGTGGCAGCCTGGGAGTACCAGGGACCGGACAAACCGCCGGTCATGCATAAAGAAGAACTCGAATTTGAGCGGGTGCAACCGTCTCAGCGAAGCTATAAGTAGAGGTGACGATCATGTCGGAAACAAAGAATATCACGGTTCATCTCAGGATATGGCGGCAGAAGCAGGGTGAGAAAAAAGGGCGGTTCGTCAAGTACTCCATTGAAGATATCTCGCCCCACAGCTCCTTTCTCGAGATGATGGACCTGCTCAATGAAAAGCTGATCAAGAGCGGTGAAGAGCCCATCGAATTCGACAGCGACTGCCGCGAGGGGATTTGCGGCACCTGCGGGCAGGTGATCGACGGCGTGGCCCACAGCAAACAAAAAGCCATCGCCACCTGCCAGTTGCACATGCGGCGCTTCAAAGACGGTCAGACCATCACCGTCGAGCCGTTCCGGGCGCGGGCCTTCCCTATCGTCAAGGATCTGGTGATCGACCGAGGCGCTTTCGACCGCATCATCAGCACCGGCGGATACATCACCGCCAACACCGGCTCGGCGCCGGACGCCAACGCCATCCCCATTCCCAAGGAGAAGGCCGACCTGGCGATGGATGCCGCTGCCTGCATCGGATGCGGCGCCTGCGTGGCCGCCTGTCCCAACGCGTCGGCGTCGTTGTTTTTGGCCGCCAAGATTTCGCAGTACGCGCTTTTGCCGCAGGGCCGCCCCGAGGCGACGCGCCGCGTCATGGCGATGATCGACAAGATGGACTCGGAGGGATTCGGCAACTGTTCCAATCATGGTGAATGCGAAGCGGTCTGCCCCAAGGAAATTTCGATCAGCAACATCGCCCGCATGCGCCGCGAATTCCTAAAGGCCGCCCTCCTCGCCCGGTAGCGTGGGGCCTGCGCCTCCAACATTTCTTGTAGGGCGGGATCCGTGTGATCCCGCCATTTGCGACCGAAAAGGGAAAGACATGATAACACATCGCGATCTCACCCCGGACGACCTTGACAAACTGGTTCGATGGCGCAACGACCCCGACGTCAATCGGCATCTGTCCGACCGACTCAAAACCAAAGAAGAGGCCGAGGCGTGGTTCGAACGGCTTCGGAACAATCCCAAAATTTGGCTGAAAGCCGTGATGTATCATGATCGCCTCGTCGGTTACGCCGGGGTGGAATCCATCGACGAGACTAACCGCAAATGCGAGCTGGCGCTGGTGATCGGCGAAAAAGACGTTTGGGGTCGCGGCATTGCTCGGGCGATTTTGGATGATATGCTGCGGTATTCCTTCGATACGCTTCACATGCATCGGGTATGGGCCGTCACCGCCAGGGGCAACGACCGCTCGAAACGTCTGATCAAAAGTGCCCGATTTACGCATGAGGGGACTATGCGCGACGCTATCTACAAAGAGGGCAAATTTACCGATCTTCTTTTTTATTCCATCCTGGAGAATGAATACAACGCCGAGTAGATCGAGCCCCTTCGTCCCGCTTTCGCATCCTGAAGTTATCCACATATCCAGATATTCAAAATTCCTTCCTACCTAAACGGTTACAACGACTTACAGCGAATTGGGTTCGTTTTGTCAAATTTACTCTTTTCAGAATCCCTCTTTGCCCCCGCAACCACCTTGCGCTTCGCTAATATTGTGAGTGCCGCACCGCTCGCGGTGCGTCTTTCCTGTGGTGTCAGGAACCCCTTCCTGACACCCGGCGCGATACCATTCGCCACACGCATAGACGCTCCTTTACACAAGGTCCTCTATATACCGGCCCCGCGCCACAAACTGCATCGATTCACAACAAATTTGGGATGAAATAGACCACTAATCCCATAGCAATCTATGAAGCACCCAGGAGGAATTGGGAAAATTTGAATTGACAGCAAAACAATATCCGACTAAATTTGAAAGAGTTGAATATTAAGGTAGAATTCGGCAGAGGGAATCATCTACAAACAATTGTTGTTTGTTGTTGATCCTGCGACAATCGATTGAGATGTCAGCTTTATACGCATACCATTTCCGTCGTTTTCTTTTTCGACGGGTGTGGTGGGCGATAAGCAGAATTGATGGATGATACCTCTGCCGTTTCCTTTTTGGGCATTTGACGAATTGAATAATCTTCTTGAACATGACGCTGAATTCCTTCGGCTATTGTTTTCGGGCTTGATAGAACCTGATGATATAGCCTCCGTTCTTGATACCAGCATCAACCGAATATATTATTACCTCCATATCGTACCGAAAGAAAAGAGATATACGCAATTTCAAATTCCAAAAAGAGGCGGCGGCCACCGAAATATACTCGCGCCAGCGACACCCCTAAAGATGATTCAAAAAAAACTCGCGCAGGTACTATATGCAGTTTATCAGACAAAACCATCCGTACATGGATTTGCATTATCAAGAAGCATTGTGACTAATGCCAGACAGCATTCCAAAAGAAGGTGCATACTTAACATCGATCTAAAAGATTTTTTCCCATCTATTAACTTCGGCCGTGTGCGTGGAATGTTTATGGGCGTGCCTTATAATTTGAATAGAAACGTTGCCACGATTTTGGCGCAAATCTGTACCTTTGATAATCAGCTGCCCCAAGGCGCACCGACCTCACCGATAGTAGCGAATATGATTTCTGCAAAAATGGATAGTAATCTCCAAAGACTCGCTTATGAATATAGATGCCATTATACTCGGTACGCAGATGATATCACGTTTTCGACATACAGGAAGATGTTTCCACCCGATCTGGCTCTATTTGATCAAAACGGTGTACCCATTGCAGGTAAACGATTGGATGAAATAGTGCAGCTTAACGGTTTCAATATAAATCTTGAAAAAACTCGTATCTACTTTCCTTATAAGAGACAAGTAGTCACAGGTCTGACGATAAATCGATTTCCCAATGTAAAACGTGAGTTCGTTCGGCAAATTAGAGCGATGATCCACGCCTGGAAGAAATATGGCCTTGATTTCGCTGAGAAGGAGCATTTCGAAAAATATGATAGAAAACTAAGACCAAAATTTAAAACCAAACCAACATTTGCTCAGATATTAAAGGGAAAAGTTGAATACTTAGGTATGGTAAGGGGGAAACAAGATGTAATTTACCTCAAATTTCTTAGACAGCTGAAGGAGCTAAAACCTGATCTCGTCAAATCTGAAATACCTGACCTTGAGCCTATTCCAAATGCAGATGTTTCTGTCATTGGCGAGGGCAAAACCGACGGTATACATTTGAAAGCCGCCTATACATTCTTGCGAAAGCGCGGAAAGCTGCCAAATCTTATTATTGAATTCGAAGAACGGCAGGGGGCAATGGGAAATGAAAGAATGCTGCAAGAATGCGAAACGTCCTCGCGTCGCCGCCATGACAAACCTCTAATTTACGTCTTTGATAGGGATGTCCCAAAAACCACAAGAGCGGCGCGCGAAAAAAGTAAACCCTATAAACCTTGGGGCAACAATGTATTTTCAATCGTTATACCAGTGCCAAAC
>CAZJWR010000044.1:0-33410 GCA_964549765.1 uncultured Ignavibacteriales bacterium
CGGCTAATATAGTCGCCGGCGATCAGGTCCCATTTCCGCAACACTTCTATATTGGGAACGATCCTAAACGATGGCGAACTGATGTTCTCAGTTTCACGACCTTAACATATGAAGGCTTGTATGAAGGAATCGACTTGATATATCATATAGACCGGAAGGGCTTGTCCTACCGATACATCTTAAATCCCGGGGCTAAAGACTCGGCAGTAGATATTGGATTTGAAGGTCTTGAGGATATCTCGTGGTTTGATGGCGACAAATTGAAATTCGATAACGAGTGGGGATACGTGAAGGATATTATCAACCCATCGGGTTATGGTGATTTCGTCGAGAGGAATGGAACGCCCGTATTGAAGGCAGGCCTTCTGCGATCGGCGGAAATTCAGGCAGATAGCTCCGCCGGTGACGCATTAAAAGACGCCAATGTACCCCAGCTGGAGCTACTTGTTTCTACTTTTCTCAACGGTAGTTCCATTGATTATGGCAATGATATCGCATTAAGCAGCTCAGGTGCTGCCTGCATCACGGGATATACCACATCGCCAGATTTCGGAGGTACATTTGGCTCCTTGGGATTAGATGATGATTATAATGGCTCCGGAGACGCTTTTGTTGTGAAAATGGTCCCAGGTGGAACAGCGGTGCCATTTTTTATTACGTATCTTGGGGGATCTCAGAAGGACGAAGGGATGGGTATCGTAGTCGGTGAAAATGATATTATGTATGTCACTGGCTATACCCTTTCTGATAACTTCTTTGTCTGGCCTCCCGAGGCGGCATATCAATCTGAGTTTGCAAGCACCGTCGCCTACGCTCCAGATGCCTTTTTGACTGCATTGACCTCAAACGGTAAATATCCGTACTTCAGCACCTATCTTGGCGGATATCACGCTGACTACGGCATGGCCGTTGATTTGGATGACGACGGATTTATCTATGTTGTCGGAGGGACGATGTCTTCGGACTTTCCTGTCCCTAGTGGTTATGATATGTCGCATAATGGTGAATACGATGCCTTCGTCTCGAAATTCCTTCCAGATGCTTCGGAATTGGTCTGGAGCACCTTTGTCGGCGGCTCACTCGATGATTGGGCAAACGATCTCGTCGTGGAAAATGGAGCAGTCTATTTTACAGGATATACCTATTCACCCGATTATCCTATAAAATATGCATACGATGAGACATACAATGGTAACGAGGATGCCGTCTGCACTAAATTATCTCAAAGCGGTTCCTTGAGTTTCAGCACCTATCTTGGCGGGTCCAATAGCGACGTCGGAGTTGGAATTGATTTCGGCGTTTACAAAATAATTAATCCTCTTCCGCCCCACAACTTAATCACAAAGAGAAATGTCTTTATCACTGGTAGTACAAATTCCAGCGATTTCCCGAGACAGGGTTATGATGAAACCTATAACGGCAGTTATGATGTATTCGTCACGCAGTTGGAAGAAGATGCGACTTATATGTTTTTGGACACACTGATTATTATCTACAGCACATACCTTGGCGGCACGGGCAGCGATGTCGGAAATGATATATCAGTTGATGATGATGGGAATGCCACGATTGTTGGGTATGCAGGAACCGGGTACCCGCTTGAGTATCCATACGATAATTACAGCGGGAATACGGATGCGGTTATCACAAAGCTGACCAATAACGGATCGTATTTCTGGTTCAGTAGCTATTTGGGCGGCACAGCCGGGGATGAAGGAAACGGTCTCGCCGTTGATGAGTATGGCGTCGTCCATGTGACTGTAGGAACATATTCATCGAACTTCCCATTCGACGGGTCATCATATGGTTCGGTATACAAAGGCAATGGGGACGGCTTTTATTCAGTCTTGGCCATGGGTGAAGAAACCTGTGGTGATATGCTTTTCGAACCCGCGGAAGATGGCTGGAGTTTTTCCAACGAGGAAGGTGTTGACTTCACCCAAGTGCCACCTGATGTTACAAATGCAATAATGTGGCCAGAGACATGGTGGAGCCAATTTGACTATTGCACAAGTTGGTGGTATATACTTTACTTCTGTGGTTTGCCTGCTGAATCCTGGTATTTCCCTGATTGGCAACTATGGGCAGAAGTATTTGGATACCAGCAATGTTATTATGATTGGTCCCTGTATCACGTCCCCTCAGCGTACGCCAGGGAACTTTGGTATATCCATAGCCACAGATGGGCGGGCTCCTGTTTTGGTTTTTCTATCTCAAGTCTGCTGTATTTTGATGGCTTCTTATCGATCGGCAGCGAATTTCCTGGTAATACGCTATTGAATACGGTAGCTTTTGACGACCATGTACGATCAATCATAAATCATTATTATGTCTATCAGTATGGGGCTGAATATCAGGCCTGTAAGAATGACAAACAGCATATTGATCCTAATACAACGCTTCTGGAATGCCAGCGGATGTTTGTCTCCGATAACCGGAATGATCGAGCCCTTATTCTGCGCTGGCCTGATCCTGAACCTGATCAATTGGATCATATGGCCGGGCATTCGGTCGTGCCGTATAGATGTGAAGTAAAAGATGCTGACACCACGTATCTATATATCTACGATAACAATTATCCAAACGATTCAACGAGGGTTGTAAAGATAAATACTACTGAAAATTCTTGGAAAGCCTACGGATATGGTCCTGCATGTAAAGGTACTGATAATTTGTTTCTGACGAATCAAGTCAGTACATATCTGGATACTCCAACTCTTGAACGAAAAGGGTTCTCAGAAAACAATGCAGACGAGACTGGTAGTAAGATGACTGGGATCCCGTCATCGGTCGTCGAGATCTATTTTGATAAGGTTGATTCGTGCCTGATTGCCAACAACATTGGCGAAATGGGATTCAACAGTGGTGGAATCTTTAATGATTTTGTTTTCGGTGGCCCAATAATCCCAATCACTGGCAGGTCTGAACGGATACGGGGGTATTCTCTGAGTAATATCGACTGGGATGCGGAGCTTATGAGAACAGCTGACAGCAGTGCCGGGAATGACTTCCAGGTTACATATTTTCTCGATAGTGCGTTTATCGCATTTCAAGAAAATGACGTCGGCCAATTTGATCCGGGGGAATTGATAGGTTCAAAACTCGGATATGTAGCCGATGATACGAGTCTTTGGGAATACACCGGACCTGTGCTGAAAATACTCAATGATTCCGCTACCAATTTCAGTATGACGGGATGCCAGCATTACTCTGACTCCGAGTTGACCATAAACCTTGCTGATATCACCAAAGCTCCTTATGATTCGTGCGCCTTTAAGTTTACCGCGGAGGGACCAGTATATTTCGCTAACTACGGCAGTGCAACAACGTTTGATTTAAGAGTCCAGATTGCCGGTGCGGCTTGGGATACAGTTCCATTTATCCACGAGAATATATCAATATCCAACAATACTGCTATCAAGATACTCATCGACTGGACGCAACACGATTCACTCGAAATTCGAATTGACAGCGGAATGGCTGGCGATTTCTCCGTCGCTGTTTGGTATGATAATCAGCGTAGTACGCTCTGCGGCGATGCCAGTGGGGATGATGCGGTCAATATCGGCGACGCCGTATTTTTGATCAACTATATCTTCAAGGGCGGTCCGGCTCCCGAACCGCTGTGCGTCGGAGATGCTGACGGGGATGATGCTGTTAACATTGGTGATGCCGTCTACCTGATCAACTATATTTTCAAAGGAGGCCCGGCTCCCGTGGAACCCTGCTGCCCGTGATGCTTTGAAATGATATCAGACAAAAGAGAAAGGCCGACAATTCGTCGGCCTTCTCTCAAGAATATAGCGGTACGGTGCTCCCAACCTCTGAGTAAGTTCGTAATCCCAATCAATATCACGTTTTCTTGCACAAAAAACGTGCACGGCAAAGCCAGAGGTGGGGTATGAGCTATGATCTGAGGATAGCGGATTGAAAAAGCCCGGCGCGGGGTAGGTGGGCAGAATTGGTTTGTAAAAGGTGAGAATGATATCATGGGAAATTGAAATCTCGTCCGGCTACGTAAGATCGAGGAGAACTTGGGCGTGGCTGCGGCGGGGGCGCAATTCTCCCGGATGAAGGGCAAATGCTATTAGGCCGCGCTTCCAAAGCAGCGCCGGTGGAAATGGATAATGGGCGTTGCAGATTCCCCTTGACAGTTGGGAATAATAGATATATTTTATCATTATCTGAAGGACACTGGGAACGGACTTCGGGGCAATATTATACACATGCATCTTTGTATGAGTTTCAGCGCGTAAATGCGCCTGGAGCGTCTTCTCTCGGTACTCCTGTCGGCGTGTATCCCGCGTCGTCCCCAAACGGAGGTTACCATGCGCACATCTATTTTAAGGTGCAGCGTATTGCTGTGCGTCTTTGTCTTGGTGTTCCCCATGCTATCATTTTCGGCTGCATACGAGGTCACGAAGTTGGACGATGATGGCAGCGAGGGCACGCTTCGATGGGCCATTATTCAGGCCTGCGATATCACCCCAAATCAGCACGATGTTATTACTTTCGATCCGTCCCTGACCGGGACCATCTACGTTAATAATGCGTTTGGAGTGCTTCCGACACTTGATGATCCCGAAGGGGTTGACATACAGGGCGAGACCTCGATCGACGGGATAGTGTTGGACGGGTCAAGCTTGGAAAGCGCCGAATGGCGGCCGGGATTCTATGCCCAGACGGGCGTTGGAGGCGGATATAATAGGATCTCCTCCTTGGAGATTAGATATTTCGAGACGGGGATTGAACTATATAACGATAATAATACCGCAATTAATAATAGAATATCACATATGGATAATATGGGAATAGATCTTATTGGTCAATATAACACTGTATCCGGGAATACTATTACTGAATGCTTCAATGATGGAATAATAATCTATAGCGGTGCTGGGAATGGCGCGGGGGATCATAGCACTGTTATAGGCAACTATATCGGGACTACTGCAGGCGGCGATGAAGCAATAGGTAATGGATATTGTGGTATTAGAATTCAATCTGATTTTTGTAAGATAATGGGCAATGTGATTTCCGGGAATGGTGGAAATGGCATCGAAATTCAATACGGCGCGAATTTAAATGAAATTTATGAAAACCTGATTGGGACAACTCCCGATGGACAAAACCTCCTTGCCAACGGACTCGCGGGCATATTATTCTTTGCCGAAGTGGGAGATATCCCTCATGATAACAGAATCGGTGGTCCAAATATTAATCAAGGGGGGAATACTATCGTAGATGACGAGGAGTGCATTGTGATATCCGGTCCGGCTTATAACAATTATATACAAAGTAACAAGATCGGCACCAATATCGACGGGACTGTCGCTTTGGGTGGGAGCGCCTTTGGTATCGCATCAGGGGTAAGTATAAATTATGCGCCCACGTCAGGTGGAACAGCGAATTTGATCGGAGGCCCAGATCTGGGTGACGGAAATCTTATTTCTGGCCATATTCGAAGCGGAGTCATTATTAAAAATTCTTCTGGTCTTGAGTTGCGCAACAACCTGATTGGAACTGATATTTCCGGGCAGAATGCGATTCCAAATGGACCTTACGGTGGAGGCATATATCTGTTGGGAGGCAACAATAATATTGTCATCTCTGAAAATGTTGTATCGGGGAATCTATGCGCCGGTATACTTATGATCAATGATGATGATAACGGTGCTGATGATAACTGTCTAATTCAATTGAATGCAATTGGAGTCGCGCTTGACAAATCATCACCGTTAGGAAACGCACGGCAGGGAATTCACATAGATTACACTTCACCGGACCTTGGAAATATCATTGGCCCGGCTAATATCATTGCCTATAACAACTTCAGCGGTATTTACATTGAAGGAAATGACTGTGGCCGTCAAACAATGACCCAAAATTTAATATATGGCAATGGGAACCTTGGCATTGACTTGGGTCAGGCAGGGGTAACCGAAAATGATGAAAATGACGCTGACGAGGGTCCCAATGACTTGCTGAATTTCCCGGTATTTGACGTTGGGAAACATTTCGGAACGGCCGCGTTGCCGTTCACGCTGACGGGATCGGCTTGTCCCGATTGTATTGTCGAATTATTTCAGGTGAACGGGCCCGAAGGATTGGGTATTGTTGCTGATCCCAGCGGTCACGGTGAGGGCTACGCCTATCTTCAATCCGCGATCGCGAATGCCGAAGGCCATTTTGAATTCGCTGATCTTCCCGGCGGCATAGTTGTCACGGCGACGGCGACGGATGGGGACGGTAATACGTCGGAATTTGCGGAGAATTACAGCATGCCGATCAAGACGTATACGGTGGTAAGCCCGGCCTCGACGGGTGCGGGATCACTGGCGGCAATGATCAATTCTGCCAACGATGACCCCGGCCCGAATGTGATAACATTTAGTCCCGGTATTTCGGAAATTGTTCTGACTTCGCCTCTGCCGGCAATGAATGATGTTACAGGCGGAACATTTATCGATGGCTGTACCGGTAGAACCACGCCGGTAGTAATTAATGGCAGTGGCATTCCCCCGAGCGATCCGGCGCCTCACGGTTTGACGATCAACTCCGACGGCAACGAAATCTGCGGGCTGGCGATCATAAGCTGCCCCGGGGCCGGCGTTTATATCGATCAGGCGAATTACACAAAGATCTATAATTGCCTGATTGGTTTGGACGCTGATGGTACGACCGGGGCGGGAAACGAGAACGGCATAGAAATAATCGGACAGGAGAGCGTCCCGGTTGTGGGAACTGAGATCGGCGTCGACGGCAAAAATGTGATTTCGGGCAATATTCTATCGGGGATTCAGGTTACCCATGCTTCAGAGATTAATGTCCAGAATAACTATATCGGTACAGATGCTGATGGACTCATGGATTTGGGAAACGGGGTTGACGGTATACAGCTAATGGCATGCTCGAATAGCCGCATTGAGGGTAATCTGGTCTCCGGGAATGACAATATGGGTTTGGATCTTGTAGAGACGGAAAATACTGTAGTCGTCGGGAACAAATTCGGCATTACTGTATCGGCGGATTTTATAAATGAGGAGGCCCTGCCGAACGGTATTGCCATCGAAGGGTTGGCTGACCATTTGACAAGTATCGGGGGAAATTTGCCGGAGGAGGGCAATATAATCTGCGGGAGCACGACCGCGGGAATCAGCCTGCTGAGTTCTACTGATGTAGCTGTTGTCGGGAACAATATTGGGGTTGGGACAGGTGGGGTGAAACAGCTTCCCAATGCGACAGGATTTCGGATCGAAAATGCGTCGAATGTGACGATCGGCGGTACTTCCGGTGCAGGGAATATTATATCTGGTAATAATGAATACGGGATAAACGCTTACGGCTCGACCGGGATTACAATTCAGGACAACACGATAGCCGAGAATGGAGTAGGGAGTCACACCGAAACGGCGGGAGGCCTGTTTATTCACGATGGGAGTCAGAACTGCGAAGTGACAGACAACGTGATCCATGAGAACAACCGCAATATAGTTCTGCGCGGGGCGAACACATACCATAACCTATTGACTGACAACGTAATTTACGGTCGCAGCGAAGGTCCTGATATCGATTTATTTCCGTATGGGATAACAGCTCCGGACGGAATTCCGTGGGGATGGGACCCTATCGAAACGGGACCCAATGAAGAACTGGATTTCCCGTCAGTCTATCTTTCCGCGACGCAGGATTGTTTTACCGTCTTCGGTCCGTACGGCTGCGACGGATGTTATGTTACGCTGTATATGGCCTACGATGATGACGGCGATGTCGCCAACCCTATCGGCGTGCCCTTCGATGCCACTTACTCGATCTAGATTGGTGGCAAGACATACAGCACTGGCGGCGCCATCGCGAATTTCGGATCCGTCGGGCCGTGTGACCATTGGGGAAACTGCGGCGATCTCTGCGATTTTTTGGTAACCGTTGAGAATAACGATCGTGTCACCGCCCTGGCCTACGATCCCGATGGCAACACATCGGAATTTGCCCGTAACGTAAAGGTGGAAGGATTCAGTGTCGGGGTACATTCTCCGGTGACAATTCGACTTGTCGATCCGAACGGCAGGGTGGTTGACATTGAAACCAATGAGATTCCGGGGGCGGTATATGACGATGTGACTGATACAGACGGAGACGGCGAGCCCGACGATTATATCATTTTGCCCGCGCAGGTAAGCGGTACATATGACATTAGTGTTTTGCCCGAACCGGACGCAGAGCCCGGCGACACGTATTCCCTCTTGATAATCACCGGCTCGGACACGACTCATGTGGCTGAAGATGTCCCGGTTCCGGAACCCGGCGAGACAGATGAATATTCGTACGAGCCGGTTATGGAGCTTCCCAATTATATGTGCGGCGATGCCAACGCCGATGAGGCTATCAATATCGCCGACGCCGTGCACCTGATAAATTATATCTTCAAGGGCGGCCCGGCTCCCGAACCGCCGTGTGTCGGCGATGCCAGCGGCGATGGTGCCGTCAACATCGGCGATGCCGTGCATCTGATTAACTATATTTTCAAAGGAGGGCCGGCCCCGGTGGAAGATTGCTGTTTGTAGTATACAATCTGGCGCCGAAACCGAAAGAGCACGCCCCTGAAGGCCGGTTGGCACCCGCTGTCTGCGAGGAATAGCAAGTGAACTGCGGTCCGGCATAAGGGGAAACTTGAAGTAGTTTTGAAACCGAGGGAAAGCGTAGGATTGAATTGACCTGGACTAAAGCTTGAAGGAGGGAAGACCGTGAAGAAAATATTATTTGCTGGCGTAATATTTTATGTGGTAATGACTTGCGCTGTCGGTGCTCAAGTGTGGGAGCAGACAAATGGCCCGTGGGGAGGCGAAGTGAATTGTATTTCATCTGTTGATGATGGTGTCTTATTGGTAGGAACCTATGGCGGATCTGGTTTGTATCGGTCATCGAATGGTGGTGATAATTGGGAAAGCAGTAATCAAGGTCTATTAGAGCGAGCAGTGTCCAGACTCTGCACGAATAGTCAGGGAGATATATTTGCTGGAATGCCGACATCGGGGATATTTCGATCAAGTGACAACGGAATCAGTTGGCTCAAAATTAATAACGGCATCAATATTCAACATATCCGAGCTCTTGTAGCAGACAGTAGTAATATCTTTGTGGGTACCCAATACGATGGTGTGTATCGATCAACGGATAACGGGCAGGATTGGGTGCAAGCTAATATTGGCCTGACAGATCTTAACATAAGCGCCATTGCAATACAGGCGGACAACGATGTTTTTATCGGGACTGCAAATAGCGGTGTTTTTAAATCAAATGATAGTGGTAGTAATTGGTCTCCCGTAAACAGCGGACTTGAAGATATGAATATTTCTGCCTTGGCTGTACTCAGTGATTTTATTTTCGCTGGAACTGGCGGAGGAAATATATATAAGTCAACAGATGATGGTTTGTGGTGGGAGGAGAGTAGTAGCGGACTGGGTGAATATAGAGTATATGTCATCGGTGCCGGAGATGGAAGTTATATATATGCGGTAACAGGGGGCGGAGTATATCGTTCTGGTGATAACGGAACCAATTGGGAATTGTCGAGTGAGGGACTACCATTGATGTCAGTAAGTTCTTTGGCATTCAGTAATTTTGGGGAGATCTATGTAGGCGTTTTTGGGAAAGGAATTTATGAATCCAGCGATGGTGGAGATAATTGGATACCGAAGAATATTGGACTAGCTGCCGTCAATTCACATACGCTTGCAGTCAGCGAGAATGGCACTGTTTTCGCCAGTGGAGGTTTCAAAAATGGCATGTTCCGTTCGACTAATTCTGATCAGAATTGGATACAAATAGGCGATACGTTGGAATACAAAACAATTACCGAAATCGCAATCAGCCAGCTTGGTTTTATCTTTGCAACAGGAACTGACTGTAACGGGATATTTCGATCTACCGATGATGGTCTATATTGGACATTGCACAATAATGGCTTGACCGATCAGGATATCGGGGCGATCGCAAGTAATGGTAGCGGCGATGTGTTCGCCGGAACGGCAAGTGGCAATGTATATCGATCAACAGATAATGGGGAGAATTGGGAGCAAACCGGAAGCAGTTTGAGTTATGTGGAGGATTTGGAAGTCAATCCTCTCGACGACATCTTTGCGGCTACGAGTAATGGAATATATCGTTCCACAAATAGCGGTGAAAGTTGGGAGCAGGCGAATGAGGGATTAACTGATTTGTTGCTGCTTTCACTTGCCATAAGTGATGATGGCACGATTCTTGTCGGGAGTTCATTTGGAGGAATCTTTCGATCGACAGACAACGGCGATTCCTGGACACAATGGGACATGAATCAATCTCGCGCTCAGATCTGGTACATTGGAGATATTGAAATGGACGATTTCGGTGGTATATTCGCTGGATCTCTCGGATCGGGAGTATTCTATTCTCATAATAATGGTGAACAATGGTCTCGGTTGAATGATGGACTGAATGTATTGGATATCAATGCCCTGGAGACGGATGATTACGGAAATGTCTATGCTGCTATTGCCAATAACAGTGTTTTTATATTGAAATATCGGTTATGCGGGGATGTCAATGGTGATCTGCAGATTAATATAGCAGATGCTGTCTTTTTGGTAAATTACATCTTCAAGGGTGGCCCCACTCCCGATCCGGAGTGTGTCGGCGACGCCAACGGCGATGGTGCCGTAAACATCGGTGATGCCGTCCACCTGATAAATTACATTTTCAAAGGAGGCCCGGCTCCGGTGGAAGATTGCTGTCCATAGACTATATTTGATCGCCGAAACCAATTGAGCACGCCTGAGAAGGCCGGGTTATCCCCCCCCGAGCCCGGCCTTCCTTCTAAAACAGGGGGCATGAGGGGCCCGGCGACCCCAATTGCGCTTGACATTTTGGAATAATAGGCTATAATGTCCGCAAAAGAGGGAAGTGACCTGCCCGGGGATGTCCGTGCTCTCATCCCCGGGCATTCTTATTGCGATTAAAATAGCGCCGCTGGCCGTGAGCGGCTCCAGCGGGGACTCCCATCCAGGCAGGGAGGGTGAATCCGGGTGGGGAACAGTACCAATATCGTCCAGATTTTGAGAAGGTCCAAACCACCGATCACCTCTTGACAAATCGAACCTCGCGGCTATATCGATTTCATAAAAGGCGGACGAAGGCCGCTGACAGTGACGGTATCGGTAACATCGGCACTATTGTCGACATGATCAGGCAATCTCTAAATGGGGTCTCGAGCCGTGTCATCCGTTAAAGACATGCGTTGGGTGTATTCAGGATATGGAAGGAAAACCGATCCGCCAATCGGTGTAGTAACCAATTTCCACATGGATTATAGGACATGACAGTCCGCGCGAAAGCCTTGCGTGTGTGGCGAATAACGGTCTTTGAAAAGAAACGAGGTATGATTGGCTAAGAGGATCTTGTACTTCGACGTTGACGGGACAATTCTGCTGCTTGCCAAGGGAATCCCGAAACCTGCTTTGCAGGGTGGCGCCTTCGAAGAGGCCGTCCGGTCAACCGGGTTCTCTCAGGTGATATGTGTTGGGAATGTCGTAAATATCGTTCATGAATTGCAGCATCTGGGCAAAGCCGTTGATGGTTCCGATATAGTATTTGATCTTTGTCAGGGAATTTTTAGAGACAAGAAATGGTTAAAGGAAGTATTATCGTTGGTCTCAAATCCGGAGCATCGAGTAAGAGATATCGACCTATCCTAAGATTGGGGGTACCTCGATGATCTCGCGGAATACTATTGCAGACTGGAGGGCCGGGATAAATTATTCCGAGCAAATAACAGGCGCCGAATATTTGTGCCCAAGGGCGACGATGACGGCCGGGAGATTCTGGATTGGATGAGAGACAAATGCCACTAGGCAGCGCTTCCAGTGCAGTGCCTGGAGAAATCGGCAACAGGGGACTGCAGAATCCGCTTGACAATTGGGAATAGTAGATATATTTTACCATTATCTTAACGACACTGGGAACGGACTTCGGGGCAATATTACACAAAAGCATCTTTGCACGAGTTTCAGCGCGTAGATGCGCCTGGAGCGTCTTCTCTCGGTACTCCTGTCGGCGTGTATCCCGCGTCGTCCCCAAACGGAGGTTACCATGAAAGCAATGGCGATTTTACTGACTGCGCTGGTAGCTATTACTGCAGGCGCCGGCGCCGAGACGACGGTTCCGCTGCACTTCACGCCGAATCAAGGTCAATGGGATAGCCGTATTCTATATCGCGCCGAGGCGAATGGGGCAATCCTCTGGTATACCGCCGATGGAGCCTACTATCAATTTATCCGGCGCTGTTCAACCGATACTTCTGCTTCAGGCACGGATTTTATATCCGGGGTGATGGCCGGCGAGTTGGGCCGGCAGGCCGTTGAATATTCACTGATCAAGGCGCAATTTGTCGGGGCAAATCCTGATCCCTATGTTTCCAGGGAAGGCGAGTTGTTTTCGAGGTGCAATTATTTTTTGGGCCGGGATCCGAGCCGTTGGGCTACCGACGTGCCCAATTATGCCTCGATTGTTTACGGGGATATATATCCTGGAATAGATTTGAAATATTACGGCAACAGCGAGCACATGGAGTACGACTTCATCGTGTCCCCGGGTGCGAATCCCGACAGGATCAAGATACGCTATGAGGGCGTGAATTCGTTGGCGGTGAACCAGGAGGGGGAACTCGTTATAAGCACTATTTGGGGTGATGTCGTGGAGCGGACTCCGGTGGTCTACCAGATGAACGGAACGGAGAGACGTTTTATCAGTGGTGAGTACCAGATGGTGGATGCGCAGACGTTCGGCTTCAAAATGTCCGATGACTATAATCCCGATCTGGCGCTGGTGATCGATCCCGTCCTGACCTATAGTTCTTATCTGGGTGGCAGCGGCGAGGACGCCGGGAACGGCATAACCGTAGATGACGATGGCAATGCCTATATCGTGGGATATACCAATTCCGTTACTTTTCCTGAAAATCCCGTGCTTCAGGAAAATCTCGCTGGGGAAAAGGATATTTTCATTTTGAAACTCAGGCCGTCGGGTGATCCCGGCACCCAGCTGCTTTATAGCACCTATCTTGGAGGAGGCGGAGATGACGTCGGCGTGGACATAGTCCTGACGGAATCCGGCAATATAATCATTACCGGCTTTACGACATCCGACGATTTCCCGCTTTCGACGACAATTCCTCCCTACTTGGACGAAAACGTTGCCGGGGATACCGACATTGTGCTTGTCCAGCTAAATGCATCGGGCACGGAACTCGTGTATAGCTCGTACCTGGGTGGAAATACCGTAGAAAATCATCCGGATATGCCGACGGCATTATGTCTTGATGTAAACGGCTACGCATGTATCGCCGGCTGGACGGAATCGCCCGACTACCCGATTGAAGGCACTTTCTATCAGGACGTATACGGGGGGCACCGGGCCGGTTTTGTTACCAAGCTGCAATTCGCAGAGACGCCGGCGAATCAAATCGTCTATAGCACCTATTTTGGTGGTGGGGATTCATATGAGATAAACGGTATGGCAATTGACGCACAGAATAGAGTGTATGTAGCCGGTACGGAAAATCCGGCTGGTAACGCAAGAGCATTTGTCGCGAAGTTCAATAGCGGCGGGGATGCGTTGGAATTCAGCCGGACGCTGTCAGGGGGGGATGTTTTTAGCGGGTCATGGGCTGGGGATATTGTTGTCGACGGCGAAGGATGCCCCTATGTAGTGGGTCGCACACAAGGCTCCCATTTCCCAACCTTGAATGCTATCCAGGATACACCGATGTGTTTCCGTAGAGATTACAATGGGGGGGATCTATTTATCTGCAAGCTTACAGCAGATGGCAGTGAATTGCTATTCAGTACATATTTTGGGGGCTATTACATTGATTTGCCCATGGCCATGGCCATCGACCACAGGGCAAATATCCACATCACAGGAGTGACATTTTCAAACGATTTCCCTCAAACGTATTCACATAATGATGGTACTGTGTTTGAAGAGGCGTGTTTATTTTACATGAAAGTAGATTCTGCCGGCGGTCTGAGATATAGTACCGCCTTTTCCGAGACATTGAATCCATTGTATCCATTGGGTTTTCTCGGCACAGGAGTCGCGATTGATGATGTCGGCAACGCGTATATTACTGGAAGTGTCGCAAGTGATGGATTGTTGACGACCGAGAATGCCTTTCAGGCAAGTTATCAGGGGGAATTGGATGCATTTGTCATGAAATTCTTCGAGCCGGAAACAAATCCGACCCTGAATGTCACCAAAATAGAAGATGATGGCAGTGCGGGAACGCTTCGGTGGGCCATCAATCAGGCGAATTTATCCACCGGGCCTGATGTTATCGAATTTCAGGTAAGCGGGACCATTACGCTCGAATCGGAATTACCGGCCATAAATGGGTATGCGGGAGGTGTTTGGATAAATGGCTCGTCCGCGCCAGGGGGACCGCATAGCATCGTCCTTGACGGCAACAATGTGACCGGGAACGGTCTGACTCTGCTCGAGTCAGACAATGAAATCGATGGTCTGGTTATTATCAATTTTGATGGCGCTGGTATAGAAATTCAGAGCAGCGCCAACAAAATTGATGATAATTTGATCGGCATAACCGCCGCTAATATTCCCGCGGGAAACGGTAGCTACGGGGTGTTGATAGGCGGCGCGAAGCAAGGCAGCACGACCTCATTGAACTTTATTGGGACTCGCAATGGTAACGTCATCTCAGGCAACGGCGCCGGCGGCGTCTCCGGCATGAATGCAACGATAATTACCAAAAGCTATATAGGCACGGATCTAAACGGTTCTGTCGCTGTTCCGAACGCAGGTAACGGCATCAGTCTGAATGGAGGTTATTATATAAGAAGCTCGATTACAGACAACATTGTCTCGGGAAACATGGCGCATGGTATTGAGATTGGCGGCGGTGGGGTTTGTCTGATTTCGCGCAATTGGATCGGAACCGATAAGAATGCCGAGTATCGTATTGCTAATGGCGGTGATGGCATTCACGCAACGGGGATGATAAAAAAGATTAGTGAAAACGTGATTTCGGGAAATTCCGGAAATGGCATCTGGTGCACCGGATTGCAGTTTTACTGGATGTATGGAATAGACGTGATTAGGGCAAATTTTATCGGTACCAATGATGCCAATTCAGATCAAATCCCGAATGATCTGTCCGGCGTCGCAATAACCGGATACGGAGATAGAGATAGCGTCTTGATCGGCCCATGCGGAGAAAAAATTGCCGACTATCAGACATGCGATGAAGAAGATGCCAACGTCATATCAGGTAATGGATTATATGGAATTTGCATTTACAACAAGTCTGGATATGATGGGGGTATAATGATAACTGAAAATTATATCGGCGTCGGCCTTGACGGCGAAACGGCAATACCCAACAATGTCGGCATCTCAGTATCCGATTTAAGTACGTTTCTATGTATCGGGGATTGTTCTCCTAACTACGGAATCAATAATATAATAAGCGCAAATAGGGAATCCGGTATCGTCATCAGTAATTCATCACTTATAAGTTTGGGCGGAAACACGTTGGCGGGCAATGCCGAAAACGGCATCTATGTCGGCAATTCATCGCATGTAGGACTGCGCAGGAATATATTAACAGGCAACGCAGAAAATGGCATAGATCTCGATAATTCAACGAATCTATATATGTACGCTAACAGGTTGGAAAATAACGGCAAACACGGAAGCAGCGAAACACGAGGGGGAATCTATTTCCATAATGGCTCAACGCAATGTCATCTATCGGGTGATACCGTACGCGGCAATTATCGAGGAATCGTGCTTCAGGATGACAATACTGATTTCATCGAACTGGTTCCTGACTGCGTCAGAGGAAGTGACGTCGGGCCGGATATTGACCTTTGGCCGGAAGGAGTGACGGTAAATGATGATCCGGACGACGATGTCGGGCCCAACGAAAACCTCAACTATCCTGAATTCTCAGTCAACGTAAATTCTCTGTGCGTCACAAGTGGAATTGGACCGCCTAATGGAGCGGTGCATTTTTACCTGGTAGAGAATGTATCCCACCCCCCGGGCGATGACGCCACCTATCATAGCAAAAGGGCGAAGGGTGATTTTGGCGGGGCGTTACGATATCTGGGTTCCGTCGAATGCGACGGATCGGGATATTTCGTATCAACTACGTGTTTTAGCTCCGACGTTGTGGGTTTTGGAGACTGGATCACGGCGCTTGCGGTCGATGAGAATGGGAACACTTCGGAATTTTGCAGAAATGTGGCGTTCGTACCCGCCTCGGCGACAACTACGTGTCCTGTGCATCTGGTGGTCATCGATCCGGCCGGGGATTCCATCGGCCTCGGATTCAATACCATCGTGGGCGCCGAATACGATGACTGGTCGGATGTCGATGGGGATGGTTCGCCTGATGATCGGGTATTGCTGCAATGTCAATTAAGCGGGACTTATCAGATAAGAGTTATCCCGGATGTGGACGCCCAGCCCGAAGATACCTATTCTCTGCTTTTCGTCAGCGGCGATGACAGCACCGCATTAGTAAATGAGGAGCCAGTGCCCGAACCGGGAGGGTCTGATGATTTTGAATACGATGCCTCCACCGGCGTTTCAGTTCTCTGCGGTGATGCCAACGCGGATGAGGCTATCAATATCGCCGATGCCGTGCACCTGATAAATTACATCTTCAAGGGCGGCCCGGCTCCCGATCCGCTGTGTGTCGGCGATGCCACCGGAGACGGTGCCGTCAACATCGGCGATGCTGTGCACCTGATCAATTACATATTCAAAGGAGGCCCAGCCCCGGTGGAAGATTGCTGTCCTTAGAATATATTCGAGAACGCCGAAACCAAAAGAGCACATCCGAGAAGGCCGGGTTATCCCCCCGAGCTCGGCCTTCTTCAAAGAAGCTCGAGATCACAGGTTGCAGGGAGAATAGCGCGATGCGAAGGAAGTCACCGGCCGCCGGTCTGATTACATCTTGACTTCCGGTGTCCATCGCATATATTGGTTTTGAGGAAGGTCATCTCGTCTAATGAGTTTCGCGTTACCTCTTAATAATTAGTTGCGATCTGATGTTTGAATCCGGCCGGACTACGGTTTATGACTGTCAAGCCGGGGCCAACAACTCAAACAATTTGCGGGGCGTATGCCGGGGCATGTTACCACGATAATAGAATTTAGTGCAATAGCTGAAGCTGCAAAAATGCCTTACGCAAAGGAGGAACTGCCATGAAACGGGTGATTCTGCTGTCAATGGTTATGGCGATCATGCTGTCGGCGTTGTTGCCGGCGGCGGCTGTCGCCCAAGGTGTGACTGATGTCTTGAATTATCAGGGCTTCTTGCGGACGGATGAGGGCGCCGCCACCGGCGTGCTCTCCATGACCTTCCGCATCTATGACGATGAAACCGCTGGCAACCTGCTCTGGACGGAAACCCAACCCGTGGTCTCGGTCGACTCGGGGTACTTCTCGGTGAAGCTGGGCAGTATCAATCCCATTCCGGATGATGCCTTTGTCGACACCGAGGACTACACCGCTGACAACACCCGATGGCTGGAAATCGAAGTAGGGGGCGAAATCCTGTTGCCGCGCACCAAGTTGGGCGCAACGCCTTACGCCCGGTTTTCCGAGGGCTTGCGGGGGCATGTGCACACCGCGCCGGGGTACCTTGAACTGCAAAACCCGGCCAAGACCCCGGGCACGATGAAACTGGGCATCGACATGAACGGCGGGTCAATTGCCTATGATGTCGGCGACTCCGAGCATCCCGTTTTTGATCTTAGCGGCAATGCTAACGGGGGGAGTCTGCATTTGGTTAGCAGTGAAGATATCGGGGAATACGGCCCCGGTGGTATGACCATACGAGATTCCTCAGGAAACATGAAAACCGCCTTAGGCGGCACCGGCATTATACTTAAGATTAATGCTGCCGATGGCTATGTTCTAACATCCGATGCCGAGGGCAACGGCACCTGGGAACCCGCTACGGGAGGTGGGGGTAGTTGCTGGGATTGTCCGGGAAACTACACCTATCTGAGCGATATCAGTGACAGCGTCGGCATCGGTACGGAAGAGCCTCAGGCGAAACTTCATGTCGAAGCCGATGACGGGGGAGCTGCCATCTGGGGTATTGGGTATGGCAACACCGGTGCCGCACCATCGGCTGGTGTCGCAGGCCTTAATTACTCAGCGAGCGGCGGCCCCGGGATCTACGGATATTCGGATAATTGGCATGCCGTGCTGGGCGCCAATAGCAATGGTAATGCTGCGGTAATGGCCCGGAATGATGGTTCGGGACCCGGTCTCAAAGCTCAAAATCAAGGAACCGGAGTTGCCATCCAGGGCTGGGCTGGTTCGGGCAATCTATTGGAGCTATATGATACGCCTGATCTGAAACTCGTCGTCGATAACAGCGGGAATCTTACAACGTCCGGTACTATCGATATGAGCGGCCTAAAGATAGCCACCGGGGCCAGCGATGGGTATGTAATGACTTGCGATGCCATCGGCGTCGGCACTTGGCAGTCGGCGGGCGGCGGTGGTGGAGCAGGCGGCTGGGTGGACGATGGAGCCAATGTTCGGTTGGAAACGGCAGCCGATAAGGTCGGTATCGGTACCAGCTCCCCTGCAACCAAATTGCATGTCACCGGAGCGATTCGTTCCAATGGCAGCACCGGCTATTACGTCAATATTGATGGAAACATCATAACGTCAGATGGGCCAGCTATCGGTCTCGGGGGCGACTATGTTATGGTCGGCACAGGTGGATGGCTGGGCGTTGGCGTAGCCGGATTCGTTCAAAGCACGGATGGACCTAATATGCGTGTTGTTAACGATACAGGAACGGCTGCCATATTCTCGGCAGGCCCAACCGGCGAGAGCGTTTTGCCTACGAACAGGACGGCTGTTGCTGCATATGCTGACAGCTCCTATGATGCGTGCCGTTTCGTTGCACTGGGCACAGGCTGGGCCGGATATTTCGACGGCGACGTCCGCGTGACTGGGACTATCGACAATAGCAAGAGTGGCATTATTATGGATGATCCGCTCGACCCCGAAAACAAGTGGCTCAGACATGGCTCCGTCAATTCGCCAGATATGATGAATATCTATAACGGCAATGTCACGACCGATGGCGATGGCGCGGCGATAGTGACACTTCCGGAGTACTTCACCGCCCTCAATCGTGACTTCCGGTATCAATTGACAGTCATCGGACAGTTCGCACAGGCGATCGTGGAACAGGAAATCGAGAATAATCGATTCACGATCAGGACAGATAAGCCCAATGTCAAGGTATCCTGGCAAGTGACCGGCATCCGCCACGATCGGTTTGCCGAAGCTAATCCCATGCAGGTCGAGATCGAGAAATCCCCCGAGCATCGTGGCAAGTACCTGAATCCGGAGGCCTTCGGTCAAAGCGAACAGATGGGAATCGATTATGAAAACAATCGGTTGGCCCGTGACGCGTCGACCGAAACATCGACCGCATCCGAGCTGTAGAGAGAGGCAGGTGGATCATGAAATCATATATTCTGTGCTTTCTCCTTCTATCGGCGGTATTGTCGTTACTCGGTGCTGGGAGCGTGACCGTCAATCAGCCCGGAGAAGCAAAGTCGCACTCGGGCACGATCGAGACAATGCCCGCCCATCGGCCGGCGCTCCGGACATCTGCCAGTGGCAACTACTCGATCATCTGGGAAGTGCTTTCCGGTGGCGCCGATGACGCGAGCTCAGCGACGTACGACGCCCGGATGACCGTGGGCCAGACAGCGACCGGAGTGGGCTCATCAGCCACCTACCAGATAAGTCATGGGTTCTGGGAGGAATACGAGGTCGAATCGCCCTACAACTGCGGTGATGCCAACAGCGATGACGCCATAAACATAGCCGACGCGGTCTACCTGATAAATTATATCTTCAAGGGCGGCCCGGCTCCCGAACCGCCGTGTGTCGGCGATGCCAGCGGCGATGGTGCCGTCAACATCGGTGATGCTGTGCACCTGATCAATTACATTTTCAAAGGAGGCCCTGCCCCGGTGGAGGATTGCTGCCCATAATAATGTCGCTTGCCCGATAAACGTCAATGTGATGCGAGGTTATCCCGCCATCCATTTGCAATTCATTGGAAGGTGAGTGACCGGCTGTTCGTCTCGGGAAATAAATTCATCACGCATCAGGGTACATACCGTGGGCGTTGGATGACTTAAGATGGCCCTGTGCAGCGGAAAACGACAATTCCGTCAGGGACTGAGTTGTTATGGATCAAGCTAGAAAGTCAAACGGGCCGGGATTAGGCAAAAGGATGAGCCTATTCCTGTGACCTGCCTGCAATAATGCTATTGGCTCGGAGGATATTATGGTAAAATCAAGATTGTTGATGTTCGCGTCTGCAGTTCTGTTACCGCTTTCAGTAGCGGCAGTATCTCAGATGTCTCAAACCGGGAGTATGTCGGGACGCCCGGCTGACTCATCGCTCGTTCGATCGGTAGAGGAATATAAGCCAATCCCGGAAGCGGGGATCGACCATGGGGCGATGAATGCGAACTTAGCGGCTTCTAACCGGGAGGTATTTTTTGAGGGGCCCCCGTTGTGCTACGACGAATATCCGCCGGCGCAGGATTTCTGGCTGGACCGCAGTAATCGGCTCTGCGCTAATATCCAGGCCACGCCGTTTGTCGAGGTGTTCGACAACGGCGAGTTTATCACACTGTGGGAAGACCACCGTGGAGGTATGAGATACTACTTTCAGCGATTTGATTCTGATGGGACCCCCAGGGATTGCAACCGAATTATTCCAATGTCAGATCTAGGCTCACTTCTGGGAGCAGCTGATGGGCGGACTGTCTTTGCGGCTGATGCCGAAGGCAACTTTGCCGTAACCGCCGTAAAAACATACGGGCAAATCATCCTGGTTCAGCGAATCGGACAGGATGACGTGCCCCTTGATACCGTCACTATTGTCAATGACGACAGCTTTGGCGTTCGTTATAATCCCAGCATAGCCATGGCGCCTGACGGCCGTTTTGTCATAGTATGGGAAGATGAACGAAACAGCCCTCACGATGACATTTACGGACAGCTCTTCGATAGTCTGGGCGCCCCCGTCGGCGCGAATTTCCAGATCAACGACGACACGACGTCGTGCGATCAATGGACCGCCGCTGTGGCGATGAATGATTCCGGTGAATTCGTTGTCGTGTGGCAGGACGGCCGAAACGACAGCATTGACGGGGACCCGCCCTTTAACGACAGTACCGATATCTATCTCCAGCGCTTCGCGTCCGACGGACAAGCGATCGGAGCGAATATCAAGGTCAATGACAGCGGTACCGCAACGCTTTTCAATTACCCGGACATCGAATACGGTCCCGACAGAGGTTTTATGGTGCTATGGGAAGATCAGCGCACCGGTTCCTGGCAGACATACGCGCAACGTTTTGACGCTTCCGGACAGAAAATCGGCCCGAATATGCATCTCATGCTTTCTCCGGAATCAATATATCCATACGCGCCCCGTTTGGCCATGCGGGAGAACGGCGAATTCGCGCTCATCTATGTGGCTCAAAATGAGTATTTGGCGTACTTGCAGAGGGTGCATCTGCAGCGATTTGATTCGACCGGGAGCCCCCTGGGAGCGGGGGTCAGTGTATCGCCAATTGACAGCCTTTCCCGTGATGAGAGCGAGCCAGCCATCGCGGTAGGGCCTGATCAGGGTGAAATAGCGATATGGCGCGACGAGCGCTTTGGATCGGCTGGTGACATTATGGTCCAGCGTTTCAACGCCAATCTTCAGCCAATGGGTGAAAATCTTATGGTGAACGTCGACGATGCCGACCAGTGGTGGCCGAACGCCGGAGGCAATGGCGCCGGTTACAATGTTGCCGTCTGGTGGCAGGAATATCGAGACACAATCTCCTATTTTCTGACCGATGATATCTTCGCTCAGCGCTTTCTCGATGATCAATTCGAGGGTTCCCGTATACAGATTACCACCCGAGCGTATCCAGCACCGATAGCCGTCGCCGTGAATGACGAAGGAACATCAGCCATCAGTTGGATTCAGTATGCATCCCCGAGCTATCGCCCCTATATTCGATTTATGGATCTGTTCGGGGTGCCCGGGGATTCCATCTACCGCGTTGATACCTATACAGGGGACAGTTCCAATTATGATACCTGGTTGCTGGTGGGTGCGGCTGCAGGCGACCGGTTTCTCATCGCCTGGACCGATTTCCGTGAGGACAACTACGACGTGTATGGACGGATATTCGGATCCGATGGCACGCCGATTGGAGATGATTTCAGAATCGACGACGGACCCGATCTCAGCAGCCAATTTTCGGGAGGCGCCTGCGGGCTATCAAACGGCTCATTCTATGTTGTGTGGAAAGATGGACGAACCGACAATCCCGGTATTTATTTGCGGCAATTGGATTCTTTGGGAAATCCCCTCACCGATGGAATCAGAATCAGCAGCGTGAATGCCACTCAGCTTCGCCCCTATATAGCCACCCAGTCGGCCAACGCGTGCATCGTGGTGTGGTTCGATTCGAGAGATGGCGATCGGGCGGTTTACGGACAAATGGTCGATCAAGACGGCCACGTCATTGGCTCCAATTTCCGCATAGGTTCTGCCCCGAATACGCTGTACGATTTGGACTTTGCCCACGCGGCGATGAAAGACGACGGCAGATCGCTAGTGTTGTGGCGTTGCCCCGAATCGGTCGGAGACAGCGACGCCATCTGCTCCTGTCTCTTGGATTCAACCGGCGCGATTCTTGAAAATAATCTTCGCGTTTCGGATTCCATGTTCGATGACAGACAGCAATATGCCGGCGCCATTGCTCCTGCCAGCGACGGTTTCTTCGCTGTGTGGATGGACAGCCGTCGAGACATGGGCTGGTGGGACATCTTTGGCCGATTTCTTGACATGGTCCCCGTGGACGTCACGAACGAGCCGGACATTGAAGCTATGCCACAGGTCTATGCGCTCGGGCAGAATTATCCCAATCCGTTTAACCCGGCAACAACTATCACTTTCGCGCTGCCGAAACGCTCTCAAGTGAAGCTGGACGTCATCAACGTCTTGGGGCAGGAGGTGCGGACTCTCGTCGATGAGCAATTGCCGGCCGGCGAGCATTCGGTCGTATGGGATGGGACGGATTCAAAGGGGCGGCAGGTATCGAGTGGAGTCTATTTTTATCGATTGCATGCCGGAGAGATGACCGAAACAAGACAAATGATTCTGTTGAAATAAGCAGCAGGATCAGCCCGGTTCTTCAATCGGCAGAACGCTGGCCGAGAATAATTGCCCGGTGGGGTGCGTGCTATCCCCGAAGCGGATTATTTATCTTTTTGCCGTTCCACCCGGGATGCGGTCGCCGCTGGATGTTCAAAACGTTCCTGACCCGGAAATTGGCTTGCCCGATGCGATATGGTTATTTATATTTGATACGCCGACGAATGCATATTACACAGATAGTATTCCGAGGCAAGGGCGAATTCATCTACGTGTGAGATAATAGTATAACTCGGCGGCCCCGGGTTGCCGCGATATAGGGGTTGTCTTCACATATTGACCGACAACCGATAATCCCATTCGGGGAGAGACTGAATTCATGTGTTGCCATTATTCACGGGAGAGAAGGATGAGAATTCCAAAAGTCGAAAAGACCATTGCATTGGTCGTTATGCTCATATACGCCGCCGGCCTCGCGATAGCTCAGGAGAAAGAGTCACGGGAGGCTCGGGACCCCGAATTTGAAAATCGACTACTCGAACGTCTGCGGGAAATCAATGTCGAAGCGGTTCCGTATTTTGAGGAAGCGACTCAGGCGTACGATGCCGAGGCATACGAGACCGCCAGAAATCTGTTCAATCGCGTTCTTCAACTTGCCCCCGATTTTGCGGCCGCCGAACGGCGGCTGGCGTATGCTGAAATCATGCTGGATAATGCCGATTCGGGTTTGGTGCATGCCCGGCGGGCACTGGCAATCGATTCTTCCGGGTACAACCGGGCGGCCGTGGCGTTTGCTTTACTCGTAAAGGGGGACACCGCGGCCTACCAGGATGCGCTTAAATATGCACTATTGGCGTTGGATAGTATGCCGGAAAATGTTTTCGTGCTCGAGGTTTTGCTGCAAGCAGGGGTCATGACCGGCAATGAAAGTGCCGTCGATTTCGCGTCGTCGAAACTGGTAACGCTGGCGCCCGACATGTATATGCCGCATTATATTCGCGGGATACTGCTGGCGCAGCGGGAATCCTGGGAAGAATCCGAACGGGAACTGACCAGGGCTCGGGAATTGGGAATGGATTCGGCATCGGTCGAAGAAGTCCTTGGCATGGGCGTGCGGGCGAGAGCCCGCATCGCTCGGGTGAAGCGATGGGGACTTCTGGCGACAGGCGTATGGGCGACGAGTTTGGCCCTCCTCTTTCTCTGCGGGGCTATTTTGAGCCGGTTGACTCTGAGCGCCGTCGCCAGGACGCAATCCACGGGGGCGTTCCAGATCAACGGCCTTGAACGAGTCATCCGCACTCTATATCGCATCGTAATAGGCATTACTTCCGCCTATTATTATGTGTCGGTACCGTTCCTTCTTATCATTGTCGCGGCTGCCGCCGCCGGTTTCATTTATTTCTGGTTCCAGATAGGCCAGATACCGGTGAAACTGGTGTTGTTCGTCGCTCTTGGCGCCCTGTTCACTCTCTATGCCATCGTCCGCAGCTTGTTTGCCCGGGCCGCAAGCGGAAATCCCGGACGGCCGCTTTCGCGGGAAGAGGCGCCGAAATTATGGGACGTCACCGACGCCGTGGCGGCCAAGGTGAAGACACGGCCGATTCAGGATATATTCATCGTGCCCGGCGCCGATATCGCCGTGCTGGAAAGGGGACGCATCTGGCAAAAGCTCCGGGGTGGGGGCCGGCGTTGCCTGATACTCGGCCTGGCGGCCATCCCGGGCCTGACACTGGGTCCGTTTAAATCGATCCTCGCCCACGAATACGGTCACTTCTCGCACAGGGACACCGCCGGAGGCAACTTAGCCCATCAAACCAATCGATCCCTGCATACGATGGCCATCAACCTGATTTCCGGGGGGCTGGCCAAATGGTACAATCCCGCCTGGTGGTTCGTTCGCGGCTACAATTCGGTATATCTCCGGGTCACGTTGGGCGCCTCCCGTTTGCAGGAAATCCTTGCCGACCGTATCGCGGCGCTGTCATACGGCGCCAAAAACTTCATCGACGGCCTCACTCGGATAATCCGCAACGATCTTGAATTCGATATGCAACTGAAGCAGGCTTTCGAAAGCGACCGGAAGGCATTCTTGGATATGAGGAATCTCTATTCGTTTCCATTATCGGACGCTAAAACACAAAAGGAAGAACTCGAAGAGGCTTTCGCGAAAATCATAAGCAGTCAAAGCTCCGCCTTCGACAGCCATCCGGCTCCGCAGGAAAGGTTCGCGCTGGTGGAAAAGCTAGTCGTACCGGACCCGGAGGACGATGATACCGAGGAAGTCAAGGATTTGCTGCCCGCGTTGGATGGGTTGCAGGAGGATATGACGGCAATCATGCAGCGGAACGTCAAAACGAGGCTTTATGAGGCCGCGTAGACCGAGTAATTCCGACGAATCGGCGAGGTCCGCAGATAATTAGACTAGCGCGCATGGAAGCAAGAGCTCGATCCGTAGCTAAGCCGATGAGAAGTGCGGGCCGATGTTGTCAAGCCGTCGCCGGCGAGGATTTCGGGATTAGCACGGTGCGTGAAACGATGGGTACGAGTCCGTGGGGCGGTCTAGTCCACATTAAACGATTTGGGTCCATTTTGGGTCCAAAATGGTTCAAAAAGCCTTATAAATCATCAAAATTGATATAGATACATATAAATAGTCAACTTATTGAATATCATTAACATATCGCGAATTTATAAGCACGGCAATAATATACAAAAAACACCCCGAAGGAATCCGGGGTTCGAGTCCCTGCTCCGCTATTTTTTATTATCCACCTATTAACAATAACTTACAAATCATTTTCGGAGCAAAACAGCTTTCCGTTGTCTTGAAAGTCCATCTGGAAATCGTAGGTGCTCGTTGCGAGTGCGCCGCAACGCCATGTGGTGCCTTTTTGAGGCCGCGTAGGCGAAGCAGTGTATGCATAAGGCTGTCTGTCAGACCGTGACAGAAATTATTTCCCGAAGCGCCGTTTGGATTTGATGGTGTTTCGGGCTTAGCGCGAATTCTCACTTATTTAAACGATGAATTTATCTCTCAGCACTGCCTTGCCCGCCGATTCAAGCCGGGCGGCGCTTTCCTCCGGAGTGGCACCCGATGAAGAGTATCTCGCTGGCGGACATCCGGCTGGATATGAGCTTTTTTTTGGGGGCGCCGCAACCAAAACTCCGGCCTTGCGTACTAATAATCGAATGAGTGACTTTATGGAGGAAGGATCATGGCCAAGGCTCTGATTATGGCGTTTGCCGCAATCCTTGTGTTTTGCCTCATGTGCATATTGGGAGCGGCCGCGGTAAAGGCAGGGGAACCCCTCATCGAAATCAACAATCTCGGCTCCGAGGACCTCGTTGTCCGAGGTTTTGAATTGCCGGAAAAAAGCGATATCGATATCTACGCCGTCGGCGCGGGCGGGAAATACAGCAAGCAGCTCACCGCCTACGCCTGGATAATCGACGCCCGGGATCGCGACATCGTCTGGACGATGCAGGAGGATTGCGAGAATATGTCGCGAATCTCCGATTTGCTTTTTGAATGCGAGGACACCAAGACGCTCCGGCCGGGCAAGTATGAGGTTTACTACTATGTGGGGCGCAACTATCAGATTCTTTCGGGAAACGGCGACATATCCATAAACGACCTCGGAGAATTGATCGATTTCATCGGTGAAATTATCAAAGTCGATCCGGAGAAAGCGGAGCATTTCTCCGAGGAGGATTTGAGCGAACTGACGCTGACGATTCGCACCGATGCCGATGCGAAAACATACAACCCGGTTTTCGGAGAGCCCGCCGGGAGTATCGTCTACATAAATCGTCCCGAAAAGGACGAAATTCATGAGCAGGGCTTTACGCTGTCGAAAAAGACCGATCTGAATATTTACGCCATCGGTGAATACTCCGACTCCTATGACCTGTTCGTCGACGGCGCCTGGATCGTCAACGGCGACACCCGCGAAAATGTCTGGCAGATGGACAAATGGAACACGGAACGGGCGGGCGGATCGAGCAAAAACCGCTATTTCCGGGATGTCGTGACGTTGCCCGAAGGAAATTACATAGCCTATTACGGCACCGATGATTCCCATGATTTCGGCCAGTGGAATTCGCCGCCCCCGGCGGACCCGATGAATTACGGGATTGCCATCGCCACTGCCGAACCGCAGGACAAAAGACAGGTCAAACCGTACGATCCGACACTTACGCAAACCGAGATTGTCGATCTCACCCGCATGCGGGACGACGAATTCAACAAGGCGGGATTCACTCTCAAAAAAGACGCCAAAATTCATATTGTCGCATTGGGCGAGCGCGGATACGGCAACAAGGAACTGGTCGATTACGGATGGATAAGCGACGCCGAAAATCTGGAAAAGGTTTGGGAAATGACTCCCGACAACACCGGATTCGCCGGCGGCGCGGCCAAAAATGCGCGGTTCGATGGTATCATCGACCTCCCGGCGGGCAATTATATCGTTTCGTATCGCACCGATGATTCCCATTCCTATCACGATTGGAATGCGGCCCCGCCCATAGATAAAAGCGGCTGGGGAATCCGGGTCTATGGCGTGGGTAAAGATTTTACATCGAAGAGCTTTGAACTGGTGGACAAGTTCCAGCCGATTGGCAGCGTCGTGGTCAACATGACGGGTTTGGGTGACGACGAGAACGTCAAACAGTCCTTCACGCTGAACGAACTGACCAAAATCCGCATAATGGCGCTGGGCGAGGGCCGGGACGGCAAGATGTTCGACTACGGCTGGATCGAAAACAACGAAAACGGCGAAATCGTCTGGGAAATGACCTATCGCAAAACCCGTTTCGCCGGGGGCGCCGATAAAAATCGGATCGTCGTCGCCAATCTCGCCTTGGAAAAAGGTGACTACACCGCCCACTTCGTGACGGATGACTCCCATTCTTACGAGCATTTCAATGCATCGCCGCCCGATGATCCCGAACAGTGGGGCATGCTGATAACGCAAAGATAGCTCAAGGATTTGCCACAGGCTGCGCAAGCCAAACCCCTTCCTTTCTTTCATGCAGGGGTCTCACCCGACCCCTGCATTTTTATCGCCGGTTTGCCGGTTGTCCGAACCAAAATCGATCTTGACAAATTCCCTGTGCGAGTTAGATTGCGGCAACCTGCAGATGATGTGAAAGTACGTCATGAGAAGCTATCCGCAGGTGAGAATGCATAAGGTGCACACTATCGTCGGCGGCGGGATGAGCCCGGCGTCAGCGGTCTGGCAGAGGGAATCCCTATGAGACTTTACGAATACGAAGGCAAGAGACTTTTCAGGAAGGTCGGTATCCCGGCCCCGGACGGCCGCGTCGCGGAAACCGCCGATGACGTCGCCCGGATCGCCGGCGAGATGAATCAGCCGGTGGTCCTCAAGTCCCAGGTGCTGATCGGTGGCCGGGGCAAGGCCGGCGGCATAAAGATGGCTCAGTCGCCCGACGAAGCCCGGACACTGGCCAGTGAACTCTTCCGCATGAAAATCGGATCGTATCCGGTCAAGAAAATCCTGATCGAACCGAAACTGAGCATCGCGCGCGAATTTTACCTGGGCATCACCATCGACCGCGCCAAATACGCCATCGTCGTCATCGGCTCGTCTGAAGGCGGCGTCGATATCGAGGTGACCGCCGAAAACAACCCCGATGCGATCATCAAGGTCGCCCTCGACGTCGATGAGCCGCTCTACGGGTTCGACGCCGTCAAGCTGGCCAAGCTGATCGGCTTCCGCAGCGAACAATTGCGCGATGCACAGAACGTCATCCTGGGCCTCCTCAAGCTGTTCCGGGGCTATGACGCCAAACTGGCTGAAATCAATCCGTTGGTCGAACTGTCCGACGGTTCGCTGATGGCCGCCGACGCCCGCGTGTCGCTCGACGACGACGGCCTGTTCCGTCACAAGGACCTCGCCGAAATGGGTATCGAGAAACGCCACGAAGAGGCCGAGATGACGCCGCGTGAAAAGCAGGCCACCGAATGGGAAATTCCCTATCTCGATCTCGACGGCGACATTGGCATGTTTCCCGGCGGGGCCGGATTCGGGATCATGGGCAACGATTTTGTCCATTACTACGGCGGCAGACCGGCCAATTTCATGGACTCCGGCGGCGGGCCGTCGCCGGAACGGATCGCCAAAATGCTGGTGCTGCTCGATGAGAACCCGCAGGTGAAGGCAATTTTCGGGGCGCGGTTCGGCGGGATATCGCGTTGCGATGACTTTGCGAAAGGCGTCATCAAATTTCTCAAGGAACACGGCCTGTCCAAGCCGATGGTGATGCGCATGACCGGCAACATGTGGCAGGAGGGCGTCCGCATATTCGCCGAGGAGAAAAAGGCCAATCCGGAATTGTTCGAAAACATCGAGGCCCACGGGATCGAAACGCCCATCGAGGAGATCGCCAAGCGGGCGGTGGAACTGGCCAAGGCGCAGGGCGGCTGGAAGGCCAATATTGATCTGGGAGATTTGTAATGGCTATTCTGATAGATCGCGATTCGAAAGTGATGGTGCAGGGGATCACGGGCGGCAACGGGCAATACCATACCGAACGGATGCTCGCCTACGGGACCAACATCGTCGGCGGTGTTACGCCGGGGAAGGGCGGCCGGGAAGTGCACGGCCGGCCGGTGTTCGATTCGGTCGAGGAATGCGTCGATGTCACCGGCGCGGACACATCGGTCATTTTTCTTCCGGCGCAGTTCGTGAAGGAAGCGGCCCTCGAGGCCATCCGGGCCGGACTCAAGCTGGTTGTGGTCGTGCCGGAACATATCCCCATCCATGATATGCTGCTGATCCGCAAAGAAGCCGCGGCGCAGGGGACGACTGTCATCGGCGGCAACACACCGGGCATTATTACTCCCGGACAATGCAACGTCGGCATTATCCCCGACGTCGCCTTCAAACCGGGCCGTGTGGGCACGGTGTCGCGGTCAGGATCGATCACGTATTATCTTGCCGATACGCTCACCCGTTCGGGCTACGGCGAAACGACCTGCGTTGGCCTCGGCGGCGACCCGGTGCTGGGATCGACCTTCAATGAGATTCTCTGGAAATTCGAGAAAGATCCCGACACTAAGGCTGTCGTACTGTCCGGCGAAATCGGCGGCATTTACGAAGAAATGGCCGCGGATACCATCCGCGGCATGAAAAAGCCGGTCTTGGCGATGATCGGCGGTATCTTCGCGCCGCCCGGCAAACGGATGGGCCATGCGGGGGCGATTGTCGAGGGCAAAGTGGGGACAGCCAAGGAGAAGCTGGAGGTCCTGGCTTCCGCCGGCGCCCGTCCCTGCAAGACTTTCCTCGACATCCCCAAGACGCTGAAAGATTTGGGCGTTTAAAGTCATTTTGATTTCATCGTAGGTCGGGAGCCGTGTCGAAGACCCTGAACCTTGCGAAGGGCCAAAATCCTGAGCTTTGCGAAGGTTGCTCCCGACTTTTCCCGTGTCATTGCGAGAAGCGCTGCCCCGCACAGCGGGGCATAAGCGACGAAGCAATCCATCGCCTCCCTGGCTGCTTTTATGCCGGGTGCCGCACCGCTCGCGGTGCGATTCTTCTTTCAATGACTCAACGTTTATTCCCGGGTGGCCCACCATTTATGGCGGGTAAAAAACATGATTGTAATTGACAAATTCGACAAATATATATATAAAGCTGGTATGAACGGCAATGGCATCAGGACAATCCGGCGGCGGATGATGCACCATCCGCTAACTCAAGAGGAAAACGCATGAATTACGATGCACAAATGATAATCCAGAATGAACTTGCTTCCGGCGAAAGGCTTTTGTGGGCCGGAATACCGAAGCAAGGAATGACGTTTCGAAGTTCCGATCTGTACAGGGTCCCGATTAGCATACTGTATCTCGGCTTCGCCATTTTCTGGGAAATATCGGTGCTTAAGCTGCCAGGTGATAACGCCGGGGCTGCCGGCTTATTGTTCCCCCTGTTTGGATTACCTATCGTATTAGTGGGTCTGCACTTATTGTTTGGGCGGTTTATTTACGACTCCAAAAAACGTAAAAAATCATTCTATGGCCTGACCGACCAAAGAGCGATAATTGTTTCGGGCATATTCAAGAAAGGCGTGCAGAGCCTGAATTTAAAAGCGCTGGGTGATGTTTCGTTGTCTGAGAAAAAAGATGGCTCTGGAACGATCGTTTTCGGACAGGAGGATCTAAGGACGTCTATGTTTTCGGGGTTTGGATTCCCGGCAAGGGGGGCTGTTGCCCCCAAGTTCGAAATGATTGAAAATGCCAGGCAAGTCTACAGCCAACTTAGAGAGCAGCAAAAGAGTTAAGAAATGTTAGTCGGGCGACCCGTCAAAAAATAATGGGCTGCCCGGCGTAAGCCGGGTGCCCCATAGCTCTGCTGTGGGATAAGTGACCCGGTATAGACCGGGCAGATAGGTAACAGTTTAGACCGAGGACATAGGTAACAGGTATATTGCCGGGTGCCCCACACGGTACCCCACCCAACGGGTGGGTATTTCATGGTGGTATAGACCGGGCAGATAGGTTACACGGTACCCCACCCAACGGGTGGGTATTTCATGGTCATCCTGCTATATTCATTTCATACTCGGACGGGTGGCCCACCATTTATGGTGGGTAAAAAGCATGATTGTGATTGACAAATTCGACAAATATGTTTATAAATCTTGTATGAATGGCAATGGCATCTGGACAATCCGGCATAATGGTGTTTGTTATCAAATAGGCAGGGCTGCCCAATGATAACAAAGCCCATTATAAATGATTGACCACCTGTCCTATTGGTGCCGATCACTGGCGGTGTGCTCGGCGCTACTGTGGTTCGACATAGAGACCCAACAAAGCAGGTGCAGGCGACGGCTGAATGTCTCGCGGGATCCACGACGTTGGGCTGGATTAATGGAAAAAACTGTATGGAAGGAGGTACGAAAATGACAAAGCCATACGCCGAACTCGTGGCTCAAGCTGAACAGGCAGTTGCTGGTGTTAAAGATGCAGAACTCCGACGTGTCGCGTTCGAGCGAGTACTGAACGATCTCCTAACCGGTTCGGATGAATCTCGGAAGACGAAGAGGCGCACTGGGGCGCAGGTTGGTAAGTCGGAATCTAGGAAGTCTGCCGAAAAGAAGCGCTCCGGCCCGCAAAGTTACATCGAAGAAATGGTAGAAGATGGCTTTTTCGAGAAACCAAGGACTATCTCAGAGGTCAAAGCAGAACTGGAGAACCGAGGCCATCATATTCCGGTTACATCCCTTAGCGGTCCGATGGCAAAGCTTTGCCAAAAGAAAATGCTGCGGCGGCAGAAGCCGGATGGCAAGGCATTTTCATACTCCAACTGGTGAACTGCGATGACCTCGTCAAAATCGAATAGTACTTTGTCTGCTTCCGAACGTCTCGAAAGGCTGGCCCAGGAGGCGATCGGCGTTACCAAAAAGGCAAAACGTCAAAAAAAGAGCCTGAAAGGAGGCAATTTTTACGCCAACAAGCTGGCGACGCTTCGAGCCGATGCCACGAATGCTTACCGTGACTTAGCCCCAACAAGTGCAGGTGATTCTTCGGCAATAGCAGAGTTGCTGGAGATTGTATTCTCCCCCGAGGTAGATGCTCGCCAGAGGGCGGCAGCATCTCAAGAACTTTGTTATAACCTCCGGACGACTTGGCGCTCCACTGGAGTACCAAAAGAGGGCGAAGGCCTCTTCCCGCTAAGTCTCCTGGCCAAAGCCAAGCGGGGGTATCTCGTCACCGTCGGTCGCCAGATGAATGGCGCCTTTGGCATGAGCTGGTATGATGCGGCTTCAGTTATGATGCGCCGTCTGGTCGAGATCTCCATCATCGAAGCCTTTGAGGGAAAGGGGATTGCAGGCAAGATAAAAGATACTGCCGGGAATTATCTTCAACTCTCAGACCTAATATCAAAGGCCTTGGCAGAACCCTCATTCACGCTTTCGCGAAATGCAAAGAAGGCGTTACCGAAATTGCGAGACTTGGGGCACATGTCTGCTCACGGTCGCTACTTCACAGCGCAGAAAGAAGATGTAAACGCAATACAGTCAGGGTGCCGCATAGTAGTCGAGGAGTTTCTTCATCACGCTGGACTCCTGTAAATCTGGTTGCCCAACACGGTACCCCATCCAG
>CAZJWR010000045.1:0-31836 GCA_964549765.1 uncultured Ignavibacteriales bacterium
TCAAAAGGAGTTGGCCGAACTCCGCAACCAAATCGAAGAGCACAATTACCGCTATTATGTGCTCGATAAGCCGAGTGTCAGCGACGCCGAATACGACCGGCTGTTCGACCGCCTGTTGGAGATCGAAAAGAAATATCCCGAATTGGTCACACCCGATTCGCCGTCGCAACGGGTGGGTGCGCCGCCGTCGAAAAAATTCGAATCGGTCAAACATCGCCTGCAAATGTTATCATTGCAAAAGGTCACCGACCCCGACGAATTCGCCGATTTCGACCGCCGCGTGAAAAGCGGCTTGAATGCAGCGGAGGACGACGATATCGAATACACGTTCGAACCGAAATTCGACGGCCTGGCGGTGGAATTGATTTACGAAAAGGGCGTGTTGACAGTGGGATCGACACGCGGCGACGGAACCACCGGCGAAAACATCACGCCGAATTTGAAAACGATCGCATCTATCCCCCTGAATCTGTCGGATGCGACCGCCGATAAATATCCCCTGATGGAAGTGCGCGGCGAGGTCATCATGCGCAAATCGGATTTCGCAAAGCTGAACAAGGCGCAGGAGGAAGCCGGATCGACGCCGTTCGCCAATCCGCGCAACGCCGCCGCGGGATCGGTGCGGCAGCTCGACAGCAAAATCACCGCCGAACGGCGGCTGATGTTTTATGCCTACGGCATATCCGAGCAGGAGCTGTCCGGTCTCGACACCCAATGGGACGCCATGCAGTTTTTGAAAAAGGAACGTTTCCCGGTGAACGAACGCCTCGAACTCGTGCGCGGCGTCAAGGAGGCGGCGAAGTGTTTTGACGATCTTGAAAAGGCGCGGCCCGATTTGGATTATGAAATCGACGGGTCGGTGATTAAGGTCAATAAATTTAAAGATCAGATCAAGCTGGGACAAGTCAGCCGCGCGCCACGGTGGGCTATCGCCTGGAAATTCGCCGCCGAAACGGCCGAGACCATACTCGAAGATGTCATCTTTTCGATCGGCCGCACGGGTGTCATAACTCCGGTGGCGAAGCTGACGCCTGTCCATGTAAGCGGCGTCGAGGTCAAGCGGGCATCGCTTCATAACGAGGACGAACTGATCAACAAGGATATTCGCATCGGCGACACTGTCATCATCCGCCGCGCCGGGGACGTCATCCCCGAAGTCGTGCGCGTGGTCGAGGAGGAACGATCCGGCAAGGAAAAGCCGGTCAAGTTTCCCGACAAGTGCCCTTCATGCGGCGAATCGATCCATCGGCCCAAGGGCGAAGCGGCGCATCGCTGTTTCAATCCCGCCTGCCCGGCGCAGATCGTCGAAAAGATTTTTCATTTCGCTTCCAAGGGGGGCATGGATATCGAGGGTATCGGCGGTAAACTGGCTCAGCAATTGGCCGAAAAGAAACTGATCAAATCGCCGGCCGACATATATTTCCTCAAGAAGGACGACCTCCTGCCATTGGAACTGATGGCCGACAAGCGGGCGCAGAATCTACTGCATGCTATCGAGGCGTCCAAAGACCGACCCCTGCCGAATATTATCAATGCGTTGGGCATCCCCGGCGTTGGTGAAACGGCAGCGCGAGTTCTGGCGGAACGGTTCGGGACAATCGATAAATTGATGGATGCCTCACAAGAGGATTTGGAAACAATCGAGGGGATCGGGCCGATCATGGCCGAATCGATCGCGCAGTTTTTCGATGAAAGCGGCGCGAAGGAGATGATCGCCCGGATGAAAAAAGCCGGCGTTAAATTCACGCCGTTCGAGAGTAATCGCCGCGAGGTTGCCGGCATCGCGGGCAAGACGTTCGTTATTACCGGGACGCTATCCCGTCATCGTGATGAGTTCAAGAAAATGATCGAAAACGCCGGCGGCAAGGTGACATCGTCGGTGTCCAAAAATACGGACTACGTTTTGGCCGGTGAGGACCCCGGCAGCAAATTCGATAAAGCCAGGAAGCTCGGCATCGCGATATTGGATGAAGACGCGTTTATGAAGCTGCTGGAGTGATGTTCGCTTTCCCGCATCTAAAGACGTGAAGCACCCAAACCACAGCATGAACGCGGATTCAGACGATGTGCCCAGCAGATGTCAACATCTGCCGGGAGAATCATATAACCCCTTGCGCCTTCAATGAATCGATAAAACTCTGCACCATGCCCTCAAGTACTGTCCGATAATTATCGTATTTTGCCATCTGCTCGATAGTCTCAATATACGGCCCGTTCTGTGCTACGGCATTGTCGAGCGATGCCATCATCTCCGGCGTGAATACGGAATAATCGTCTTGATAGATGTACTCGTACCCGACTTGAAGCGAATCATTGTAGCCGTCCAGATTGAGATCGACCGTATCGCCTGGCGTCTTTTCGAAACGAAGCATAAAATCGGATACGAGCGAGATTCCATTATCGGCAAAGACGCTGTCGATCACCGCCCGGGCCTCGGTCTCGGTTACAAATGCAGGCGGGAGCGGCGGCGGGCCGGTAGTGCCGCCCCCGTCGCAGGCTTCGAATACCATTGTCATAACCGCCGCAACGACAGCTCCCTTGCCCAGCGCAACGACGGCCGGGTCGGGTTTGGCATAATAGGCACCGCGCGGGTATTTGGGAACCGTGTACCGCTTAACCGGTTTGACTTGTGGCATGGCTTTCCCTCCCTCTGATAAGACAATCCTCTATGTATGACGATACCGGAAAGGTCGGTTCGTAAAATTTCCGTTTGAACAGAACAATATTTTTCTTCCACAACCGGTTGGCCAATTTATCGACAATCGGCATCAGCATCCGCTCGTGTTCGCAAATTATCGGCGGAACTTTGTCAAGCGATCCCGTCGCACGCCAGTTGACGCAGCCACAAAATGTCGCGCACCTTCCGTGCAAGGCGCAGTCCGTACACGAATCTTTCTCGCGATAATTCTCATTGATAAACCATTCGCGCCGGGCCGGATCGAAGCCTGATGATACGTCGCCGATGACATTGTCCAGATAGCGGTCATCATCGGTTCCGATGAATTGCACGCAGGGGTATATTCGTCCCGATGGTGCAATGGCGATTTGCGAATTGGCGAGGTCGCACAGGTCGCCTTTGCCATAAGGTTTTTGCGCATGGGTTTTGATGCGCTCATCGAACGGGCTATAGAATACCTTCTTGCCCGCCGCCAGCTTACTGAAATAGTATTTTGCCAAATCTGCGTATTGCCGTTTCAATTCGCGAATGTGAGCGTCATTCCACGCCGCTGAATAATCGAGTGTCTGGAGCACATAGCGGAATCCCCGCTCGAAAAGATGCCGGGCTCCGTCAGAGACATATGCGACCGTGTCCGGCGTGACGACCGATACGGCTATGGTATACGGGTTGAAGGCAAGGATGTCGTCCAGATGTTTCATAATCGACTCGTACGATCCCCGGCGGTCGGCAAACGAACGGTTGACGTCGTGCTGTTGTTGATTCCCGTCGAGGCTGAGGACGAAATAGAGGCCATTTTCCTTGAAATAATCCAGAATTTGCGGGCGAATCAAGGTGCCGTTGGTGCTCATGCGAAACTGAACCCGCCGGTCATACTTCCGGCGGCTGTACGCGACGATTTCGCGGATGAGATCGAATTCGAGCAGCGGTTCGCCGCCAAAGAAGGTCACGACACAGCCATCGCCGGCCTGATCGGCGAGAAAATCTATCGCCTGCCTGGCGGTCGGCACGTCCATCGGCCGATTGACCTTATCTCCCGCATAGCAATATTTGCATCGAAGATTACAGTTATGCGTAATGTTGAGCGCGGCGTATTTGACCGCCGAAAAGGATATGCCCATCCGTTCAGCCTCTATGATGATCGTGTATGGTATCAGATTCCAAAAGGATATTCCCTCCCGATAATGAAGTCAATCCATTTTACACCGCATGTTGGCATAATATTCATTATTTCGGTGAGAGATTTTAGAAATGAAGGCGGGATCACATAGATCCCGCCCTGCTGAAAATAATTCTGTCACAGGATAGATTACAGCCGCGCTGCGACCGCCTGAGCGACCTCAAGGCTGGTATTCGATCCACCCATGTCGTAGGTGCGGACCTTGCCTTCTTTGATCACCGACGAAATCGCCTCTTCCAGCCGCTCGCCCATCTCGGTCTCGCCCAGCCAATCCAGCATCATCTTGGTCGACAGAAGCATCGCCATAGGATTGACCTTGTGCTGACCGGCGTATTTCGGCGCGGAACCGTGGGTCGGTTCGAACACCGCCGTGTCATCACCGATATTGCCGGAACAGGCGAATCCCAATCCGCCCACCAGTTGCGCGCACAGGTCGGAGATGATATCGCCGAACATGTTGCTCGTTACCAGCACGCCGTAATCCAGCGGATTTTTGATTAGCCACATGCACATGGCGTCGATATTCGTCTCCCAGAGCTGGATATCGGGATAATTTTTGGCGACCTCGCGGGCCGTGCGCACCATCAGACCCGACGTTTCCCGGATCACGTTCGGTTTCTCGACGACGGTTACGGATTTGTATCCGAATTTCTTCGCGTACTCGAAAGCGTCGGTGACGATGTTGCGGCATCCGGTCTTGGTATTGATGCGAAGCGATACCGCCACTTCGTTGGCCGGATGCTTGTCGAATCGCGCCATTTTTTTATTGTGCTTCATGACGGCTTCGCGGACGTCATCGGGCAACGGGAAAAACTCCACGCCCGAATACAAGTCTTCGGTATTTTCCCGGAAAACGACGATATCGATCCCGTCCTTGTAGTTCAACGGATTGCCCGTATACGCTTTGCATGGCCGCAGGTTGGTGCGCAGGTCGAATTCCTGCCGCAGGCGCACGATAGGCGAGGCGTAGATATGGCCTTTCCCCCGCAGTTCGGGGATGAGCTCGTTCTCCGCCTCTTCCTTCGGTTTGGACGTGATGGCGCCGAACAGCGCGCAGTCGCAGTTATGAATCAGATCGATAGTGCGGTCGGGTAGCGGGTTGGCCTCGGTGCGCCAGAATTCCCAGCCGATATCTCCGGGGATATACTCGGCGTCGAGCTGCAGCTTATCGAGGACGATTTTGGCAGCGTCCATTACATCCACGCCGACCCCGTCGCCCGGAAGCCAGGCGATTTTATACTTTGCCATGTGCTCTCTCCTTACCTGAATGAGTAGGTCAAACTGAAGCGATGTGAATTTCCCAGATCCGATTGGTAGGGAACAAATGCGTAATCTACGCGGAAACCTTCATACACGAATCCCGCCCCCGCCGAAAAATCCCGGCTGTCATAGCCGGTATCATATCCGGCCCGCAAAAACAGCTTTTGTTCCAGCAAATATTCGGCGCCGAACTGCATATGGCCGTCGCCGGATTTGATGTTCACGTAATCGGCGTTCACTGTGAGATCCTGCCACCGATAGCCCAGGCCGGCGCGGTAAATCGTCGGCGCATCGTCCTCCTGCTCGACGAATTTGACCTTCCCGCCGAGATTAGCCGCGGAAGCATGGACGGCGAGGTTGTAGTCGGTGTAATAAGCCAGGCCGGCGCCGAAGACGACGACCGAGGCGCGATTGACGTCGATCTTTTCCATTAGCCATCCCGCCGACAATCCCGCCTGCAGTCGGGGCATTATGTCGAATGCTGAAAAAGCCTTGACCGAGAAATCGTACGCTTCGGCGATATACAGCGGTTCGCTGGTGGGCGTTTCGCGCACCTCGATATCGCCGATCTTCGACAGCCGCATATGCACGCCGAAATCCGCTCCTTTGGCGGGGAATATCGCCGCCAGCACATTGGTGTTGCGATTCTGGATAAATTCATTATGAGAAAATCCGATCCGGCCTTTGTCAAGACCGACTATCAAGGCCGGATTGTAATCCAGATTGAACGGGTCAGGATCGAACAAGGCCGGTGTCTCCCCCATCGCCACCTGGCGGGGACCGGTCAGGTTGAGCAGTTCCACCATGCCGGTGGCGGCGGTCGCCGTCGCCGAGAACGCCCCGATCAACACGATCACGGCCAGCACGGGAAAGGCCATATTTTTATTCATCAGACTTGTCATACGTCACCAATCATATTAAAACATCACATCGAATGAAAACAGGACGTCATCGCCCTCGCCGACCTTGTCCAGCAGATACGAAACATCGATCCGCAGCCCAACCTTGTTGACGACCTTGAAAAAACCGGCGCCGAAGGTCGGATGGAGATCGTCCAAGCCGGCTCGCAGGGCAAGGGTCCGGTCGATAGTATATTCGCCGCCGAAATGCGTCTTGGCCAACGACGCCGTGTTGACTTCAAAATCGGCGGACACCAGGTATTTTTCCGGCTGCACTAGCGCCGCGCCGAGACGAAAATTCGCCGGGAATGATTCATCGACGGTAGCGCCCGTCTCACGACCGTGCGCCTGCCAATATTTCTGGGTCGTCCAGCGATAACTGGCGCCGAGATTTTCCGCCGCCAGCCCCGCCTGAAGCAATGGAAACAGTGGATAGAGAAAAGTCCGCCGGACGTCGAGCTTGGTCAACACGCCGACATCAATGCCGACCGTGTAGGCGCTGACACCGGCGACATTATTCTGCACATAGAACAGCTTGCCACCCACCATCAATTCCGGGATGAATCGCTTGGCGAAAGTGACGCCGACCAAGTTTTCGCTGTAGGAGATGTTCGCGCCGGGAATAATCATGCCCATTTCATCGCGCGACTCCAGATCGGGACTGCCCGCATAAAGCCAACTGAGCGCCAGGCGAGCCTCCTCTTTGGCGGGAATCGCCAGCGATGCATAGCCCAAACGCCGGTCGATATGCATCGCCCGATAGGAAAACGAGAATTCATGCATCCGGGATTGCGCCAGACCCGCCGGATTGTACATATGGCCCACGCCGCCGTCGGCTATGGCCGTATAGGCGCCGCCCAGCGCCGAGGCGCGGCCGCCTATTTTCAGGTCGCGAAAGGCCGCCGCCTGTCCGCCGTTTCCATCGGCGGCGCTGATAACCGCCGGGGAAACCGCCAGAAAAAGGGCTATCAGTAATGCTGTTGCCTTCATCTTCGGCCCTCCGTTACGGTATGATAGCCAGCCGGCCCCATCGTTCATGGCCGGTGGAATAAGAGACTTTGAAATAGTAAAAGCCGGTGGCGACCATATCGCCCCGCCCGTTGTATCCGTCCCAAGATTCGAAATAGTCCGCTCCCCCCGCGCGATATTTATTCTCCGCCACGACGCGAACAAGATTCATGGCAAAATCATAGATTTTGACCGTGACCTCGGCGCTCTCGTCGACATGATAGTGAAGACTCAGGCGGCCGTTGTTGTTCAGCGGCGAATAGGGAACCGGCGCGGCGTAGACATCGTCGTTGGTGGAAGTCGGAGCGAACACGCGGGTGATGGCCCAACTGCTGTCGGGATTGAGATGCTTTATGGCCAGCCCCAACTCGGTGCCGACGAACAGCACGCTGTCGACGACTTCGACCGAAAATACCTCCGTATTCGCCGCGATCGTATCCGACGTGACCGGATCGATCAGCGCCTTCCGCTTCCACGTATCCCACGGCGGCGGGGCGGAAAAGAGTCCCTCCGATGCCGCCACATACGCCGTTCCGCCGGCATCGAAAGCGAAATTCCAGGCCCGTATATTGGGCAGCGCCTCGTTCCAGGTCGCGCCGTAATCGGTGCTGAAACCGACGGCGTTTATTTGCGCTGTCGTATCCGGCACACGACGGCAGCCCGCCCAGAGTATAGCCGAGGTATCGTAGGGCTGCACCGCCAGCGCCACCACCCAATCTCCCGGCAAATCGACGTTTTCGTATCGCAGTCCGACGGCCAGGTCGTGCGTCAGCGGATCAGTGTTGGCGATGAATATCCGCCACTCATTGGAAGCCACCCGGTACCCGAAGCCCCCGGTAGTGCCGGTAAACAGTTTGCCATTGATGATATCGACCGACAGGAAGTCATAGCTGTCCAGGGTACGGCCCGAGGTCGGATCGGCAACCGTATATTTGGCGAGGCCGACCACCGAGGGAAAATTCAGACTTTTGAACAGCCCGATTGATGTCGCCAATGATGTCAGGTTTTCCGTTAGATAGGCATCATACAATTTGATATAGATGCCCTGCGTGGGACTGCCGACCAGAAAGCGGGTTAACCGCGTACTGTTCACGGCGTCGGGGTCAAGAAACAGCACGGCCGAGTTGCCGGCCGGAGTCTGCGGCTCCACGCCGATCCACGTAAACGAGGCGCTGTCGTTGTCCTGATGTCGAACGAATGACACGAATGACCCGGTACTATCATCTTCCGGAAAAGTCATGACGGTATCATAAGTGATCGTGAACGGCGGCGTGTAGGCCGCGACGACCAATCCCGCCTTCGTTCCCAGGAAGATGCTGTCGGGGGTCAGGTCGATCGAATAAACCTGATTACGCGGTGAGGACTGATCGCTGTCCGAGGGATCGATATAGAGGCGCTCCCACGTCGTCCCGGTGTCGGTCGTCCGATACAGCCCGCTGTCGCCGGCGGCAGCGTATAATACCGATTGAACCGAATCGTCGCGCATGGCGAAGTCGTAGACACCGGAGGCCGGGCCGGAGAACAGACCGGCCGCATTCTGACTCCAAAAATCCGACGGGCCGACCGTATCCTGAGCCATAACCGTCCATTCCGAATCGGGATCGTCCCGGTAATACAAGCCGAGCCCGGAACTGTCAACCGGATCAAAGACGGCCGCCCATAGACGGTTTCCATAGATCGCCAGATGTTCCACCAGATTGCCGGGCAGCCCGTTGGTCCGGTCGGTGGAATAAAACGTTTTCAGCAAGGTGTCAACCTGCGTGACGCCGCCGTCGTTGGCCAGGTAGATAAATCCACCCGCCGGGATGATGGCATATATCTTATCCCCGCCAAGCTTGATCCGCTTGGGAAGATAATAGAACTTGTTGATCCCGTAGGCCGAACCGCCGTAGATGATCAGCGAATCGGCGTGGGTCGTATCGGCGGCGCAGGAATAGTACCGTCCGGAATTGAGGTCGGGCCAATCGTCATAGGCCCAGTCGGCAGAATCGACCGGCGAGAAAAACAAATGCGTCCAGGTCGTATCCGATCCGTGCTTCACGATAAAACCGCCGTAAAAGCACGCCGCATACACGCTGCTGTCGGCTCCGGTCAGATCGTAGACCAGTTTACCGAAATCGGACGCTTCCGGCGGCCTGAACGTCTCCCACGTTCCGCCGCCGTCGGTGGAAAGGCTGATACCGTCGCCGAAAGGATAATTGATTCCTTCATAGGCTTCCGAATGGGAGCCGCCCACCCATACCTGCCCGGAACGACCGTACAATCCCGACGGCTGGTCCGAAGCCAGCCCGGGATTGGTCTCCGTGGTAAGCGTGTACCAGGTACGCCCCAGATCGGACGAATAGCTCAGCCCATGGCCGCTGGCCACCCAGACAGTGCCATCGTTGTAGAGAATATCGATGAATGAATTATTCAAAAGACCGGAATTGGGCGCGTCGGTCGAAAACATTTTCCAACCGAAACCGGGCCGGGCAAACAGCAGGATGACGACTACGGACATTCCCAGAATTCGTCGTGCGCTCATCTATGTCCTTCCTATAAAAATACCGCACACCCGAGATTCATCGAAGCAGGCGGCGGCATCACGACACAAAAAACCCATTATATAGACTGCGATTCGCACCTTATCGTTTGATTATATTCTTCCTCCGTTCTCGTTGCAATCTATCGGTTTGGCGATCAAAGTCAAGCGGGAAATACCTCCCGCTCCAGAAAATCGAGCGCCATGCCGTGGCGGAGTCCCCACGGGGTCGCGCGGGCCTTTTTAATATCCAATACCTTAAACAAATAGCGGTACCAAAAGGCTCCGGCAAATATGATCTCGGCGCGCTTTTTATCGATCGTCAGCAATCGCCGACGGCCGGTCAGACTCATATCGCCGAGCCGATCGACGGACTCATCGATATCATTGCGCGTCAGAATCACGCCCCGGCGTTTTTCCAACACCGAATCATCCTTGAGGGACGCCAGCGCCGTGGAAGTTCCGCCGACGAGATAGACCGGCCCGTGCATTCGCCGCCGCACCAGATCGATGCGCTTGTCGTATTTCGCGAGGCCGTGCTCGAAGGCCGGGAAATCGCCCTCATTCACCTTCGACTGTGAATCGAATTTCTCGGTCAGGCTGACCGCGCCCTCGGGGAGCGACAGAAACGCCTGTCGCGTGCCGCCCCGATACACCAGGAATTCGGTCGACCCGCCCCCCATATCGATCATCGTCGCCGCCCGGCTTTTCGGCAGCCGGCCGACGCCGCCCAGAAACGACAGGTATGCTTCCCGTTCCGGAGATAAAATGGAGACATGGTAGCCGAGTTCGCGCTGGAGCTGCTGCCGGATCTGGCGGCCGTTCCGGGCCAGGCGCAGCGGGCTGGTGGCGGCGATAACGATATCCTCGGCGCCGTTTTGGATGGCATGGCCGATATGGCGGACAAGGATTTTCTTCAGATCGGCGTAGACTTCTTTTGTTATGACCGGCTTATTGCGCCTCGACAAGCGACGGCCGATACGCGGCGAATGTCGCTCGAAATACGCCTCACGGATTTTGTCGCGACCTTTTGCTTCGAACAATGAGTACAGAACCGAATTGGTGCCGATATCGATGGAGGCGATTTTGAGCATGATGACGATTACCCCGCAAGAGGTCGTTGTGATACAGCCCGAATGAGCGGACAGGGTCTTGTCCGATATTCGGGCCGCACAGCATTATTGCATGACTTCTTTGATTTTCTTGGTCAGGACCGGGATGACATCGAACAGGTCGCCGACTATTCCATAGGTGGCGATATTGAAAATCGGCGCATCCTTGTCGCGGTTGATGGCCACGATCGTTTTCGACGACCGCATCCCGACCAGGTGCTGGATCGCCCCGGAAATTCCCACGGCAATATACAGTTTGGGATTCACCGTTTTGCCGGTCTGTCCGACCTGATACATGTATTCGACCCAGCCGGCGTCGACGATGGCGCGGGAAGCGCCGACGGCGGCGCCGAGACTGTCGGCCAGTTCCTCGATCAGTTTGAAATTTTCGGGTCCGCGAATACCGCGACCGCCGGATACGATGATATCAGCCTCGGTCAGGCTGACCTTGCTGCCGGCCTGGGTGTTGCGCCCGGTGACCTTGGCCTTCACCGTCAGCAGCGACGGATCGACACTCTCCTCGACGATTTCGCCGCCTGATTCATCGGTGGCTTCCGGCATAGCCTTCGGTCTCAGGCCGACAAAAAACGGACCGGAGCTGTTGTTCTGTATGGTGAAAAAGACATTGCCGCCATATGCCGGCCGACGAGCTGTGACCGCATCCCCTTCCATCGAAAGACCGACGCAGTCGGACGCCATGCCGCCGCCGCAAAGCGCCGCCAGGCGGGCCAGCAGACCCTTGCCGTAGAAGGTCGCGCTGCCGATGACGACGTCGGGCTTTTCCCGATCGATCAGGCCTTTCAGAATCCGGGCGTAGGCTTCATCCTGAAAATAGCGCAATTCGGGATTGATAAAGGCGAAGACTTTGACCCCTTTGGCGGAAAGTCTTTGGGCTATATCACCGGCCTCACCGGCCAGAAGGGCGGTCGAAATTTCGCCCCCGAGGGAGCGAGCCGCGCCAATGGGCTCAAAGCTGATATTGGATAAAGAGTTTTCTTTTTGTTCGGCGATAGTCAGTATCTTCATCGTAATCTACGTATCCTTTCCGCGGGAACCGGAGCGGTCCCGAATCATCATCCTCTTGTTGTCAAGAACGGCATCGGCGGTAAGCCAAACTCCCCATCGCGGTTGAATGCTGTCTCGGCAACCGATCTCATCCACATGATCACCTGCGATTGTGCAGAATATAATACGGAGTCGGTATCGCGCCAAACTGTTTTTTGCGGGAATTGCATGGCCCCTGACCGCCCCGGTCATTCGTCAACAGTTTTCACATGATTATCGGACAGATCGATTCTGCCTCGGCGATAATCGTCGAGCAGCGTTTCCAGCTCGGCAATGGTGGTCATGGCGAATGCCCGGCGGCGGACATTGGCCACGCCCGGCCAGCCTTTGGCGTACCAGGCCACATGATGACGCATCTTGAACATGGCTCGCGTTTCGCCGAAGGCATCCAGCAACATGCGGGCATGTTCCATCATGACGGCTATCTTGTCGTCCAGGCTCGGCGGCGGCGGATTGACGCCGGTGCCCAGATAAGCATTGACTTCTCGAAATATCCACGGATTTCCCATCGCCGCGCGCCCGATCATGACCGCGTCGCAGCCGGTCATGTCCATCATCCGGGCGGCGTCCTCGCCGGACCGAATATCGCCGTTGCCGATTACCGGAATAGAGACGGTTTCCTTAAGATGCTTGATATCCTCCCAGCAGGCCCGTCCGGCGAACTGCCCGGCGCGCGTTCGGGCATGGAGCGTTATGGCGGACGCGCCCGCCTCCTCGCAGGCCGTACCGGCTTCGGCGAAAATCTTGCTGGTTTCATCCCAACCCGACCGCAGTTTCACCGTCACCGGTACATCGCCGGCCGCAACCGTGGCAGAAACCAATTCCCGGGTTAACCCCAAATCTTTGAGGACCGCCGCCCCGCCGTTTTTCCTGACCACCTTTTTTACCGGGCAGCCGAAATTCAAATCGATTATGTCAGGCTTTCTTTCAGAGACAATTCGGGCGGCCCGATGCATGATTTCCGGATCAGCTCCGAACAATTGGACGCCGATTGGGCGCTCGTCGTCGCCGAAATTGACCAAGTCCTTGGTTTTCTTGTCGTTATAGGCGAGGCCATGGCTCGAAATCATCTCCGTATAGACGACCGCGGCCCCGAAACGCCGCGCAAAAATCCGATACGGCCGGGTGGAAATACCGGCCATCGGGGCGCAGAAGACCCGGCCCGGGATGTTTAAGTTTCCAATCTTCATGCCGACAATATAAAGGAAGTATCCGATTTTGGCAATATGGCATAAGTCGTTACGCGCGCCACTATTAAGCCGAAGCGCGAGACGATGTTTGGTCAAGGAAGGAGCCCGAAATGCCAGAAATTGTAATCAAATTCAACGACAAGGTCATCGAGCGCGTTGTTACCGAGAAGAAAAGGGTCACCATCGGCCGGACTAAAGACAACGATATCGTGCTGGAGAATAGAGGTGTCTCGCGCAAACACGCCCAGATCGAATTCAACGACGGCTCGGCCATTGTTATTGACAACGAATCTCTCAATGGTACCTTTGTCAATAACCGCCGGGTTTCAGAGGAATTGCTCCGCGACAGCGATGTCATCACCATCGGTAAATACGCGCTGGAATTCCATACGGTGAGCGAGCGACCCGACCCGGCCAGCCAGATGGACGGAACCATGATCCTCAAAACCAAGCAGCAGCAGCAACTGGTGGAAAACGATCGCCTTGAGCGGGAGATCGTATCCCGCGCCGGAGGTTCGGTTCTGCTCGGTCTGGAAAACACCGAAGTTGCCGAATTCAAAATCGAGCGGGAAGTCACGACCATTGGAAAGGCCAAATTCGTCCACGTCCGGGCCAGGGGATTCATGATCTCCGGTATCCAGGCGAAAATCGTCAAGGAAGGCGAGAATTACTTCCTCGTGAATCTCGGGCGGAGCGGCAAGACCAAAGTCAACGGCGAGGCCGTCGACCGGATTCAGCTGAAAAACAGCGACATCATCCAGGTGGGAAAATCGAGTCTCCGCTTTGTCGAGGGAAGTTGATCAATGCGAATTGCCGTCATCTCGGATGTTCATGCCAACCTCGAAGCCTTAACGGAGGTGACGCAGGACATCGAACGGAGTAATATCGAGCGAGTGTTTTTTCTCGGCGACGCCGTGGGATACGGCGCCGACCCGGACCGGTGCATCAAGCTGGTCTGCGATCTGTGCGAAATCAAGCTGCTCGGTAATCACGACTATGTCGCCATGGGCCTGGAGAGCGCCGATGGGTTCAATCTCATGGCCAAAGAATCGATCATGTGGACGCAGAAAACGCTCAAGCGGAAATCGATTGAGCGTCTCAGCGATTTCGAGATGGAAGCCACCTTTCTCGATTTCTACATGACCCACGCTTCGCCGGAACATCCATGGGAATGGAATTATATTTTCACCGATCTCGACGCGCAGCGGGCATTCGAGGCATTCACGCAAACGTTTTGCCTGATCGGACATTCCCACATACCGGGAATATTCGCGCGGCGGCCCGACGGTTCGATCGAATTCGATTCACCCGAATCCCTGACCGCGCAGCCCGATCACCGCTATATCGTCAATGTCGGATCAGTGGGACAGCCGCGCGACGGCAACCGCGACGCCGGCTACGTTCTCGTCGACACGGAAACGCTGCATTTCGAATTCCGTCGAATCCCTTACGATCTGGCCGCGGCTCAAAAGAAAATGCGTAAAGCGCAACTACCGGAGTTTCTGATCTCCCGCCTTGCAAGCGGGCAATAATCATGTGAGGCTCGTCATGCCAAAGAATCTTTCGTCGTACGCACTGTATATTCTCATCACCGTGCTCGTGCTCTGCCTGTACCTGGGCGATTTCACCGGTTTGAGAAAGATCCAGTGGAAAATGGACGACCTGATGTACTCTTTCCGGGGCGAGGAGACGGTTTCTCCGGAGGTGGTTCTGGTCAATATCGATGATCCCTCCTGCGATAAGCTCGGCAATTGGCCATGGTCCTACGACCTGCTGGCCGATCTTGTGGCCGCCTGCAATTCCGGGGGGCCGAAAACGATGCTGCTCAATTTCGATCTCGCCTCGCGCGTATCGGAAGACACGTCCGGCAACACCCGGGTGCTGGCCAACCAGATTTCCTGGGTGAACGATATTATTCTGACCTATGATTTCGCGCTGGCCGAATATTCGCACCAACGCATGTCCAAACCGGATTACCTGTACAAGAACTCGCTGCAGACCCGGTCCGATTTGGGCGTGCTTGACGAGAATGCCGCCCTCAACATCCGCCGCCCGATTCTGCCCACCGGCGTCATTCTCCAGTACGCTGATGGTCTCGGGTTCTCGTACATGGAATATGAGCAGGACCGCAAAGTGCGCTGGGCGCCGCTCCTGGCCAATTACAACGGCTACTATTATCCTTCCGCCTCGCTTCTGGCCGCGGCGTCGTATCTTGGGTACAAACCGGGCGATGTGACGATCACCGGCGGGAAATCCGTGCAATTCGGCAAATATGTGATTCCCACTGATGAACACGGCCAGGTCTTCATCAATTTCAATAATGCCGGCACGACATTCACCGAGTACAGCGCCGCCGAGCTCCTCAAGGGGCAGGTCGACCTGGCCAACCTGAAAGACAAGCTGGTGATAATCGGCGTGACCGCCACTGGAGTTTCCGATATTTTCAACACACCGGTACGGTCGAACATGTCGCGCTCGGAAATCTATGCGAACATCATCGAAAACATCATGCATAATAACTACATCACTCGTTTCGATGTATCGACCGGTTTGAATCTGCTGATCCTGTTCGGCTTCGGCGTCTTTTGCGCCGTCATCCTTCCCCGCGTGACCCTCCTCTATCGGATGGTCATACTTTTCGTCTGCCTGTTCATCCTGGCCAATCTGAGCTTCATTATGTTCAATTCCTATAACATTCTGATGAATTCCCTTTATCTCGGGCTCGAAATCGTCATGTTCATCCTGGCGGCGCCGCTCCTGGATAAAGCAAAATTTGCCGAAGGCGGCTTCAGTCTGGCATCGTTGGCCGGCCGCCGCACCGGCCAGGGACATCTCGACTTCAGTTCGGCTCCCAAGCTCAAAGGGGTTCCCGCGAGAAAAATCAGGGAGGAGAAAGACCGGACGGAATTCGAGGAGACGGAACACATTTCATCCGACGATGAGCCCGGACCGGCTGTCGCAGCGCCAGCGCCCACGGAAACCGAAACGGCCGCCCTGGATTCGACTCCGCCGCCGAAATCGTCGCCACCCGCCGGCGAGGATGAATGGGGCTGGGCCGGATCAGCCGCTCCTCTGGCCGAGCAATCCGACGACAGACCGGCGGAACACCTCCCCTCGGATGAAAAGCTCCCTGAGAAATCGTCCGGGCCGGTCGAACTGTCGGCCTCTCCCCTGTCCGGAACCGGCGGCGACCGGGAACGGCTCTCTCATCTCGGCCGGTATCAGGTTGTCGAGGTCATCGGCAAGGGCGCCATGGGAACCGTTTTCAAGGGTACCGATCCGGCCATCAACCGTCCCGTGGCCCTCAAGACAATCCGGTTGGATTTCGTCTCCGACCAGTCCGAGATGGAGGAACTCCGGGATCGCCTGACGCGCGAGGCGCGTGCCGCGGGGATGCTGTCGCATCCCAACATCGTTACGATTTACGACATCGGCTCGCAGGACGATCTTCACTATATCGCGATGGAGTATCTCGAAGGGAGGACGCTGGAAGATCTGATCAAGCGGAAAGTGCAATTTTCCTATAAAATCATCGCCTCGGTCATCTCGCAGATTTGCAGCGCCCTTCAGTACGCTCACGAGCAGGGAATTATCCATCGCGATATCAAGCCGGCCAACATCATGGTGCTGTCTGATTATACCATCAAGGTGATGGATTTCGGCATCGCCCGCGTCGATTCGTCGTCGCTGACCCGGACCGGCATCGCCATGGGGACGCCGAATTATATCGCCCCCGAACTCCTGCAGGGCAGACCGGTCGACCGCCGTTGCGATATCTTCTCGGTCGGCGTGGTCATATACGAATTGCTGACGGGCCGCCGTCCCTTCAAGGGCGAAAACCTGACCTCGCTGATTTACAGCATCATCAACGACAATCCGCCGTCCCCGTCGAAGATCAACGACAACCTGCCGTTGATTTTCGACCATATTGTCGATAAGGCATTGAAGAAGAATCCGACCGACCGATATCAAAAGGCGTCGGATCTTAAGGCGGTGCTGGCTGATTTTATCTCGTCATTCGGGGGAGCCAAAAAAATAGGTATCTGATGACGATACCCGCGTGATGCCAAAGGGCCGCCTGATCGGGCGGCCTTTTTTATTCTCTCTCTTCCTCGGAGTCGTTTTCCTCGTCGAAAATCTGCTCAGCCAAGGATAAGGCCACGCCGGAGAGCATGACTTCCACACCGAGCTTGGTGAAATCGGAGGATATCAGCCGGCGGTCCAGTCCGGCGTACAGCGAACATCCGGCGCCCTGTTCGATAACCAACCCGGAAAGCGTGCCGTCGGTTTCGGCCACGAAGGTCACCTCGCCCAATTCCTCGGAACAAACATAACCCGAACAATTGTGCAACTGGAGGTGGGCGCTGGACGTGTAGACGACCACGAGCATGCCCTCTTTGTCGCCGAGGAGGATTTTGGGGTAAATTTCGAGTGTCAGCAGGCGCTTCTCTTCGCGATTTTCGAGTCGTATACGGTAATGGTCCTCTTGGAAGTTAAACGTCCCCGCCCCCAAGACCGAGACAACCTTCCGGGCGTCATGTTCGGTAAACTCAATCATGCTTTTTGTCTTCCAGTTTCCCGGGTTTTTCGTCTTGGGAACCTTCCTTGTTGATCTCGTCCTGGGTATCTTTGAGCGCCTTTTTGAAATCACGGATACCCCGGCCCAGCCCGTGGGCGATATCGGGAATGCGTTTGGCGCCGAATAAAAGCAGAACCAACAGGAAGATTAACAGGAGTTCCTGCATGCCAATTCCGCTGAACATAACTCACCTCCGGTTAAAAGCCTACAGGTACCACCACCTGAAGTAGACTATAACCAATATAACGGTAAGAACGGACAAAAAGTTTATTCTAACCATCAGACCAAAGGTGAACGTGATGGCATAGAAATCCACTCTGGTCGTGTCGATACCGATTTCAATCGACTTGGAAAAGAGGGTTTTGGCAGCGCCGGGCGGCAGAAACGTGCCGATGATATCGCCGATCAGCCCGCCGATCACGGCGCCGAGTATCAGCGCCGTCACGATGAAGATAACTTCCCGTTTTTTCACCACTCTCTCCCTTACGTCAGCATTGCCCACCGACCGCCGCCGATTTCCGGCTCCCGCGGCGCGCCGGCTGTTACTCCGGAAAATACAGTCCGCCGCGTCAAATCTCAACTATTTTTCGTCGGACAGCCAATCGTGCGGGGCCATCGGGCAGCCGCCTGACTTATCTCCACTAATGTTATATGCTCATTTGCCCTTGGAATATCCCGTTGTTGCCGATTTAACAATCCGGATCGCCTCCTTGACCAATCCCACCGCAATATAGACGGAGAAGACCGGAAACATCAACAGGCGCGGCTTGATCAACGCCGCCAGCGCCAGGACGACGATATACAACAGCTTGATCCGATCCTGGCGGGTCTGAAAACGATCCGGGATGGTGTCATATTCCACCTGCGACACCATCAACGCCGAAAACAACACCGTCATGGAAACGAGATATTCCCCGTATTCAACCCGTCCCCAGACGTGATAACAAAAGATGATAAACGTCGACAGGGCGATCCCCGCCGCCGGAACAGGCAGGCCCATGAAATTCTTTTTTTCCTCGGAATGCGCCAGCAGATTAAACCGGGCCAGCCGGAAGGCCGAGGCGCTGATATACACCATGCCGATGATCCAGCCCCATTTACCCAATACGTTCAGCTTGAAGGTATAGATCAAAAAGGCCGGAGCCACACCGAATGAAATCATGTCGGCCAGTGAATCGAGCTCCTTGCCGAACGCGGATGCCGCCTTGGAAAACCGGGCCACTTTCCCGTCGAGCGCATCCATGAAACCAGCCAAGATAACGAACCACGCCGCCTGAGTCGGGTCGCCCTCGGCCGCCGATATGATCGACAGAAAGCCGCAGATGAGGTTCCCGGTCGTGAAAATATTGGGAAATATGGGACGATAGTTAGGCATGTTGCGCCAGCTTCCCCATCACCGTTTCGCCGCCTTTGACATGCTGCCCGGCTTTCACGCAGGGCGTATATGTTCGGGGAAAGGTCAATTCTGTGCGGGACCCGAAACGAATCAGGCCGAAAACCTGCCCCATCGATACCGGCTCGCGTTCGCGGACATGGCAAACGATCCGCCGCGCCACCGAGCCAGCTATTTGCGCCACCCGCATCCGTCCCCATTTTCCCGAAATGCCGACATCGTTGCGCTCGTTCTGATCCGAGGCTTTGTCTTTGAAGGCCGATATAAACCGCCCCGAGCGATACGTGATGAAATCGACCGTCCCGGACGCCGGTGTGCGGTTTATATGCACGTCGAAAATCGAGAGGAAAATATCCACCCGGTAAGCCTGTCCGACATATTCATCGTCAATTTCGAGCACCTGCAGTACCCTGCCGTCCGCCGGTGATACCACCATCGATTCGTCCGCCGGGATCGCACGCGTCGGATTGCGGAAAAATCCCGCGCAGGCCGCCGCGAACAGCAGAAATATCGCGGCCACGATAAGCGACGGCGTCCATACCCACAGGGCCGATATGGCCGCCAATGTCACGCCGACAATCGACGCGCTCAGAATAAACGGATAACCTTCACGAGCTATGCTCATCCGAACACCCGCTTGAAAATCTTGGGGACATTCCGCAAATAATAATCAACCGTGAAACATTCGTCGATGTCAGCCTGCGACAGATGAGCCGTCACGCGTGGATCGGCGTTGACCAGATCCATGAACCGCCCCTTCCCGTCGTGGGCTTTCATGGCGTTGTCCTGAACGATCTTATACGCCTCCTCACGGCTGCCGACCGGCCCGGTCAGCTTAAGCAGCAGCCTTTGGGAAAAAACCAACCCTCCCGTCATGTAGATATTGTCCCGCATCCGTTGGGTATGTACGACCAATTTCGACAAAACGCCGATAAATTTATGCAACACGTAATCGATCAGGATGCAGCTGTCCGGGATAATAATCCGCTCCACCGAGCTGTGGGTGATATCCCGTTCATGCCACAGGGCGATATTCTCCATCGCTGCCAGGGCATTGCCACGCATGACCCGAGCCAGGCCGGCAATCCGTTCGGCCGTGATGGGGTTTTGCTTGTGCGGCATGGCCGACGAGCCCTTTTGCCCCTTCGCAAAACCTTCCTGCAGCTCCCCAATTTCGCTGCGCTGTAAATTGCGAATCTCGGTGGCAAATTTTTCCAGCGAGCTCGCGATCAGAGCCAGCGATGTCAGGTACGCCGCGTGCCGGTCGCGCTGTACGATCTGCGTCGAAACCGGCGCCGGTTTCAGACCCAGTTCACGGCAGACCTTTGTTTCCACGGCCGGATCGAGATTGGCGAAATTGCCCACCGCCCCGGATATTTTGCCGACCGCGGCGTCTTTGGTGGCAGCCTTAAACCGCACCCGGCCGCGTTCGAGTTCGCTGTACCACATCGCAAACTTAAGTCCCAGGCTGGTCGGTTCGGCGAATACGCCGTGCGTGCGGCCGATCATCGGCGTCAGGCGGTGCCGTTTGGCCAGTTTCTTTATCTGCGATAACGCCGCCGCCAGTTTCTTGTCGATCAATTCCGAGGACTGCTTCAACTGCAGGGCCAAAGACGTATCCAGCACGTCGGACGATGTCATGCCGTAGTGGATATATTTCGCTTCCAGTCCAACGAATTCCGCCACCGAGGTCAGAAACGCGATCACGTCATGATCGACCGTGGCCTCGATTTCATTGATCCGCGTGACGCTGAAATCGGCCTTTTTTTCGATGACGCGGAAGGCCGTCATGGGAATGATTCCCATTTCCGACAAAGCCCGGCCGGCCGCGACCTCCACCGAAAGCCAGGTGCGGAATTTGTTTTCCTCCGACCATATCGCGCCCATTTCGGGCAGCGTATATCGTTCGATCATATCAGCCCTTGTCCACTTTCTCCCAGTCAGCCAGAAACTTTTCGAGACCGATATCGGTCAGGGGATGCTTGATCAGCTGGCCGATCACCTTAAACGGCATGGTGCAGACATGCGCTCCCATGAGGGCCGCCATGATGACATGCTGGGTCGTCCGCACCGACGCCACCAGAACCTCGGTTTCGTAGCCGTAATTTTCGTATATCGTGACGATCTGTTCGATCAGGTGCATGCCGTTATGCGAAATGTCATCGAGACGTCCGACGAACGGCGAGGCATAGGTCGCCCCCGCCTTGGCCACCATCAGCGCCTGCATCGGGTTGAAAATCAGCGTCGCGTTGGTCTGGATGCCTTCGCTGGTGAGCGTCTTGATCGCCATCAGTCCTTCCAGAATGGTCGGAATTTTGACCGTGATATTATCACCGATTTTGGCCAGTTCGCGGGCCTCGCGGATCATCCCCTCGGAATCGGTGGCGACCACCTCGGCCGAAACCGAACCGGGCACGATTTTGCAGATTTCGATAAGGATTTCCCGGTAGGAGCCTTTCCCTTTTTCCTTGGAAAGCAGGCTGGGATTGGTGGTCACACCGTCGAGGATTCCCATCGCGGCGGCCTTTTTGATTTCGTCCAGGTTGGCCGTATCAATGAAAAACTTCATCGCGTCTCCTTGTATCAGTACTCCACTGCGACCAAACACAACCCCCGCGCCGGGGCTACCCGCCGGATCGCCGTATGGTCGCCGCTGTGGAAAATATCCTTGAATGTCTTCATCGTCACGGCGCGCCGCCCTACGTCGGCCATCAGGCCGACCAGCGACCGGATCATGTTGTGTATAAACCGGTCGGCGGCGATCTCGTACCGCAGGGTATTGCCTTCCCGCATCCACCGCGATACGAAAACCGTGCAGCGATTATTCTCCTTCTGTGACGATACCACACAGCAGGTGGTAAAATCACGATCCCCCATTATATAGTCCGCCGCCGCATTTAGCAACCCGATATCGAGATCGGTCTCAAATTCCCATCGCCGTCCGGCGTCGAGCGCCGAACGCCCGCGGCCGATCAGATAGTCGTATCGGCGGAAAATCGCATCGTAGCGGGAATGAAATTCGCCCGGAACGGCGGCCGCTTCGCGGATGACGATATCCTCGGGTAGATGAAAATTCAGCCCCCGACGATATCTGCTCGCCGGGAGCGTATGCGCAATCGCGAAATTGGCCACCTGGCCGCGGGCGTGGACCCCGGCGTCAGTGCGCCCGGCCCCGTATAGGGTCACTTTCTTCCCGGTTAGCTTTTTTATAGCCGCTTCCAGCTCTCCCTGAATCGTCTGCTGATTCGGCTGATACTGCCATCCGGCGTATGCGCTTCCGTCGTATTCGATAATCAGCTTGATATTCTTTTGCGTCACCACAGGAATCGTTCTCCCGCCACCGCAATTATCGCCGCCGCGCCGATTATCGCCAGGACGATATAGTCTATGACCGCGAATCTCAGCGGGTACAGCGAACTGCGCGGGCAGCCGCTGCGATATCCCCGTGTTTCGATCGCCACCGAAAGATCGTCGGCCCGCCGAAGTGCCGAGAAAAAGACCGGCAACACCAGCGCCACGGACCGCTTCAGCTTTGTGCGAAACGAACCCGAAATCGTCACGCCTCGAATGAATTGCGCTTTGCGGATGGTATCGACTTCGTTGACCAGAACCGGGATAAACCGCAGGGCAATAAACAGAATCATCCCCAAATCATAGATCGGGATTTTGAACCATCGCAACGGTTTGAGCAGACTCACGACCGCCTCCGACAGCGACAATGGACTCGTCGTCAGCGACAGAATAAACGTGGCCAGGACGAAAATCAGAATGCGAGCGCTGTAGGTGATGGCCATGAGCACGGCCGTATCGCTAACTGCCAACGGCCCGACCCGGAAGGCGATTTCGGGATCGTGCCTGCCGGAAAACAGCAGATGAAAGAGGGCCGTGAAGGCGATAAACCACACCACCGGCTTGAGATTGCTGAGAATCAGCCGACTGCTCAACCGGCACGAAACCAAAAGGAAGATCAAAAGGACGGTCAACCCGGCGTAGAAAATCAAATCCGTGCTGGCGAGCGCCGAGATCATCAGCGCCACCACCAGTAGAATCTTGGTCCGGGCGTCCAGCCGATACAAAAAGGCCGTACCGGGCCGGTACTGGCCGAGCAAAAATCGGTTGCGGCTGATCATAGTCTCCTCAAATGAGTCTGAAATATAAGGCGGTGGTGGCGAGAATGCAAGCGAACGAAGCCAAAGATACCTGCACCCCGAGAGGGGCCGGCAAAAAGACCAGTCAGATAACGTCGCGGGCAGGTGTTATCAATTCACGTTTCCCCGGTTGTGCGAACCGTTTCGGCACGACGCGCAGACACCGAACACCGACACATCGAATCCTTCGATGTCGAACCGATTCTTCTGCGCTATAGTCCGCAATTGCGGCATGACCTGGGCCGTTTCGAATTCGATCGGCCGACCACACTTGGCGCAAATCAGACGGCCGTGAATCCGCGGCGTCCGCTTTTCATAGCGGACCCCGTCGGCGGCAAAATACTGCTCTTCGGCCAGTCCGGCCCGTTGCAATAGCCGCATTGTGCGCCAGACGGTGGCGATGCCGATATTCGGCGCATCCTGATGAACCATGTCATAGAGATTTTCGGCCGTGATCGAATCGCCGCTGCTGAAAAAAGCCCGAGTGATCAACCGCTGCTGCATCGTGGTTGTCATTCCCTGACCCGACAGATACTCGTCGAATATTTTCTCGAACTCGTTCATGTCGTTCCTTGTCCTGTAGATTCATACCTTATACGAGAAAATATTTCTTATGGCGCGAATTTAATCGGACGGCCCCGAAAATTTCTCGGTTTGGTGCATTTTGCCACAGATCCAAAGCGGGAATAAGACTATCTCAGCGGCCGCCGACCCGTGTTTCGCATGTCCCTGCCGCCGCCTGGTGGAGGTGTGATCGTGCGACCCACTCAATCCACCCGCCGGGTCACAATCCCGCCGCGCGGGATCAGGACCCGGCGGAACAGCCCAATTCGATCCCTGCCAACGATACCGGACAAAAAAAGCCCCGCCTAGTCGACGGGGCTCCTGATGCGATTGGAACTACTCTATTTGAGGAGCATCATTTTGCGTGTCTCGTCCTGATTCCCCCGCGTCAAACGGTAGAAATACAGCCCCGACGCTACCGCGCGGCCAAGTGCGTCGCGCCCGTCCCACGTCACCTCGTACTGCCCCGGGGATTCGTCGCGGTCGACCAGAGTAATTACCCGCTGGCCGATAATATTGAACACCTCCAGCCGCGTGCGGTCGATCCGTCCGCCGTTTGCCCCGGTGATGACATAGGATATTTTCGTGGCCGGGTTGAACGGGTTGGGCGTATTCTGGCTGAGCCGGAACAGCTCGGGCCGGTTGGCCGCCATGCTGCCGAAATCCGCCGCGTCGGTGGGTATTTCGCCGAAGAATTCGAGAATCTGCGACAATAGCGCCTCCTGCGACCAGAACCGCGTCGTATCCTGTGACGATACCGCCTCGATACCGAAGGCAAAGAACACGAGTTTGTATGTGCCGTCGAATGATACCGCGGCGTACTCCGAACTGGTCCCCAGTTCAAACTCCGGGTACCCGTCATTGACGGCATAAATATGATCCTGCAGCGTCTGATTGTTGGCCCCGTGCGTCCCAAAGATAACAGCTGGCTTGCCGGTGAACATCGAACCTTCGACCGGGTTAAGCACAGGGTATGGCGGAGGCGGACTCGGCTTCACGACTGTCTGCAGGTGCTGAGTACGGAGGTAATTATACAGGAAATCGTTGTCTTGAACCGCCAGCTGCCCGGCCAGGCCTTGCCCGGTGAGAAGCAGGTTGCCGCCGTTGTTCATGAAGTCCTTCATGGCTGCGATATCTTCCGCCGACAGGGCGTTGTCGCGGGCGTCGCCGGTCATCCATATGACGACGTGAAACTGCTTGAGTTTATCCCCGGTCGGCGAGCCGAGCAGTTTGGTATTCCATTGCACTGCCGGCGTGCCTTTATAATAGAGCGGCAGGGCGATGAAATTCTGCAGCGTATCGCCGTCGTCGTCGTCGACAATCAAAATCTGGGGCGTCCCGATATTGACCTGTTCGGCCATATCGGTTTCGTACCCGCCGTCTGCGGTAACGTGAAAGAAAAAGGAATCGACTCTTCCGGCGTACTCGCTCGGAATCGTGAATGTGAACGCGGTATCGTTCACCCGGACAAAGCCCATAGGAATATCGGGAAGCGACTGCGTCCCAGAAGTTATATTCAGGTTCGGATCGTCGGTGGTCATGGTGGCGGTGACGCCGGTCGCCAGAGCCCATTCGTTGCGCACCGACAGCTTTACCTGGATCGTCTCCCCGGCCTCGTACACGCCGTCGCCGTCGCCGTACACATTGTCGAAGAAACTTACACCGTTCTTTTCCAGCCACGGACGGGTAAAGGTGACTTCAAAATCGGCCGTCATGACCGAATCGGGGTCGGAGATATTCCACACCCCCACTTGCGAGGAACTGCCGTCCACATAACATCGCGTATCCGGAACGGTTTTATCGGTAAATTCACGGGCCGCGGCGCCGTTGGGCCAAGTATCGCCGTCGTCCCCCCGGTTAGAACCGTATTGCAGGTTAAAATAACCGTCGGCCTGCTCGACCATGACCAAAGGCCACCAGTCGTCGTTGTTGCCAGGCTTATCCTCCGCGATGTGATAAATCAGCAGACCTGACCCGGGCAGACCCTGATCGAACCCGATCTTCTGGCGGTTTTCGATCAGCCAGTACTCCATGAATAGCGGATCCAATTGCCCCTTCATCCGATACGCCACGGGATTGAATTCCACCGCCGGGATGGAAACGCCGTTGACGTTGGATGTAATCACCTGGGGACTGAGCCAGCCCAACTGAGCTTTGCACCACGGGTCCATATGGGCAGGCGATTTGGAGGCGTTGTTATAATTGCCGGACGCCATGAGCGACCACCGGCCGACACCCTGGCTGGAATAATCGGTATCGTACAGGTCAGGCAGGCCGAGAATATGGCCCCATTCATGGCAGAACACACCGATAGCGGACATGGTTTGGTACGTGGCCGATTCTTCCGGCTGAATGGTGTACTCTCTGATAGTTACACTGTCGACGGTGATTGCCGGATTCAACCAGGCCATGTGCGAATGAATTTCATTCATGTTATGCGATTCTTCGTACCCGGTGCCGGCATGGATAATGACGATACCATCGACATAACCGTCGTGGTCATTGTCGAATTGACTGAAATCGACCGTGGGGTCCGCTTGTTGTATGGCCCAGCGTATGACCGATTGAAGTACCGCCTGATTCCCATTGTTACCCACCCGCGTGTATGACGTATCGGTCGTGTACCAGCCGGTGACCGTACCATGGACAGCATACTTGCCGTAGGAATCTTCGAGATAATATTCCCGCATCGATCCGGTCGGGATTTGCCCTTCCGAGAACAGCAAGGATTGGAAATCCGCCGGCGTTGCAGCTACTTTACCTTCAGTATATCGTTTATCGATAAAATCGAGGAGAATCACGGGAATATTGTCGTCAATCAACGCCTTATCGCTGAGGGCCAGGCTCCGGTTGGTCAGGCGGTCGCCGGGCTGATCCATGCCCTGCGCCCGAAGTTTGTTCATGTTTTCCACGTAGGCGTCCAGTTCGCCCGCATCTTTCATCTGCTTGACCACTCGGTCGCTGAGGGCCACGCCGTGCGCCGGGGCCGCCGCCAGGGACATTATCAGCAAAATGACGCCAAATCCTATGATCGTACGGGAGATCATCGCAAGTCGCTTTCGGTTACAAAGTCCATTTGTTGTCGTAATCATTCGTTGCATTCTAATATAACATATCCATCCGCTCATTTCAAGAAAACCATTTTGCGCGTCTGAGTTCCCGCTTCGGCGGTCAGGCGATAGACGTAGATTCCCGACGCCACCGTGCGGCCGGAATCGTCCCGGCCGTCCCAGACCACGCTCTGTTCGCCCGCCAATACCCGGCCCCGGTACAGCGTGCGGACCTTCTGCCCGGCCACATTATAGACGGTCAGGGTCACATCCTGTGCAGAGGCAACCGCGAATCGAATCGTCGTTCTCGGGTTGAACGGATTGGGGAAATTTTGCTCCAGGCGCAGGTCGGTCGGCAGCGCCGTGAATTCGTCGCCCGTGTCGAGATAGGTATCATAGTCGCGCAAACCGTCCGCCGCCGCCGCCCGGAGCTCGTCCAGCGAAGCGCCAGCCGCCAGCACCAGCGCCAGTTTGCGCCGCCCGAAGGCCTCGATCGAGTTCACCGTCCGGGATATGGAAAGATACCAGTCGGCCCGGCCGGAACCGTCGATGCGGATGCCGTCGCCGTCGACCAACGCCAGTTTCTGGTCCTTGGTGAAGCCCCGTTTGCCGTCGGGACCGTTTTGCCCGGCAGTATAGATAAACTCATTGGCGCTGACCCCGACGACGCCGATATACAAGCCCGCTTCCGGGCTGTACTGATACATCATGCCCATCAAGGAATCGAACCCGACCAGGTCGGAATCGCCCGCAAGATCGAAATCGTAAAACAGCCCGAACGCCAGATGATCGAGTCGTTCCGGAACGGGATTGATCGCGACCAGTTGAAAGATGGCGTAGTTACCGGTCGAACCGTATAACGCCTGTTCGATCTGAATCGGCATCGGCAGGTCGGCGTTGTCGTCGGTGAAATCTGCGGTCATATCTTCGGCAAAATTGGCCGTGGCAAACGACAGGTTATGGACGGTCGGAACAAAATCGCTGACCTTAAAGCCGCCGTCGGCGTTTCGGATGCCGTCCGATACCAGTTGGGAATTCCGCGCCGCGATCACGCCTGCTTCGTACAGAAGATTGGGGCTGTTGTGGAAACTGAGCCCCATGCCGCCCGCCTGATAAATCGAACCGGGACCGAACCCGAACTGTCCGAAGTCCGAGGCCGAGAAGCGAAGATCGCCCTCACCGACGGTGAACATCCGTCCCGGGAGGGCATGCCCGATGGTAATGGCGTAGGTCGTGCTGTCCTCTCCCCGGCCCTGCATAAACCGGATATGAACATTGACCGCCACGGCTTCGCCCGAAATGGCGTCGGATGATATTTGACACAGAAACGGCTCGGAACCGACGGCGTAGGTCGAGCTTTCTCCGAAACGAAAACGGATCGTATCCGGCTCTATGGTGATCCAGTCGGAAGGCGAGGTCAGGTAGACGTCGACCGAATCGTTCAGACCGGCCGGCTCATTGAGCGTCAGCGTGACGCCGGCGGTCTCGCCGGGGTCGGCGTAGGCGTCGCCGCCGGAAGTGATGGCATGGTTGGCAACGGTGATGACCGGCAGTTGAGGCGCGGGGAGATAATTCAGCAGTTTGGAAGCGTCCACCATGCCGCGGCCGTAGCTGTTGTCCTCGCCGACGGGCCCCATGTCCACCGCCGCCTGAAGAAGCGCCTGTTTGATCTCGGAGACGGTGGCGTCGGGATTATATTGCCGCATCAGGGCCACCAGACCGGCCACGAACGGCGCGGCCATCGACGTCCCCGACATGAATTTATAGGTGCCGTCTTTATATGTGGAATACACCAGAACGCCCGGCGCGACCAATTCCGGCTTGATGGTGACTCCGTCGCAACTGGCCGGGCCCCGGCTGGAAAAATCGGCGACCAGGCCGGTCAGCGGATCGATGGCGCCCACCGAGAGGGTATTGACCGGCGAGCTGGCCCGGTCGGCGGGGTTGCGCATCGTCCGGGCGTTCGGCCCTTCGTTGCCAGCCGCAAATATCGTCACAATTCCAGCCGCTTCAACGTTATCGATGGCGTTCCAGAAGGTCTGGTCGCAATCGCTGTAGATTCCGCGAGGGACGCCCCAACTGTTGCAGATGACGTCGGGGACATCGTCGATGGTATTGATGTCGCCGTCGGGATTAAGGACCCAATCAAAGGCGCTCAGGATATCGGCGATTGTCGTCGAAAAGCTGACGCCCTGATCGATCACCGCCGCACTGATCCATTGGGCGTCGGGGCAGATACCGATCGTGTCGGTGGCGGTGGAAGCTTCCATAATCCCCATGACATGGGTACCGTGGCCGATATTATCAACGGGCGTCGCCGCGCCGTGCGGCGCAAACCACGATTCGGCGACTGTGCCGCCATTATTTCCCCGCCATTTGGCGGCCAGGGCCGGATGATCGCCGTCAATGCCGGTGTCGAACGAGCAGATCAGCCTGCCCGCTCCGGTCAAACCGCGATTCCATAAGGAACGAACATGCAAGGCATCAAGCGCCGCATTGGCCGTCGATGCTTTGACGAATATCGAGGCGTCGCGGATTTCCACCGGCTTGATCAGCGTCACGGCTTCGTTGAGCGCCACCGAACTCGCCCCCGGGAGATTCAGCAGGGCGCCGACGTTAGCGGCATGAGTGCGCACTAAGATTGTCTTGGAAACGGTGAAGAATTTATATGAGAGAACATACCCCGCCGCCTTCATGGCTTCAAGACGGTTTTGCACCGCCGACTGCAACTCGTCGTGGTTGCGACGGAGCCGTCCCATGACGTCTTTATAATTTTCGACCCGGCTGAGATGAGTATCCTGCCGGGCGGCCTTCAGGGCGGCAGTATTGAGGTCGCTGTCGAAGTTGATGATCAGTTCAATGGTGGAAGTGTCGGAGGCGTTGTCCAGCGCATTCCAAACCGACGGGGAAACATCCGGAGCGGCAGTCGCCCGGACGGTCAGGGCAAACGAGATTGCCAGACAGAGCAGCCAAAAACGAGTCGGTCGATTCATCTGCGCCTCCTCATCAAGTAGTTCCAATAGGTGATTGAGCAACCTATATGCCGCTGCCGGAAAGGGGCGATTCTCTCCGCCGCCGGGCCTCCCCGGTCGGTTTCTTTTGATCGCAATTATTTGCGTGGTAATGACTTATAAGTCGATGGCAATTGTTTTCACAGCAGTATCTCACGGAGACCGAATCATGCAAACGGCTTCATAATGAAACCGGTTTTGCATACCGTGGCGGATTAAACTTGAATTGGAAATTCCTTCGATAATATATTCGGGTGATGAAATCGGATAATGGGACTTTCTGGATACTGGCCGTTCTGACGGCGGCGCTTGCGTTCAAGCTTGGTTATCTCATCTTCGCCCACCCCGGAGCTTCCGCCGTCGCCAATCTGTCCGTCGACGAGATGTATCATTATCGCTGGGCGTCGTTGATTGCGGGCGGCGATATATTTGTCAATGCTCCATATTTTAGGGCGCCGTTGTATCCGTTCTTCCTGGGCCTTCTGCTGGCCGTTTCCGGCAAGAGCCTGATTTTCGTCCGTGTCATCCAGATGCTCGTCGGCTGCCTGACCGTTTTGATTACCTTCCGCCTCGCCGAGCGATTGGCGGGTCGGGCCGTCGCGGTTCTGGCGGCGCTGCTGATGCTCCTGTATCCTTTGACGACCTATTTCGAAGGCGAACTGCTGCTTGATCCACTGTTTACCCTGTTTGCGCTATTAACCCTGTACTACATCGCCGTACCCGAAAACAAGCCGGAACGCCCGATTGCCGTCGGCGTGTTTTTCGCCCTGGCCGCACTTACCCGCCCGACCATTTTGATTTTCGCGCCCTTTATCATTGTCCATTATCTTCGCGGCTGGATGCGACCCGACCATCGCAAAACCGGGCTGAAAACGGCGGCGCAATTCATTCTCGTCGGGGCATTGATTATCGCTCCGGTGACGATCATCAACCTGGCGTTCTCCGGACAGTTTATCTTGATTTCCTATCAGGGAGGAATCAACTTTTATATCGGTAACAATCCCGACGCCGACGGTTTCACGTCAAACCTGCCGCCGTACGGACCGGACTGGACCCTGGATGATGCATCATATCTGGCTCAACAGGGAAGCGGGGGGAAAAAAAGCTACGCCGCCCAGTCCGCTTTTTGGTACCGTCAGGGGATGCGTTTTATCCTCGATCATCCCGGCGATTTCGCACGTCTATTTGTCCGCAAGCTGTTTTTTCTTTTCTCTGGAAACGAAATTTCGAATAATCGTCCCCTCGACCAAGCTGTTTTCAAGAACCCGTTTCTATCGATTCTGCCGGTTCGTTTTTCGATGCTCCTTGCCGGGGCGGTGCTGCCGCTTTTTCTGGTCAGGAGAGCACGCTCTCGCGTCTTTCTGCTATACGGGATATGTCTGCTATACGGCGTTACGGTGTCGATGTTCTTTGTCAGCTCCCGTTTTCGTCTGCCCTTTGTCCCGATCGTGGCAATTCTGGCGGGGTGGGGCGTCTTCTTGTTGTGGGAGACCGTACGGCGGCGTCAATTCGGCTATCGGCTGTTTTTCGGAATCGTTGCCGCCGGGGCGGTCTATATCTTGGCCTCGTCCACTCCGGGCGGAATGACATTCGAGAACCCCGATCAGGCGCTGTTCTTACGGGGCAACCGGGCGCTGCGGCAGGGGGATTACGCCTTGGCGGCGGCGCGTCTGGATTCGCTCACGGAACGGCAGCCGGACTATCCTAATGGGTTTCTCAACCTGGGAATTGCATACCTGAAGATGGGACAGCCGCAGGACGCCGCGCGGGCTTTCCGCGACGAGCTAGGCCAACACCCCCGGTCGGCCGAAGCGTACAACAATCTCGGCGTGATTTTTCTCCTTGACGGAGAGACCGATTCGGCCCGGATATATTGTCGGCGCGCCCTGGAAATCAAACCGTATTACACCGACGCCGCGATCAATTACCTGCGAGCGGCGCAGAAGACGACCTCCCCCGCCGCGCTCGACAGTATCGAGCAGTTTCGCCAGATTATCCGGCGTGATCATAACGACGACCCAGCCTATCTGTTTCAGGAGGGTTTGTATTTCGTTACCCGGAACCGCATCGGCGACGCCATCGCCAACGACCTCAAAGTCGTCGATCTGCTCACCAGCCGCCCGGCGACAGTCTTGTTCGAACCGGAGTACACGACTGAAGATCGCGGCCGAATCCTATC
>CAZJWR010000046.1:0-30246 GCA_964549765.1 uncultured Ignavibacteriales bacterium
ATCTATTGGGAAAGCCGATGCGAGGATTCCTGCGAATATGTTTTCCGGCAGCCGTCCATAATCAGCGGCCACAATATCATTTCCCCCACCACCTTCTTTGCGGATTATTATCCACTAGAAAGCAACAAGAGAAAGGATATCGATGGTCTCAATCGATATGAGAGGGACGACCTTAGCGAGATTACCTTTGCGGTCGCGCCGGGCCGCGTGAAATTGTCGTTTCGCTATTCATCATTTTATGATTCCCTTGGCTTTCTTCAATTTCCAATTACGGCGAATTTTGGATATATCGTCTGCGGAGGTGATACACTCACCATTGACAGCATTAAATTCGGCGCCACTCGTAAAGGTCCATAAAACAGGCTCCATACGCATCACAGACCTCCATGTGTCCTCTCTCCGGCAGATATGGATCCGCCGCGGCGGACCGGGCGCAGAATCAACCTGTTGGGTGGAGTACCGTGTGGATTGCCGATCAGAGGCGGAGGCGTGGCTGTCTGAAATTGTCCGCCTTCGGCGGACCGCGATCATAGATCGCGGCCACCCGTCGTGCGCAAAGCACGGACAATCACTTCACCCGTTTGGAGAAGCGCAGGGCAGAGAAGGTGAAGATGGCCAGGCCGAGGGCGATCAACGCCAGCACTTGAGGATAAAGGACATTGAGGCCGGCGCCCTTCATCATGATGCCCCGAACGATGACCATGAAATACCGCAAAGGATTGAGATAGGTGAGATACTGCACCGATTGCGGCATGTTGCTGATCGGCGTGAAAAAGCCTGACGTCAGAATCGCGAAGATCATGAAAAACCACGCCAAAAACATCGCCTGCTGCTGGGTCTTGGTGACGGTCGAAACGAACATCCCCACGCCCAGCGTCGTGAACAGAAAAATAAACGACAGAAAATACAACAACGGCCATGACCCGACAAACGGAATGCCGAACCAGATGATGCCGACTGCCAGCGCCACCGACATTTCAATGTACCCGAGGATGGCAAACGGCATTGTCTTGCCGACGATTAGCGCCGGGGTGGATATCGGCGTCACCATGAGCTGCTCCAGCGTGCCCACTTCGCGTTCGCGCACGATCGCCATCGATGTCAGCATGGAGGTGATCATCAAAAGCAGCACGGCCACAATGCCCGGAACCATGAAATTGACCGATTCCTGTTCCGGGTTGTACAGTATTCGCGGACGCATGGTGATCGGCATGGTCAGGCCGGTGTAGTCGCGATTGAATTTATTGGTGATCAAACCGGCGTAGCCCATGGCGATGGCGGCCGAATTGGCGTTGGAACCGTCGACGATGAATCCGGCGGCGACGCCCAGGCCTTGTTCGAGACGATCCGAAAAATCGGGCGGGATGACCAGCGACACATTGAAGCGGTTTTCGGTAAAGCCCCGGTCGGCATCAAGCAGGGGCAGATCGGAGGATTGGACGATGAAATAATTCCCGGCCGAGAGCGACCGCACGTATTCGCGCGAGAGAACGCTCCGGTCATAGTCGTACACGGCAGTGTAGATGTTCTTGACATCGGTATTGATGGCGTAGCCGAGCACCAAGAGCTGGATCATCGGAGCCAGGAAAATCAGCCACAGCATATTGCGGTCGCGGATGACCTGGTGAAACTCCTTCTTCATCAATGCCAGTATGGTACGTATCATGACCTATCCGATCTTCAAACGAAAACGCCGCGTGGCCACGCCCAGCAGAATGACGGTAATCACGACCAGCGCCGCCGCCTGCGGCCAGAGCACGTCGATGCCCGACCCTTTGAGCATGATGCCCCGGATGATCAGCAGAAAGTACCGCGCCGGCACCAGATGGCTGATCCATTGCAGGACGATCGGCATGTTTTTGATTTCGAAAATGAATCCGGACAGCATCACGGACGGCAGGACGGTCAGGATCTGGGCGGCCATCATGGCCTGCTGCTGGGTATTGGCCACGGTCGAGATCAGAATGCCCAGCGACAGCGCCGCGATGACATAAATAACGCCGAACAGAAACAGGACCGCTTCGGAACCGATGAAGGGAACGCCGAAATTGATGACGCCGAAGGTCAGCACCAGCACCCCGTCCAGAAGCGCCAGAAAGATATACGGGATGACCTTGCCGATGATGATCTGCCGGGGTTTGATCGGCGACGTCAGAAGCTGTTCCATCGTTCCGGTTTCCTTCTCGCGCGAGATGGTGATCGACGTCAAAAGCGCCGAAATCATCATCAGGATGACGGCGATCAGGCCGGGTACAAAGAAATGCGACGACTTGAGATCGGGATTATACAGCACGCGCGCCGACAGCGTCACGCCCGGCGGTTCGAATCCGGGGGGCAGATGATCTTTGAGAAACTGGATCATGATGACATTGGCGTAGCTGGTCGTCGCCGCGGCCGTGTTGGCGTCGGCGCCGTCGACCGACAACCCGATCTGATAGTCCTCGCCGGTGGTCATGGCTTTGCTCAACCCCGGGGGGATAATCAACACGGCGCTGGCGTCGCCGGCTTTGAGCACATACTCGGGATCGGCCAAATCCGGCTCCGACTGCGACCGGATGAAATAACCGGAGTGATAAAACCGTCCGACCAGATCGCGCGATTCCCGGGTGTGGTCGAAATCGAGCACGGCCAGGCGGATGTTTTTGATATCAAGGTTGATGGCGTAGCCGTACAGCAGGGTCATGATGATCGGCATAAGAATGGCGATGCTCAGCGAGCGCGGATCGCGCAAAATATGCCGGACTTCTTTGGCGGCGATGTATTTAATTTTCTTCATAGCCGCCCTGCCCCTGGATGAGTTTGATAAATGTTTCCTGCAAGTCGGGCTCGTGATATTTGGCCACGATATCGGCGGGAACGCCGACTTCGATGATTTTGCCCCGATGCATGATGGATATGCGGCCGCAGAATTCGGCCTCGTCCATATAGTGCGTCGTCACGAACAAGGTCGTACCCTGATCGGCCAGGCCATAGAGGATGTCCCAGAAGCGGCGGCGGAAGACGGGATCGACGCCGCCGGTCGGTTCGTCGAGGAAGAGAATGCCCGGACGATGGAGAATCGCCGCGCCGAGCGCCAAACGCTGCCGCCAACCCACCGGCAGCGAACCGGCGGGACGGTCGATGAACGAGGAAAGATCGAGATCAGCTGTCACTTCGCGTATCCGGTCCCGCAGTTGCGCCCGCGGGATGCGGTAGACGGCGCCGTAGAAATCGAGATTTTCGCGGCCGGTGAGATCGGCATACAGGGAAAATTTCTGCGACATGTAGCCGATGGTCCGTTTGATCTTTTCGTTTTCGCGATAGATGTCGAAACCGTTAACGGTGCCGTTGCCCGACGTCGGCAGGAGCAGACCGCACAGCATCCGGATGGCGGTCGTCTTGCCGGCGCCGTTGGCCCCGAGAAAGCCGAAAATCTCGCCCCGGTCGACCGTCAGGCTGATCTGGTCGACGGCGGTGAAATCGCCGAATTTCCGGGTCAGATGATCGATGGTGACGGCGTGCCCCGACATCTATTTCCCCATGAGTTGAATGAACGTGTCTTCGAGTTCCGAATCGATTTTTTCCACCCGATCGGACGTGATACCGCATTGCGCCAGCTTCTGCTCCAAATCGTCCATCGGCATCGAGGCGACTGTATAGACATGCAGGCTAGACCCGAAGCGGCGGACGCTGACGCCATCAATCCGGGACAGTTCATGAACGTTTTCTTCGGAGGGTTCGGCGTTGACCCGATATACGAGGCCGTCATATTTGGCGGCTAATTCTTTGGGGGTGCCCTCGGCCAATTTTTTCCCGCGATGCATAAACGCCGCCCGGTCGGCCCGTTCGACCTCATCCATGTAGGGCGTCGAGACGATTATCGTGGCGCCGTCGTCGCGGAGCGATGTGAGAATTTCCCAGAACTGCCGCCGCGAGAGCGGATCGACGCCGGTAGTGGGTTCGTCGAGGATAAGGACCCTCGGGTCATGGATCAGCGAACAGCTCAGGGCCAGTTTCTGCTTCATGCCGCCCGATAAATTGGCCGCGCGGCGCCCGCGAAACGGCCCCAATCCCGAAAAATCATACAGGCGCTCTTTTTTCTGATCGAAACGGCTTTTATCCAGGCCAAACAGTCCGGCGTAGAAGCGGAGGTTTTCCTCGACCGACAGGTCGGGATAGAGCGAAAACGTCTGGGGCATGTATCCGAGAATTTCCTTCACCTCGTCGAAATCGGTCCTTTTGTCATGACCCATGATTTCGATTCGGCCCGAATCGAAATCGATCAGCCCGCACATAGCGCGAAAGAGAGATGTTTTGCCGGCGCCGTCCGGTCCGGCCAGGGCGAAAATTTCCTTTTCGTGTGCCTCGAAACCGAACCCATCGACGGCTGTCAGATCGCCGTAGGCCTTGGTCACGTTGTCGACGACGACTGTGGTCATGGGATCGTTACCAGCACGGGCATGCCAACTTTAAGGGCGCCGTCGGGATTGGGAATGGTGACTTTAACGGCATACACCAGATCGGCCCGGGCCTCTTTGGTCTGGACATTCTTGGGCGTAAATTCGGCCTTGTCAGAAATCCAAGTGACGGTTCCCGACAATGGCTGTGTATGGCCGTCCTCGGGATCGACGTCGGCCTTGCCGCCCAGTTTTATCTGCGTCAGATCCCGGGGCGGGAGATAGATTTTCACCCAGACGGTATCGAGTTGCGCGATCTTGATGATCGGTTTGCCCGGCGCGAGCAGTTCCCCTTCCTCTGCATATTTGATGACGACCGTGCCGTTGAGCGGCGAGAGCGGCAGGCAATGATTGTACTGCTCTTCGAGAAGGGCGATATCCGCATCGGTACGGGCCAGGTCGGCTTGAGCCGCCTGCAGGGCGACTTTCGCGGCCTGATAGGCCAGATGCGCCTGATTGCGCGCATTTTGGGTCTGATCGAACTGCTGTTGATTGGCCGAGCCGACTTTGATCAGGCGGCTGATACGGTCGAATTCCTTCTGGGCCAGGGAATCGTTCCCGGCGGTTTGCTCGATCTGTATTTTGGTGCTCTGGATTTTCGCCACCAGAGCCTCGCGAGCCGCGCGCGTCTGCCTCAACTGCAGGGTAACGGTGGTGGTATCGATAAGGCCGATCGTATCCCCGGCCGCGATGGGATAACCTTCGTCGAAACGGAGCTGCTCCAGTTGTCCCGTCGCCTGGGCCGAGATAATGGACTCGGTAGCCTCGATCATCCCCGACCCCTGAGGCCCGGTGTTGTTGTCGGAACACGACACAACCGCCATCACGGTCATGACCAAAAGGAGCGCCAGTATATATTTCATCATCGCAAGCCTCCGAATATCCTGGGTGAACCGACGGCATAGAGCAGGTCGGTTTCGGCCAGATAGTAATTGAAAATCGACGATCGGTATTGCTGTTCAGCGGCGGTCAGGTCCGTTTCGAGTTCGAGCAGACGGTTGACCGTCAGGCGTCCGACCTCCTGCTGAGTTTTTGCCAGATCGTATTGGCGGCGGGAAATATCGTATTCCGCCCGGAAATTGCCCACCGTCTCATAGGCGTGGCTGACATTGTTAAGCGCCATGGTGCGCTGCTTCTGCAGATTATCGAGTAATTCCTTGCGTGCCATTCGGGCCGACGCCGCCCTCTGGCGGGCCGCACCGACGTCCTTGCCGGTTTTGCCGGCGACATTCAGGGTCCAGTTCAACATCACCCCGCCGGTGAAATAATCGTTCCACGTGTTTCCGAACATGTCCTTATTCGGTTTGCCGTATGAATATCCGACAAAGCCGCTCACCGTCGGCAGGTATTCGCCGAGCTCGATCCGCGACGCCCGGTCGGCGGCGCGTATCGTGAATTCCAGTTGTTGCACTTCGGGGCGGTCGAATTTCGGGCTTCGGGCAATTTCACCATAGACGGTCAAATCGGGGTCGGGGACGTTTTCGTCAAGAGTCAGGGCCGTGTCCGGCGGATCGCCGATCAGTTGGAACAGCATCACGCGGGCGTTTTTCTCCTCGGTACGGGCGCGGCGTACATGCTGCCGCGCCGATTCGACGGCCAGTTCGGCCTCGAGCAGATCGAGTGAATCGGCCAAGCCGCTCTCATGGAGATTACTCACGTTGCGAGAGATAATATTCACGCGATCCAGCGACGCCTGCGCGGATTTGACCAAAGCGCCGCTGTTGAGCACCGTCAAGTATGCCTGCCGCGTGCGATAGGCGATGGACATCCGTTCCGCATCGAGCCGCATCGAGGCGGCCCGGCGGTTGTCGTCCTGAAGATTGATGCCGTTCGACAGTCTGCCGCCGGTGTAGAGCGTCAGGCTGAGGGTGAGGTCGGTCTGGTAATTTTCCTTACTGCCGATCGTGCGGTTGATGGGGCCGACGGTGATTTTCTGCAGATTGCTGATATAGAACGACTGGGCCTTGAGCGACAGCATCGGGAAACGGTCCCGTGCAGCGGCTTCGTAGGTCAGCGTCGCCGCCGCCGAATCGTGCCGGATGCCCTGCACCGCGTAGCTGTGTTTCTGGGCACGGGCGATGGCGTCTTCCAAAGTCAGCGAACCCTGGGCGGCAAGCGGCGCGGTCAACCAGACCATCGCCAGCATGATAACGGCAAACCGCCCGCTACCGTTTTTGAATACCGCGCATGAACAGATCGACGATATACTCCGGTCGTTTGTCCTGAAATTTCTTCTCATTTTTTATCTCCAGAGCCGAGGATACAATCGGCGATGTCATCAGATAAAACAGGTTCATCCCAATGAACGATATCAACGCCTGACGCGTGTCGATCTTACGCAGAGTTCCGGCGCGGATACCGGCTATCATCAGTCGTTCGATCTTCTCCGGCAAGCCGCGTTGAAATACCAGCCGCTGCAGGGATTCCCGCAGCCGTTCGCCGCCATCGGCCAGTTCATGCAAAAAAATCGCGCCGAACCGGGGGTGATCCCGGAAAGCGGCGTGATACGCCCGGGACGCCCGCAACAGGGCCCCCTCCATGTCGGACTCAGAATCGCTTAGAGCCGAGGACAGGGAATCCGCCACAGCGGTCAGTCGCTCGTCGATGACCATCTGATACAGGTTTTCCTTGGACGAAAAATGGTAGTAGATCATGGCCTTATTGACGCCGGCGCGGGTGGCGATACGGTCGACCCGGGCGCCGGACAACCCATATTCGGCGAACTCCTCGGCGGCGGCGGCCAGCACCTTGTCTTTGCTATCCAGTTCCATACATTGCCTATCGTAAAAATTGACCAACTGGTTAGTTTAACCAACTTGTTAGATAATACGCTGCCGGTGGCAGTTTGGTTGAGTATTTTTTGCCCTTTTTTCAGATTATTTCGGCCCCCGGCCGCCGGGTGCAAATCGGCGGTTGCCACCGCGCCGTTCTGCCGATATATTGTAAGGTCGATCCCCCGGCATCGAACCGATAGTCCGGGGACACAAGGGGTGACAATGAGCCTATCGCGGTTTGACCTGCCCTCGGGGCGCACCCTGGGGCCGCATTACCACATCGTCGAATTTCTCGGCTGCGGCTGGGAAGGCGAGGTTTACAAGGTGGCCGAGCGCCGGACGGGTATTGTTCGGGCGGCCAAGCTGTTCTATCGACACGAGGGCGTCCGGCGGGAGCCCCTGCTTCGTTACGCCCGAAAGCTGTTCAAGCTTCGCTCCTGCCCCATTATCGTGCAGTATCATCATCGGGGCACGGCCACGCTGCAGGGGCAGTCTATCGAATTCGTCGTGTCCGATTTTATCGACGGCGAGATGCTGTCACGGTTTTTGGCTCGGCAGAAGGGGAAGCACCTGACCACCTTTGAGGCCTTGCATCTCCTGTATTCGCTGGCGGCGGGGGTGGAGCGGATTCATTTTCTGGGCGAATACCACGGCGATATCCACAGCGACAATATCATGGTCAGGCGACGCGGTATGGGTTTCGAGGTCTATCTTCTGGATTTTTTCGATCTCGGCCGTTCGACCCACGAAAAAATCCAGCACGACGTGTACGACCTCATCTCGGTGCTCTACGAGATGATCGGCGGCGCCGCCGGGTACCGCCGGGCCGGCCCCGAAATCCGTCAGTTAATCATGGGCCGCAAGCATTACCTGATCGCCCAGCGGTTCAAAATGGCCGGTCATCTCCGCATCGCGCTGGAAAATCTCAAGTGGTAATATTTCCGCGCGCATGATGATCGACATATCCGCACAACGTATCGCCGCTTTTCGCCGCAAAATCTGGACGTTTTATGCGCGGCACCGCCGCCGGCTACCGTTTCGCGAAACCGACGATCCGTACAATATCGTTGTGGCCGAATTCATGCTCCAGCAAACGCAGGTGGAACGAGTGATCCCCAAATACGAGGCGTGGCTGAAAAAGTGGCCGACGTGGGCCGCGCTGGCGCGTGCGGACCGCCGGGAACTGCTGGCGGCCTGGTCGGGACTCGGCTATAATCGACGGGCGATATATCTCGGACAGTTGGCGGGAATAATCGCGAAACGGTTCGACGGCTGCCTGCCCGACGATCCGAAAATTTTACAGACGCTTCCGGGGATCGGGCCCTACACGGCTCATGCCGTCCTGATTTTCGCATTCAACAAGCCGCTGGTGACGATCGATACCAACATCCGCCGGGTGATGATCCATGAATTCGGTCTGCCTGCGGATGTCACGAAGGGCGATCTGGAGAATCTGGCGCGGCGACTGCGGCCGCGCGGACGGTCGCGCGACTGGCACAACGCCTTGATGGATTACAGCCGTGTGGCAATACCGGGCAGACTGCCGGCCGCACCGCGTCTCAATAAGCAGACGCCGTTTCGCGGATCGCGGCGGCAGATCAGGGGCGAAATCATCCGCCGACTGACCCTCTCCCGTCGCGTCGCGGTCGATCGTATCGCCAAAGATATGAAACGGTCGGTTCAGGATGTTATGGAAGCGGCCGAGGCGCTGCAGAAGGATGGGCTGGTCAGGATCGGGAAACGGTTCATCACTCTCTGTAAAAAAAATCGGATGGGAGATAAAAACCCGGCGGCATGAAGCCGCCGGGTGATGTCATTTATCGATCCTCCGCGCCGCTCAATCTGTTTACGGACAGCATTCAAGCCGACCTTCCCGGAAAATGAAATTGATCAAGACCAGAACGTCCGGCAGACTCAATTCCCCATCGCAGGAAACATCGGCGTTTGCGAATATGTCCGGAAACGGCCCGTCGCGATAGAGATAGTTTATCAGGAAGATAGCGTCGCCGATATTGGCCCGGCCGTCGTCGTTGACGTCGCCGCAGTCCATGTTGATGCCGACGTCGGTCAGGGCCTGCCGCAGAGCCGTCAGATCGGCGTCACCGGCCATCGGCAACATGGGAAAGGACAGCAACACAATGCGGAAGTCGTTGCCAAGATATCGAATACCGTTGATTTGGCCATTGCTGGCGGTATCGGGATTAGAGGAGACATATCTGTAGATCGTTTCGGCCTCGTCCGTAGGAAACAAATATCCGGCCAACGGGATATATCCGCTGACCGCAAGCTCCGCCCCGGCCAGCTTGTCGAGATCGGCGGTGAGTTCCGGGTAATCGGGGATCTGCGGCGCGCAAGCGGTGAGATCGCCCACGAACCCGTCTGCGGAAAAAACCACGCCCGGGTTGTAGGCGCTATCGAGTTTGAAATAATCGTGGTAGAAATTACCCGGCCCAAATCGTTCCATTTTCGGCAATATCCCGTAGAATCCCAAGGCCGGTACGATGATGACCGCCGTACCGCCGTTTTTCAGGTAAAGCGACAGCGTGTCCTCGAAAAACCAATACGCCCGCGGCTTATTGCTGGCTTCGAAGATAATCGTCGAGTAATGGCTCAGTTCCTTGAGATTGGGGTAGGTGTCAACCACGTCAAAACGTTCGGTCGGGGTGACCGCCGCCACCGAGTTGTACAATCGATCGGTATATTCCTTGGGATATATACCCGCAGTCGCCGAACTGTATCGATTGAGATCGTTGAACAAAACACCGCGGTCCCGGGCCATATACAGGGCCTCGACGGGGCCGACCATCTCCGATTCCAGACCCAGGTCGTTTCGAGAGCTGACATAATAGCGGTACCTGACACCGCTCTCCGCGTCGTAATCCCGATAGGAAAGAGCGGCGGTCGAATCGTAGAGAAATATGGAATCATTCCACATCCCTCGGAAAATCATGAACACTTGGACGGCGGTATCCTCGTGCGGCCGCCAACTGATTTCCGGGACGGCACCTTCGACGGAGATTGCCAGGCTTTCCGGCGGATGGGGAATTCCGGAGATGAGCGTCACCGGTCGGGAAAGCAGGGACTGCCGTCCCTGCGTATCGAACAGGTTAACGGCCAGCGAATAGACATGGGTCGGATCGAAAAGCGGCACACTGAACACCGTGTCATATATCGGGTCCAGCGTAACCCGGTGCCAGACACGGTCGATGAGGGTGTCCATTATAAACAGATCGTAACCACCAAGATCTTCTCTCGAGCTCGGCGACCACGTCAGTTTGGCATAGGAATCATCGTAATCGGCAATATGCAGGCCAGCCGGCGGGCCGGGGTTGGGGAGTAGATAACCGGAACGATAGACAGAATCGGCCCCGCGGATATGATCCAGCAACTCGCTGAAGTCGAGATGATTTCGAAATATATCGGGCTGGAGCGCGTCGTAATAGTCGAGAAAGTCTCCCGGGTCGACGTGGAATTTCCCGGCGGCCACCAGGGCCACCGTGAACGTTACCGAATCCCCCGGCGCCAGATCGAAAGGACCGAAGGAATATATAAAACGGGTATCATAGCCATCGGCAAAATCGACTGCCCCTGTCGGATCGGGCGGCGGCATCCAGCCGTCGGAGGAATCGTGGATGAGGGTTTCGATCATATCATAATCGACTTCCGGGTGCGACAGAATGTAATACTTGTCTTCGTCGGAAAGGGGCGTCCCCAAATTATTATTGAAGAACAACCGCAGGGGATCCCCGGGCGCGCCCAGCCGCCGGGGTCCGAAATCGAAATCGGAGCTACTGTTGGATATCCACCAGTTGAAATTGGGACCCTCAAAGGGAACATCGCTGTCGAGAAGAACCAAAGCGATGATACCCGGAACCGATGCGTCGCCCCACGCCTCAGCGTCTACCGGATCGCCGTCATTGTCAAAACTGTAGCCGATCAACACGCGACTGCCCGGATCGCCATCGAATAGCAGAGTATCCAGCGATCCCGAGCAATCATCGGCATATCCGTTAGCCGCATTCGACTGGTGGTAGATGTCGCAATCAAGATAGATGCCGATCCAGCCGTCGCTTATGTAGTTACTCCCGGTGTTGAGGATAGTGTAGTCGATGAGAACGAAATCGTCATAGGCGGTATCGGCCCAACTGCGGCTGGTGTGGCGGATGGTGATGCCCAGGGGACCGTGACTAGAATATGGGGAAAATTCATAGAAGGAATCGACCAGCGTGGTCATAAACTCGTCGTCGGCAAAATTCCCCGTGCGATACATGCTTCCCAGCTCCGGATCTTCCGGCGCCAATTCCCTGATGTTGGAAAACCAACCGTCCGCTCCGACCGAGACGATCGTATCCTGTCCGACGATGCCGCCGATCCATACCCCCCCGCCCCATACATATTGTCGATAGCTGCCCTTGGGATAAATCGCGTTATCCATCCGTTCCCCGGTTTCCGGATCATAATAGGTTGTCGCGAATCCCGTCGAGATGTCGCCGTCCACCATCGGCAAATAAAGTTTTCCGGCGTCGTGTAACCCGGCGTGCCGCAGATCGTAATCGTGGAGAGTCGCTTGGGCCTGAACCGCCTGATCGGCTTTATCCGAGGCTGTCGCATCAGACCATGACCTACTCGATACGGCGGAGGCAATCAGCAGCGATATTGCGGTGAAGTGTAATATGATGCGAAAAAATCGGTTATGCATGGTCAGCTCCTGCCGGCGACAAAATCATCTGTTATGGCATGTACTCTGGCGGTCAACGGTTATATCGCCTGCACATTTCAATATACGACACTTTTGTCGTTTTTGGCCGGAAATCCTCACCCGTTTCTCTGCCGATGTATTTTCCCGTGCTATAATCCCTCCGCAGAGCCTATCCGGTCCTTCCCCGGCAAAATATAGACGAGCTGAACACCCAATTGTGTAATACGGGTTGCGCCGGCGGGGACGGATAAAAAAACCCCGAAGGATAGACGGGGGCTTCGGGGTTATTTTGTGGCAGAGGGGTTTTTCGCTACGGATTCACGCCCGGCGATCCCTCGAATTGTTTGTGTTCTCGCTGATGCCTCCGCATGGCAGCGTCGGCGATCAGGTAATAGACCAGAAGGCCCAGACCGGCGGCGACGAGGATCGCGCCCAGGATGATCTCGCCGGGAATATATTCGGAAAGGATTCTCAGGAAGATGATGGCCACGCCGACGAAGAGAAACACCAGACCCCATTTAAGAGAACCGGGGGCATATTGATCCCAGCGGTTGAACTGAAGGTATTTCACCTTTTCATCCACCAATCCCTTCTCGATCAACTGCTTGCGCGTCCGGTAATCGAAATACCATTTGAACATGAACGCCATCGTCGGGAAGATGATGATAACCGGGAAAACATCCCAAAAAGCTCTGTCCACGGAGGACCTCCTTTTATTTGTTGGTTTTTCGTTCTTTTCAGTTTCTATTATATCTGACCGCCGAGTGCAGGCGCGGTTGCAGAAATTTTCGGAAAAAACGTGCAACTTCCACCCGCGAAGCCGGTCAATTATATCAAGGTATGTATGACGGACCAAAGACAGCTGGTCAAACGGATCGTGGCCGGAGAAAAAAACGCCTTTCGGGATTTGGTGAAAGATCACCAGCGGCTGGTCAGCCATATTGTGTTCCGCATGATTCCTCCGGGGCCGGACCGGGAGGATTTATGCCAGGAGGTATTCGTTAAAGTGTACCAGAATCTCGGCAATTTTCGGTTCGACACCAAGCTGTCGACGTGGATCGCGAGGATTACCTATAATAGTTGCCTGAACTTTCTGGATAAAAAACAACTGCCGCTGTATAACGACTTGGCCGAGGACGACCGCCCGTTCGAACCGGCGGCGCCGGACGGCTCGGCCCGTCCCGATCGCGCCTATGAATCAAGTCGGACGGGGGAAATCGTGCGCAACGAAATAAATCGACTGCCGCCGGCGTATAAGACACTGATTACGTTGTATCATCTGGAGCAGATGAGTTATACTGAGATCGGTAGAATAATGAATCTGCCCGAAGGAACCGTCAAGAGCTACCTGTTCCGGGCGCGTAGGATATTGAAGGGCCGATTACAGGCCGTTTACCACGGAGAGAAATCGTGAACGAGAGGCATTTGGCCGATGAGCAGTTGCAGGCGTACCTGGACGGTACAATCGACGATAGCGCCGAAGCGGAAGCGCATCTCGAATCCTGCCCGCGTTGCCGGCAGGAGGTGGAAATCTACAGGCAACTCTATGTCACGATTTCGCAGGAAGACGCCCCGGAGTTATCACCCGATTTTGTCGATCGGGTCATGGCCCGCCTGCCGGAAAGTGAAGAAATAGCCGAGGCCGAGGTGTTTGCCGGAGGATTTCGCATCCGCGATTCGCTGGTTTTCATCGTGGCGGTTATCGCCATGATCGCCGGCGCGGTGTATTTCATAAATCCGACAACGTTATTCAAATCGGTCGACGATGTTGCCGCCACGCCGTCACTGGCCAACAATCAATATTTGTCCGGTTTCTTCAAGGAATTATCCGGTCTGCACCTCGATATGTCGATTATAGTCTTTGCCGTCCTGACTTTCGTGGGCATCGGGATTATTGACCGCATCCTGGCCAACCGCCGCCGGCACCGCAAGCCGATTTCGTATCTGGTATAGACTCAAGTAAGAAAGACAAAAGGCAGGCTCCATTTTAGTGGAGCCTGCCATATTTCCAAATCACGCCTTCCAACCGTCGGCTTATTGCGGTTGCGGCGTTTTCGTTTTCGGCTTAAGTCCGAAGAGAGCCCGAAAATTGCCATGGGCGATATCATCTAACATAGTGTACACGACCGGGATGACCAGAAGAGTCAGCATGGTCGAGGAGATCATGCCGCCCATGACGGCCCGTGCGATCGGGGCGCGCAATTCGGCGCCTTCGCCGAGACCCAGCGCCAACGGTAGTACGCCGAAAATGGTCGACAGCGCCGTCATCAGAATCGGCCGGAACCGGATCGGGCCCGCTTCCTGGATGGCGGCATTGCGTTCCATTCCCTGGGCGCGCCGCTGCCGGGCAAAGTCAATCAACAGAATGGCGTTCTTCGTGACCAGCCCCATCAAAAGGACGATACCTATAAGCGAAATGATCGAAAAGGCCGATCCGAATATCAGCAGACTGACCATCGCCCCAATAATGGCCAGCGGCTGTGACATCATGATCGATAGCGGATCGACAAAGCTGTTGTATTGGCTGGCCAACACCAGGTAGATGAAGATCACCGCCAGTATCAAGGCGGTGAAGATATACCCGAACGATTCCTGCTGAATTTCGGCCTCGCCGACGGCGCTGATGTTGTAACCGGGCATGACCTTGATCGAATCGGCCTGCATCATGACATCGGCCCGGACATTGCCCGCCGGACGGTCCACGACGCTTCCCGACAGTCGGATTTCGCGCATGCGGTCGTAACGGTTGATCTGGGCCGGACCGACGCTGCGCTCGATATGCGAAATCTGATTCAGCGGCACGGTGAAACGATCCCGTCCGTCGATATCCTTATTCGAAGCGACCGGGAGTATCCCGATCCGGTTCGGTTCGTGGCGAGACTGCTCATCCACCTGAAGCCGGATGTCATATTCGTCATCCTCTTCCTTGTAGCGGCTGACGACGTCGCCGTCGATGAATGTCCGCAGCCCCTGGGCCAGTTCACCGGTGCCGACGCCGAGATCGGCCGCCAGGTCGCGGTCGAGGTAGATTCGCATTTCGGGTTTGCCCGGTTCGAGCGACGATTTGAGGTCGACCAATCCCGGAATATCCTTGATGCGATTCCGCAGGTCGTTGGTGTATTCCTCAAGTTGATCCAGATTGGGACCCCGGACCGACAATTCGACCGGCCGCCCGCCGCCGCGCGATTCCTGGAGTTCAACTGTGAAGAAAAACCCCGGAATTGCCCTCAATTGTTCGCGCACGACTTTCATCAGGGAATCGGCCGATACCGAACGCTGCGATTTTTCGAGCAGTTCGACCGTGATGGAGCCTTCGCTGACGGTGTTCTGACCGCTGCCGATAGTTGTCAGAACGCTCGTTATCTGGGGGTGCGACAGCAGGAGTTTTTCGACCGGTTCTATTTCGTCGACGGTAGTCTGAAGGCGGTTACCGGCCTGCCCTTCGAAGGTCACGTAGAAAACATTCTGGTCGGTCTGAGGCATGAATTCGGTGCCGATGAACTGAATCAGGCTCAGGCTGGCCAGGAAGGCCAATGTTGCCACCCCTATGGTAAGCCAGCGATGTCGCAGACACCAGGCCAGCGATGGCCGATACCAGCGTTCCTCGATATGCTTGAAGATGCGGCTCCAGGAAGTGAGGATGCGATGAGTTTTGGTGTTTACGATCTGGGCCTGCGGCTTGAGAAAACGCGAGGACAGCATCGGCGTCAGGGTAAAGGCGACGAACAGACTGACGGCGATGGCGAACGCCACCGTCATGCCGAACGAATAAAAGAACCGTCCGACAATCCCGGACATGAACGCCACCGGAAGAAAAACGACGATGATGCTAAAGGCCGTGGCCGAAACCGCCAGCCCGATTTCGTTGGTGGCGTCGCGGGCCGCCTGCATCGGTTTCTTGCCCATCTCCATATGCCGATAGATATTTTCGATGACGACGATGGCGTCGTCGATTAATAATCCCACCGCCAGCGAAATACCCAGCAGGGTCATCATGTTGATCGTGAAATGGAGCATCCGCATCAGGGTGAAGGTGGCGATAATCGAGGTCGGGATGGCCAGGGCGCTGATAATCGTGCTCCGGGCATTGGCCAAGAACAGAAAGATAACCAAAACCGCCAGCGCGCCGCCCCAAAGGATATTGACCAGTACGTCGTTGACCGAATCCTGAATGAATTTCGAATCGTCTTGAGCGATGACGATTTGCATACCGGCGGGAAGCTCGTTCTGCATGGAGGCGATTTCGGCCTTGACGCCGTCGGCGACTTTCACTGTATTGGCGCCGGATTGACGAAGGATGTCGACGCCCACCGATGGCACGCCGTTGAGCCGCGAGGCCGATGTTTTTTCGGCTTCGGTGTCGATTACTTCGGCGATGTCGCCCAGCCGCACCTTGGCTCCCTTCGGCGTTAACACGACCAGTTCGCGCATCTGCTGGAGCGAGGTAAACCGCCCCATGGTGCGCACGATCCACTCCCGGCTGCCGTCGACCATGCGGCCGGCGGGAAGTTCGATATTGGCCGACTGTAGCTTGGCCGCCACCATGGCCGGCGAAATATCGAGCGCTTTGAGTCGTTCCGGGATCAGCCTTACCTGGATTTCGCGTTCGGCGCCGCCCACGATAGTTGCCGCGCCGACGCCCTCGACCGATTCCAGCCGGGGCCGGATGACGTCCTCGATATATTTGGTCAGATCGCGCATCGACTGCTTGCCGGAAATCGCCAGAGCGATAATTGGTCGGTCGGCGGGATCGTAGCGCTGGATCACCGGGGGATCGATATCATTGGGCAGATCGGCCCGGATGGCGGTTACTTTGTCACGCACCTCGGCGGCGGCGTCGAGACTTTTCGTTTCGAGCGTAAACTGGATGACCGTGAGAGAAAATCCTTCCTGGGCGGTCGTTTGGATATGTTCGACGCCGGCAATGGTGCTGACGGCGTCCTCAATTTTTTTGCTGACGTCGAGCTCGACCGATTCGGCGCTTGCACCGGGATACACCACTGTGACAACCACATAGGGGAAATCGATTTCCGGAAAGAGATCGATCGACAGGGCGAAAAACGAGGTTACCCCCAGCACCAAAAGGGCCGCCGTCATCATCGTCGCGAATACCGGACGGCGGATGGAAACTTCGGATAAAATCATTGATCGGCCTCCCGCACGTAGGTCCCCGGTGTCAGATTCTTCTGGCCGACCACGACCACCCGCTGACCGGTGACGATATCGCCCGCCACCGCCGATTTACCCTGGCCTATCGCCAGTACGGACAATTCGACCAATTGAGCGGTGTCGTTCTTGATGGCGTAAGTTATCGCTTTTCCCGAACGATATAGAAGGGCATCGTTGGGCACGACCAGCGCCGATGGCAATATTTTTGTCGTAATCTCGGCGATGACATACGTTCCCGGCGAAAATCCGGCAACCGGATTGGCGAAATGGCATTCGACCTCAAAACTACGCGTGGCCTGATCGGCGGCGTCGGCGACGCTGTATACTTTGCCGCTCATGGTTCGGGTGGAATCGACCGGCGAACGGACGTCTGCTTCCTGCCCGGCCCTCAACTGACCGACCTGCGACGTCGGCACGTCAAGTATCAATCGCAATTGCGTAATATCGGCCATTTCAACCAGCGGCATCCCTATCGACACATCGTTGCCGACCCGGACGGGAATGTCGGTTACGACGCCGTCAAAGGGGGCGTCGATTTCCACCGATTCGCGGGCGGAGTTGAAATTGGCTTTGGCTACTTCGTATTCCGTTTTGGAGCCGTCGTATTGCGATTCCGGGATGGCGCCGGACTCATAGAGGGCCTTCATTTTGTTCCATTGTTTCTCGGCGTTCTGAAACACCGCCTTGGCCTGATTGTACTGCGACTGCACTCCACCCGGATCAAGCATTATCAGCAGATCGTCTTTATGAACGCTCTGGCCGATCCGAACCGGAATTTTGATAACCGTGCTGGAAAGTTTGGCTGGTATCGCCGTCTGCCGGATGCCCATCAGGGTTCCTCCGACGCGGACCGTGACGGGGAAATCGGCCTGCTCCACCGGCTGCGTTCGCACGATCACCGGCGCCCGCTGGCCGGAGGGATTCTCCGTTTCCGTTTTGCCGCTGCAGCCGAACATCAGGGTGGCCGCGATACTCAATGCGAAGAATATTCGAAACATCATTGCTCTATTCCTTACCATTCCGGGGCCCATTCGCGCCCCACGGCTTTTCTCAGGTTGCTGACCGCCGCCGCCAGATCGTGAAGGGCGGCGATCCGGTTGACGCGGGCCATGGTTAGGGCCACCTGCGCATCCAGAAGTTCCAGTTGAATCCCGACGCCGTTTTCAAACCGCACCCGGGCGATTTCCAGCCCCCGCTGGGCCTGATCGACCGTTTCGCCGAGAGCATCCACCCGCTCCTTGGCTTCGCGAACTTTCCCCAGGGCGTCGCGAACTTCCAGCCGGACCTGGCGGTTCAACTGGCTTTCCGACAGTTTGCTTTGCTGATAATCAACTTTGGCTTGCCGTATTTGGCCCTTCGTTTCGAAACCGGTGAAAATCGGCCAGGTCAAATTCAACGACACGTTCCAAGAACGGAACCACGATTTCTCCGACAGGGAAATCTGGTTGAATTCATCGGTATAGCTGTACCATTGCACCTGGCTGTTGATTCCCAGCGACGGTTTGTAGCCGGCGTAGGCGATCGAGACCATTTTGTCACGGATGTTAACCATCTGTTCGCTCTGCTGCAATTCCGGCCGATTCTGCAGAGCCTCGGTGACCAATGAATCCAGACCCAACTCCGGAACGTCCACCTGTTTGATGACGGTATCGAGAGTGATTTCCGTTTCGGGAGCGATAGCCAGCACGTTTCGTAAATAATCGAGAGCCAGCCGGGTGTTGTTTTCGGAGGCGATACGGTTCGGCCGGGCGTTGGCCGCCTGCACCTGCGCCCGGAGCAAATCATATTCGGACGCCTGCCCCTGATCGTACAATTTTTTCACCACCGCCAGATTCGAATCGGCCAGATCTTCCGCTTCCCGGTAAACTGACTCGGATTGCCTGGCGGCGACCGCATCGAGATAGGCCCTGTCGGCCTCGGTCATGATATTGTGCCGGGCGGCGTCAATAGTGGCCTGCGTGTATTTCTTGCCGTAGTTGGCGATTTTCAAGGCGGCGCCCACCTTGCCGGCGGCATACAACGGCTGATAAAGGCTGAACCCCACCGAAAAATTGTTGGGCGTGCCGAATCGGATTTCGGTTGACGTCGACTTGCCGGCCGAATCGGTGATAGTAAATATCGACGTCTGGAGATCGATATTATAGAGATATTGCCCGTTGAAGGTCAGCTGGGGCAAAGCTCCTGCGCGGGCCGCGATATATTGCCCGCTCACGCGATCCTTTTCCAGAAGCGTCGACTGATAAGATTCGTTTCGCTGCAGGGCCATATCGGCAACCTTGGAGCGGTCGAGATGAATCGTCTCGGCCGATACCCCCGCCGTACACAACAGCAGCACCATATATACGATAAGTACCCTCATGCAGTCTTCTCCACCCGTAACGCCCGGCACAGCAACCGGGTATATTGTTCGATTTCCTCGCTCAATGGCCTGATATCGGTTTTCATCATCTGCCGCTGGTGAAGGGATCGTATCGAAGCCAGGACCAGATATGCCCCTGTCATTCGTTCTTTCGGCGTCAATCCATGCGCTTCCGGCATGGTCGCAAAGGCGTCTGCGACCTTGCCGGCGGCAATATCCAGTTGCTCCTGCCAAGTTTTCATCATTTGCGAACGAAAATTGTCCGACAAATGTTCCCCGGCGGTCAAGATCATGCGGAACATATATTTGTGATCGCTCATGGAGCGAATCGATATCTCGAGGATTCGTCGCAGCATAACTTCGAGGCCCCCGCCATCCTCGATCGCCTTCTCAAGATTCTCGTGGAATTCCCGCTGCCCCCGGGCCATCAACGAGGCAAAAATATCCGGTTTGTCCTTGTAATAATTATACAATGTGCCCTTGGCCAATTCCGCCTCGGTGGCTATCTCCTCCAAGGTGGCCTCAAAAAAGCTCTTGCGTGAAAACACCCTCGCGGCGGCGTCGAGAATCGCCTCGCGTCGGGCTTCACGTTCCCGTTCTTTTCGTTTTGACGTCGGTTTTTCCATGCTTACCACGGTTCGGTCATTTTTTGACCCGCCGGTCATTGCGTGAATATACGGTCAAATTTTAAAAAATGTTAGATTTTTTTTACATATCGATGAAATTAATCGATTGAGGCGTTTCGGCGGTATTCGATCCTCTCAAACGGGCGGAAATAGCTTAGCGCGAATTTTAAGATTTTCGTATCAGTTCACGGCCTTTTAGGATATGGATAGGAAAACTTGGAAACCTACATCAATGGAGGCAGATATGCGTACTCGTCTGATTATTGGTCTCGTCCTGGTGACATTTTGCGCCGCCTTTTTTGCACCAGCGATGGCTCAACAGCAGAAAGACCCGATGATGAAAAAGGGACCCATGACAAACAGAAATGCCATGGAGCAGAAAGATCTTCCCATGGCGGTCACCAATGCATTCAAGAAGGCCTATCCCGACGCTTCGATCACACGAGTGTGGACGGAGAAACAGGGCGATATGACCGTCTATGACGTCAAAACCATGCAGGGTCAGAAGCCCATGACCATGGTCTATGATAAAGAGGGTAATCTGATCGAAACCAAGGATATGATTGAACCGACCATGCTGCCTGCGAATGTGACTAATTCCGTCACGAAGGCGTACCCCAACTGCAAGATGGAACGGGCCGAGAAGATCATGCGCGGCCAGACCGTCGAGTACGGGGTTATGTTCAAACGGGGCAGCGATGCCTATTCGCTCGTCTATACCCCCGAGGGCAAAATGATCCGCTCTCAGAAAATGGAGAAGCCGAAAATGGAGCCCAAGAAGGACAAGCCCACCGGGTATTAGACCGGGATTAACTGAAGTTGGTTTTAAAAAGGGCCGCCGGCAATGCCGGCAGCCCTTTTTATGATGGAGAAAGGTCTTGTTCGATTTCGGCCACGCCACGGGCAGCGATGTATTAGCGTTGACGCCGTCTGTGATCGTATATTTTTCAGTGGAAGATAGCGGAAAAGAACCGAGAGTCGATGTCAGTCGGAGGAGGCGGTTATGAAATACAGAATCGGTTTATTGATTATGCTGGCGGTTTTTGCCGCGGGATCGTTTATGCCCGCGCCGGCGGCGGGAAAAGAGACGAAGAAAACCAAGGTCGACGTCCCCCAGGCTGTCTATGACGCCTTCACCAAGGCATACCCCGACGCCAAAATCATCGGATCGGGTAAGGAGAAGTTGGATGGCGAGACAGTCTTTGGAATCAAGAGCAAGGACGGCGGGGTAATCCGGGATGTTATATATAAAGAGGACGGCACGCTGGTCGAAATCGACGAGAAAATCCCGCCTACGGCATTGCCGCTGGGAGTGCTCCAGGGAATCAAATCCGCATACCCCACGGGCGAAACGGTGAAGGCCCAAAGAATCACCCGGGGCAAAACCGTTGAATACGAATTGCGGCTGAAACAGGACAGCGATTATTTCGAGTTGACGGTGTCGTCAGCCGGACAGATAACCAAAACCAAGCAGTTGACGCATCAAGACGAAGAGAAAGACAACGAAATAGAGAACGAATAGAAAGTTCAGTCGGGTTTACGTCGTTTGAGGATCGCCGATTATTATCGGCGGTCCTTTTTTGTGTCATTGCCGGATTCGCATAAATTGGGCAGCAGGCAAAAATAAACGCGGCGGATGGGGAGGGGTCGTCCGCCGCGTTCTTCCTTTTCTACCGACCCACAAACGAAATCGGTAAAAAACGATTCTGAATATTATACGCCGTTCGGGCCATAAAGGATCGAATATTTTACGCCTATGTCGTTTTCCCCTTCTTGACGACCAGGTCGTTCCGGCCCAAGTTCAACTTGTCGAAGCTCTTGGCTGAAATTACGTAATACCAGTCCGCAAAACGAGTGTTGAGATCCTCGCTTATCTTGCGGCCCCGGTCCACATTACGCTGCCAGGCGTCGTGTTTGTCGAAAATTTTCTTTTGTTCCCGGTCGGCGTCGGTCAGCAGGCTATCCGGCTTGCCCATGAAATCGGTGTTTTGCGGTTTGGGCGGTTCGGGGAACAGCGACTTGTCAAAGCCGGTCGTAATAAACAAGTAGCGATTTTCGGATGCGCCGCCTTCAGCGGCTTCGGTTTCGTCGGAGCCGGCGAGGACTTCCCCGAAACGCAGGGTATAAACCACGCCGTTGGCAGTATGCACCTGAAGTTCGCCCTCATTCGATTTGAGGTCGCCGTCGCGGGTAAGATAAAAACCTTTGCTTTGCAGCGAAAGCTGATCGCTCTGGCTGATCTGCATCCCCTTGTCCGATTGTTTCAGATTTTGCGACAGACCATCCGGTTTGGGACGAACGCCGACGATGCTGAGCTCATCGATGGCAGTCAGCAGGTCTTTCATCTTGGTTGAATCGATCTGCTGAGTCGATTTCATGTTATCGGCCTTCCAGCTTGCGCCGTTCTTGGTGAGAATCAGGTTGTCGCGCTGGTCGATGCGGAACGTCCTTTCGTTGATGGAATAATCCATCAGCATGACCTTGTCGATTTTGTTTTTCTCGACTTCCAGAAGATCGGTGTTGATCCAATCCTGGAATTTGGTCGAGAGATCGACGTTCATCCGCGAGGCATAGACCCGTTTCTGCCCCGGAATGCGGACAAAGCGAAAGCCCGGCCGGTCCGGGACCGCGTCGCCGACGATTAAATCAGCCAGCACATTATCGTTTTTCCCTTTAAGGGTGACCCGTTTGCCGCGGCCGGTGAGGCCGGGAGCGGTATCATCGAGGGGATCGATAACGCCGCATTTTTCGTGATCGGCGACGTTGTCGGTGCGGAAATCGTCCTTCTTGATATCGATGACGCCCGCCGCCGTTTTGGCCAGACGATCCTTGGCGTCGGCGGGATAATCATGATGCGACGGGATCGTCCAGCGACCATTCTCGAACGTGACTTTGAACGGCTCGGCCTGCCCCGTTTGATCGTTAAAGCCGACCACCTCGAGTGTAGTGGCTTCGTTGGGATCGGTGAACTGCGGATAGAACGCCTCTCCCTGATCGAGAAACGCCTGCGGCGTGATGCGCCCGGGGGCCGCGATAATGGCGATTATGGCCAGCACGACCGCCGCGCCGGCGAACCATAGTGTTTTTTTATTCTCATCCATAGCTTAGCTCCTCAACCTTCGGGCCGCAACCGTCCCCTCGCGTTCCCGTCGCCGTCGTCGTTCAAAAATCACCACGCCGAGGGCGAAGACCGGGATCGGCGGCAGAAGCACCGCCAGAGTTTTGATGCGGGATTGGATGCCGAGGATGGCCATTTCCATATTTTCCTTGCTGGCCGCCACCGCGGCGTCTTTGCTCGCCTCGATATTGGCTTTGGTGGCCTCGAATCGTTTATTCTCGACTTCCTGAAGATTCTGGGCCATGATCTTCTTGGTCTGATCGTCGAGGTCGGTCCGGTTGCGGACTTCGCCGACCCGTTCATTCAGGCGGTCCTGCGCCTCCGTCAGCGCCGTTTTGGCTTCTCGCTCCGCCGCCTTCTCGTCGTTGATCCGTTTCTCGATGTATTCCTCGGTCTGGGCTTCGACCGAGGTCAACGTGCGGTATTTCACCCGTCGGTTCCGCAGATCGATGAACGAAGAATCGCCGGCCAGCAGATCGATGCTGTTGAGGAAAAAGGTGATGTTGTCGAAGTTGTACTGCTCCATGCCGCTTTCGCGAATCTGGAAAAATTGCTCGGTGATGAAGTCGATATCGGCCACGACCACCAGGTTGACGTTTCCCGACAGGGATACATTGACGGTCGAATCCGACCCGGTCTTGGCCGATGGTCCGCCGGTGATGCGCGCCGCCAGGACATAGTCTTCATTGGTCTGGACCCGCCGCGGGTGCGGATTGAGCTGCATACCGAAGAAGCTGCGCTGGACAAGGGCCTGCCAGTCGTGAATACCCGAAATCCGTCCGGTTTCGATCAATGGTTCAAAACTGAAGCCGGCATCGACCGGGGGATCGATTCGTCCCGGATACAGCATCACCAGTTCCTGCAATTTCGCCGTAGCCGGATTGGTCATATCGAAGACGTGCTCGTTTTTGTTGCCCCGGCCGACGAATATGATTTCCTGCTGGACGATGGACAGATCGGGGTGCGGGTTGTAGGCGTCCCAGACGACCGTGGTGGGACTCCAGTTGACGCCGATGGCGCGCATGAAGCCGTTGACATCGCCTTTTTGCTCGGGTTGCTGGGCCTGGTTGCGCATGAACGGATTCATCTGCGCGCCGTTGGGCAGCACCGGCGACAGGCCGACATTGAAAATCGGCATGGGATCGACCAAAAGCAGGGTCGGGTGGCCGGCCAGGATATACTGCTTGAGATTGTCCATCTGCTTCTGCGTCAGCGACGAGGGAAGCACCACCAGCATGGCGTCGACCTTCTCGCTGATCGGCTCGTCGGGATTGATCCGGACGACTTCGTACTGCTTCTGCAGTTCCTTAACGACTCGCCACTGCGGCGACTGACGGCCACTCTGATAATCGAAATCGCCAAACAGCTTGGCCTGCCCCGATACGACGCCGATCTTTTTACGCTCGGTCTGTGCCACCATGCGGATGCTCCGCACCAACTCGTATTCCACCGGGAGACCGCGATCGAAAAAGGGCATGACTTCTTCGTTGGCGCCGCAGGTAAAGGCCACGCCCATGAAGACATTTTCGGTGCCGGCTCGGGCGCTCCCGGTCACGAGGATTTCACGCGGGGTAATGCCGAACTTTTCGCGGGCATCGCGGGCCGCCTGCGTAAACGGCTTGGTGTCGTGAATCATCACCTGCACATTGCTGCCGCCGATGGCGCTGATTTCGGTCAGGAAATTTATGAGGTTGGATCGGGTTTCGACCAGCGCCTGGGGTACTTCGGGGCTGATGAAAGCCTGGATAAGCACCTGGCGATTGTCGGGCAGAGACGAAATCAACTGCCGGGTTTCGTCCGACAGCGAATGCAGGTTTTCGGCCGTGGCGTCAACCCGCAGCGGGGCCAGCCCCAGAATGGAATTGAGGCCGATGACACCGATCGCCAAAGCGACGGCCCGGACGGCGTGATGCATCCACATCTTATAGCCGCCCGCTTCGACCGGCCAATGACGGCGGCCGATGATCTGCACGTTCAGGTACAGCATAATGGCGGCGATGGAAACGAAATACAGGAGGCCGGAAAAACTGACGACGCCCTTGGCGAAATCGCTGAAATAATCAAAAACGCTCAAATGCGCGAGAAACGTCCCCAGCCGGTCGCCCACCAGCCACGTCGTCGAATTAACAAATATGAAAAACGAGCAGAAAAGCGCGCCGAGAATAAATCCGATGGTGACGTTGGCGGTCAACAACGACGCCAGCATCCCCACCGACAGCAGGGCCGCGCCGATGAGCCAATAGCCGATGTAATTGGCGATCATCAAACCCAGATCGGGGCTGCCCAGCCAGAAAAGCACGATGACGTTGCTCAGCGACAGCACCAGCGAGGCGGTATAGATACCAAGAACGGCCAAATATTTGCCCAGTACGATCTCGAAATCGGTGGCGGGCAGGGTGAACAACAATTCATCGGTGCCCTGCTTGCGTTCCTCGGCCCAGATGCTCATGGTCAGGGCCGGGATGAAAAACAGTAGCAGGTAGGGAAACCAATCGTTGAGCTGATCGAGATTGGCCAGATTGTTGCCGAAAAAGCGATTCTGCCAGAATGCCGCCGCCGCGCTGAGAAAAATAAACAGCGTGATGAAAACGTATGCGGTCGGGCTGGTGAAATAACTCCGCAGGTCGCGCTTGAAAATCACCGAGATCATATTTTTGTTTATCTTCATGACGCCGCACCCCCCTCCGCCGCAGGTGCCGATGGCTTGCCGTAGTCGGTCAAATTATAGAATGACTGCTCGATGGAACCGTCCCGTTTGAGTTCTTCGGGCGTCCCGTCGAACACCAGCCGGCCGTCGTGGATGACCAGCACCCGGTCGGCCACGGCTTCCACTTCCTGAAGGATGTGGGTCGACAGCAGAACCGTCTTGGCCCGCGCCAGATTGGTGATATTGGTGCGGAATTCGCGAATCTGGTTGGGATCGAGCCCGGCCGTTGGCTCATCCATAATCAGCACGTTCGGGTCGTGGAGCAGCGCCTGCGCCAGTCCGACCCGCTGGCGATATCCCCGCGAAAGCTTACTGATCGGTTTTTCCAATACGTGCTGGAGAGCGCATTGATCGACGACCGTGTCGATGCGCTTCTGCAACGAATTATTCTTGAGGCCGTGAGCCTCGCCGAAGAAGCGCAGCAACTCCAGCGGTGTCATGTTCTCATAGAGCGGCCCGTTCTCGGGAAGATACCCGAGATGTTTGGCCGCTTTCAGGCGATGGCTTGCGATGTCAAAACCGGCGATTTTGGCCGACCCTTCGCTGGGTCCCAGAAATCCGGTCAGAATCCGCATCGTCGTCGTTTTTCCGGCCCCGTTGGGCCCCAGAAACGCCACTATCTGGCCCTGGGGAACCGAAAACGTGATATCCCGGATGGCCATGAATTCGCCGAAAAATTTGGATAGATTTTTGGCCTCAATCATGACCGGGGTTGAAACGTCCGTCATATGCAAACCTCATCCCTTCTTTAACAACGCGTCGCGGCTATGCCGCTGTCTGCATCCCTCTCTTTTCCGTATGTGAATTTTTGAAATATACTCCCGCCGACCCGTCTGTCAAGAGCCAGCCTTATGCAGATACCGCGGCAACACCTGTTGTCTCCTTTTTACCGACACACAGAGATTATTATAAAGTTCAGCCGGAAACTGGTTCCAGAGATTTTGGCACAGGAAAATGTTATCTAATAATTGTGGAGTAATCTATCCGGCTACGGCAAAAAAGCCCCGATTGGAGGTCGGGGCTTGCCGATATCCGGTAACGACGTGCCGCTGTCACTTCATGTGAAACATGCTCGTACTCATGACCCGTCCGGCGATAAAACTGCGGGAATCATAACCGGGAGCCGCTATAAACTGCCGATTGTAGTAATTCAGCGTCAACGAATACATGCCCGGCGTCAGGCCGCTCAACTGCGCCGACGTGATCGTGTAGTTGCCGTCGTTGGCAGTTTCGGTGAAAAGGATCTGTTCGCCCATGCCGTCGAGCAGAATGAGTTCCACCGTGCCCGACCCGGAATTGTCCCAGGTCACGACGAATCCCGACGACTGGGACACAGTATCGAAGGGATACGTCGGATAGGTGATATACGGCTCGGTGGCGGGGAAAACGATCGATTTGGTCAGCGCCGGAACCAGTTGGCCCGCCGTGACGGTAAACGTATACGTATCCCCCAGGTTGATGAACGGGGTCGCATAGGATTCGGGGTATTTGTGGATCTTCAGATTGTCGTCCCATACCAAAGTCTGGCTGTTGCATGTCACGGTGACGGGATGGAGTGGAATGATCGCGTCGCACGGGGCATAGGCGCTGTCGAACGCCGCCTCGTATCCGTCCATTCGCATCGGTTCACTGCCGCCGATACTCGTCATCATGCGTCCAACGACCAGCTTGGCGTAGACGCCCTCGGTCGGTATCGTGGTCGTATCGGCCATAGCGGCGAAATCCGACAGGTGCACGATGTCCGCCTGCACCAGGTTGTTCACCGTATCGGGAGCGCTCGACAACTCTTCCCAGACAGCGCCGGTGCAGGTATGGATGCTGACCGCCATCTCTTCGGCCCCGCCCAACGATGAGGGGTTGTACCACAGCGTCAACGTTGCGGCCGAATCGAATGTCGTACCCGATGGTTCAATCGTTATCGCGAGCGAAACCAATCCCATCGACCCGGTCGGCGCCGTCGGCGAATTGTTGATGGTCATAACAAACGCAACCGTGTCGGTCAGCGCTCCCGGCGGAATCACCAGGCGAGCCTTCCTCGACATCTCAATCGTGCCGCCGTCGGGGCCGATATTGTATTCCGCCGGGGGCGTGCCGCCGTCGCTGTTAACGGCGTTGTCGTCGCCGGAACAGCCGAAGGCAACCAGCACGGCCGCGACCAATAGCAAGACCATCCAAAGCCTCTTGCCCATGATAAAAACCTCCTTGAATTGCCTGATGAATTGCGTCTGGTCAAAAAGTGCGATGCCGTCGGAGATTTGTCAAGCGGATAATCGTTCTCCAGCGTGATTATGGATTCCTATATCTATTTCGCCTTTGGGCTTGACAGCCGCGCCGCGGCCGTTACCTTACAAGGATATTGATTTGGTGCAATGCGAAGCCGTGTTTGAGACAATGCCAACCCGAGGAGGGATAATATGCGATCAATATGTTTTTGGGGAATGGTCGGTCTTCTTGCGCTGGGGACAATGGGGAGCGCCGCAGCCCCGCCCGGCGACACACTTAAAAGCCTGCCGACGCCGGCGTGCTGTTCGCAGGGCATGACGTATGACGGCGAACACCTCTGGGTTGTCGACCGCATGACCGATATGATTTATCGGATCGACGCCGACAAGGGAAATATCATCGATTCGATTTCCGCGCCGGGTTATGTGCCACGCGGTCTGACGTGGGACGGTCAACGGCTGTGGTGTGTCGACGCCGAAGAAGCCTCGATCTATGCCATCAATCCGAAAACGCAGATCATCGAAACGGCCGTCTATTGCCCGGTGTCGAATCCGTCCGACCTGGCGTGGGATGGGAAATATCTCTGGATCGCCGCCGACCGTTCCACCGAGATCAGTCAGATCAGCCCGGAGGATGGCACGACCATCAAGTCGATTCCGGCGCCGACCAGGAACGCCACGGGGCTGACCTTTGACGGCACCTACCTGTGGGTGGCCGACCGGTATAGAGACATGATCTACATGGTCACGCCCGACAAGGGCGAGGTCGTCTGTCAGTTCGATGCGCCCGGTCCGCACGCGTGGGGGCTGGCGTGGGACGGCAAAAATCTATGGAACGTCGACTATCAGACCGACCGCATGTACAAACTGGTCGTCGACGACGGCACGCCGTTCGTGCAGTTGGAGCCGAAAAAGCAGGAAGTCGATTTTCTGCTTCAGGCGCGCAACTATGGCCCCGGGACGGTCAAGACGCTCGATATTTACCTCGCTATCCCCCACGATCTGAACAATCAAAAACTGTTGACCCCGGTGACATTCGATCCCGAACCAACCGATATCCTGACCGACAAATGGGGCCAGAAGGTTGCCCATTTCCGATTCACCGACGTGGCCCCGACGGCATTCAAAAACGCCACCATGAGCGTTTCGGCTGAATTGTATCAGAACCGTTATTTCGTTTTTCCCGACAAGGTCGGCTCGTTGTCAGACATCCCCGCCGACGTCAAAAAGACCTATCTCGTCGATGACACCAAATTCTCGATGAATGATCCGGTCATCCAGAAAGCGGTCAAGGCCGCGGTGGGCGATGAAATCAATCCATACTGGATTGCGCGCAAAATATTCAATTATCTCATCGACCATTTGGAATACGAATTGGCCGGCGGATGGAATATCGCTCCGGCGGTGCTGGAGCGCGGCAACGGGTCGTGTTCCGAATATAGCTTTGTGTATATCGCCATGTGCCGCGCGGCGGGTCTGCCCGCCCGTTATGCGGGATCGATCGTCATTCGCGGTGATGATGCGTCGTATGACGACGTTTTCCATCGCTGGGTCGAGGTATATTTCCCGAACTACGGCTGGATTCCGGTCGATCCCTCCGGCGGCGATCAGAAATATCCGGCCGATCAGGCCCGGTATTTCGGATACCTGGACAACCGATTTCTGATCACGACCATGGGCGGCGGCGGATCGGAGTATCTCGAATGGGGATACAACGCCAATGCGCGCTGGACGGGCGTGGGCAAATGCAAAGTCAATATCGAGTATTTCGGCGAATGGTCGCCGATTGAAGAAGGTTCGGACGGTGAATCGGCAGCGGTTCCCGCCGGCGCCTGCGAACCGAAGAAGTAGTTTCTGCGCAAATTCATATTTCGTCTAAGAAATAATGGCGGCAGGAAAGCCTTCCTGCCGCCGCTCTTAACGCAAATGAGAAAGCAATTGAAATCTTTACGTGACAGAGACAATTGAGAGTTGCAGCACGCGCGTGCTTTGATATGCCAATCAATATATTCTCAGATCAACGTTCGGCTTCAGGGTATCATTTGATTATCACCAGCTTCCCCAACTGCTCGCCCATGTCCGAACGAACCGACCAGATGTAGATCCCTGTCACCACCGATTGCGTGTTACGGCTGA
>CAZJWR010000047.1:0-29610 GCA_964549765.1 uncultured Ignavibacteriales bacterium
AAATGGACGCAGCCGGATGATCGAAAGAACCCACCCTTCGGGTGGGGTACCATGTGTTTATGGAGAATTCGGGGATCGATCGGATGATTGCCATAAAATCCGATCGTATCATCAGCTTCAATAAAATAATAGCCTAACGTCGTCTTCGCTTCCCCACAATGCATTTCCAAACTAAGACGTGATATTGTGGTGTCCGGAACAACGATTTGAAACGTCCCGGAATAGGATAACGAAGTCTTCTCTACTCCCCGAGTGGGTATATCCGGGAACATTTTTCCCATGATATCCAGAAACGCAGTCGTGCGTTCAAATGTGACCGGATAAGTCTGCCTGCCATTTTCCTCCGAACCGGTAAAGCCAACGGAATAGGACCCGGTATCCGCCGTTACCATATTGTTAAAGTAGGGGTCAAGGGCAAATGTCAGATGTATGGTCAGCGGTGCATTTCTTATTATTGGCTGCTCAGGTTCGAGCCATGCCAAAAGAGGCGGATGAGCTATTGAACTTCCTCGGGCCAAATTTTGAACAGCCGGCATCAGCATGATGCATAATAGGAAAATCAACCATGTCTTTTTGACTCTCATTTCCCTCTCCTTGTCCTGCCTTTCGACCGAATCGGGAAATCCGGCCAAATGGCAAATCTCGAGTTATAAAATGGTTATTGTCCCTATAATATTATAGTCTATGCCCTATTTTTTGTTCCATAACGGCCGAAGGCACCAATAAAGGAATTCACTATATAATCTATTGACCCAGACCTGTGCGGTTACCGTTAATGCCTGCACCAATATATTAGCCATTGAGCGTATCGCTGTCAATCATTAAATTCATAAAAATGACGGTGAAAACCGGGTTATTGTGCAAATATTGTCGCGGATAACCCTATGTCTGGAGGATGTCCCGTCTGCCGCTTCTTTGCTCCGAATCGACTCACTGTTGGCGCACGAGGACGTACGCCAACCACATATTAAGAAGTCAGGAGCCTGAATGGCTCCTGACCTACGATTGATCAAATTTCCAAACAGTATCTATAAGCTTACCGTTCCGACGGGGGGCCGGGATATGGCGGCAGCGCAACCGGCTCCTCCTGCAGCTTCTTCTGGATGTATTTCACGGCCTCGGTCAATTGATCGTCGTATCCGCGCGCCTCGCGGTCGGGCGGATTGTCGACTTCGAGGTCGGGATCGACGCCGTGATTTTCGATGATCCACTGGCTGTTGAGGTTGTATTCGGTGCCGCCGGGGATGAAATTGTACCCGCCATCGACCAGCGGCCGGCCGCCGCCGATGCCAACGACACCGCCCCACGATCGCTTACCCATCAGCGGCCCCAGTTTGTACCAGCGGAAATAGTAGGGGAAGATATCGCCGTCGGACACCGAGTATTCGTTGATAAGGGTCAGCATGTGGGCGGTGACGGCGTCGCCGGGATGCGGCTGGGGCGCGAAATTGCGCGACACGCTCACGGCGTTGATCGGTTCGCGCAGCCGTTTGAGAATCAACTGCGATACGAATCCCCCGCCGTTGGCGCGGTCGTCGATGATCAATCCCGGTTTTCGGATCTGATAGTAGAACATCTTGGCGAAGCGCACCAGTCCGAAGCCGCCCATATCGGGGATATGGATATAGCCGATCTGACCGCCTGAGGCGGAATCGACATAGGCGAGGTTTTTCTGCACCCAGTCGTAATACTGAAGGCTCGATTCCGATGCGATCGGCTTGACGGTCACGTCGCGCGCCCCTTTCATGGTCGGCTTATCGTTAACTGTGACGGTGATCAATTGATCGGCCTTGTTGACAGTGAGCGCATAGGGATTGGTCGAGGCTGTAACTTCCTGGCCGTCGATGGCCAGGAGGTAATCGCCGAAATTGACGTCGATGTTCGGCGCCTGGAACGGCGAACGGAGATTCTCGTCCCAGTTTTCTCCCTGCAGGATGCGGGAGATGCGGATGCGGTTGTTCTTTTTGTCGATTTCGAATTCGGCCCCGAACAGCCCGACCTTGCTGGATGGAATGCGCGGCATATCGCCGCCGCCGACATACGTATGCGAACAGCACAGCTCGCTGACCATTTCGCTGATAACATAGGTCAGGTCGAAGCGGTGGTTCACATAGGGCAGGAGCACGGCGTATTTGGCGCGCATGGCCGGCCAGTCGACGCCGTGCATGTTGGGATCGTAGAAGAAATCGCGGTTGCGCCGCCAGGCTTCATTGAACATCTGCTTGTATTCGGCGAGGCGGTCGAGGTACATCTGCATGTGCGATACGTCGACACGGGCTTTGTCAAACGAGGCCATGTCGCCCATGGCGTCAACGATGAAGAAATCCTGACCTTTTCTGAGCAATAACTTGTCGCGCCCGGCGGAGATAGCATAGCCCGCCACACCGGAGGCGAAAACCTTATCTTCTTTATCTTCGATTTTGTACTTATGCAGTTCCGCTTCGCCCTGGCCGATTTTTCCCTCGAGCCCGCGCATCGGAAACGAAGTATAGAAGACCGCGCCCGAGATTGCCGTCAGGCCGCGGTAGTTGCCGGCGGGCAGATCGATGGCTATCTGGCGGTCATAGATGCCGTCGTAATCGATCGAAATCGTGACTTCCTTCGGGCCTTCTTCGGACTTCTCCCCCGGCTTTTCTTTGGCTTTTTTCTCCTCGCCCGGCTTTTCCTCATCACTCTTAATCGTCACTTCGTCTTCCTTGGGGGCAAACGGCGATTTTTCGTCGGCCTTCAGCAGAATCAGATAGAGATTGGTGATGGCATTGTCGACGAATTCGAACTGATAGCTGTCGAAGATGGGGTTGAAGGACCGATCCGACAGGAAATACAGGTATTTGCCGTCGGGATCGAAGGCCGGGGAATAATCATTGGTGTGACCCGGCGTCACCTGATGTACACTGCCGTCATCGAGGGCGTACACGTAGACGGCGCGAATATTATTCTCACCGTTTTTCGAATAGGCCAGAAAACGGCTGTCGGGCGACCAGACAAAGTCGAAGAAACGATTGTACCGGGATTGATCGACGGTGGTGACGGCCTTGGTGTCGACCGTTATATAGGCAAGGATGTTGTCCTTGTCGGAATAAGCGATTCTTTTGCTGTCCGGCGACCAGTTCAAGCTGTTGATCCATCCGACGTGGTCGGCCGTCAGGGTAACTTGATCAGTGCCGTCGTGCGATTTTAGATAAATCTCGTCTTCGCCGGATTCATCGGATATGTATGCGACCCATCGGCCGTCCGGCGACCATACGGGGGCCTTGTCGTGCGCGCCGGAACTGTTGGTCAGGTCGCGGGTGTTGCCCTCTTTGGCCGGGACGGTGAAGATATCGCCTCGGGCCGAAAAAAGCGCCCGCTTGCCGTCGGGGGAAATATCGAAATCAAAGACCATGTCGGATACGGAAACGTATTCGGGCCTGATTTTTTGATAGTCGGAGATGACATCGATGGTGACCTTGTGGACCGTTTCCGAGGGCAGGTCCATGACATAGATATAGCCGCCTTTTTCGAAGGCGATGGCGTCGGGTCCGAGGCTCGGCCAGCGCACGTCGTAATCGGAAAAATCGGTCACCTGCCGGGTTTGACCGGTTTTGGTGTCGTAGCAAAAAAGATTGAGCGATCCGGTACGGTCGGAATTGAAATAGATTTTATCCTGGTACCACATTGGTATGTTATCGGTGCCGATCCAGTCGGTAATCTTCTTATTTTCGTAGGTGTTGAGATCGAAAATCCAGACGTCCTGAGCCATGCCGCCCTTGTACCGTTTCCAGGTGCGGAAATCGCGGAAGATCGGACAGAAGGCAACTTTCTGGGCGTCGGGTGAAAAGCTGGTGAATCCGGCGTGATACATCGGCAGGGGTTCCGGCATGCCCCCGGCCGTATCGACGAGGTAGACGCGGCCGAACCAGACGTCGGCCCCTTCCTTGCGGGAGCGGAAATAGACCCGCTTGCCGTCGGGATACCATCCCATCACGATATTCTCCGGGCCCATTCGTTCGGCCAGATTCTGCATGGCGGGATGAAACGAAAGTTTCTTGGGCTGCCCACCCTCGACGGGCATGATATAGACGGCTTGATCGCCGTCGTATTGGCCTGTAAAGGCGATGGTTTTGCCGTCGGGCGAGAATTTGGCGAAAAGTTCCAGGCCGACGTGGCTGGTCAGCCGGGTGGCCTGCCCCCCGGTGCGAGGCGCGACATAGATATCGCCCGCATAGGAGAAGGCGACTTTATCGGCGCTAACATCGGGAAAGCGGAGCAACCGGGCTTCAGCGGCCGCGGCCATTCCGGATGATATTGATAGGATCAGGATCAGGTCCAGAGCGACTAACATTCGACGCATAATTCCTCCCGTTCATAAAACGTCATTCTGCTGAACTTCGACATAGTTTGTATAGACGTAATAATTTACGGATTGTTCGCCAAAACGCTATAGATCAAAATCGATTTATCGGAAGATGATTGGACGAAGGGCGACGCGGCGGATCGCCTGTCATTGGGGGAGGTCCGATGGCGGCGCCAGGACGTCCCCGGCGACGGCAAAAAAAAAGACCGGCGGAGAGAGCACGAACTCCACCGGCCCTTTGGCCCGCCATTCCTAGCCCTTTCCCCCCTCTAGTTATGACGGAAATGGCACTCCATATCGCGCGTCACCCGGTAAGGCGACGAGGACTTCGATTTTGGGCCCGGTAACCATCCTGCAACAGACACCATATGTGTAAATTAAAGATCTCAATTGCCTTTAGCCTGTATGACCACATTCCAGATCGCCGCCGTCAACCTTTTAACATCGGGCGGCTTCGTATACAAATTCGCAATCCCATACTTCTGTGCGGTTGCCATTGAATCCGACTGGGCATGGGCGGTCAGAATGATCACGGGGAGCCGCGCTCCGGCTTTCATTTCCATGTCGGTCCTGATGTGCCCCAAAAAAGCCAATCCCTCGTATGCGGGATCGATTCCGAAATGCCCCGGCATATGCAAATCCAACAGCAGGCAGTCGAAACAGTGCCTGGCCAGTAATTCGCTGGCCCGGCGAGTGCCCATTGCGGTGCTGACGTCGAACTCCGACGAGAGAAGAATTTTCAGGTCGGCCATAAATTCGTCGTCGTCGTCTACGATCAGCACACGCGGCTTTTTCTGCCAACTGTTCATGCGATATTCCATCAATTCCGGCAACATCGCCCAAGGTACTGGCAAAGATAGTGCCGCGAAGCCGGAAAAAATCGGAAAACGTTATGCTCCTCATAATCGCATGTCGCGCAATGCGATCGATCATTGCGTGATGGCCTCGCGTCGCGCCGTGCAAAGCAGTCGCGCCGAAAAAGTGGACTCGCGTTTACAGGCAGTTGCGTGCATTGACCTAATCTACTACAAATCAATGGCTTAGCGGTGGAAACCGGAATTTGCAGCCGATTGCGGCACACGGGAGGGAAAAATGGCGAATGGTTATTTGAAAGACATTGGAAATCAGCGCGTCTGATCCGGAGAATCATTGTCTGCGAACGAATCATCCAGACCGCACGCTTTCAGCATTTTGGCGAGTCCTTGGCGAGTTACACCGATATCGTCGGCGGTTTTGGTCAAGTTGCCATCGTTGCGCTTGAGGGCAGTCTTGAGGAAATTCCGTTGGAATTTCGCCAGATACTGTTTCTTGGCATCCTCATAGGCGACGCCGGCGGCGTAGCCGCTAAGAACGCATCGCACCAAATTGGGCGTATCGATCAGATCGCCGTCGCAGTAGACGATAACGCTCTCGATGCAGTTACCGAGTTCGCGCACATTCCCGGGCCATTCGCATAGCTGCAAGACGCGCATGGCTTCCTCGCTGACCCGGGGGAGCGGCTTCTTCATTTCCATCGCCTTGAGGCGAACGAAATGATTGACGAGCAGGGGGATATCGTCCCGGCGGTCGGCCAGCGGCGGAAGATGTATGCGGGTGACGTTCAGGCGGTATAAGAGATCTTCACGGAGTTTACCGTCGGCGACGGCCTGATCGATATCGCGGTTAGTGGAAGCCAGCACCCGGCCGCGGAAGGGGAAAAGCCGATTGCCGCCGACGCGTTCGAAGTTGCGCTCCTGAAGGATTCGGAGGAGTTTCGCCTGAATCTCGACGGGAATTTCGGTGATTTCATCGAGGAATAGGGTGCCGCCGCCGACCTGTTCGCATTTTCCGATGCGCCGCGTTACGGCGCCGGTGAAGGCGCCCTGTTCATGCCCGAATAATTCGCTTTCGATGAGTTCGCGGGAAAGGGCCGGACAATTGACGGCGACGAACGGCTGATTGTGCTGGGGAGACAGCCGGTGGATGCCGCGCGCCACCAGTTCCTTGCCGGTGCCGCTCTGGCCGGTGATGAGGACGTTCGACATGACCGGGGCCAGGCGTTTCATTTCGTCTTTGATCCGCCGCATGACGTCGCTCTCGCCGACCAGATCGCCGATCAGGTTGTTTAGTTCCGATTCCAGAAGGGCGTACTTTTGCCGCAGGCGGCTTTCCTCAATGGCACGGCTGACGGCAATTTTGAGTCCGTTCAGATCAGGCGATTTGCTGACATAGTAAGACGCGCCCAATTGCATGGCCGTGACCACGGTGGGAACGTTCTGATCGCCGCTGATCATAATGACCGGAAGATAGGGGTCGTTGTGCTTCAATCGTTTGAGATAATCGAGGCCACTATCCCCGACGCCCAGATCGATATCGAGGAAAACGACGTCTATATGATGGGTGTCCAGATGACGGTCGGCCTCGTCGACGGTCAGGGCGGGTATGCAATCAATATCTTCCGGAAGCAGAATCCGAAAATCATCGATGAATTCCGGATCGTCATCAACCAGCAGTGCCTTCAGTTGTTGTTCATTCATTATTCACCGCCTTGAGCACCAGTTCGACCGTGGTCCCCGGGCCGCCCTCGTTATCATACAGCCGGATGCGGCCGCCGAATCGTCCCACTTGCTGGCGGGCATGATACAATCCGAACCCGCCGCGTTTGCCCTTGGTACTAAATTCCCGTTTGAAAAGCTGTTCGGGGTCAACCCCGCCCAGCCCGCGGCCGGTGTCGGACAGACTAATTGTCACCTCATCGGAACCGAATTCGATGGACATGGATAATTCCTTTATCTCGCTGTCGTCCATCGCATCGCAGGCGTTGCTTAGCAATTCCTCGAATATCGACGCCAGTTCGGCCTCCGAGAAAAATGCCAGGCGGAGCAGGCCGCCATGAGTCGTTATGCTCCGGAAGCCGACGCGCTGCTGTCGAAGCTGGGCGACCGTGGCGATAAGAACACCGGGGATGATGCGAAGGAGATCCGCCGTGAAATAATTTTGAACGGCTTTCCTGATCTGGCGAATGTCCGTTTTCAATTTCGCGATCGCAGCGGAGATTCCCGACTGTATATTGGCGCTTTCATCGAGGGTAAGATCGGCCACGGGATATCGCCTGAGCAGCTCACCGAGCTCGGTTTTATGGTGCTGAAGCTGCTCCACCATCGACTGTATCGGTTTGAGCCGCCGGCCATAATCCGCAAGATTGTCCAGTTGGGAAGAGGTAAACGCCTGATAGGCGTCGACAGCGGCGTGGATATTGGGCCTGATCTTCTCCAGTTTATCGGACGAATCGGGAAGATTGGAGAAGAGAAACAGCAGACGGTCGAGGTTTTTGCCTGCCATACGGCCATGATCGAAATCGGCCAGGGAGGTTAGCAGATTTTCGTACTGGGCGGTTCGAGGCTCACGGCGGAAGTGCGGGCGGGCGTACCTGATGGTGACGCCGACGAGTATACCGGCAGCGAAGCCGCCCAGGCCGTACATAATGGCGTAGGGCCAGACCGGTTTGGCAGGCGCGCCCGCTTTGCCGGCCGGGGCTTTGCCGACTTCGTAAAACCTGACGATGCCGGATTTTTCCGACGAACTGGAGGTCTGCAGCATCGCCAGACAATGGACTCCGTTGGGTCGCATAAAATGGGCGGCTTCGGAGAACCGGTAGCCGGGGTCGGCCTGTAAGGAGCCTATTATATGCAGTTCCGGGTCGGCGATGTAAAGCGAATCGGCGCTCGAAAGAATGATCTCGCTCCTCCCGTCCTTATACCCGTCAATGTCGGCGATTAGCATGACCGAGGCTTTCGAAAAATCGCCGATCCGTACCACCGAGAGGTCCGCTGTCCGGAGAAGACCGACAAAATTATCAATAATCAGATCCGCGGCGCTGTCGGCCATAAGTTGCGCGACGTACATCTGATGGTAGACCTCGTCGCCATCGAACGATCGCTGCTTGAGAAATTCATTGTCGGACGCGCGGTGTTTTTCCAGCACTCGTACTTGGCGATCAAAATCCTTATTTTGGGTCAGATCAGTGTAATAAATATCGACCGTCCCGTCTTGATCGAAATCTCCCACTAGAATATTCCCAGTCGTGAAATCGAAGCGATCCCCTAGCACCTGGCTCCAGATGGGATATCCCCGATAATACAAGCAATAAATGTATGAGGTATTATCGCTCCGCCCGTCGACCACGGCACCGTTACTGCTGGTAATGGTTTTGAAATAAATTTCGGGAAAGCCGTCTCCGTCGGCGTCGGCGAATTGCGGAGGGGCGGGGCTGCCGGCCGTGAGGAAATGCCAGCGGAGTTTTCCGGACGGATAGGAATAGACGTATATGCCGCGGGGATACAGGTCGAAACCGACTGATATCCCGACTACGAGTTCCTTGGTGCCGTCGTTATCGAGGTCGACGGCCTGGACCGAACTCACCGAACCATCCCAGCCGTGGCCCTCGAGATCGCCCTTTTCGGTTATGTCCCGGCCGACAACGGCGTGGGTAGTACTCAATAAAAGGCTTTTGTCATAACCGCAGTAAATTTCAATCCAGAGACTGTCGCCGGACGGGTCCCGCTTGGCGATGGCCAACTCGTTGCCGGAGAGTGTGTCGATATCGATGGGCGTTATCGAAATGATCGGATAAATCGAATTGCCCTGATAAAAGGCCGGCCCCAAAATCGCCACGCGGCTGAGGGGATTGACCATGAATGTACGCCGATCCTCATATAACCGGATGCATTCCGGGCAACCGTCTCCATCCAGATCGGCCAAAGAGAACTCCCGGGTGTTGCCGATATAATCGATACTTGTTAGCGCGATCCTGGTCGCGACCGCCGGGGTATTCGTTCCATCGCTCCGGGCTCTGCCGACGGCCAGAAAAAAAAGCACACAAAATATCATTATCGCGTCCCACGACAACGATCGGGCGCAGGCAGGTCGAGCGTCTGTGAAATGACCGGACTTCGCCATAGTTTCTATCGCGTTAATTTATTGCCGCCGATTGCATACATCGAATTTTCCGCCCCTCCGGCGGGGATTACTCGCCATCCAATAGTAATATAAGCAAACCCGGCGATTACGCAAGAGGGCCGCTAGAAAAAAAACGAGCGGCCACTGGCGGCGGGGGCGTTGCAATAGTCAGGTTCATCGGTGACCTTCTCTCCATGAGTATATCAGGATGGCCTTGACTTCGTTGCATGCCGGTCAACTACATCCCACCCGTGCAAGGCACAGGTGGGGCACCGAAACCGGGTGGAAAAAATACGGGCGGCCGGGAACGGCCGCCCGCTGAAGCGCATGCCGGGGATACAGAGTTTTCCTACTTCTCCGCCAGCGCCGATTTAATTTTGGCGGCCTTGGAAATCAGGTGCATCATTTCCAAAACATCGTCGTTTTCCCAATCGCGATTTACGTCTTTGACCACGGCCAAGACGTCCTCCAATGAAGATCCCTTGGCCCAGTAGGATTTGCGAAGAATTTCGCCAAATTCCGCGGCCGCTGCCGCCAGGCGGAATTGCGGCGTGCAGGAGTTGAATGTCCGCGCAAACGTCGACCTGTTTATCGGGAAATGATTCTCGGTGACCTCGAAATCATCGGGATTCTTGTGACGGATAAAGATCGTGCCGATACTCCCACGGCGGTCGTTCTTCTGCTGGGTTCGCAGCTTGATTTCATAGAGCGCCGTCACCGAATGTCCGGCGCCGATTTCGCCGCCGTCTTCCTTATCGTCGCGGAATTTGTAATCGGCGACGTCGCGGTTTTCGTAGCCAAGCAGACGATAACTGCGGACAAACCGGGGATCGAATTCAACCTGGATTTTGACGTCGCGGGCGATCACCTGCAGGTTGCCAGTCAGGTTGTCGACGAAAATACGGCGCGCCTCGGCAATATCATCGACATAAGCGTAGGAACCGTTGCCCTTGTTGCCAAGCTTTTCCATAAGGATATCATTGAAATTGCCCATACCGAAACCGATGGCCGAAAGGGTGATGCCCTTGTCGGCATACTTCTTGATCTTTTTTAGGATTGCGTCGGGGCTGGTCTGGCCGACATTGGCGACGCCGTCCGAACAGAGGATGATACGATTGATCTTGCCGGGCTCGAAAATTCGGTCGGCCATGGCGTATCCGAGATCGATCCCCTCCTCGGCGTTGGTGGAACCTGACGGAGCGAGGAATTCAATCGCCCTGAGAATATCATCTTTATGCCTGACGGACGTCGGCTGGAGCAGCTCCCGTCCGCGTGAGCCATAAACGACGATCCCGACGCGGTCGTTGTCTTTCAGTTCATCGACCAGCATCCGCAAAGCCCGCTTGACTAACCCGAGGCGATCTTCACGGCCCATCGAGCCGGAGACGTCGATGACGAAAATCAGGTTGGCGGGCTTGCGATTTTCGGGGCGGACCTCTTTACCCTTGATACCGATGCGCAGCAGATAGCAATTCTTCCCGAATTTCGACGGCGCCCCTTCGAGGTAGACATCGAACGGTCGGTTGTAGGGCGGATCGTAGCCGTAATCGAAATGGTTGACGAATTCCTCGACGCGGACGGCCTCATCCGGGGGCAGGTTGCCCCGTTCGATATAGGAGCGCATCATGATATAGGAAGCGTCATCGACATCGATGGCGAAGGTCGACAGGCTGTCGTCTTCGGTATCGACGAAGGGATTGACGCCGTAATTCTTGAAGAACATGGCATCATAAGCCTGCCCGTTGACGATAGCCGTCCCCCCGTGGGCGGGAGGATACCCGGTGGGGCGTTCGCAGGGCGCGGGCGCTACGTTTTGATAGCAGGTTTCATTAAGCGGCCGTCTTGGCTTGTGCATCAGGGCGTCGGCGGCCGGGGCGGATTGTTTCTCCGGCTCGGTTTTCAGCCTCACAGTTCCGGTTACATCAAAATCGATTGATTTTCTTGTCCCTTTTACTTCGGAAACTTTGCCTGATTTCAACAGGGATTGCTTCATCTGGATGGAAATTTCAGCGGTTTCGCCGGCTTTGATTTCAACATCGGTGACTTTGGTGGTTTCATATCCGACGGATGTAAAAATCAGGTTGTGGGTGCCGGGCGGAACTGAGAGGATGGTATATTCGCCGCTGAGATTGGTTTTGGCGCCCAGGGTTGTGCCTTCAATTTGGATCGCGACGCCGAACAAAGGATCGCCGGTTTTGGCGTCGGTGACGCGGCCCTCGATCCGGCCGATATTGGCGGCGGCCAGAAAATGGGCGACGAGCAGGAGCAATGAGGCGAGGATAACGATCGGCAGAGTACGTCGGGGACGCATAATCCACCTCCTTGGGTTGATGGTTCATTGTATGCTTTCTGGGGGGATTACATACTCAGGCCGGTTTTCTTCCCGGATTTGTGGAAAATTTTCGGGATGGGGATGGAGAATATATGAGTGATAGCGACAGGTCACACCCATCTTCGGTGGGCAAGACCTGCCGCAACAAATAATATTGCTCAGGTTACGCAACCAGTCGGCAGGCGTTCAGGCAGCGGGACGCCGGCTGTTTGGATTCGGATTTTACAATCGTGATCTTGCGGCCGTTGTAGTCGACCAGGGCCGTATCGCCTTCGGATATCCGGCCCTCGATGATCTGCATCGATGATTCATCCAAGATTTCATTCTGAATCAACCGACGCAGCGGGCGAGTGCCGAAGACCCTGTCGAATCCGGCCTGAGCCAGATGCATCGAAGCGTCGTGGGGCGGCGTCAGATTTCGCGCTGGACGCCGATTTCGATCAGCTTCTCCTGGGGGATGTTGAAAAATAGCGAGGCGTCGTAGGAGTTGCGCGAGAGATATGCGAAGAAGTGGGCCCGCCAACGTTTCAAGAGGGGGCCTTTGTTCCACACCAAGCGCTCCCGCCCCACGAAGAAGCTGATATCTTCGAGCGGAAATTCGATTCCCTGCTCTCTGATCAAGGACAGGACGGCCTGGACATCGGGATGTTCCATGAAACCGAAATAGGCGTCGATGCGATATAGGCCCGCTCCGAGGTCATCGATTTTTAGCTTTTCGGTATTGGGCACGCGCGGGACTTCCATGAAGTTGAAATGCAGAAACATGACATGGGTGTGAAGGATTTTATTATGCTGAAGGTTATGCATAACAGCTACCGGGACCGAACCCGCCTGGCCGGTCAGGAAAACGGCGTATCCCTTGATCCGCTGAATTTTATCCATCGCCAGCATAGTTTGAAGGGTTTCATACGGGATCGTCGATTTTCGAATCTGGATCGCCAGCAACTGCACGCCCGTTTTCCAGCTCATCATGATACCGAGCAGGACAAACCCGACGACCAGCGGAAACCAGCCGCCGTGGGGAATTTTCGTCAAATTGGCGGCAAAAAAGCCTATATCGACAACAAAAAAGAAGGCGACAAGAGCACCGGCCCTGATCCGTCCCCAGTGCCATTTTGTCCTCGTAAGGGCATAGAAAAGGAGGTTGGTGATGACCATGGTCGATATCACGGCCATCCCGTAAGCTGCGGCCATGTGATCGGACGTCTTGAAGCCGATGAGCAGGCCCAATGTGCCGACCATCATGATCCAATTTACCTGAGGCAAATAGATCTGACCGTACTGCCGCGCCGAGGTGTGGATGACGCGCATGCGGGGCAGAAAACCGAGTTGGATGGCCTGATGGGTGAGCGAGAAAATGCCCGTTATCACCGCCTGGGAGGCGATGATGGTGGCGCAGGTGGCGAGTATGGTCACCGGGATGATGCCCCAGTCGGGGACGGTCGAATAGAACGGCTGATGAGCCGTTCCCGGATGCGAGAGCAGCAGGGCTCCCTGCCCGAAATAGTTGATAATCAGCGACGGCAAGACCAGACCGAACCATGCCAGGCGGATCGGTTTGGCGCCGAAATGTCCAAGGTCGGCATACAGCGCCTCAGCGCCGGTGGCGACCAGAAAGACGGCGCCCAAAACCAGGAAACCGTGGATGCCGGAATGAGCGACAAAGCTGATGGCGTAGGTCGGAAGGAGCGCCGCCAGAATATCCGGGTAACGGACGATCTGATTGATGCCAAGTACCGCCAGCAGCAGAAACCAGACGACCATAATGGGGCCGAAGAGCATGCCGACCTTGCCGGTGCCGCGCTTCTGGAAAAGAAACAGGGCCGCCAGGATGATGATTGTCGCCGGCATGACATACGAATGAAACCCGGGGGCGATAAAGCTCAACCCCTGCACGGCACTGAGAACCGAAATGGCCGGCGTGATAATCCCGTCTCCGTATAAAAGACAGCCTCCGAAAATACCGATAGCGACCAAAATGGCGTGAAGTTTCTTCCTTTTGACCGCCGTGAGACCGATCAGAGCGGTCAGGGCAAGGACGCCGCCCTCGCCGTGGTTATCCGCCTGCAGGACGAAAATGAGATACTTCACGGAGACGATTATGATCAAGGCCCAGAAAACCAGAGACAGCACGCCAAGGATATTTTCCTGCAGGACCGGAATACCATAATTGCCGTGGAAACATTCCCGGATGGCGTAGAGCGGACTGGTGCCGATATCCCCGAAGACGATGCCGAGAGCCGCCAGGGCCAATATCCTCAACGGGTACTTCTTCGCTCCCCTGGTGTTTTCTTTCTCGTCTTTCGGCATTCCCGGTTTTCTTGCCGGACCGCGTCATCGTAAATGCGGCACGTAAATGATCAAATTTCCTGCTATCGTGACACGTGCCAATATATCACGTTCTATTCTTAAAGTCGAACATAAACTACGGCCGGACTTATGGCCTTTTTGTTGACTTTGCTCCGGAAACGGCCTACAATGACGGGTATGGGTAGGCAGAAGAACAAAGACATCCTTTTCAAGGTGGCGCAGGATCACGGGGCGTCGGCGTTCGGCGTCTGCGAGATCGGCGATCTGGTCGACCGCTTTCATCCCGAAATTCGCGCCCGGGCACGGTCGCTGCCGATGGCCATATCGATCGGCATCCCTGTGTCGGCGGCCGTGCTGGACACGTTGACAATCGGCCCTAACGAAATTTACAAGTCGACATACCATGCGGTGAACACGCATCTCGATAACGCGACGTTTTACCTGGCCCAGGCCATTTCCCGGCTGGGCGGGAACGCCATCGCGATACCGGCCTCGAAAGTCGTCAAGCGGTATCCGATGATCGGCCATGTCAGTCACCGCGAAGTGGCGTACAAGGCCGGACTCGGCTGGCAGGGAAAAAACAACCTGCTGGTCAACCCGATGTTTGGCAGCCGCCTGCGGCTGGCGACGGTGCTGACCGATATGGAGATGGAACCTGACGCGATCGACGACACCGGCTGCGGCGAATGCACCGTCTGCGGTGAGTGCTGTCCGGTCGGCGCCATCGGGGGCAGTCCGGAGGAATTCTCCTTCGAAACCTGCCGCGACCGCGTTATCCGGTATTCCCGCGAAAACAATTTTGGTCAGTTGATTTGCGGCCTGTGCCTGAATCATTGCCCCGAATCGAATTCCGGCGGATGTAACCATGCTTAAGCAGGAAACGGTCGAGCCGGTCAAGCTGATTGCCGGTTTTCTCTATAGCCGGGATGACGTCTTCATGGAGGTTCTGGAAAAAATGGAAGCCAAATTCGGCCGGGTGGAATTCGAATCGGAGCGGTTACCGTTTTCTCACACCAATTATTACGAAAAGGAGATGGGCCCCGATCTGACGCGCTATTTTGCGTCTTTCGAGGAGCCGATGCCGCCGGATAAGCTGCGGCAATGCAAGCAGGCGACGGTTAAGCTGGAGCAGAGATATCTCGGGGAGGGCGGGGGACGACTGGTCAACATCGACCCCGGGCTAATCGGCCTGGGCAATCTGGTGTTGGCATCGACCAAGGAATTCGCGCACCGGGTGTATCTGGGCGGAGGGATATACGCGGAAGTGTCGATGATCTATGAGGATCGGACATTCCGGCCGCTCCCCTGGACTTATCCGGACTATCAGCGGGAGGAGACGATCCGATTTCTGAACCGGGTCCGGGAAAGTCTCAAAGAACACATTATTCATTTGCGACAGAAAGAACAGTAGACCTCATCCCGGCGGGTCATAACCGGGTATAAACCATTAGAATGAGAATGAGGCGGCATGGATAAATTCGTGATTCGCGGAGGGAAGAGACTCTCCGGTCGGGTCGGCGTGGAAGGATCCAAAAACGCGGCGCTGCCGATAATCGCCGGCGCCCTGCTTATCTCCAAGGGCGAAACCACCCTGCATAACGTCCCGCCGCTACGGGACATCAACACCATCAAGGCCATGCTCGAACACGTCGGCGCCAAGGTGTCGTTCGACGAGACCGCCCGGACGATGACGATCATCGCCGAGGAGTTGACCGAAAATACCGCGCCGTATGAATTGATGAGCAAGATGCGGGCGTCGTTTCTGGTGCTTGGCCCGATTTTGCAGCGGATGGGCGAGGCCATGATTTCGCTGCCGGGCGGATGCGCACTGGGGCCGCGCCCGGTCAATTATCATATCACCGGTTTCAAGACTCTGGGAGCGGAGATTACCGAGAAAAAGGGGTATATCGTCGCCAAGGCGAAGCAATTGAAAGGGGCCTCGGTGTATTTCGACCGCCCCAGCCATACCGGCACCGAGAATCTGATGTACGGGGCGGTATTCGCCAAGGGGACAACGCGGATAATTAACGCCGCCTGCGACCCGGAAGTCGTCGATCTTGCCAAATTTATGAACAAAGCCGGGGCCAAAATCATCGGGGCCGGAACACCGATGATCACCATCGAGGGCGTCAGCCGCCTGAAAGCCGTCGAATACGATATTATGGGCGACCGCCTCGAGGCCGGGACGTTGCTACTGTCGGGTATGGCCGCGGGCGGGACGATCGAAGTCACCGGAGCGGAAACTTCTCACCTCGAACTGGTGTTGAAAAAAATAGGCGAAGCCGGCGGCGAGATTTCGATATCGACCCGGGGGATTAAGGTCCGGGGATCGAAGAAAATATCGCCGGTGGACGTGGTGACGTTTCCCTATCCCGGTTTCCCCACCGATCTGCAGGCCTGTATCATGGCGCTTGTGTCGTCGGCGCAGGGCATCAGCAGAATCCGAGAAACGGTCTTTGAAAAGCGATTTACCCATGTCATGGAGCTTCGCCGGCTGGGGGCGGATATTTCCGTGGCCGCCAACGAAGCGACTATCAACGGCGTTAAACGGTTGGACGGGGCGTCGGTTATGACGTCGGATATCCGGGCCGGGGCGGGTCTGGTGATCGCGGGTCTGGCGGCAGTGGGCAAAACCGAGGTTCTGCGCGTCTATCATATAGACCGCGGCTACGTCAGGCTGGAGGAAAAGCTTTCGGCGCTGGGAGCCGATATAAAGAGAATGACCGCCTGATCGATAGGGAGTACAATATGAAGAAAATCCTGATGATCGCCGGGTTGATGCTGATTGTTTTGGCGGCGTCGGGCTCGGCCCAGGAAACCGTTTTCGGAAAAAACAAAGTTCAATATCGACAATTCGATTGGGAATACATTCAGACCGAGCATTTCGATATTTACTTCTATGACAATGCCTACGACCTGGCCCTCTTCAGCGCCGACGAGCTGGAACACGCCTATTCGATTGTCACCGAACAATTGAAATACTACGTCGGACGACGGATTCCGGTTTTCGTCTATAATTCGCAGAATGATTTCCTCCAGACCAATATCATCTGGGACGCGTTAAGCGAGGGGACGCAGGGCTTCACCGAGGTTTTCAAAAATCGCATGGTCGTACATTTCATGGGCTCGTACGAGGAATTCCGCCATCTTCTGCATCATGAACTGACCCACGCCGTGATCTATGATCTCCTGTACGGCCAATTTTTCAAATCATTGCTGTCCCGCCGCCAGCTTTTCACACAGCCGTTGTGGTTTGCTGAGGGATTCGCGGAGTATTCATCCAACGGCGGCTGGACCATCGACGCCGACATGATGGTTCGCGACGCTACCATCAACAGCTATCTGCGCCCGCCGGGCATGATGGGATTTCTGGCCTACAGCGAAGGATTTGCGATGGTTAAATATCTCGTCGACACGTACGGCATCGACAAGGTCAGCGAGATTCTGCATCGCGCCAAAAACCTGACGACCATGGATAAGGCGCTGCAATCGACCATCGGCATGAATTCGGAAAAGCTGTACGAAAAATTCGCGATGGAGATGAAGAAACGGTACTGGCCCGATATTTCGACCCGCGAAGAGCCGGGCGATATCGCCAAACAGCTCACCAATCACGAAAAGGACGGTTCGAACTACAACGAAAAGCCGGTCTTTTCCCCCACCGGGCAGCAGATCGCCATGTTCTCCAACCGATCCGGATACGCCGAAATTTACCTGATATCGGCCATCGACGGACGGGTGCTCGCGCGGCTGGTCAAAGGCGAGCGCAGCTCCGACCTCGAATCGCTGCACTGGTACACGTCGGGAATGTCGTTTTCACCGGACGGCAAGGACCTGGTGTTTGTCGCCAAGTCGGGCGGCGAGGACGCCCTGAATTTTCTGCACCTCGAGGACAAAGACATCTACCTCCGTAAAAAGTTCGGACTCAAATCGATCATCTCCCCGGCCTGGTCGCCGACCGGCGACAAAATAGCCTTTACGGCCCTGGCCGGGCCGCAGCGGAATCTATATGTCTATACGATCTCAACCGACAGCCTCACGCAACTGACGGCCGATCGGTACGACGACGTCGACGTAAGCTGGTTTCCCGACGGGACGCATATCGTGTTCGCATCGGATCGACCGCATCCCGACAATCCGGATGTCATCGACACCGGCCAGTTCATACTCGGGACATACAATCTTCATGAAATGGATGTCATCACCGCCGAGGTGACGCCGCTCGACGTGGGACCGGGATCGAACACGGAGCCGTCGGTATCGCCCGAGGGCGACCGGCTGGCATTTGTATCGAGCCGCAACGGTATCAACAATATCTTTATTTGCTATATCGATTCCGCCCGCGTGCTGCCGGTCACCGATATCATCACCGAGGCCAAATCGCCGACGTGGTCGCCGGACGGCGATATGATCGCCTTCTCGACCTTTCTCAAAGGCGGCTACGACATTTATCTGATTAAGGATCTAAAACCGCAGGGCACGAACGGTGTCCTGACGCCGACCGATTTCGCGCTCGGCAAATACGATACGAAGTATGATTGGGCGCGACTGGGTGAGCCGCGAGAGATCGATTCCGAGGCGACGTCCGACAGTGTATTGTCGGCCAATCTGCCGCGGTGTGATCCGGATTTTCCCATGATCGGTTCGGGAGCGCGGCCGTTGTGGAACAGGCCGGAATACCCGAACAAGGAAACACCGGCGCCGACATCAGAGGCGGATACTACCGCCGCCGATACTACGGCGATGGTGCAACAGACGGGCGAAGCGGCATCCGATACGGCTGCCGTGAGTGATACGGCTACGGCTAAGACAAACGCGGACGGTGAAGATGACCGGTATGTGTACAACGCTCCGGTCGACAGTGAATCGGTGTTCGCCGAGGAAGGCGACCTCACCACGGAGGAGGGCGGGGTGCATCATCGAAGGCAGGCGGTAGACAGCCTGGCCAACGATACGCTCGATAATAGACTGCCCAACGGCGAATACAAGGTGCGGCCATATAAGACCAAATTCACTCCTGATATCATCGCCGGAGGGTTACAGTACGACTCCTTCTTCGGTTTTCGGGGGCAATCGGTATTCGCGTTTTCCGATTATCTCGGAAATCAGCATATCATCATCGCCACCGACCTGGTCAATACCATCGATCAATCCAACATCCAGGTATTCTACTACTACAACAAGCTGCGGGTCGATTTCGGCGTCGGATTGTTCCATACCAAGAATTATTACATCAACGCCAGCGACAATCTCTTCTCGGATCGTTTCTACGGCGTCCTGGGCAACATCTCCTGGCCGCGATCGAGATTCACCCGGTTCGAGCTCAACGGCGGGACGTTCTTTATCGACCGCAAATTTTATGATGATCCGTCGCTTTTGGTCAACAATCGCAACGTCCGGGTATCCCTCGGGACTCTGAGTTGGATTCATGATACGGTTTTGTGGGGCATCACCGGGCCGATGAGCGGGCGGCGTTTCCGTTTGGCGGTTGAGGGCGCGACACCGGTTTTCGGCGACGAAGCGATTGACTACGTCGCGTACGAATTCGATTACCGTCAATACTTCCGCATCGGGCGGTCATTCTCGCTGGCTTGGCGCGGTTCCGGCGGATACAGTGACGGCGGCGATCCCAAGACGTATTATCTCGGCGGCAGCACCAACAAGATCGGCACGATCAGCGTCGGCAACGACGTATATGAGGTCAAGAATCTCTATTTTTCCAGCGTGGTCACGCCGCTTCGCGGATACGATTACTATGAATTGGCCGGGACGCGGTATGCCGTATCCAACCTGGAATTCCGTTTCCCCTTCATCGACTATTTCCAGATGCATTTTCCGCTCAAGCTGGGGCTGGGATATGTCACCGGTTCCATCTTCCTCGACATCGGCGCCGCCTGGAGCAAGAACGACGACTTCAAAGGCGCGACGTCAAAGGGGGGTTCGCGGCTTCTGGGCATCAAGTCGGGATTCGGATTCGGCACACAGGCTAATCTGGGCTTTTTGATTCTGCGATACGATCTGGCCTGGCGTACCGATTATCATACCGTGGCTCCCCACACCAAGAGTTATTTCTCGCTGGGGGCAACGTTCTAACTTGGTTTCGGATAAAGGACATTCGTTATGCAAAAAGGCCCGCACATGTTGCGGGCCTTTTTGGTAAGGATTCTGTGGGGCGCAGAACGATTACCAGCGGGTTTTTCTGCGCGTCGTGATCCGCTTGGGAGCGGCTTTTCTCGGGGCTGCCTTCTTAAGCGACAGCGCCACCGCTTTCGAACGGACCGAACTGAGCGTACGATTCAACTTGTCGGCGATGCTGTTCGTCGGCGTGTTCTTGTACGACGTCCGCAGATACTTCACTTCCGCAGCCGTCCACTCTTTACCGCCTTTGCCGCGCGCTCTTTTGGTTTTGCGCACCGGCTTGGCCGACGTCCGCTTGGATGCGCCCATGCGCATAGTCCGGCGCGACGACGGTTTGGTCGCCCTTTTCACCGGACGCTTCTTGGCGGAAGCGGTTTTCCGTCTGGTGGTTTTTTTCACGAGAAACTCTCCTACATGCGATCACAGTTTGTGTGGTGAACTGCAATCATGGTTAATGGTGTGTGAACTCTCTGTCTCTAGCCGAAAAAAGGCAAATTTCCCGTCGATGTCAACAGAAAAAACACTCTCGACGCGACATTTTCCCTCGGCATCATCGCATAACCTCATCATCCAAAACGTTCATAGTACTGCATACAATACGCATTTATGATGCAACATGATACATTTTTTATGCTGTCGATGGTGGTGATGAGCGGGGTCACATGCATGATCATCGATAGGCGTCAAGTTCGATGATCATGCATGTATTGTCGTGACTGGCCGATCTACCGGGCTTTGTATCCGATATAATCCCGCCAGATATCGGCCAGTTCGCCCAGCTTCCGATCAGCCAGATAATTGATCGTTCCCTCGGGGAAGGAGCCGTCGTCGCTCATCTCCCCCGCCGGCACGCCGGTCAGCAGTTCTAGCCCTTCGTCGATGTGGGAGACCGAATAGAGATGGAATTTACCGTCATTGACGGCATCGATGACTTCCTGTTTGAGCATCAAATCCGGCAGGTTTTGTTTGGGAATGAGCACGCCCTGTTCGCCGGTCAGGCCGTTGATCATGCACACGTCGAAGTATCCCTCGATCTTCTGATTGACGCCGCCGATGGGCTGCACCTCGCCCTTCTGGTTGACCGATCCGGTGACGGCCAGGGCCTGGTTGATCGGTTTGCCCGACAGGGCCGACAACAATGCATACACTTCCGTTGACGAGGCCGAATCGCCGTCGACGCCGGAGTATGATTGTTCGAAGCAGAGAGATGCGGAGAACACCAGCGGCCGGCGCCGCCCGAACCGGTTGCGCATAAAGCCGCTCAGGATGAGGACGCCCTTGTTGTAGATGTTTCCCGACATGGCCGCCTCGCGTTCGATATTGATGACGCCGTCGGCGCCGGGGGACAATGATGCGGTGATGCGGGTGGGACGCCCGAAACTATATTCACCGAGATCGTACACCGACAGACCGTTGATCTGTCCGACCGTGTATCCGCTGACATCGATAAGATACAAATCGCGTTCGTAGAGATCCTGTATCTTGGTTTCGATCAGGTTGACGCGGTTTTTCTGCATGATCTCGGTGCGCCGGACGATGTCGCGGTCGACGGTTCGTTTCTGTTCCTTCTGCGCCAGCCAGGCTGATTCCCGTATCAAATCGGCGATCCCGGTGAATCTGGTCGAGAGGCGGTCCTTGCGGCCCGAGAGTTTGACGCCGTATTCCACCACCGCCGCCAGGCCGGTGTTGTCGAACGGCAGCAGTTTGTCCTCGTCCGAAATTTTCTTGATAAACTGCGAATACTGGCCGACGCCGGTCTCGTCGTTCTTCATGACGTTATCGAATTCGGCCTTGATCTTGAATATCTTCTTGAATTCGTCGTCGGCGCGGTAGAGAATCTCATACACGCGGGGGTCGCCGATCAGCACGACTTTGACGTCGAGCGCGATGGGATCGGGCTTGATGCCGGTGCCGCCCCATTGAAAGGGATCGACGCTGGCGACGCGCAATTCACCCGACCGTAAGGTCCGTTTCAACGTCGGCCAGACATATGGCTCCTGAAAAAGATCGACGGCGTGAATCACCAGGTATCCGCCGTTGGCCTTGAGGATGGAGCCGCCCCGAATGCGGGTGAAATCGGTGTGCCAGCCGGTGGCGGGATCGAAGAGACGCTCGATCGAACCGAAAAGATTTTTATACGTGGGGAAATCCTCGACGACGATCGGTCGTTCCTTCGCATCGGCATTGTCCACGAGCAGATTTACCGTGAACTGGGTGAAGAATGCCCGCGACCGGTTGGGGCCTTCGAGATGATTGCCGTCGTCGTCCGATCCCCGGAATATTCCGAGATTATCCGTCAAAACCTGGGCCACCTGGTCCAAATACTCCTGCGTCTTTTCGTCATCATAGATATTCTTGAGGGTTTCTATTTTGTCGTTGATGAGCGGCACAACCATGGACATATCCAGCCGGCTGAGTTCATTCTCCAGATCGGCCGAAATCCTCTTGCTGGTGCTGGATGTCGCTTGCATCTCCTTGTACAGCTCGTCGTAATCTCGTTTCATCCGTTCGTAATCCTCTGCCGACGTCTTGCCCTCTTCGACATTCTTCTCCAATTGCCCCATGGGCACAGGTTCGTCGTTGATGAGCGGCTGGAGATCGGGCCGAACGGCCGGGCCATACTGGAGCTGGACGATGACGAATCCGTGCTCCTTCAACTTTTTTTCAAATTCCTTGAACAGGTCTTTCTGGCGCGTTTCGAACTCCTTGATGATGCGATCACGGCGTTCGCGATAGTTCTCTCCGGAAAAAATTTTGGGGATGACGGTGCGCAGTGATTCGATCAGGTACGACATCGCCTTTTTGAATGCGCGCCCCTCCCCGGCTTTGAAATACAGGATGCGGGGCGATTCGGTCGCCTTGAAATTATTGACAACGCCGACGTCGGTCAGCTGCGGCTTTTCTTCCTTGCCGCGGGCCTCCTCCAGCAGCAATTTGACAGCAGTCGTCCGGCCGGTTCCGGGAGAGCCGGTGACGAAAATGTTGTACCCGTTCGAATGGATATCCAGGCCCAATTCGACGGCCGATAGGGCGCGGTCCTGACCGATGATGCCGCAACATGGATCGATATTTTGGAAAGCGTTTTCGGGGTACTTGCCTTCGTCGAGCAGGTACTGTAATTTGTCGACGGGAATCTCGAGTCTCTGCTTCATATCCGACATATTGGTATCCTCCAGACTTGGTACGGAATATATACGATCCGTCGCAAAAGTAAAGGCCCACTGGACCTTTTTCGTTACCTTCTCAGGGTTTCAGCGGAAGCGGCATGCTCTGACCGGGAATGAAATCGGGAGATGATTGAATGTCGATGAGGCCACTCAGGATATATTCAGTTTGAGATAGGCGGCCAATTCCCGCACGACTTTATCCGAACGCAAGACACATTCATTCAACCCGACGCCTTGATAGGCATTGCCGGTGAAATACAGACCGGGATGATTCATCAGAATATCGTCCATACGCTTCATGCGCGCCGGATGACCGACGACGAATTGCGGGATGCCGCGTTCATACTTATATATCCGCACATACGCCGGGACATCTGTGATGTTTAGGATAGGCTTGAGTTCACCCGTGACAACATCCAGAAGAGCGCCATCGGAAAGCGCCGCCGCACCCGGGTCGGTGGCGCCGCCGATCATGGTCCGCATCAGCACCATCCCGTCGGGGGCGCGCCCGGTGAAAATCGACGACGTCCAGATACTGCCGAGAATACGGACGTCTTCGCGGCGCGGGATCAGAAATCCGAATCCGTCCAGGTCGCAGCCGACTGCCTCCCGCGTGAAGCCCAGGCTGACGACGGCGATGGACGCATAGGGAATGCCATCGAGGACATCGGCCAGTTCCGTATCGAGCCCACTCACCATCGGCGCGGCGGCATAGGCCGGCGCGGCGCAGATGACGGCGTCGAACGGTTCGGTTTCGCCGGAATCCCCGACAAGGCGGTATTTTCCGGCATCCTTGACGACGCGTTGGATCGGATGATTCGTGAGGATCTCATCGCGATACGTTTCGGCAAAGACTTCGATCAATGTGTGCAGGCCGTCTTTGAATGAGGTCAGCCGTCCTCCCGGCCCGGCCGGCCCGCCGGAATCGCCGCCGCTTTTTTTCGCTGCTTTTCGGCGTCTTATAAGGGCCTTGAACAGCGATCCGTATTCGTCCTCCATTTCACGCATGACGGGGAAGCATGACTTCAACGACAACTCATGGGCGTCGCCGCCGAAAATGCCGGATACCATCGGCACGATGAGTGTCTCGGCGGCCTCGCGGCCGATGCGGCGGACGGCGAACTCGAACACGGATTCATCGTCGTCGGCACGGGGCGTCTTGATGAACGGTTCGCGGACGATACGCAGGCGCCCTTTGAGCGACAGGAGCGGCGACCGGAGAAAAGCCGCCGGCGACGGCGATATTTCATGCAAACGATGGTTACGATAAATAAACCGTTTGCCGGAAGTGCTCCGGGAGGGATCGAGGCGGCCGTCGGCGCCGAGTTCATGGATCATCTGAAGCGTCAGCGGGACTTTGTCCAGAAATCCGTTGGGGCCCCAGTCGGAAATGAATCCGTTGATGCGATCGGTGCCGATGGTGCCGCCCAGTCGGGAATCCTGTTCGTACAGCACCGCCTGGCAAGTGTCGCCGTGACGCGTTTGGACGAAATGCAGGGCGGAGAGTCCGGAAATGCCGCCGCCGATGATGGCAATACGCTTCATTATGGGAAATCTACTCGGATGAAATCTTTTCTTCGATGAGATCGGCCAGCATATCGCCGAACCGGGGATCGTCGTTGAAAGATTCGATCCGGACGAAATTTTTGACCCCGGCCCTAAGCGCCGCCTCTTTCAGTTCGATATCGATCTCATAAAGAGTTTCGATATGATCCGACACGAAACTGATGGGGACGATGATCATATCGGTGACGCCCTTGCGGGCCAGGCTGCGGACAGTCTTGAGGGTATCGGGGCCGACCCACGAGACCGGGCCGGTGCGCGATTGAAAGGTCACGAGGTAATCATAGCCGTCCCCGGCCAGCGCCGCCGTTTCCATTATGCGCGCGAAGTACGGATCACCCGAAGCAACCAGCTTCTGAGGAACAGCGTGAGCGGAGAATATCACTTTGGGTGTCGCGGCCTTGTCGAACTGCTCGAACGCAGCGTCGATACGCTGGCGCAATAATTCGATATAGGCCGGCCGGCCGTGCCAGTCGTCAATGACAGACAGAGTGATATCGGCCTCGGTATCCTCGATCCATTCGAGCACCTCTTCAAGGGCGGTGCCGGTGGTGGCGCGGCAGTACTGCGGGTACATGGACACGACAACCACGTGCCGGCATCCCTCCCCGACGGCCGCGTCCAATTCCTCGTGGATATACGGTTCGGTGTAGCGCATGCCGACGAAGACCTCGACATCGGGATATTTTTTCGACAGTTCCCGTTTGACGTTGGACGCCGTCAGGCGCGTCCACTTCAGCAACGGCGATCCGCCGCCGATGATCTGATAGCGCTTGGTGACTTTGGGCGCGCGACGGGAAGCGATGAGCTTGGCCAGCGGTTTCTGCAATATCGGCGACAGCGGGAGCTTGATGATAGCCGGATCGGAAAAAATATTATACAGATATTCCTTGACCCGGTCGGCGGTTTCCGGCCCGCCCATGTTGAGAAACAGCACGCCCCATTTTTCCTCACCGAAATCGATTTGTTTTCCGGGAGTTCTCAAGACCCGGGCGTTGGCGTTGAGTTCCTCTATCATCGCCGGAACCCGCCCGGAACGGATAGCGGAACGTCGTCGGCCGGATCGGCCGTGTGTCTTCGCCTGTGTCGGACTCGTCGTGACTGCAGCTTCATCTATCCTCTGCTTGGCGATCCGCCTGATGGGCGGAAGGCAAGTCCAAATAAACGATATTTATGCCGCTTTTCAATAGCAAAATTGCGCCGGAATCACAGCTTGCGGCGATTCATCCCCGCCGGTTTTTCCTCCCACCGGAAGGCATGCACGGTATCGACCAGCATTTTCACGTTTTCCACCGGCGTTTCGGGCAGAATGCCGTGGCCGAGATTGAAAATGAAATTGTCCTTCCCCGCCGTCGATTCGAGAATCCCGACCGTCTGCTTGAAAACCATTTCGGGCGGGCCGAACAGGGCGTGCGGATCGAGGTTTCCCTGGACGGCTTTGCCGTCGAGGATCGTCATCGCATCGGCCAAATCGGTGCGCCAATCGACCGAGACGACCTCGCAATCGAGTTCGGCCAGCAGCTTCAGATACGGAGCGGAATTATTGAGATAGAGAATGCGCGGGACATTCTCGGTTTTGCATATATCGAAGACGGCCCGGATGTGGGCCAGCGAAAATTCGCGATATAAGTCCGGGGGCAAAATGCCGCCCCACGAATCGAAAACCTGCACGGCATCAACCCCGGCGTTAATCTGCGCCTTGAGATACCGGCCGCTGAGTTCGGCCAGGTATGATAAGAGCCGGGTCGTTTCAGAGGGAAAGTTGTAGAGGAATTTTTTGATTTCGGAGAATCGCCACGAACCGCCACCTTCAATCATATAGCATGCTAATGTGAACGGTGAGCCGCAGAATCCGATCAGGGGCGCGACGTCGCCCAATTGCTTCTTGGTTTCACGAATACCGGCCAGCACATAAGCCATCTCATCCGACGGATCATACCATTCGAACTGGCTGAAATCCTCGGGATTCCTCACAACGGGCGACAGCGCGGGACCGCCGTTTTCATAGTCTATCTTGATCCCCATCGGTTCCAGCGGCAGGAGAATATCCGAGAAGATAATGGCGGCGTCCATACCGAAAATATCGACCGGCTGTTTGGTGACCTTGGCGATGAGTTCGGGCGAACGGCACAGTTCGGCAAACGATACTTTCTCGCGGACAGCCCGGTATTCAGGAAGATACCGACCGGCCTGACGCATAATCCAAACCGGGACGCGAGGATGAGGTCTGCCGTAGGCGGCGCTGATAAAATCAAACTGAGGCATAACGGCTCCTCGTTATCGATTCATGGAGGCAGGCGAACACGGACGCGAAGACCGACTGATCAGGCAAGCCAGTCTCCTTTCAGGATATCGCGCAGATGATAGGTGAGAATAATGTCGGCTCCGGCTCGGGTGATGGCCGTCAGATTTTCGAGCACCAGCGATTTTTCGTCGGCGATATTTTCTTTCACCATCAGTTTTACCGCGGTGTATTCTCCAGAAACATTGTAGGCGGCTATCGGTAACTGCGTAGCGTCGCGGAAATCGGCGATGATATCGAGATAGGCCAGGGCCGGTTTGACCATGACGATGTCGGCGCCTTCTTCGATATCGAGCTGCAACTCCGAAAGAGCTTCGCGCCGGTTGCGATAGTCCATCTGGTAACCGCGACGGTCGCCTTTGCCCGGCGCCGATTCGCAGGCATCGCGGAAGGGGCCGTAATAGACCGATGCATATTTGGCGGTGTAAGCCATGATGAGCGTATCGGTGAAGCCGTTGTGTTCGAGCGCTTCGCGGATCATCCCGACCCGGCCGTCCATCATATCCGACGGCCCCAGGCAATCGCATCCGGCGTCGGCCAACGACAGGGCCATATCGGCCAGAACCGGCAGGGTCGAATCGTTGTCAACGCGATCATTCTTGATAAGGCCGCAGTGGCCGCTGTCGGTGTAGGCACACAGGCAAACGTCGGCGGAAACGAACAAATCATCGCCGAATTTGTCTTTAAGCATCCGCACCGCTTTGGGGATAACCGAATTTTCCCCGACAGCCGATGACGCCTCGGCGTCCTTGGTATCGGGGATGCCGAACAGCATTATCCGCCGGATACCGAGTTTGAAATCGTCCTCTATGGTCTTTACCAGCGAATCGGGAGATTCCCGATAAATGCCGGGCATCGACTGGATTTCGTCTTTGGTGTTTTCGCCTTCGCACACGAAATAGGGCTGAATCAGACCGTCGGCATTGATTTTCGTCTCGGCGACCATGTCGCGGATGTTTTCATTGCGGCGTTTTCGCCGCGGACGGTAGAAAATTTCGCTCATCATTGTCCTCCCAGGGCCGGTGACGGCGACCGCCCTGATGTACTGCTTTCTGTCGAATCAAGCCGTCAATTTCTTATACGTTTCCTCGACGATCTCGTCGATATTGCTCCCGGTTACCGACGCGCGCCTCAGGCCGCTCCACTTTTTGCCCGCCTGCTCGCCCAGCACCGCCGCCAGGGTGTACTTCCCGTCCGAAATATCAGAATACGCTCCCAGCGGCAACTGACAGCCACCCTCGAACCGCCCCAGAAGGCCTCGTTCAAGGCGAGCCTGGGTTCTGGCACCGGGATCGTCGAGCTTCGCGACGATTCCGCTTATGTCTTTATCGTCCTCCCGTATCTGGATGCCCAATATTCCCTGTCCGGGCGCGGGCAAAAATGCGCTTTTATCCTGTAACTTGACTTCGAGATCGGAAAGGTCGAGGTCAAGGCGCTTGAGTCCGGCGTATGCGAGCACGATGGCATCGTACTGGTGTTCGCGGAGCTTCCGCACCCGGGTGGGCACGTTTCCGCGCAGGTCCTTGAGCATCAGATCGGGCGATTTGGCTGCAATCTGACATTGGCGGCGCACCGATGAACTCCCGATGACGCCACCCTTTTTGATGTCCAAAGGGCGAGCCGGATCATGGGATTCTTTTCGGATGAGAATCGCCTCGCGGCTGTCCTCGCGGAAACCGACGGCGCCGAGAGCCAGCCCCCGCGGCATGGTGGTCATCAGATCTTTGAGGGAATGGACAGCGAGATCGATCGATCCGGATAGCAGGGCGTCCTCGATTTCCTTGGTGAAAAATCCCTTGCCTTCCATCTTGTCGAACGACAGATGGTCGATTTTGTCGCCCTTGGTTTTGATGATCTCGAAAATAACCGGACGGGACGTTATCTCAATTAGTTTGGCGCGAATGAATTCGGCCTGCCACAGTGCGAGCTCGGAGCCTCTGGTCCCGATGATGATTTCTTTTTTCAAATCCGTCGTTCTTTCGTAACCGGTTGCGCGTCAGACAATAACAAAGAACCGCGATTCTGCGGCCCGGATTCCGGGAATCGAGCGTCCGGAGGTTATGCAATCGCTATATATTACGGAATCGCATGAAGATATCAAGGAGATTTTCGCTGAATTTGCCCTGGGCGGCTGTTCGACAGAGGGTGCCGAAATGGGCTGCCACAGGCGGGCACGGCAGGCGGAAATTTGCTTTCGCGGTAACATTTGAGAGCCCATTCGGTTGACCGATCCGATATTTTAAAGTTTTGTAAGTCATTGTCCTATCAATTCTTAAATGGGTAGAAATTTTGTCGATTTATCGGAAAATTCATATATTCGGATTAATATGTTAGTTGACATGGGCCGGTTTCATTCTATATTATTGGTACCCTCTATTGTGGTTAATGGTGTGTGAACTCTGCATTAGGGGGAAGCCCGGACTTGTTCCGGGCTCTAAATTTCGGCGGTATCGTCTAGTGGACTAGGACGGGTGGTTCTCAGCCATCAAACCGGGGTTCGATTCCCCGTAGGGCTACCAAATAT
>CAZJWR010000048.1:0-27970 GCA_964549765.1 uncultured Ignavibacteriales bacterium
GCATGGGCATATCCTCCTCTTAAAAGTTCTCAATTGGATATGCCCGTTTTATTTAGCCAAAATCACCCAAAATTTACACACAAGAATTTACACAAGCCTTCTCCCGGGGAATGCATATGCTGCAATAAGAAATGAGTACTGATACGGAGATCTGGGCGAACCTTTGACTCACCTCGCAAGAAAAGAACTTGCATCTCATCGTGAACGATTTTCTGACGCTACAACGCAGTCAATTAGCCGACAAAGCCTCGTATCGGGTGGCAAACGGCTTTCTACCATCTTCCCGACAGCTGTCAGGAAATTCGCAGTTTCATCACCGCACGTGCCGTCCAGACGGAGCACATGGCCTTGATAGCCGTGATGATGCTGATCGAAGGACCGCATGAGGCGAATGCGCGGCTGAATCGCCACGATACGGCCGGACCAAGCGACTTTATTGGACTCGGGAATAAAGATCATTGAACTCTCGCGAAACGCTTATGATTTATTTATGATCCAACCAATGGATGAAAAGAGGAGACTTCTTGATTTTTCACTTGTGGGTTGTGCCTTTGGTAACGGAGTCCTTACCCCCACTTACAGAAAACCTTTTGATATGCTAGCGGTTACGAAGGCAAAAGCCGACAAAGAAAAAGACGAATCAGGGGATGATTCGTCAAGCCATGTCATTTGGCTGGGGGACAGGGATTCGAACCCCGATTCTACGGTCCAGAGCCGCATGTCCTGCCGTTGGACGATCCCCCAGTATCTTCAACCGCATCGGCCGTAAAATCCGATACTGGATATGTTTTCGGGCGATACTACCGCCTCAACAACGCCGACCGCCAAAACAACATCTGCCCAAAATACGTTCACGGCGCTATCGCCACATCGATCTCTATCGACCGATTGCCGGAATATATTTATAATCGCGTCCCTGTCAAGCGGCAATTTCGTTGATTTTTCGAATCGTTCGCAATTGACCAAACGCGCTTTCTCAAGAGGCGATTCCACTAAACATCGTTCGACTGCCGCCGGTTGGCGCGACGCCCGAACGGACTTCGTGCCCGAACGATTGACATCAATAAGTCGAAAATTCAATACCGGAATTCCGATGACAGAAGCGCCAATCGGAAACCATGAATTGACAGCCCTCAACCGCATGCCGGCCGGGATGACGCCGGGCACGGTATGATCGCACGACGAATACCAATTCCCCTGATTTATCATGCCCATAAAAAAGCCCGCCGGTGAGGCGGGCTTTTATAATAGTAAGATGATTGCTGATTGATCGCGCTATTTAATCAGCATCATCTGCTTGGACAGACTGACGCCGTCGCCGGTCAGGCGGTAGGTATACACGCCGCTGGGCAGGTTGCCGGCATGATAAACGAACGAATACGCGCCGGGCGATTTGCGCCCCAAGTCGCGCCGATCAACCAACTGTCCGGACACATTGAACACTTCAAACGTCAGCGACATGGCATGATCCACGGTATATGAAACCGTCGTCGACGGATTGAACGGGTTCGGGTAGTTCTGCTTGAGACTGAACGTCATCGGCAGGCCGTTTTCGGTATCATCGACGTCGGTCGGGGTCAGCACCATCTTGCCGTTGTTGAGGATGGTGGAATACGGATCCCCGATATCGTCGACCAGTTCGCAGGTGGCCATGAATTCCAGCGGGATGTCACCGACGGCATCAGGCATGATATGGCAGTGGATGAGCATCAGTGAATCACCATCCTGGAGGGTCACCGGATTCTCGAAATTATCCCAGACCAGATGGACCCGTCCGTCGACGGCGTTGACAGTCGGGTCGCTCAGATATGCGGAGGTAATTCCTTCAACGCTCATTTTTGTTGGATCGAACGTGATATGAATCTCCACGCCGGCCACTCCCCCAAAGCCGTTCACGAGGACAGGAATGATGTGATCTTCCGCCGGCGTTCCGATCAGGTCAGGAATGGTCAGCTCGATGGCAGGTGTGTTCGTTCGGGCCAGGGATTTGGGGGAACCCCAGGTGTTGTTGACGTCACCCATGCGAACCGCCACGAAATCGAGATCGGTCAGATCGCTGTTGGTGATGGTGGCGTCGATATTGCCCGGCGCCGACATCCAGTTATCCATCGTGATCGGGAAGGCCGCGTCGACAAACCGCCAGTTGCCGCTGGGAAGATCATCGAGTTCCGCAAGGTATCGACGGATGAGAACAACGTCGGAAACCGTGACTGCGCCGTTGAGGTTGATATCGGCCGCAATCAATTTATAGGGCGAGTCGAACACTTCCACATATGCGATATGTCGCCGAATCTTGACGGCATCGTCGACCGAAACGCCCGGATCGTCTTCGAAACGCGACGGCGTCAGCAGGTAATTGCCGGCCAACAGGTCGGTAACGGCATAATCGCCGTGATCGTCGGTGTAGGCCGTCGCGGCGGCGTCGCCGGTCAGATCGACTGCGACTCCGGAAACCGGCTTGGTCATGTCATAATACGTGACGTTGCCGTACAGGTCGAAATACGGCTCCACGACCGTCAGACAGCCGCCGCAATAACTCAATCCCTCAAACGGGATGCCGTCCAGACCGGTCACCTCGTTGAGGCCCGTCCAACTGAAGCAATCCACTTGGCCGATATCGCCAACCACCGTGAACCAGAGCGTGATGATCGGCTCGCCGTCCGGAACGGTAATGGGATTGAATATATCGTCCCATACATAGTGAACCTGACCGTTGGCGAATCCGATGGTCGGACCGTCCATGTAGGTCGATGTCACCGAGTCGGGGACGACAATGTCGGCGTCATAGGAAATATTGAACTGCACACCGGCCGCGTTTTCGATTCCAAACGCGTAAACGGGAACCGGCACGGCTTGCAATTGCGGTCCGTCGACATCGGCGATGTCGAATGAACATTCACCGCAGTTGACTACCGTCAGTTTGGCAGAGACGATCTGGGGCGAATTGGACGCCTCGGCCGAAGTGATCGAAATTTCGAAGGTATGCTGACCGTAGTCGAGCCCGCCGGTCGGGATATTTACGGAGACGGTCGACGGCGCCGTGCCGGAATTGGCCGATAGCGTCACCGGATCCAAGGCGTCGGCATGCCATTCGAGATCGCCGCCGCCGCTGTTGGTGATGGTAAACGAGCCGTTGGCGGTATCGCCCTGGCAAATATCGCCGAGATCCAGAATTTCCGGCGTCACGGTTATCTCCGGACCCGGTAGCACCATCCCAAGATTCAAGACAATCACCACCACATAGGGTGTCCCGGTGCCGTTGGACTCAAACATCGCCGTCGTCACATACGTTCCCGGCGTAAGGCCGGTGGTATCGACCGTGAACGTGACCTGATCGTCCTGCACACCGGATGTCGGCGTCACGATCGCCCAGTCGTCAGCGACGCTCACGGTCCATTCCAGCACGCCGCCGCAGGTATTGGTTACCGGGAAGCTGATCGACGGGACGATGCCGCCATAATCGATATCGAACGTCACGGTATCGGTCGGGAAGCTGAAGCACGGCGCGGCCGTGATTTCGATACCGCCCGCGAAGAATTCGGTCTTCTTGGCTGTGGTCGAGTCCTCAAATGAGAAGTTTCCCGAGGGCGCGATGAAGGCCGTGTCGATCGTCACGAACTGCGCGGCGGCATCGGCATCAACAGTAAAGAACATTTTGGCAATCAAGCCAGAGCCGGCCTCGAGAATCGGGCCGCCCATCGTCAAACCCTGGATAAGGATCGTGCCGTTGACGCTGTCGATGGCGATATAACTCTCGTCGGGGATAACAATACGCGTCCCGGCAAATGAGACCGAATCGCAGACAACATCGGTCGGATCAAACGACAGCGGCAGCGTGAACCTATACGTGGTCGTGAAATTAACGTAATTCACGCCGACCATGACTTGCTGACCCGCCGCGGCTCCCACGGTTTCGACATAAACAGTATCCGCATCGGGCAGAGCTTCGGTGACCGTCAACTCCACAACACATGCCTGCGGGCTATTGGTCGCGGCAGGATCGACGACGCTAATGGTGTCAATATACGCGCCCGGTCCCATGCCGGTGATGTCGAAACTTAGCGTGATGACGCCGTCACCCGCGCCACTGGTCGGATCCAGCGAAATCCATCCGGTCTTATTTGAAGCGGTCCAGTTCAGCGTTCCGCCGCCGGTATTGGTGACGGTGATTTGCTCATCGGGGATAGCAGCGCCTTCGACCGCGGAAAGTTCAATCAAAGTCGGATCGAGAGTAATCTCCGGCGGAGCCGGCAGAATCGTCAATGTGACAGGCACCGTTTGAGGGCTGTTGTCGGCGTTGGGATCGCTGACCGTGACAGTGTCGTAATACGTGCCGTCGGCCATTCCGGTAACATCAAAACTGAGCGTGATGAGGGAATCACCCGGTCCGCCGGTGGTCGGATTCAGTGTCATCCAACCGGTGGTATTCGAGGCCGTCCAGTTGAGTTCACCGCCGCCGCCGTTGAGAACGATAATGGTCTGGCTCGGCGGGGAGACGCCGATCGCCGTCGAAAGATCGATACTGGTCGGGTCGAGGACAATCATCGGCTTGGGGGTAACGGTCAACATAACCGGAACCGCCTGCGGGCTATTGCCCGCATTGGGATCGATAACCTGGATAGTATCATAATAGACCGCAGCGCTCAGCCCGGTGATGTCGACACTCACCGTCATGCTGCCGTCACCGCTGCCGGAAGTCGGATCCAGATTCAGCCAGGCGGCCGTCTTGGTGACCGTCCATTCCAGCGTCCCCTGGCCGATATTGGTGATCGCCAGATCCTGCGAGGGCGGATTGGCGCCGCCGGTTTCAGCCGTGAATGATAGCGACGTCGGCGACACGCTGATAATCGGCATCGGGGCAGAACTAACGATGACCGCAACAGGAACCGTGACGGGATCATTGGTGGCAGCCGGGTCGGAAACGGTGATGGTATCATAGTAATTGCCGGCCGAAAGCCCGCTCACTGCGAACGATAATGTCACGATACCGTCGCCCGAACCGCTGGTCGGATCAAGCGTCAGCCATCCGGACACGTTGGACACCGTCCAATTCAAGGTACTTCCACCGGTGTTGCTGATCGACAATTGCGCGTCGGCGATATTATCGCCCTCGGTTATGGCGTAGCTGAAACTCGTCGGATCGACCGCGATGGTTGGCGGGGGAGATTCGACAACGAGTGTCACCGGCGTCTTCTGCGGAGAATTATCGGCGGCGGGATCGGCTACCGTGATCGTGTCGTAGTATGTCCCCGCCGTCAGACCGGCCACGTCGAAAGTGAGAGCGATGACGCCATCGTCGACGCCGCTGGTGGGATTTATGCTTAACCAGGCGGTCAGATTGCTCGCGGTCCAGTTGAGCGTTCCGCCGCCGCCGTTTACGACACCGAGTTGATCATCGGCAAGACCGTTGCCTTCGGTAATGGAATAGGAAAAGCTGGTTGGGGCCAGGACGATATGCGGCTTGGGGGTAACGGTCAGCATAACCGGAACCGCCTGCGGGCTATTGCCCGCATTGGGATCGATAACCTGGATAGTATCATAATAGACCGCAGCGCTCAGCCCGGTGATGTCGACACTCACCGTCACGCTGCCGTCACCGCTGCCGGAAGTCGGATCCAGATTGAGCCAGGTGGCCGTCTTGGTGACCGTCCATTCGAGAGTGCCATCGCCGATATTGCTGATCGCCAGCGCCTGTGACGGCGGATTGGCGCCGTCCGCTTCGGCCGTGAACGAAAATGACGTCGGCGATACGCTGATTATCGGCACCGGAGCGGCGCTGATGGTAACCGTTATAGGAACCGTGACGGGATCATTGGTGGCGGCCGGGTCGGAAACGGTAATGGTATCGTAATAGTTGCCGGCCGCAAGCCCGCTTACCGCGAATGATAGTGTCACAATACCGTCGCCCGAACCGCTCGTCGGGTCGAGTGTCAACCATCCGGACACGTTGGACACCGTCCAATTCAAGGTACTTCCACCGGTGTTGCTGATCGACAATTGCGCGTCGGCGATATTATCGCCCTCGGTTATGGCGTAGCTGAAACTCGTCGGATCGACCGCGATGGTTGGCGGGGGAGGTTCGACGACGAGTGTCACCGGCGTTTTCTGAGGAGAATTATCGGCAGAAGGATCGGCTACCGTTATCGTGTCATAATATGTCCCCGCCGTCAGACCGGCCACGTCGAACGTGAGGTCGACAATATCATCGCCAACGCCGCTGGTGGGAGCGATGCTCAGCCAGGCGCTGAGATTGCCTGCCGTCCAGTTGAGTGTTCCCCCACCGCCATTGGCGACGCTCAACTGATCATTGCCAAGACCATCGCCCTGTGTAATGGTATAGGAGAAGCTGGTCGGAGACAGGACGATATGCGGCGGAGGCGCCTCCACCACCAATGTCACCGGAGCTTTTTGCGGGGTATTCGTGGCGCCCGTGGCCGCAACGGTGATGGTATCGTAGTATGTGCCCGGCGAAAGAGCCGCGACATTGAAACTCAACGTTACGTCGGCATCACCCGAGCCGCTGGTCGGATTCAATGTCAGCCACGCCGTTTGTTTCGATGCCGTCCAACTCAACGTGCCGCCGCCGGTGTTGGTGATGAATAAATGATCGTTCGCCAGGTCGTCGCCCTGGGTAATCGTGTAGCTGAAGCTGGTCGGGCTCAGGGAAATCGTCGGAGGCGGTTCGGCCACTACCAGCGTCACCGGCACCTTCTGCGGATCGTTGGTGGCGGCAGGATCGGATACCGTGATGGTATCATGATACGTGGCCGCCGATAGGCCGGTTATATCTACCGAGACGGTGACGTCGGCGCCCCCTGTTCCCGAGGTAGGATTGAGCGTCAGCCACGTGGAGTTTTTGCTCGCTGTCCAATTGAGTGTACCCGCTCCGGTGTTGGTTATCGTCAGATCCTGGGAGGGAGGATTGGACCCGCCCTGGGTCGCCTCGAAAGAAAACGACGTCGGATCAAGACTGATGGTCGGGTTCGTGGGCGGATTGCCGTAGGTAACGGTACCCGCGACGAATTGCGGGACAAACGTCTGGGCGCTCGCCAACGATAATGTCATGGTCCCCGCCGGCGGATAAAATGCCGAATCGATGGTCATAATCTGATCGGTTGTTCCCGGCGCCGCCCGACAGTACATAGTAAACACGACTCCGGAACCGGGCTGCAAATATAGTTCAGTAATAACCAAAAAACCCGCAATCAGCCGCTGATTCGCATTATCGATGCCCACCGGCTTGGTGCCATAACCCGCCAGACGGCCTCCAACAAAAGAAATACTGTCGACTGTGAAATCGGATGAACTCCACCCCAGCGGAATCTGCATACCGGCTAATTCCTCATCGTTGTACAGGTACGCATCAACGGTAAAAGTCTCCTGGCCGAGAGGCACGCTCTTGGTCTCGATCCGAACCGTATCAGGCACCCCCGGATCTTCAACCATCGGCTGCAATTGCAGCGACTGCCCGAGGTCCGCGGCCGTTTGGATCTGTGCCGACGCCGAAACGGCCAGCACCGATACCATAAGGGCTAATACGACAATGATACTCTTGTTCATTATTTGCCTCCGATCGAATTCTTCATTGACCAGCTGCCCCCGGCGATAAGTAACGGGGGCATGATTGTTCCCATGCAGATAAAATTTTACACCATATGAAATATATACCGCTATGTTGTTATGTCAATATCGAAAACGAGGCAGAATCGTGCTATTTTTGATTGTCTGCAAAACCTTGCCTAATTGTTGCATCATCACGACGTTTCGGACGTCGATTGAGGAGGAAATATCCGGCTGCCGCCAGTATTGCGCCGCATGTATCGGCCAGGAGATCATACACGTCGGCGTCACGGCCGGGGACGAACGACTGATGGTATTCATCGAGAGCCCCGTAGATCACGGTCAATACAAAGGCCAGAGCATAAGCGGTCCGCCGGGAAAAGCCGACCGGTGCCCCGCCGGCGGCGCGGAGCGCCAGCAGGTAAAACAGACCATATTCGAAACAATGGATGATTTTGTCGAAAAAGGTGATGCCGATATCGGGCGGCGCCAATCGCGACATGGACGAAACGACAAAAATCAGGGCCGCATACGCGAGCAGCGGTCCCTGATTGGCGAGAACCGTTCGCAAAGAAACATTATGGTGCTGCTGTTCCATGAATCGTCGAATCTACCATATTGCCGGCCCAGCGGCAATGATAATGAGCATCTTCTTACCGTATTTGTACGCGTGAAATCCATTAAGAAGTTGCCAAGATCGGCCCGATATCGTACTCTTGAGTCAAATCACTCTTTCGCGCAGGGACCCTCGACGATGGAAGCATCTCTCATCAGCAGCCCGGCGGGTGTTCTGGCGGTATTGGCTGCGGTCACGTCGTTTTTCTTTCTGGCCGAGAAAAAAACCGGCTGGAAATTATTCAAGTATTTTCCGCCGTTGATATTTATCTATGTCATCCCGGTTTTGCTGTCGAACACGGACATCATTCCCAACTCCTCGCCCGTCTACGATTTCATGGGCGACAACCTGCTGCCGATGTTCCTGGTTATCATGCTCCTCGACGTCGATCTCATGGCCACCGTCCGGGTCATGGGTAAGGGCATATTCGTCATGCTTCTGGGCACGCTGGGCGTCATGGTCGGTGCGCCCGTCGCTTACTTCATCGTCAAGACCGGCCTTGATCCCGAGGCCTGGCGGGCGTTCGGCACCCTTGCCGGAAGCTGGATCGGCGGCACCGGCAATATGCTGGCCGTGGCGCGCATGATCAACCTGGATGAAAAATCCGTCCTGTACGGGTATGCCGTTATTGCCGACAACGCCGTTTATCTCATCTGGCTGCCGATCATGCTCGGTTCGAAAAATCTTGCCGGATGGTTCGGCCGGTTTACTCGTGTTCCCGAGCAACGTCTGGAGCGCATGGAACAGGCGGCCCGGGAAATCACGCTGGATAAGGGGATGGTCCAGATGCGGCATTTTTTGTATCTGGCCTTTTTCGGTTTCGCCGTCACGGCCCTGGCGGCGTGGCTGGCGAACATGATTCCCCCGGTGCATACCGCCGCCGGCACGGCGATTGTCACCCACAGCACCTATAAAATTCTCATAGTCACCGTCTGCGGCGTGGCGCTGTCGTTCACACGGGCAAGCAAAATCCCCGGCTCGCACGCTCTGTCGATGGCTCTTGTCTATTTGTTCGTTGCACGCATGGGCGCCAAGGCCGATCTGTCCAATATCAGCGTCGCCGTGTTATGGTTTCTGCTGGGGGCATATATCTGGATTTTCATCCACGGGGCCTTCCTGGTCGCCGCTGCACGCATATTCAAAGTGGATGTCCACACCGCCGCCATCGCTTCGGCGGCCAATATCGGCGGCGCGGCATCGGCCCCGATTGTCGCCGCCCACCACAACAGCGCCCTTGTTCCCGTGTCGATCCTGATGGCTATGATCGGATACGCCATAGGCAATCTGGCGGGGTACGCGACCGGGCTGCTTTGTTATCTGGTTTCGTGATTACGGCAGTTCAATTACGCTTTGCAGACACAGCGAGTCATAATGGGGCGAGATATTCAGGCGGTTGTATTCGGCCAGCAATTGCCGATGCAGCGCAATAAACGATGAATCCCCGTAATTGAGCGGACAATAGGCTCGGCGGTCGGTACCGTACCCGATCGTGACCAATAACTGCGTTCGCCTCGTGGTTTCGTTCCACGTCCCGGCCTGCCCGATGGTGTCGCCGGGATCGACCAGAGACGCCTGCAGGATTCCCAGATTGATAACATGATTGTACACGACGGTGTATTCCGCTCCGGGAAGCGACGCCACCCGTACTTCGTAGTCGGCCTGATCGGGATTCTCAATTATCGTGTCGACGACACCATGCGTCACCGCCCGGACCGCCGCCCCCGGAATCGTGAAATATTCAAATGCGGCCGATCGGAAAACGTTGTCCGGCGGAATCAGCGCGCCAAACGGGGTGATCACCGGCGATCCGGAATCGATCATGATATCGCCGAAGGAGGAATCGGCCGGGTCGTAGGCAATATCGACCGGTGTCATGGAAAACACCGGCGGCACCGACGCCTCCGGGCTGGTTTTATCCTTGCAGGAAAGCAGCGTTATCATGAACAGAAGAACCGCCGTCAATAAGATGATGAATGGGTGAACATAGATGGGACGAGCCTTTGATATCGTACCGTGATTCATCATCATTCCCCTCCATTGATCGGCGGCTTGATTGCCGGCGGTCTGCGATAGACGGTCATAAATTTATCGGAATAGACTTTTTCCCACCATCCGTCAAGCTGCCCGAATATCGGCGCCGTGTCATTGAAAAATGATACGGCATAATTAATACTGTATAACATACAAAGCTGATTGATCGTATCCCGGCTCGCGCTGGTCATCAGGACTTCGTGGTTGTTTTTCATCTCTTCGGACAGGGCGCCAGGAAGCTGGAAATATTCGCCGGACCGGGCCCCGATCAGGCTGCGGGCGGGGAAATACGGCAATATATAATTGCGATAACCTTTGCTCGTGGCCAGAACGAATTTGCCTGGTTGCAGGTATTGCATCAGCTTCGGGTGGACGTGCGACTCAATATACTCGAACGACCCATATGGCTCCACCCGCCGGGCATAATACCGGGTGGTTTGTACGACCTGATCGGTCGTGCTGTACAGCGCCAGCAGAGCGACCGCCGCGTATGCCGGACGACGATACTGCTTTTGCGATAGCAGCCATTGAACGGCATACGCCATGGCGAATATCGAAAAGATATATAAAATCCGCGAGGCATATTGGGCGCTGAAATGATAGAACGTGAACAGGTAGGCCGCCAGCGCGATGAGGGGAAAGGGATGACGACTCTTTGATCGAATATAGCCGATCGTAGCCGCGGCAAGGATGACCACAACGAGGCCTGTATGCCAATCCAGAAATGCGCGGTCGGCGGGTGCCAGAAAATTCCGTACCAATGACCCGGCCCAGGCGAAATCGGGAAAGCCCCGCCACAGCGCGAAGGTAGATGCCTGTCCGAGCGAATTGGCGGCATAGAATGAGAGAACGACATACATCTGGTAGAAGAACGGTACCATGGTAACGATAAGCGTTCCCGCCATCACCAAGAAGCGCCGATAGTCGCGCCGAAAATAGAGGTCATAGAGAAACGCAAATCCGATCAAAAACAGGTACCCCGGTGACACGAGATAGGCCACTCCCCACAGAAACGCCGTCAGGATGGACATACCGATAGTCGCACGATTGCGGAAAAACAGCCACAGGCCGGCCAGGAATATCGACAGGGAGAAAGTGAACGATGACGCCAGAAACAAATAGCTCGATCCCATATAACGATTTATAAACGGGATCATAAGGACGGTGATGGCCGCGATGTTTGGCGGAAAAAGATTCCGCAATGCCAGATAGGCGAACAATCCGATCAGGAAAACGTCAACCAGCGAGATCCAGAAAAGGATCGTATCGATCTGCATGCCCAGCCGCATAAAACGCGAAAGCAGAAAATGGTAATAGGGCGGATGAAGGGTCTGGATGCCGGTCACGGGATCGGCGTAAAGATGGCCGTTCATTACCCATAACGCCTTGGCCTTGACATACATCAGGTCGGGACTGAGATAATACTGCGGGGTATGATAATACAGATACGGCGCCGCGATCAGGACGAACCCGGCGATCAGAATCCACACGTGGATATGCTTTTTCATAAGGCGAAGGGCCGGCTATGATGCTTCCCGCCCGTGACACTTTTTGTATTTTTTGCCCGAACCGCAGGGGCAGGGGTCGTTCCGGCCGACCTTGGGAATATCACGTTTGAATGGCTGTCGTTTGCCCCGTTCGCTGGCCTCGGCCATGGGGCTGATATCTATCCCGGATGATTGGCTCCCGCCGCCGGTCCCGGCCGGACCGCTTTGCTGGGTCGCCGAAGAAAATCCCATCCCGGTGGCGTCGGCATGGCTGGCTACCAGGGCCGGCTGGCGACGCCGCTCCTCGCGGGTCGGCTCCGGCACGCGCAACCGCATGCGAAAGACTTTCCCGACCGTTTCGCGATCGATCTGATCGATCAGATTGCGAAACATCTCGAACGCTTCCTTCTTGTACTCCAACAGCGGGTCGCGCTGGCCGTAGGCGCGAAGGTTGATACCGGTCCGGAGTTCGTCGATCTCATTGAGGTGATCCCGCCAGTACTGATCGATGGTGACCAGGGCCGCGTACTTTTCGAGCTGGCGCATCGTCTCGGCGCCGTAGGCTTCCTCTTTTTGCTGAAAGATAATCGTGACGGCCTTCTTGATTTCGTCGAACAGTTTCTCTCGGGTCAACTGCGGGATATCTTCCTTGTGAATCTGAAGGTTAAGGAGGAAGATATATCGCAGTTGTCTCTGGAGTTCCGGGACGTTCCATCGTTCGGGATAATCGTCGTCGGGACAGTTTTCCTCGACGACCATCCCGATCGTATTGTCGATCAGATCCAGAATGGTTTCTTTGATGTCGGGATCTTCAAGCGCCTGCAGGCGGCGGCCGTAAATGACCTGCCGCTGCTGATTCATGACATCGTCGTATTTCAGGGTATGTTTGCGGATGGCGAAATTCTGCGCCTCGACGCGCTTCTGCGCCCGTTCGATGGCCCGCGAAATCATCGAGTGGGTGATCACCTCGCCTTCCTCGACGCCCAGGCGGTCCATGACGCTGGCGATTCGGTCGGAACCGAACAGGCGCATCAGGTCGTCTTCGAGCGACAGGAAAAACTGCGATGATCCCGGGTCGCCCTGACGGCCCGACCGGCCGCGTAACTGGCGGTCGATCCGGCGCGCCTCGTGCCGTTCGGTGCCCAGGATATGCAAACCGCCGAGATCGGCGACGCCTTTACCCAGCTTGATATCGGTGCCGCGCCCGGCCATATTGGTGGCAATCGTCACCGATCCCGATTTGCCGGCGTTGGAGACGATTTCCGCTTCCTGCTGGTGACGGCGGGCATTGAGAACGTTGTGGGGAAGACCGACCCGTTTGAGCATTCGCGACAATACCTCGGATACGTCGACCGATATGGTTCCGACCAGAACCGGCCGGCCCACGTTGTGAAGCCGGACGATTTCTTCGATGATGGCGTTGTATTTCTCCCGGCGGGTGCGGTATATTTGGTCTTGCATATCATCCCGGCTGACCGGGCGATGGGTCGGAATGACCACCACGTCCATTTTGTAAATGTCGAAAAATTCGGACGCTTCCGTCTCTGCGGTACCAGTCATGCCGGCCAGTTTTTCGTACATGCGGAAGAAATTCTGCAGGGTGATCGTTGCCAGCGTCTGCGTCTGCGCTTCGACTTTGACCCCCTCCTTGGCCTCGATCGCTTCGTGCAGCCCGTCGGAATAACGACGGCCGGGCATTAAACGCCCGGTGAACTCGTCGACAATCATCACCTTGCCTTCTTGCACGACGTACTCGACGTTTTTCTCAAACAAGGAATGGGCTTTGAGCAGCTGACTGATATTGTGCACCTTCTCGGAACGCAGGCCGTAATTATGATAAGCCTCGTCGGCTTTCCGCGCTTTCTCCTCTTCGGACAGCGACTCGTCGCCTTCAATGGCTGACAATTCCTCGGATATATCGGGAATGATAAACAGGTCCTGGATTTCCTTGGGGAACTGGGCCCGGCCGTTATCGGTCAAATTGATGGAGTTTTCGCGTTCGTCAATGGCGTAATACAGCTCTTCATCCAGTTCGTGCAGGCGCTTTTCGCGCATCAGCGACGCCTCGACCTGCTGGATCAGTTTCTTGACACCGGTTTCCTTGATGAGTTTCAGATATTTCTTATGCTTGGGCGCGCCCCGGCTCGCCGCCAGCAGGTTATAGCCGATCTTGTAATTGTCGGAATTTTCCTCCTGCATCAATTTTTCCGCTTCGGCGATATACTGCCCGACCAGATTGTTCTGCTTGCGCACCAGCTCGCTCACATATGGCTTCATCTCGTTGTACCGGCCCGTATCGGGATTGTCCACCGCCCCGGAAATAATCAGCGGCGTCCGCGCCTCGTCGATAAGCACCGAGTCGACCTCGTCGACGATGGAGTAATGGAACATCTTGGGTGGTTCGTTTTCCTTGACGGGAAGAGCCGTCTTCCGCAGATACCGGTGCACCCGGTCCTCGATACGCTGAACCATGTTGTCGCGAAGATAATCGAAGCCAAATTCATTATTCGTCCCGTAGGTGATGTCGCAGGCGTACTGCTCTTTGCGCTGCTGGGGGTCCATATCGTGCTGGATACACCCCACCGTCAGGCCGAGGACTTCGAAAATTTTGCCCATCCAATGGCTGTCGCGAAGGGCCAGGTAATCGTTGACCGTCACCAGGTGACAGCCCTTGCCGGTCAGGGCGTTGAGATACAACGGCATCGTCGCCACCAGCGTTTTTCCTTCGCCGGTGGCCATTTCTGCGATGCGTCCCTGGTGCAGGACGACGGCGCCGATCAACTGGACGTCATAAGGAACCATGTCCCAGGCCGTTTCGATGCCGGCCACGTCCCAGGATTTTCCGGCCAGCCGTTTGCAGGCTTGTTTGACGACGGCAAACGCTTCGGGGAGAATATCGTCCAGCGTTTCGCCGTCATCCAGCCGGGACCGGAACTCGTCGGTTTTTCCCCGCAACTGTTCGTCGGTCAACGACTCGAAATCGTCGCAATGTCTATTTATTTCCTGAACGATCGGACTGATTTTTTTCACGTCCCGATCATGCTTGGTGCCGAATATTTTTGTTATCAGTTCCTTCATATCTCACTTTGTCCGTATTTTGTCGCGATTATCAGGTAATAACGCGCCAAAATGGAGATGGTGCAACTATATTTTCCCGTGGTTTTATACTCATTGGCGCGTCGCAAGTTGCGTCGGAGAAGGTTGACCGCCTCCGACCGAAGTGCTATATTCCGGCGAGCCGGTACTCCGGACAGAATAAGCCACACCGGCGGCGTGCGCTTGATACGTAACAATTATGATATATGTAAATCCGGCAGCCGGAAAATAAATAATCGGCGCCGGGAATTATCGCATCTGTCCTTATGGCGGCTGAGAGAGTATGACCGAAGGACCGATTGAAGGAATAGTCACCCGGGGGCACGGCAACCGTTTTGTCGTGTACGCCGGCGGTCGCTGCTATTCCTGCCAGATGCGTAAAAAAATCAAATTCAAAACCGAACATACTACCCCGGTTGCGGTAGGCGATGATGTGCTGGTGACGGTTATTGACGACCATGAAGCCGTGATCGAAGAAGTCTGCGAACGCCGCTCGGTTTTATCCCGCCCGGCCGTCGGACAGGAAACGACCGAACACGTGCTGGCCGCAAATATCGACGTCCTGATCGCGGTTACTTCCGCCAAAGAACCGGCCTTCAAGCCCGGCCTCATCGACCGCTTTCTTATCGCCGCCGAATCGGGCCATCTGATGCCGGCCGTCGTTATCAACAAAATCGATCTCGGCCTGGAGGATGAAGCCATAAAGACGGCTCAAGTCTATCGCGAACTCGGTTATGATGTTTTTCTGACCTCGGCCGTGGATGGCAGCGGTTTGGACGAATTCGGGGATTTCCTTAACGATCATCGCTCGATTATGGCCGGTCATTCGGGGGTCGGCAAATCGACCATCCTCAACCGCCTGCTTCCCGGAACCGAGCTGCCGACCCGGGAAATATCGCACAGCACCGGGCGGGGCCGTCATACGACCAGCCATATCGAACTGTTTCGCCTTCCCGGCGGCGGTTTCATCATCGACAGCCCGGGCATCAAGGTGCTCGGCCTGTGGCAGGTCGACCGGGACGACCTCTCCTCGTATTATCCGGAAATAGCCGCATTGGAGGACGACTGCCGATTTCCGCATTGCAGCCATATCCATGAGCCGGATTGCGCCGTCCGGGCGGCCGTGGACGACGGCGCCGTCGCGGCGGTACGGTATCGGAATTACGTTCAAATATATGAATCACTCTGTTCGCAAAATCGTGTGTGGAAGCAAAGGAATCGGCCCTCGGAGCCGACATAATAAAAAAGGAAAACTATGGCCGCCAAAAATATAGAGATCAAAGTCGGGATCCTCGTGCTGGCCGGTGCGGCGGTGCTGATTGCCGCCATCTGGCTGGCCAAAGGCTACCGCTTCGGACAAGAGTTTTATTCCGTATCAGTTGTGTTCCCGGAGGTCGGCTCGTTATCGACCGGGGACCCGGTTTCGGTGTCGGGCGTCAATAAGGGAAAGGTACAGACTATCAAACTCTATAAGGGCGGTGTGCTGGTGACCATGGAACTGTCACAGGACGTCGAATTGAAACAGGATGCCACGTTCACGATCAAGAACCTCGGCCTGATGGGCGAACGATTCATTTCCATCAAGACCGGCAAATCCGAGACGCCGCTCGATATATCCCAGATGGCCAAGGGGAACACGGAGGCGGGCATCCCCGAAGTGATGGGTACGATGGGCCAGGTGATTCAGCAATTGAATCAGCTCGTCGAAAAGCTCGATCAGACCATCGCCTCGCCGGCGACGCTTGACAAGTTCTCCCGGACGATCACCGATCTGCAGCAACTGTCGTCGCGGCTCGATTCCGCCACCAAACATAACGCCCCCAAAATCGACCGGACCATCGATAATTTCGCCGAACTTTCCGCAACGTTCAAGAACGGCGTCGACCGCAATGAAAAATACGTCGATACCGCGGTGCAGAATATCGATATCGCCTCCCGGCGTCTGGTCAAACTTACCGACGACATGGAGGAAGCCTCGAAACGCTTCAAATCCTTTGCCACCGACCTCGATGAATCCCAGGGATCGCTGCGGCTGCTGCTGGAAGACCGGCGGCTCTATGACGACCTGCGCCGCGCCGCTCTGAACCTGGATAGCCTGGTCGTCGATATCCGGCAGAATCCCAAGAAATATATCAGCTTCAGCGTGGAGTTATTCTAACTATGAATTTCAAGCTTGCTTTGGGAATTCACAATCATCAGCCGGTCGGAAATTTCCAATCGGTCTTCGAGGACGCGCACGATAGATGTTATAAACCGTTTCTGGAACTCATAAAGAAACATCCGCGGATACGCTTTTCCCTGCATCAATCCGGCATTCTGTGGGATTGGCAGAAGGAACACCGCCCGAAATTTTTCCGGTTGGTCAAGACCATGGTCGACAGCGGGCAAATGGAACTGCTGACCGGGGCCTTTTATGAACCGATTCTATCATCGATTCCGGAGCGTGACAAAGCCGGTCAGATCGGTATGTTGACCGATTATCTCAAGAAACATTTCGGCGTCGATCCCGACGGCATGTGGCTGGCTGAACGAGTCTGGGAACCGCATCTGCCCAGGGATATCGCCGCCGCCGGCGTCGGTTATCTTCCTCTGGACGATACTCATTTCAAATATGCCGGCCTTCGAGACGAGCAGCTATACGGAACCTATGTGACTGAGGAAGAAGGGAAGAAGGTCGTTCTTCTGCCGATCCTCAAACGTCTCCGCTATCTGATCCCGTTTGGGAAACCGGAAAAGACAATCGAATTTCTCGCTCGCGCCGCTCAGGAACATCCGGGCGGGCTGGCGGTGTACGCCGATGACGGGGAGAAATTCGGCAGTTGGCCCAAGACTTACAAGCATATTTACGAAGACGGCTGGCTTGAGCAGTTTCTTACTCTGCTCGACGACAATACCGATTGGCTCGACGTCATCAGTCTCGGGGAAGCGGTGCGGATGACAAAGCCGCTGGGACGAGTGTATCTGCCGACGGCGTCCTACAGCGAAATGCTCCATTGGGCTCTGCCGCCGGATAGCTTTATCGATTACGAGGAATTCGAAAACAAGCTCAAGGAGCTGGAACTGTACGACGCCTACGGCCGATTCGTCCGGGGCGGCCATTGGCGCGGGTTCCTGGCCAAATATCCGGAATCGAATCTGATGCACAAGAAGATGCTGGCGGTATCCGACCTGTACGCCGAGGTGACTGACCTACCGGGAGTCGATCCCGACCAGTTGGCCAAGGCACGCGACCTGCTGTATGCCGGGCAATGCAACTGCCCCTATTGGCACGGCGTTTTCGGAGGTCTGTATTTGCCGCATCTGCGACAGGCGATCTACAAAAAGCTGATCGAGGCCGACTCTCTTCTGCGCCAGCTGGCCGATCGCGCCGTCTATTATCAACCGGTTGATTGGGACTGCGACGGATTCGATGACATCGCCGTCGGGGGCAGGGATCTTTCGATGGTTATCTGTCCGGCCCGGGGCGGCCAGATTGTCGAATTCGATATCCATGACATAAATGTCAACATCGCCGACTGTCTGACCCGCCGCCGCGAAGGATATCATCAAAAATTGCTCAAGGCCCAATCCAAAAGCGGCGACGGCGAAACCAAATCGATTCATGACATGGTCGTCACCAAGGAAAAAGGTCTGGAAAAGTTGCTGGTCAACGACTGGTATTTGCGTCGTTCACTCGCCGATCATTTTCTCGGCGACGGCACCTCGCTCGACGATTTCCTGGCCGGACAGTATATCGAACTCGGCGATTTCATCCTTGAACCGTACGCATATGATGCCTCGGAAAACGAAGATGCGTTCGTTGTGAGGCTGACCCGCGACGGCCACGTCTGGCACGGGAATTACCATTGCCCGCTGCAAATCCAAAAGATGATTACATTTCCCAAACACGGCAACCTCGTCACCGTCGATTATCGCCTGGTGCAGACCGGCCTCGAAGCATTGCCGGTGAATTTCGGAGTCGAATTCGATTTCAACCTGCTGGCGCCCGATGCCGACGATCGTTATGCCATAATCGACGGCACGCGTCCGACCGACTCGCATCTGGCCGCCGCCGCCGAAACGAACCGCGTCTCGACCGTCGCCTACGCCGATGAATGGCAGAAGATCGGTATCCGTATCGATTCCGGCCAGCCGGGAAAACTCTGGCGTATGCCGATCCATACCGTCTCCCTATCCGAGGGCGGTTTCGAGAAGGTTTTCCAGGGAAATTGCACCGTCTTCATCTTCGAAAAGACTCTGAGGCAGAACAAAGCGGCCGAATTTTCCTTTAAGATCTTCGCCGGACCGCTGGAACGGATGAATATGCCGAACCTCAAAAAAAAAGTGACGGCCGATAAGATATGATATGATCCGCCATGAGTCTATCCGCACGAGGCATCAGCGAACCTTGCGCCTGAAGAAAATACCCGCGAATCCCGCAGCGAATAAGCGAAAGCTGCTCGTCAGGCATCGCGAAGAGTCGGGAGTCAACCAGCGCGAAAACTGTTGACAAGGCCCGCATGAGCCGATTAATTGACTTTTTTTGGAATGGAAGAAAGCTGGAACCCACGACCTGACGAAAGCGGCACACCGCCGGTCTGAGCATGTGGGGGCCTCCAGGATATTCGACAATGCTGTTCAACTCGTACGTCTTCGTTGCTTTTTTCGCGGTCGTGTATAGCCTGTATCTGCTCCTGTACAAGAATTACCCCGCCCAGAACCGTCTTCTGTTGGTGGCCAGCTACATCTTCTACGGATACTGGGATTGGCGCTTCCTGTCGCTCATCTTTATCTCCACTATCATCGATTTCTTCGTCGGAAAGAATCTTTTTGCCACCGAATCCGAGCGTCGCCGCAAAAGCCTTCTCGTTGTGTCGGTTCTGGCCAATCTGGCCCTGCTGGGATTTTTCAAATACTTCAACTTTTTCTCGGATAGCGTTGCCGCCCTGCTCCAGACGTTCGGCATGCATGCGGGATTCGTAACGCTCAAGATCGTCCTGCCCGTCGGGATATCGTTCTATACCTTCCAGACAATGAGCTACACGATAGATATTTACCGCCGCAAGACCGAGCCGACATCGAATTTTCTGGATTTCGCCCTGTTCGTATCATTTTTCCCGCAACTGGTGGCCGGGCCGATCGAACGCGCCGTCAACCTTCTTCCGCAAGTCACTTCACGGCGGACGATCAAGGCTGATCAACTCAATGCCGGTCTGTTTCTGATTCTCTGGGGATACTACAAGAAAGTCGTCATCGCCGACAACGTCGGCATGATCGCGGATAAAATATTCAACGGGTATACCCAATATCATGGGGTGGATATTGTCATCGGCGTGCTGGCTTTTGCGATACAGATCTATTGCGACTTCTCGGGATATTCCGATATAGCCCGCGGACTGGCCAAGATGATGGGCTTTGATTTGATGGTAAATTTTCGATTGCCTTATTTCGCCCTGAATCCCAGCGACTTCTGGACGCGGTGGCATGTGTCGCTGTCCTCCTGGCTCCGCGATTATCTCTACATCCCCCTCGGAGGGAACCGCAAGGGCCCCGCTCGAACCCGTATCAACCTCGGCCTCACCATGCTTCTGGGGGGACTCTGGCACGGCGCGGCATGGAATTTCGTCGCCTGGGGCGGCTTCCATGGGGCCATCCTGGGGATCTACCGGGGCCTCGACCGCCATCCCGAACACGACAATCCCTTGAGCGGGAAATATCAGTATCCACGCGTGTTCGCCAAAATGGCGCTGATGTTTGCCCTGACCCTCATCGGATGGGTTCTTTTCCGCGCTCGCACGATGCATCAGATCGGCTATATGCTGACCCATTGGGTCGGCGGTTTTTCGGATCAGAGCCCGGATCTCGTTCATAAATTGCTGTTTTACTCGATTCCGCTGGTAATCATCCAGATCTACCAGTATGTCAAACGCGACCTTTTGGCGCCGATGAAAATCCGGCTGGTCTTCCGCGCGCCCCTCTACGCATATCTCCTGCTCTGGATATTTATTTTCGGCGTACGGGCCGCGACGGAATTCATCTATTTTCAGTTTTGACGTAAATGAAACACGGATACGATGAAAGGTAGCAGAGATTCATGTCGGCAGCAGAACCGAAACGACTGACGCGCGAAATCATCGCCCCGACCAACCGCCGACACCTCGTGGCCATCGTTATCGGCGCGCTGCTTCTCTCGGCCATGCTGAATTTTGCGGCCGTCTGGTACCTGTCGATATGGTCGCCGAATATCGGGTATCTTCTGATAGCGGCCAAATGGGATATGCTTCGCACCATGTCGTCCCCGGCCGACGTTCTTATCGTCGGCGATTCCAGCGGCAATCAAGGGGTCGATCCGGACGTCATCCAATCCGAACTGGGCCTGTCGTCCGTCAATCTGTGCACCATCGGCGACGCCCTGGTGCTTGAAGGCGCCTGGATGATCGACGATTATATCGCTCGCTACGGCCCACCCAAGAAGGTCGTTGTCGTCCACGCCTATGATATCTGGGCGCGCGACGGCAACATCAGCGTCCTGGCCCAAATCCCGGGATCATGGTGGCGACAAAAGCCGGATATCGAGTTGACCCCGAAACAGAGGGTGAAGGTCTTCCTCAATCGGTACGTTCCGATCTATACGCAGCCAAGGTCGCTCGGATACGTCCTTCAGAATCCCTGGGCGGCATTCCGCCGTGAATTGACTCTCGGGCCGGACGGATTCATGAAAGAAGACACGGCCGAACCCCGGCGCGTCGTGCAAGACGCCCAGGTTCACCTGCAATTCGTCCGGGGAAATGGGTCGGTCATGTCCGAATGGAATCGGGCCGCGCTGAAGCGAATGGTCGATCTGGCCGACCGCTATCAGTTTGATCTCTACATCGCCAACAGCCCCGTATATGACAGCTTATATGCTGATTCGGCCTTTCAGGCTTATTTTGCCCGCGTGCAGGCGGCAATTACGGAAATCGTTGCCGCCAGCGATCGGGTTCATTACATCCTCAATCCGCCCATGACTTTCCCGGCGGCCGAAATGCAGTCGGTCGATCATGTCATCTATGATGGAGCTCTAAAATACACCGCCCGCATCGCCGCGGAAATCAAATATACCGGAATAGGAACCAATTGATCCGCGACAACCATCCGGCCCTTCTGCACATTATCCCCCATGGCAACCGCCGATCTTCCCGGAAACCCATTGCCTTTTATCCCGGTTGTGATTATCATTACAAACTGTTTCTTCAACCGGAATAAGGAGTTGTGCTCATGCAGAAATTCACATTCTACCTGCCGACGAAGATCATCTTCGGACCCGGGACCATCGATCAGGTCGGGGTCGAGGCGGCTCACCTGGGTAGGCGGGCCCTGATTGTGACCGGCAAACAGTCGGCGACCGCCCACGGCATCCTGGATAAAGTGACCGATTATCTTGAGCGGGAGGGTGTCGCCGCCGTGGTCTGCGATACCATCGAACCAAATCCGAGGACGACGACGATCGACGAAGCGGGCAAACTGGCCCGGACGAATAAATGCGACTTTGTGATCGGTCTGGGCGGCGGATCGCCGATGGATGCCGCCAAGGCCATCGCCATCGCGGCCGTGGAAGCCAAACCGATCTGGAATTTTATCCGACACGGCGATGCGCCGCCGCTCCTGGTCAAACAGGCGCTGCCGATTATGGCCGTCCCGACTCTGGCGGCGACCGGTTCTGAGGCCGACGCCGGCGGCGTCTATACCAACTGGGAAACGCACGAGAAGGCGACGATGTTTTCGCCCCATATGTTTCCGCGGGTGGCCATAATCGACCCCGAGCTTACCGTGACTGTCCCGGCCGATTACACCGCCGACGGCGGGATCGATATTATCTGCCACGTCATCGAGGGATTATTCACCGGGGCCGACAACACGCCGATTCAGGACCGTTTCGCCATCGGCGTTATCAAGACGGTCATGGAGAATCTCTCTATCGTGCTCAAATATCCCAAAAATGTCGAAGCGCGAGGCAATTTGTCGTGGGCCTCGGCAGTGGCGCTGTCGGGGATGGTTAATTCCGGCCGGGGAGGCTCTTTCCCCATTCATGCCCTGGAACACAGCCTGTCGGGCCATTATGACATTTCTCACGGGCGCGGGTTGGCATTGCTCCTGCCGGCCATAATGGAGTATACCTACAAGACCCGGCCGCGCAAATATGCCCTTCTGGCGGAAGAGTTGTTCGATATTCATCGCGACGGTAAATCCGACGAGGAATTGGCGGTGGCCGGAATCGAGGAAATGAAAAAATTTCTGATATCGGTCGGCCGTCTTTTGACTCTGAAGGATATCGGCATCACCGATGACAGCAGATTCGAGGCGATGGCCGACGACACCCTTCGAATCTACGGCGTCGACGGAGAATATCTGGACAATCCGAAGCGGTTGTATAAGGATGATATTCTGAAAATCTTCATGAATATAGCCGGGTAAGAGCATTTTTTATCGGCGTCGCCAGTTAAGTTGTTTTATATCATTGACTTTAACTTTGGCGCGAGGGTCGCGAAGACACGAAAAGAAATTGCGCTTTGCAACAAATTGTGCTATTTTTTGTTGTAAGTGCATGGAAGCTATGGCAGAATGCCATATAGGCCGATATATAAAGGAGAAAGAATTTGCATTTACTGATGCTGATGACCGGCCAGCCCGCCGGGGAAGGTGGCGCGGGTTCGATGCTGGTTTCGCTGGTGCCGCTACTTCTGATCTTTGTCATATTTTATTTGCTTCTCATTCGGCCTCAGCAGAAGAAGCAAAAGGAGCACCAGAAGCTGTTGACGGCCCTCAAGAGAGGTGATCGAGTGGTGACCAACAGCGGCATGTTCGGGGTGATAGCCTCGATCAACGACGACAAGAACATCGTTGTCCTCAGAGTTGGCGACGATGTCAAACTGGAGTTTTTGAAATCTTCCATCGCCGGGAAGGTTGAGTAACTTGGTTAGCATGGAGCGGTGTTGGCGGTAAAACCGATTGTCAAATACGGAGATCCAGTCCTACGTGACGTATCCGAACCGGTGGAGACGATAACCTCCACGGTAAAAGATTTGGTGGCCGATCTCAAGGCCACCCTGAAGAAGGCCAAGGGGCTCGGTTTATCAGCGGTACAAGTGGGCGTACTGTTGCGCGCTTTTATCGTGGATGTTTCGGCCATAGACATCACGGCCGAAACCGAAGTCTATATAAATCCTGAAATCATAGAAACCTCCGGGAGTTGCGAATTCGAAGAGGGGTGCCTGTCTTTTCCGGGAATTTATCAGACCGTGACCCGTCCCGAACGGGTGAAAATCAAAGCTTTGGATGAAAACGGCAAAGAATTCGTTCAGGAGGCCGACGGCATTATCGCCCGCGCCATCCTGCACGAATATGATCATCTCGACGGCGTGTTGTTTATCGATCATTTTTCGCCCTTGACACGTACGCTGGTGGACCGAAAGCTGAAACGCCTGGCCAAATCCGTATAAATCGGTACCGATTGCCCACCGACAAGTGCATGAATGTGGTTTTTATGGGAACGCCCGGGTTTGCCTGCCCTGCGCTGGAAACCCTCGCGAATTCTTCCCATCATGTGGCGGCAGTTGTCACCGTGCCGGATAAACCGTACGGTCGCGGCCGAAAAACTACCGCCTGCGAAGTAAAACTCAAGGCCTTGACCTTGGACATTCCGGTTCTGCAGCCGAAAAAACTGCGGAGCCCGGAATTCCTCACGGAAATATCGGCGCTGGGCGCCGACGTTTTCGCGGTCATAGCTTTCCGTATTTTGCCCCGAAAATTGTATTCGATCCCTCCCAAAGGATCGATCAATATTCACGCCTCGCTGCTGCCGAAATATCGCGGCGCGGCGCCGATACAACACGCGATACTCAACGGAGAAACCGATACCGGACTCACGTCGTTTTTTCTTACCGACAGAGTCGATCAAGGCGACATCATCGACCAGAGATCATTCCCGATCGGACCGGATGAAAATTTCAGCTCCCTGTCAGCCCGACTGGCCGCCGCCGCCGGGCCGTTTCTGATCAGAACCCTCGAACTGATCGACACACCGGATTTTTCGCCGCAAATCCAGGATCAATCGCAGGCCACGCCAGCGCCGAAAATCGGCCCCGAGAACTGCCTGATCGATTGGCATGGCGATGCCCGCCGGATACATAATCAGATTAGAGCGTTTTCGGAACATCCGGGCGCTTTCAGCTTTCTCGACGGCCATATCATTAAAATCCTGGGCACGGCGCGGGAACTGCCGGAACGAAGCACACCGCTTGAACCGGGAGAACTCCTGCCGCAGAATAAACGATTGTACGTCGGCACCGGAACGTCTCCATTGCAGATTATCAAAATTCAGCCGGAAGGGAAGCGGGCAATGGACGCTTTGTCCTTTCTCAACGGCTATCGAATCGAGCCGGGTCGGAAAATGACGTCGGTACGAAAGGAGGTGATAAAGTGAAAAGAGAAATCATCATCAACTCTACCGAACACGAAACACGAGTGGCGCTTTTGGAAGACGGGAGACTGGTCGAAATCCTGGTCAAAAGCGCCGACGAACGCCGAATAGTGGGGAATATTTACAAAGCCCATATCAAGACCGTCCTGCCGGGCATGCAGGCCGCGTTTATCGATATCGGCATGGACAAGGCGGCGTTTCTGCACGCCTCGGACATCGGGCATCTCTACCAAGGCGGCCGCTACGACGTCGACGACGACGAGGAGGCCCCGGCGGAGATTATCCGCAAGACACGCCGGGCCGGCATCGAAACCGTCCTGAAGGAGGGTCAGGATATTCTGGTGCAGGTCATCAAGGAGCCGATTTCCACCAAGGGGCCGCGCGTAACGTCGGAAATATCGATCGCCGGCCGGTATTTGGTTCTGGTTCCCGATGACAACCACGTCCGCATTTCGAAACGGATCAGTGACTGGGGCGAGAAGAAACGCCTGCGGTCGATCGTCCGGGAATTGCGACCCGAGGGATTCGGCCTGATCGTGCGCACCGAAGCCGAAGGGCGCAACGAAGCCGATTTCAAGATCGATATCAAACGGCTGCTCAAGTACTGGACGCCGCTCAAGAAGCGGTCGGAACGGCTGAAAGCGCCCGCCCTGTTGCATCAGGAAATGGGCATGGTGTCGGGACTGATCCGGGACGTCTATTCCGACGACGTCGAGCTCCTGGTGGTCGACAACCGGAGCGTCTACCGCGAAATCATTTCCTTCGTGCGGGAAATAGCTCCGGCCCTCAAAGGCCGGGTTAAGCTGTATCGCGAAAAGACGCCGATATTCGATTACTACAACATCGAACCGGAAATCGAAAAAATGATGGACCGCCGGGTCTGGATCAAAAAGGGCGCCTACCTGATTATCGACCAGACCGAGGCCATGGTCACGATCGATGTCAACACCGGACGCTTCGTCGGGCGCAAGGACCAGGAATCGACGATCCTGCGGACCAATCTGGAGGCGGCCCGCGAGGTCGCCCGGCAGATACGGCTTCGGGATATCGGCGGTTTGATCATTGTCGATTTTATCGATATGTACAACCGCGAGAATCGCCGGAGACTGTACGACGAGTATTGCCACTGGTTCAAATACGATCGCGCCAAAAGGGCGATCAGCCCTGTCTCGGATTTCGGCCTGATCGAAATGACCCGCGAACGGGTTCGGCCGTCTTTGATGACAGCGCTTTCCGAACCCTGCCCGCATTGCAACGGGCTGGGACGGGTGTTGTCCAGACAAACCATGGCGACCAAGATCGAACGCTGGTTCCTGCGGGCCAAGGCCAACGGCAAACGGGCCAAATTCAACCTGATTGTCAATCCGGGTCTGGCCGATTTCCTGACCAACGGCGACGGTAATCGGGTGGCCCGAATGGCCAACCAGCATCGTTTCCATATTAACCTGGTCCGGGATACGACTATTTCGCTCCAGGAATTTCTGGTCACCGACGTCGAATCAGGATCCGACCTGACCAAAGAAAACGATGGGTAACTTCGAACATACGTCGCACCTTGAATGGGAAGCCGAAAATCGGCTTCCCATTTTTTTTATCCGTTCGGTCGGGGAGTATTGGACAGGCCCTGTTAAGAATTTCGACCCAACTTATCCTTGCCATCACCGTGGACAATTGCATTATATTAGCGGCATGGAACGATTACATAATGCTCTTTATGGCATCAGGGCGCTTATTCTCGTGGCACTGACGCTCATCGCCCTGCCCGCTCCGGTATCGGCAGCCCCCAATGAGATCGTGCAGTTCCTCGAAGGCGAATGGTGGAACGTCGATATCACTATCACTGAGGAATCGGGCGTCCGGCTGAATGAATACCGGGAGATGATGGTCGTCAAGGACGACCAGACCCTTACCGTCACCGCCTACAAAATCAAAGAGGGTCAGGACGTCACCAAGGATATAACCATCAAGATGACCGGGGACAGCGTCACGCTGGCGCAGGAGGGGTTCGAGGCGCACGGCGTCAAGACCGGCAATTTCATCAGCCTGTCCGGCACGGCCGGAGACTTCCGCATCGAATTCCGCCTGTACCTGATGGGGGATACCTATATCTATCAGAAGGACGTCCGCAAGGATGGCGAGGTCATCGAAAGTCAGATGTCGTATCTGGAGCGGATAATCAAACCCGGCGATTAAGGCAACCGCCGGGTAGGGTCAGTCGGCAAACTGATACGCGGAATTGCGGCGGTAATGGCCGGCGTCGCGGTTCATCATTTTGTTGATGATGAACTCGCGCCGGATGGTGCAAAAATCGTCGTAGTACCGCTGGATGATAACATTCACCTCGGCTTCAGTATATATCCGGTTCGCGTCGAATTTCTGCAGGAAAAATTCCAGTATATATATCCGTTTTTTCCTTTGCGCCGGCAGGTTGGTCAGGCGGCCGTTCTTGATAAAATGGTACAGAACTTTCTGCCGGGGCGGGACGGTCCGCTGATTGGACCGATTGTCCAGCCACCGCTGGACGGCGTCTTCCTCGACCCGCCAGTCTTTGCCGATTTTGTACCCCTCGATCTCACCCGATTGCAATTTGCGGGTGATAACCTGGATATTCATTTTAAGCTTGTCGGCCAGTTCGGCCGTGGAATAGAAGTTCATCTCGCCAAAATCCTTCATAGGTTGTTCACCTTTACCTTCTTTTGCCGTATTATAACGCATTATTCGGTATAATCAAGTATAAAGTTG
>CAZJWR010000049.1:0-27599 GCA_964549765.1 uncultured Ignavibacteriales bacterium
AAAAACAATCCTGTGCAAACCTGATTAATAGGCCTCCCGTAAGTTAGCGCATATGGGGCTTATGGGAGTCGAGCCAGAATATTGCGCCGCGAGCGCAGGGCTCGCGCCCTACGAATGACCGATTGGCAGCAGCTATGGAACCACGTAGACGATCTGGTCGGCGTCGGCAAAAAGACGGCGGCAGCGGCGGTCATAGGCCAGAGTGTCCAAAGTTGAATCCGAATCGAGAAACGCCTTGTGCACGACGATAAAACGGACATCATCATCGGCCAATTGCCGCAACTGCAGATCGACATTGTTGATATTGAGGGAATCGATAAGCGACGGTTCCAGCTTGCGCGCGAGGGGCGCGTTGACGATTGGCCGACGATGAAAGGTCTGATACAGCATGGGATAGCTGAGACGTTTGAAAACATCGATAGGCATATCGACAAGAGCGCCGTCGCCGTTATTCACGATGGCCTGATAGGCGGGCGGAAAATTCACCGGGGTCATTTCCTTATCGAAAGAATAATAGTCGATGACGATCAATACCGCCAGGGCGGCGAAGCATATCCTGGCGCGGGACGACCATACGTGCGAACGGCACAAATGGCGCAGGCCGATCGCCACGAGGATTCCCAAGAACAGGAATGCATAAACCATATGGCGCGACGGCGCCCGCATATTGGCGAGAAAGGGAATATGGGCCAGCACCGAATAAGGAAGAAGCACCGGGGCGGACCATCCCAATGTATGCAGTCGTTCTCCCAGAGACAGCACCAGGCATGCCAGCAGACCGAGAATGTAGCGCGAAGATTCTGCGATGGTAAAGCGAACGGTGGCGAGGATAATTATCAACAACGACAGACCCAGATAGACGGCGGATTCCCATCGAAAGCCGGTGAACATGCCGGTCAAGGCATGAATCGGACGAACGTGTCCGAGCCAATGGCGGGAATTGGGCAGGAAAAATCCCAACAGGTCGGCCACGTAGGTGTCATGACCTCCCTTGTAGGCGCCGGTATTGGAGAATCCGGCGGCGATCATCGGCACGATGAGAGGCGATAGCGCGATTGCGGTTAATCCGACGATGACTGCCGATCGGCTGATGACGTCCCACAGAAAAATGCGGCGGCGTCGCAGTATGAGGTACATATAGGAAAAGGCGATGAAATACCCGCCAAGGATGAGGTAGACCCAACTGCACAGGGTATTGAGCGCGAGGAAAAGGGCGGCGAGGAGTAGGTGCGTGAATTTCCGCTCGCGAATCGCTTTAATATAAAAAGCACGAAGAAGGGCACGAACTGGAGAGAGGCGATATTGATATGATGCAGGATGCGGACGAAATGAAAAGGATTGAAGGCGAAGACGAATCCGACCACCAGCGCCAGGTAATCATCGCGCAGGAGATAACGCCCGAGGAAGAATCCGCCCAGTCCGCCGATGACGAAGGTATGCATAAGCAGCAGATTATAGGTCAGGACGGGCCCGACGAGGGGCCTGAGCACCAGCGACAGGGCGAGGTTGTAGTACGAGTAGGAATGGTACAGCATCGAGGCGCCTTTGGGGTAGGCGAGGATGTTGCAATAGAACAGAGACGGGTAATGGCCGCGAAACACCTCCCACCCGTACCACATATTCCAATAGGCCTGCATGTTATCCTCGGGCGGGCCGATCAGCATGCTCCCCAGGCGGGTGAGAAACGGCGCAAAATAGAGAATTGTTAAAAGCGCGTAGGTTCCGATGGCGATAAGGCTTCCCGACGAAAACCGGGCGGTCGGGGCAGGCGGACGCCAGGGTTCTTTGGGGATACGGCGCAGGAGAAACCGGATGGCGAAAAAAAGCAGGACGTAGAGCAGTATCGATCCCGGTAGATAGTGAGCCAGGACGGTGAGGATATGTGGTCCGGTTTCCACGTTTAGGACATCGGTTTCAATGTGCCATACGCTCTGCCATACGCGCGACTGTTCGCCTTTTCTCGGCGCCGTTTCGTGCCGCCAAACGGAGACTCCCGGCGCCATCGCAAATATATGGGATTAGATCATGGAAGCAACGTGATTTTGCATACCGGGCCCTCAGTTTATTCCCGTGCAGTGGCGCATGAGTTGGTCAATTAAAAGCCCCGGTTTGGCGGCCGGGGCTTCGTCGAATAGAGGGAAGTGAGATGCAAGTGAACTTTTCAGACACCGCGGAGATGTCAACAAAGCAACAAAGGTGTCAGTGACCCAAAAGATAAAAATTATCTTGTTTTATGCAAGCTTTTTTTTCAAAAAAATGGCCTAATTCAGTCCAAGAAACCGTTCTTTCGCATCCAGACGTCGTTATATATGCGGGACAAGTACTTAAGTCCGGAATCGGGGAGAATGACGACCATCATCCGATCTTTGTCATGAGCGCGCGCATACTGCAGCGCGCCGAAAATCGCCGACCCCGATGATCCGCCGGCCATGATGCCCTCGACGGCGGTCAATTCACGCGCGGCCAGAAAACTCTCCTTGTCGCTGACGGTAATAAATTCATCAATATACTCATATTGCAGGGTGGGACATAATTTGTCCTCACCGATCCCCTCGACTTTGTAGGGATGCGGTTCGATCAACCGATGCGCACGGCCGTACTCGGCGAATACTGAACCCTCGGGGTCGACCGCGACGGCGTTCAATTCCGGCTTCTGTTCCTTCAGATAGCGCGATACGCCGGACATGGTTCCGCCGGTGCCGACGCCGCCCACGAGCACGTCGATCTTGCCCTCGGTTTGTTTCCAGATTTCCGGCCCGGTGGTGCGGTAATGGGCTTCGGGGTTGTCAAGATTTTCATATTGATTGAGGATGAAATAATCGCCGGTTTCCTCGGCCAGCCGCACCGCCGTGCTGTAGTAAGATTCGGACGATTCGGCCGGAACGGCGGTAGGGCAGATATGCACTTCGGCGCCGTAGCCGCGCAGGGTGTTGATTTTTTCGTCGGACATCTTATCGGGGATGGTCAGGATGACGCGGCGGCTGTGCACGGCGCCAAACATGGCCACGGCGACACCGGTGTTGCCGGAGGTGGCCTCGACGATGACGGTATCGGGACCGATTTTGCCCTCGGCCACGGCCCTGTTGAGGATATAAACGGCCATGCGGTCTTTGATGGACCCGCCGGGATTGAGATATTCCAGCTTGGCGTAAATTTTGGTCTTGAGTCCTTTGCCGAGGCGGCTTAACCTGACCAGCGGGGTATTACCGACGGCCTGGAGGATATCATCCACCGGTCGGCGGATCGGATCGGTCTCTTTGATCGGGGTTTCCGACGGTAAGGGTTGGCTTTCGTTTTTTATCATCTCATCATCCATTGCTACGTGTTTGGCGCCTGCAATTCGAATATAAAGCAAACAACGGCGCGCGCGCTTTTTTGATTCCGCCGAAATTGGAAAAATGTCTGGGCGGGCGGAGATCAGCAGTTTCCCATTTAACTGATACGTTGCGCCACGAGGATATTTACGGCCTCAGTTACGGTCAATCTATCGCTCATGCGGCATAAAGTCAAGGCGAGAGCCTGCCGCATAAGCGACCGTTTGTCGCCTGGCACCGAATTCAGGTGCGTTTCGCCGGTGACGGCGTTGAACCGGCGGATGTAGGCGTCGGGAGTGGTCGCCTCGGTGGTGGACACCACGAATCCCTTGACGACGCAGAACCCGGCGTCGATCAGGCGGCGGCAATGATCGGCAATATCCTCCAGCTTCACGCCGATATCCTGATGGACACTATTGCCGTTGAAGCATTCGGGATAGACGGTTCGGATATCGTCGATGGCGGCGAAAATTTCGCGATAGACTTCGGGATGGAGAGCGATCAGTCCCAGACGGCCGTTGGGCCGCAGCATTCGTTTGGCTTCCGACACGAACCGATCCTGATCATCCACCCAGGGGATGACATTAGAACTGGCGATTACGTCGAAACTATTGTCGGGAAAGGGGAGGCTGAGGCCGTTGCCGGGACGCAGATCAAAATCGACGTATCCGGCGACGGTCAGGTTCTTGCGGCAAAGCGAAAGCATATTCGGCGACAGATCGATGGCGGTCAGGGAGCCGCGTTCTGATATTTTGTGCATGAGTTCCAGGCTCAGAAGGCCGGATCCGCAACCGATTTCAAGCACTTGTTCACTCCCGGTCAAGGCCAGTTCATCCACCAGGGCGCGCGCCTGCAATTTGCGGCAGGGGGTTACTATGGCATCGTATTCAAACGCCGTTTCATCGAAGGTATTGTGTCGCATAACACACCTCATATACGAATCTTCGTTGGGCGAGAATATCGCCGTATTGCTCATGGCACGGCCGCGGGCCGGATCACGAGACAGATTAGGTGAGAGGGCCATCCCCAACGGGAATGGCGTGCGGTATGTCTAGTGGAATCGACATCGACATCGCGGATCGAATTTCGCGGGGATATCCGGCGATGCGATAATCTTGGTGAAGAGATGATGATTGAAAAACGGGATACCACGATGACGGCCTGACCCGGATGCCGACGGGCGCGATCCACACGGCTCTTGCCCGGCGGTATTGTCCCGCCTTTGCTCGGGCGAGGGCAATTTTTCGGAATCCATGGTCATCACTACGACTCCCGATAAAGATCGTTTGCTCATCCGATATTGGAAGAGTGATCGTCTTTCGTGCACGTCGAATATACAAATAAAGACAAATATTGTCAAGAACTATTTTGCTAAAAACTCATCGTTATTTCGTAAATTAACGACAAAGTTTTATCTTATTATTTGACAAACAATTACGATAACGTCGCTCGAATGAGACCGAGCATTTTTCACGGATTTTTTCGTTTTTATATGATTCCAAAGGGCTTGTGGAGCGTTATATTCATGGAAACAGTTACGAGTGAGGGCGTTTGTCGGTCACAAGCAAAGTCGTTTCGCGTTGCCTGGCGACGATCAAGAAACAGGCACTTATCAGCCGGGCCGACCGTGTTCTGGTCGGGCTTTCGGGCGGACCGGATTCTACGGCCCTCATGCATATTATGCATCATCTTCAGGATAAGCTGGATATTTCGCTGGCCGGCCTTTATCTGAATCATATGCTGCGGCCGCGATCAGCCAAAAAAGAGGCCGATTTCTGCCGGGAATTTTGCGCGAAATTAGCGGTTCTTTATTTATATGAAGAAGCCGACGTTACCGATCTGGCTGCCATGATGAAGACCGGTATCGAAGAAACGGCGCGCGAGGTCAGATACAGCGTGTACGACGCGGCGGCTCATCGGGGAGGATTTACGAAAATCGCCGTCGGGCATCATCGCGACGACCGGGCCGAGACGATTCTGTTCAACCTTTTTCGCGGCGCGGGCCGTCAGGGGATAATCGGTCTGCAGCCGAAGCGCGGCAAAATAATCCGGCCGCTCTATGACATTTCCCACAAGGATATACTCGAGTATTTGCAGGAAAACAAGGTCACGTATATGCTCGACTCGTCCAATCGCAGTCCCAAGTTTACGCGCAACCGTATCCGCAATCGTGTTATTCCCCTGATCGAGAAGGAAGTGACGGTGAAGGCGGTGGACAACATTCTCCGGTATTCGCGGATAGTCGCCGACGAGGATGCTTTTCTGCATCGCCTGGCGCGACAGGCGTACGAGAAACTGGTGGAGGTTTCTCCCGGCGGCAAGTTTAGCCTTGATTTGACCGATAAATTGAAGTATGATATATGGCTATGGCGGCGATTGGTAATTCAACTCTTATCCGCCGCCGGGCTCTTTGATATCGCCTACGAAGAGGTGGAGCGGGTAATCGATTTGATCGAGAGCAATCGGCAGACGCGGCGCTCATTGCGCTACGGCCTTCATGCCGAAATCGCGGGCACGGCCTTGTACATCTACCGAGCGGATCGAAAAATAACGCCGATCCGGGTGGCTATTCCCGGTCATTATCAACTCGATTATCCGCACGTCCGGATCGATTTGACGCTGGTGAAATATCCCGACGGATCAGGCCGGACATCGTCGGTCGCGTGCATCGACGCCGACCGTCTGGTGGGCGAACTGACCATCACGGGCGTAAAACCGGGAATGCGGTTTCATCCCTACGGTCGTCCGGGGTCGAAGAAGGTCGGCGATTTTTTGACCGATCGCAAATATCCCCGGCCGCTTCGAGACGAGGTGCCGGTGCTGTGCGACCAGAAAGGCGTCGTGTGGGTGGCCGGATTGGAAATCGATCACAGGGTGAGAGTACAGTCATCAACGAAGAGAGTGGCCAGAATTGAAGTCAAAAGGTCTTGACATCGAAGCCCAGGCGTTCGAGCTGCTGTTTCCGCAGGATCGTATCCAGAAGAAAATTCGGGAACTGGGCCGCCGCATATCCGAAGATTATCATGGGAAGCGGCCGGTGCTGCTGGGCGTGTTGAAGGGATGTTTCATCTTCATGGCCGACCTGGTGCGGGCGATCACGGTCCCGACCGAGGTGGAGTTTATTGCGGCCAAGAGTTACGGCGCCGATGTCGATCCGGGCGAGTTGACTCTATCGGGAGGGCCGGGTGGTTCATTGAAAGGACGTCATGTGCTGCTGGTGGAGGCGGTGGTGGATACGGGCCGCACGGCGCGGTCGATCATCGATTCGGTCAAAAGGATGGAACCGGCCAGTGTTGAGATTGTTACATTGTTGAACAAGACGGGTCGGCGAGAGTTTGACATCTCCATCAAGTATGTCGGCTTTGAGGTCGGCAATGATTTTGTCATCGGTTATGGCTTGGATCATGACCAATTGTATAGAAATCTGCCGTTCATCGGGAAAGTCATCGATCAATACGGCAGGTAACGGGAGCGGTAGTTAATGAAAAAGGGTTATAACCTGTTGCGGATGCCCCCGCCGGATCCCCGCGGGAAAAAGCCGCGACCGCCGCTGGGCGATAAGGACAAACCGGGTTCCCCCTGGAAGGGGCCGGGACGGTCATTATTATTCTGGTTTATTATTATCCTCACGGTGATTTTGATATACAATTTTTTCAGTGAGACCGGGGCCGATACGGCCCAGATTTCTTATTCCGATTTTCTGAGTTACATCGATCAGGGCAAGGTTGCATCGGTTGAATTCATCGACAAGAATATCAACGGTCGATTCACCGAGGAGATATCGATCCCCGGCACGCCCGGTCAGGGGAAATTCCGCAAGTTCAAGTTGCGGATCCCCTTCGATGATCCCGATTTGATCAAAGGACTCACGGCCGCCGGAGTAAGTATCAGCGCCAAAGAGCAGGGAGTCAACTGGGGCAGCATCCTTCTAACGTTCGCGCCTTGGGCGCTAATATTATTCGTCTGGCTGTTCATGTTGCGGCAGATGCAGGGGGGCGGCGGCGGCGGTCCCAAAGGAATTTTCTCCTTCGGCAAAAGCCGCGCCAAGCTGCTCACCGATGAGCGGCCCAAAGTCAATTTCGGAGATGTCGCCGGAGCCGACGAGGCCAAAGAGGAGCTTTCCGAAATCATCGAATTTCTCAAGGATCCCGGCAAGTTCCAGAGACTGGGGGGTAAAATCCCCAAGGGCGCTCTACTTCTGGGCGCGCCCGGCACGGGCAAGACGTTGCTGGCCCGGGCGGTAGCCGGCGAAGCGGGCGTGCCGTTTTTCTCGATGTCGGGATCGGATTTCGTCGAGATGTTCGTCGGCGTCGGCGCTTCGCGCGTGCGCGATCTTTTCGAGCAGGGTAAGAAAAATGCGCCCTGTATCATTTTCATCGATGAAATCGACGCCGTCGGCCGTCATCGTGGAGCCGGCCTGGGCGGCGGACATGATGAGCGCGAGCAGACGCTCAATCAGTTGTTGGTCGAGATGGACGGGTTCGAATCCAACGATGGCGTGATTCTGATTGCGGCCACCAACCGTCCCGATGTGCTCGATCCCGCACTATTGCGTCCGGGCCGATTCGACCGGCAGATCGTGGTCGACGTCCCCGACGTGCGGGGGCGCGAGGGTATTTTTAAAGTCCATACCCGCAAGGTCAAGCTGTCCGAGGATGTCGATTTGAAAGTACTGGCGCGGGGAACGCCGGGTTTGTCGGGCGCCGATCTGGCCAATCTGGTCAACGAGGCCGCGCTTCTGGCCGCCCGCCGGGATCGCGACGCTGTGACCATGATCGATTTTGAAGAGGCCAAAGACAAGGTCATGATGGGCGCCGAGCGTAAGTCGCTGGTGATTTCGGATGAAGAGAAGAAGATGACAGCTTATCACGAGAGCGGCCATGCCCTGCTGGGCAAACTGATCCCCGACGCCGACCCGGTCCACAAAGTAACGATCGTTCCGCGCGGGTTGGCGCTGGGCGTGACCCATTATCTGCCCGCCGACGAACGGCACACCTACACCAAGCAATATATGAAAGCCCGGCTGGTGTACACCATGGGCGGACGCGTGGCCGAGAAGCTGATTTTCGATCATCTCACGACCGGCGCCGGCAATGACATCGAGCAGGCCACGCAACTAGCCCGCAAAATGGTCTGCAACTGGGGCATGTCGGACAAAGTGGGGCCACTGGGATTCGGCTCCAAGCGCGAACATATATTTCTCGGACGCGAGATTCAGGAACATCGCGATTATTCGGAAGCGACGGCGCAGTTGATCGATACGGAAGTGAAGCGGTTTGTCGAGGATGCCGAGCAGAAGGCCATAGAACTCCTCGAAGCCAACCTCGATAAGCTGCACAAGCTGGCCATGGCCCTCCTGGAAAAGGAAATACTCGATGGAAGCGAAATCGACCGCATCATCGGAAGCACTGACGATGAATCGGAGTCGGTCCCCCAAAAAACTCCACAAAAGGATTGATAAAGACAAGATCATCGAGGGCGTGCGCCTCATACTCGAGGGCATAGGCGAGGATATTACCCGCGAGGGGTTGGTCAACACTCCGCGGCGAATCGCCGATTTCTACGAGGAAACCTTTTCCGGTTTGGGGATGGATCCCAAGCAGGAAGTGACGTTGTACACGGCCGAAAACCGGGACGAATTGATCATCATCCGCGACATTCCCTTCTATTCCATGTGTGAGCATCATCTCCTGCCGTTCTTCGGCAAGGCGCATGTGGCGTATATTCCCGGCGATAACAAAATCACCGGGTTTTCTCATCTGGCGCGGGTGATCGAAATTCTGGCCCGGCGGCCGACGACGCAGGAAGTGCTGACGTCGAAGGCGGCCGATATCATTCGCAAGACGATCCGCCCCAAGGGCGTTTTGATCGTCACCGAGGCCGAGCACCTGTGTCTGACCATGCGCGGGATCAAAAAGCCCGGCTCCAGGACCATCACTTCGGCCATCCGCGGCATGCTCCGTAAGGAAGCGACGCGGGCGGAGGCGTTCGCGTTGATCAAGGGCGGGCAGTAGATGCCTCTCATAACAGGGTAATCACTTCATATACGGGGCGGTCGATGGCGCAGGCGATCACACTGGCAAATGGCAAAACTCTCGAATTTTCCCGGCCGCTGGTCATGGGCGTCGTCAATTGTACTCCCGATTCCTTCGCGGTCCGGCACGAGACGACGGCCGAGGCGGTTGCCGCCGCCCGCCGCATAATCGATGACGGCGCCGATATCGTTGATATCGGCGGGGAATCCAGCCGTCCCGGTTCCGACTCGGTGTCCGCCGATGAGGAGCTGTCCCGGGTGATGCCGGTGATCGAGGCGGTCCGTTCTCTTTCCGATATTCCGATTTCGATCGACACGACCAAGGCGGCGGTCGCACAAAAAGCGTTGACAGCCGGTGCGGATATTATTAACGATATATCGGCGCTGGCCTTCGATGACGGCATGGCGGCCGTCGCGATGCAGAGCAGATGCCCGGTGGTGTTGATGCATATCAAGGGTCGCCCAAAAACGATGCAGAAGAATCCCCATTATGACGATGTCATCAATGAGGTGATGGAATATTTCGACGAACGACTCCGGTTCGCCGTATCGCACGGGATCGAATCGGAGAAGATCATTCTCGACGTCGGTATCGGGTTCGGCAAGCGGCGGGAGGATAATCTGACCCTGATCAAACATCTCGAACGGTTCAGGCGGTTCGGGCGGCCGCTTTTGGTCGGGGCGTCGCGGAAACGGTTTATCGGCGATCTCACCGGGGCGGCCGAGGATGGCCGGGTGCCGGGGTCGGTGGCGATAGCGGCGCTGGCGGTGCAGAACGGGGCCGATATTTTGCGCGTTCACGACGTGGCGGAAACCAAACAGGCCGTGGCGATGGCGGCCGCAGTGCGCGAGGCGTAAGTGGAGCTTTTTTCGATAGGCTTTATCAAGTTTCGTCTGGTCGATATGATCGACATCCTGATCGTCGCCTATATCATATATAAATTATTATCCCTGATGAAAGGCACCCGTTCAGCGCAGATGATCACCGGGCTGGTGCTGGTTTTCGCGCTGGCCTTTTTCGCCTACTGGTTCCGGCTCGAAGGACTCATGTGGTTGTTCTCGCACCTGGCGACGGTCGGCTTTATCGTTCTGGTGATTATTTTTCAGCCGGAACTGCGCGGCATGCTGGCCCAGATGGGCCATTCGCGGCTATTCCGGATGGTGGGAAGATTAGAAGGTTCCAAGACCATCGACGAGATCAGCCGGGCGGCCATTCGCCTGGCCGAACTCAAATACGGAGGATTGCTGGTGATCGAGCGCGCCGTCGGCCTGCGCAATATCGTCGAAACGGGCAAGGCGTTGAACGCGCAGCTTTCGGCCGAAATCATCACGACACTGTTTACACCATACACGCCGCTGCACGATGGCGCGGTTATTATATCCGGCGAATATATTTCGGCGGCTGCCTGCACACTGCCGTTGACCAAGAATCCGCGCTACCGCAAGCTGTACGGCATGCGTCACAAGGCCGCCATCGGCGTCTCTGAGGAGTCCGACGCGGTGGCTGTGGTCATATCCGAGGAGACCGGCGAAATTTCGATCGCCTATCAGGGGCTGCTGAATCGCGGCATCGACCGTTCCGATTTCCGCGATGTTCTGGCAGGATATTTGAAGAAGTAAGTCTGTCGTTTCTTCTTCTCCAATCCCAACCCGACCGACGGTGAATCCCCACGTACGATTAGATAGCATTACCGGCGGTAGCGTAACTAAGTAAATCCATCTCCCGGCTCTAATCGGGCGGGACGGAAAGGGCCAACGATGGACCGCGGCAACCTAAAATCGGGCGGTGAAAGTCACGGAAAGGCCGTGCTGGCTGCTTTTCGATTTGTTCCGGATGCCGGTGATTTCGGTACCGGTGTCGTCGGCGGTTGTGGCCGGGTCATCGCCGTACCACGTCTGCGTCTGGGTTCCGGTGACATCGATATAAGTATATTCGTAACCGAGCCCGATAACCCAGCTGAGGCCGTGCCCCGGGCCGAATAGTATATAGTTCAGGCAGCCGTCGGCAGATATCATGGCTCCGGTGGCGTCGCTCTCGGACAGTTTGTAGCGGAGGACATGGTCGTCAACGTCGCTGGAACTGACCAACGGCGATGCTTTGACGGTGGCGTCCAGACCGAGGTGCGATATGATGTCGATAGCGGCGGCTACGCCGGCATAGGGCATCTGGTATTTCACTTCATACGTGCCGACCACTTCACCGTCGAATCCGCTGAAATATTCTCTGTTCATGAGGGAGTCGAGTTGCCAGCCATCGACGCCGGTCACATTGAACGACATTTTCTGATATTCGTATCCCAGTAGTACGTCAATACGAATCCGGTTGCCGTTCCATACTGCCGCTCGCCCGTATATATCAAGATAGTCCGCCTCCAGGACGGCGTCGGATTCAGTAAAAGAAATCATCTCGTCGAAATTAGCCAGCGGCACCTGCAGCCAATCGGAATCCTTCATGGGATTGCCGGGATCGTTGGCGTTGGTGGCATAGCTGACATTCAGGGACCACGGCAGGTTCTTTATCGGTTTTCCGCCCAGTGATAAGGTGTATTCCGTGACGAAGACGTCGAGGGGGAACTCCAGTTCGCTGGTATAATTCGCCACGACGCTGTGGCCTTGAAAGAGGTGCATCTCGGAGAAATTAATAGTGTAGGTCGTGTGCCCGGTCATGGTTTTGCCCCGCACCGACAGACTCAGATCAAGGTTTTCGCTCAGCATCCCCGGGTACGCTTGTGTCGCACATATTGCCAACACCACGATAATCAATACGGCCGTCTTCATCGCAGTTCCCTCCTCGCAACAATTAATGATTAATTCAATGTTGTAAACACTAAAATACGACAAACATTGCCGGTCGTCAAGGGGCAAATGCCTCGGCGATGACCGCCGCCGTTTCGGATAAAACCGTGGGTGAACGACACGACCGTCGGGACGGATAAGCACTATTTCGGGCACGACTCGTCGCGCAGGAGAAATGGATCGGCGTGCATCTTAAATGGGGCCTCCGGCTTCCGAAGGACACGATTTGCGGAAACACAGGAGATACATGAGCTGTTTATGTCTGAAGGAGGGAAACGAACCGATTATGATAAGGAGACAGGAAATGGAAATGCACAGGAAACTCTTGCTCATGCTGGTGATGCTGGTCGCGACTACTCTGACGGTATTGGGGACCTGGACCCCCGTGGCGGCGCAGAAAGAGATGAATACAGACGATGCCCTCAAGACGGTTATTGTCGACCGGCTCTCGAAACACGGGTTGCTCACCCGCGACAACATCAAAGTGAATATCTCCAATGACACCATCACGCTGACCGGCACGGTGTCGGCTCTGGCCGACAAGAACCGGGCCGCCGATGACGTTCAAAAGGTTGCGGAAGGATATACCCTGATCGACAACCTGACTGTCGAGTCGGCGGGCGTATCCGATAAAGAGATAACCGACAAGATCGTCAAGGGACTTCAGGGGAATATGTTTTACGGCGTGTTCGACTGGGTAAACGTCACCGTCAACACTGGCGTTGTCACCCTGACCGGATGGGCCTACGATTCGTGGCACCGAACCCTGTTCGGACATCTGGCCGAAAAGACGGCTGGCGTTACCGAGGTGCAGAATCAAATCAAGCCGACGCCGTTGACGCCCTGGAACGACAACCTGCGACGCCGAGCGGCGTTGTTGATCTACGATAATCCCGATCTCAACATCTTTTCACGCACGATTTCGCCCCCGATACACATAGTCGTCGTCGATGATGAAGAACTGTATCTCGAGGGGTACGTAACATCGAAATTCCAGAAAAATTGGATAGCCCTGATTATGAACGGGGCCGTTCATCCGAACAGGCTGATCAACAATCTGAAGGTTGAATGACGGAGCGGCTTTCAGGATAGCGGAATTAACCAGGGCCCGAAACGGTACTCTAATCGGTCAATCCGCAAAAAATTATCCCGCTGGAGGCTTGCGCCTCCGGCGGGACTGTTCCATCAGACGGGAGGGGTGTCTGATGGAGGTACAGCTTTTCTGTTTCTACCTTCAATATACGCAAACCGGGCAAAATTGGTTGCAATATCACCCATTAATGTATCATTTAGTCACCTGATTACTTCATTCCCATCAGCCACGCGACGTATTACCCGCCGAGCGACCGGTGGGAATCGACGATTAACCAGAAGGCGTCCTCGTGCTTGTTGAATTCGCCCCGGGGACAACTGTAGCTGATCAAAATGTACCGCGTCCGGTCATCGACCACGGCCATGATCGTCTCGTTGGGGTCGTAGGAATAATCCAGGATACCGACCATGCGCCCGCCGTGTTCGGCCATTCGAGGTTCTTCCCAGGTTATATCTCTGGTGGCGCCGTAGGCGCTATCGATATTCCAATTGACGGCCTGGAAGTAGTCGTCGAACAGAACGCCCATCGGATTAGGCTCGATAATGATCTGGACCATCTGGTTCTGCGGTGCGGTCGCAATCAGGACGGTGACGGCGCTGTCGTTCCAGAGCGGCAAATCCCAAATGTTTTTGACTTCACCGGTCGGCCTGCTCTTTCCTCGTGCCGACGTAGTCGTATTTCGTGGCGCCGCACGATAATAGCGTCACCATCGCGAGTATCGACACAAGGCTCCCCATGACCATTTGCCGTGCCTGCCGACGCACAAATAGTCGTTTCATGTCAGGTACGTTCCTTTCCGAAAATCGTCCGTTGTTCCGATACGAAAACCGCTCCACATGTTCTCGGGATGGTTCCGTCGTCGGCTGCCACAGCGCCCGTCGGAAAACGATCCGTTGTGCCGCATCAATCAAAATCCAATCGTTTTTCCAGGGGGGCTCCTAAATTTTCTGGGGCTCGCCGGGCCGGACATGGGGTAGCATTCGCTTAAATGTCCGACCCGACGAGACAAACACGCGTGGTGGCATCGTACCACGCGCACCTCCCTGGGGAAGGGAGGTGAATCCCTTGGCGGCCACCGGTATCACAGGGGATTAGGTGGAGTGCACCCATGCGGATTATAGCGTGGCCGCCGCCCATCTCTCGGAGGTATTACTCCGAATAAGCTAACGCATATCAATTGGTATGCCTATTACGGTTACCATTTCGTGTTTTTTTTGCTAACTATTTGTATAGCTTTTTGTTATAGTTTTCCCAGCGATCGGCGCAAATTCCCGGCTGAGTGCGGCTTCAGAAGGGCAATGACGCGCAACAAATCGATCATCCGGGAGGAATTCACTGTAAGTCATTAATGTAGAATGAATTAACCAACGGACAATATTCGCGGGTTTGATAACGCACTTAGCGCAGGGCGTACCAAGGAGCTTATCGGCCGGTGGGCCGCAAATTATTCGTCCGAACCGGCCTTTTTCATGGTGATATGTTCGGTTATGATCGGGCGCTGGAGGTTGCCGTTGTATTCGAAATTGAATACCGTCGGTTCGTATCCTTCCTTCTCGAAATAGATATTGTGCTCCTCGAAGGAAACGCCGTCGAGTTTGAAATAACCGGCGGAATCGGTCGTTGTGCTCAGTTTGTTATGAGATTTTTCGAATACTTTGACGCCGGCCAGATACATCGATGTATCCGCGGCGGTCACTCTGCCGGTGAGTATCGCCTCGCGGCCGATCTGATCCTTGGTGCATGACGCGCTCAGCATGTAGACCAAGCCCAAAAGAGACAACCAAACGACTATTCGCATAATAACTCCTCTTCGTAGTCTATCAATTTATAAATTTACGGGGGGATTCGGAACAAAAAAATGATGGATTCGGAGAGTAATTTGGATATATTGCGACGCAGCCGGGGGTGGTTGGCGGCGGCTTACGAAACCAAGCGCAACGTGGAAACAATAAAATCGACTGCCGATGGTAGGGTTGACGATGAGTGACAAGGCCGGATCGTTTATAGATTACGTCGAGATCGAGGTCGCGGGAGGCCGCGGCGGGGATGGCTGTGTTTCCTTTCGCCGGGAAAAGTACATCGCCAAAGGCGGTCCGGACGGCGGCGACGGCGGCCGGGGCGGCGACGTCGTGATCGAGGCGACTGAAAACATGACGACCCTTCTGGATTTTCGGTATCGGCGGAAATATGCCGCTGAAAACGGTCAGCCCGGTAGCGGCGCTCGTAAGGCGGGCCGGGACGGCAAGGATGTCGTTTTGAAGGTACCCGTCGGCACGATCGTCAAGGACACGGAAATCGAACGCGTGCTCGCCGACTTTGACCGCAACGGTGCGGAAGTTGTGGTGGCGTCGGGCGGCCGGGGAGGCAAAGGAAACGATCACTTTAAATCTCCGACGAATCAGACGCCGCGCAAGGCGACGCCGGGCGCTCCGGGTGAGCAGGTCAGACTGGCCCTGGAGCTTAAACTCCTGGCCGACGTTGGCCTGGTGGGGTATCCCAACGCGGGAAAATCAACGCTTCTGGCGCGGGTGACGGCGGCCCGGCCGAAGATCGCCGATTACCCTTTCACGACGCTTATTCCCAACTTGGGAATCGTCAAAGGCCACGATTTCAGGTCGTTTGTCATGGCTGATATTCCGGGGCTGATCGAGGGGGCCAGCGAGGGAAAAGGTTTGGGCATGCAGTTTCTTCGGCATATCCAGCGGACGGCGGTGCTGCTTTTTCTGATCGACGGATTCGCCGGTGATATAGAAAATACGTATGCGACATTGCATGAGGAACTCGAGAAATACGATTCCGACTTGGTCCGGCGTTCAATAGTGAAAGTCATTAGCAAAGTGGATATTATCGAGGCGCCGGAGCTGGCCGAGATGCGGAAGAAATATCCCGATTATCTTTTTATCAGCGCCGTTTCCGGCGAGGGGATCGATGAGTTGATCGCCCGATTGGAGCGAGCCATGGATGAGCCCGATGACCGGCGATAACGCCGACAATACCGCGTTGATACTTGCCCTGGCGTCGCTGGGCAAAATCGGCCCGGTTAAAATCAAAATCATGCTGGCCCAGGCGGAAACCCCCGCCGACATCATGGGATGGGATATCCCCCGGTTGGGGGCCATCCCCGGCATCGGCGCCGAACTGGCGGCGCGGATTAAGCGCGAACTCGACCTCGATTACGGGAAGAAGCTGGTCGATTGGGCCGACAGGAGCGGGTTCGATATTGTCACGCTGGTCGATGATGATTACCCGGCGCCGTTGCGGGAGCTTTACGATCCGCCGCCGTTTCTTTTTATCAAGGGGAAGATAACCGAATCCGACTATCGCGCCGTGGCCATGGTCGGTTCGCGCGGGGCCACCGATTATGGGCGGACCATCGCCGCTCGGTTGGCGGGCGATCTCAGCCGCCACGGGGTGACGATTGTATCGGGTATGGCGCTGGGCATTGATACCGCGTCCCATCGCGGGGCGCTGGCGGCCGGAGGCAGGACGATTGCCGTTTTAGGATCGGGAATCGACGTGATTTATCCTCGCGAAAACAAAAGCCTGTACTCGCAGATAGCCGAAAACGGGGCGGTCGTATCGGAATTTTTACCGAAAACCGACCCGAACCCGGGACATTTTCCGCGACGCAACCGGATTATCGCCGGGCTTTCGCGGGCCGTAATAGTTATCGAGGCGGGGGAAAAGTCGGGAGCGCTGTTGACCGCCGATATGGCTTTGGTGTATGGCCGGGAGCTTTTCGCCGTGCCGGGCAATGTTTCATCGCGGATGTCGGCAGGCACGCACGAATTGCTCCGATCGGGCGCGAATATCCTGACTTCAGTCGATGATATCTTTTCGGTATTGCCGGAGTTGAAAAATGACTATATTGCGCCGCGAAAACCGGTCGTTGAGGATCTGACCGAGGGAGAAAAGCGGATTCTGGAGAGATTGTCGTCGTCGCCGGTTCAACTGGACACGCTGGTACGGGAGTGCCGTATCACCATCGGTGACGCCGCCTCCTTCCTGCTCAGTCTGGAATTGCGCGGCCTGGTCAAGCAGTTGTCGGGTAAACGATTCATCGCGGTCTGACATGATTGAGAAACAGGTTACCGTGAACAACAAGTTGGGCTTGCACGCGCGGCCGTCGGCCAAGGTAGTGCAGACGGCGTCGAAGTACAAGTCGGAAATTTACCTGATTAAAGGGCCCATGACGGTTAACGTCAAATCGATGCTGGGGGTGATGGCGCTGGCCGCCGAATACGGCACGGAATTGACGTTGCGGGTGACCGGCGAGGATGAAAAGGAGGCGGCGCAGGCGATTGTGCGCCTTTTCAAATCGAAATTTCGTGACGCGTATTGACGGCCGTCGGTGTAAAATCGGTCACATATCTGTCGATGACAAAATGCCCGCGGATCGTATGATATAGAGATGGGTAAGCCATGAGAGAGAATATCAGAATAAAAGCAGTGCCGGTTTCGCGCGGAATTGCGATCGGGCGGGCCCAGGTGATGCGGGATCCGTCGTTTCAGATCGTGCGGCGGAGTATTCCCGCCGGCCGTCTGAAGGATGAAATCGACCGCCTCGATACGGCGTCCCAAAAGACCATCGCCGAACTTGAATCGACGCGCAACAAAGCGGTGCGGGCGATCGGTGAGCCGGCAGCTAACATATTCGACGCCCAGATCATGATCGCATCCGACAGCGAATTCCATGATTCGGTCATCGAGCGTATCAGGCGCGACAAGATCAACGCCGAATATGCCTACCAGGAGACGCTGGCTGATACCATCGATCGGCTGGAGCGATCCAAAGATCCTTATTTGCGGCAGATGATCCACGATATCCGGGCGGTGTCGGAGCGGATGTTGTCGTTGATGCTGGGAATCGGCGACGGCGACCGCAACGGCTTTGACCGGCCGACGATTCTGGCCGGGCGGATTTTCAGCCCGGGCCAGGTGATGGCCTACGGCAAGCGCAACGTCGTCGGATTTCTCACCGAGGAAGGCGGACCGACATCACATATGGGTCTGATTATCCGATCTCTGGGGATTCCGGCGGTGATGGGCGATTTCGGGATCGGCGAGGTATTAACGACCGGAACCGAAGTTATCATCGACGGCATCAACGGCGAGGTTATCATCAATCCCGACGCGGAGACGATGCAGAATTACCGCCGCATGCGGCAGCAGAAACAGCGGCATCCGCTGAATGTCCTGCGCCGCGCGCGTTCGCTCAAAGCGATCTGCCGTGACGGCCGCCAGATTCAACTGGCCGCCAATCTCGAAATCCCCGGCACCTACGAGGAGCATCTGGTGCGGCTGGGAGTCGGCGTCGGACTGTATCGGACGGAGTTTCTCTATTTTGCCAAGCAAGCCTTCCCCGACGAGGAGGAGCAATATCGGGCCTATTCGCGCATCGTGGAACGGTTCGCGCCGCTGCCGGTGACGCTGCGGACCTTCGACCTCGGCGGCGACAAATACGCCGATCATCTCGGCGGCATCCACGAAGACAACCCGGCCCTTGGCTGGCGGGGTATCCGGGTGTCGCTGGATTCCAAAAAATTCTACCAGAGTCAGCTGCGGGCTATGCTGCGGGCGTCGACGCCGGGTAACCTCAAGATTCTCATCCCCATGGTGTCCGATTCTTCGGAGATTGTCGCGACGCTCGACCTGATCGAGAAGATCAAGCGCGAATTGAAACGATCGCGAATCGCTTTCGACGAGCACGTCCGGGTGGGGGCCATGATCGAGGTGCCGTCGGCGGCGCTGTGCGCCGATTATCTGGCGGAACTGGTCGATTTCTTCTCCATCGGAACCAATGACCTTGTCCAGTACACCATGGCCGCCGACCGTAGCAATCATTGGGTGTCGAAATATTATAATGCTACCCATCCGGCGGTTCTTCGGCTGATTCAAATGACGATCCAGGCCGCTCACGAGAACGGCATCCCGGTGACGGTATGCGGCGAAGCTGCCGGACAGAAAGAACTGGCGCCATTTTTCATCGGATTGGGTGTCGACGAGTTGTCGATGAGCCCGACGCTTCTGCCGGGCATGGCGCAGTGGATATCCGCCATCAATTCGGTTGACGCCAAACGATTCGCGACGCGCGTCATGCGGCTGACCAACGCCAAAAAAGTCCAACGGGCTTTGTCTGAAGCCTACGATTATGTAAAAAATCAGAAAAAGGGGGGATGGCTCCAGTGAGCACCCTCGACAATAAAGAAACGCTGCGGGCGATCGATCCGCGCGGCATGTACGACGCCGTGGCGCGATTCCCGGACCAAATTAGAAACGCGATCGATATCGGCGAAGGACTCGCTTTCGGACCGGATCAGTACGCCGGGATCAAGCGGATTATGCTGTGCGGCATGGGCGGGTCGGCCATCGGCGGCGACCTGGCTCGCACGCTGTTGCTGAACCGGCTGCCGTACCCGATGCATATCTGGCGCACGTATGATCTGCCGGCGTATGTCGGGCCGGAGACGCTGGTTATCGCCTCGTCATACTCGGGCACGACCGAGGAAACGCTGTCGGCGTTCGATCGGGCGCGCAAGGTCGGCGCGAAGATATTTACTCTGACCACCGGCGGTTTGCTGGGAGAGTTATGCCAAGACCATAATATTCCCATGGCGCGGCTGCAAGGGGGATTGCAGCCCCGGGCGGCTTTGGGGTACTCCTTCGTGCCGCTGATGTTGTTCCTGCATCGGATCGGTCTGTCGCCGTACGACGCCGATGATTTCAAGGCGCTGGCCGATTTTCTGGAAAGCCGCGGGGAGAAGCTGATATTCGAGAGCGGGTCGGACGACAACCCCGCCAAGCAGCTGGCGTTGCAATTGTACGGACGGATACCCATAATCTATTCAGGGCCGGAACTGACCGACGCCGTCGGAACGCGTCTGAAAGGACAGATCTGCGAAAACGCCAAGATGCCGGCATTTGCCAATTATTTCCCCGAATTCAATCACAACGAGCTGGTCGGCTGGAAACTCATCAACGCCATCCGCGACTTTCTACGAGTGCTTATCCTCCGCGACGAAGACGATCATCCCCGGATATCGGCCCGGATGGATATCGTGAAGGAAATCATCGGCGGGGAAAACGTTAAAGTCACGGAGATTCGCTCGGAAGGGAGCAACCGTCTTCAGCGGATGATGTCGCTGGTGCAGTTCGGCGATTTCGTGAGCGTCTATCTGGCCGTGCTGAACAAAGTCGATCCGACGCCCGTCAGCGTTATAGATTATCTCAAGGAGCAGTTGGGCAAGGCGCCCGTTACCGGCCGTGGTTCCGGAACGCGACGCACGTAGGAGGATTGCCCGGCAACCAACCGCTCGATATGCCCCTCTTGCAGGAGGTGAATCATGAAATACTTCCGTAATCTCTTCTGTCTTTGTCTGATTGCCATCGTTCCCTTTGGGTATTACGCCAATGATGCCGATTCATCTCATGTCCGGATCGACGGAGGCGTCGGAACCGGCCAATACCTGGCTGTTCTGCGTTCATGCAACGACATCAAAGAAGAGCGGTTGGATCATTTCGTCGATATCGGGACCGATATTTCCTGTCGCCCGGCGATCAGGCTTCCTTTTGTGGTCGGCATCCGGGCCGGTCATCTCAAGGCCGATCCGGAGAAAGTGATTTCCACTTTCTATCCCAGCAACAATCCGGCGTCGATCGAGAACGGCTATATCAATCCCTACCTGTCTATTGAGACGAAATATTTCGGCATCGGAGCCGGTCGGGGGTGGACACTGGGGCCGGAAAGGCCGAACAATTGGATCGATCTGGATTTCGATTTCCGACAGGAAAAGGATTACGTCTCGGGACATCTGCGGATCGGTTCCTATTCGTCGATCTATGCCATCATGTCATTCTTTGAGGGAACGCCGGTTGCGTCACAGTACGGATATTTTCTGCTGGGCGCCGGGGGGAGCATTCATCAATGGCACCTGGCCGGCGGGTTATCCGGCGGGCCGTATGACAACGCGGGCGCCTATGTGGGGATAAGCCGGGACATTGCGCGATACGGCCGGCCGTCGCTGTCGTTTCGGGCGGGAAATACGCACGGAGAGTTTGAGGGCGCGATCGGACTCAGATGGTCGTGGCTGGTGTTTTGAGCGCGAATTGACTGGCGATATATATCGCCGCGGACTATATTTGAAAGCGTCTGACCTGAAGGGAAGACGCTTTTTATTTTTGACGATGGAGGCGGCATGAGCGACCGGGTAGAGAAATTCCGCAAAGAGCGGGAGGCGTTGAACAAAGCCATCCTCGACCGCGACAATATCAATATCAAGCGGTTTTTCGGGATCGATTCGGCGGTGTACCGCGAGGGGGCGCTCGATACCAAGACCAAGGAACTGCTGGGTCTGGCGGCGTCGACGGTGCTGCGCTGCGACGATTGCATCACTTATCATGTTATTCGGTGTGCCGAAGAAAGGGTCGCCGACGGCGAATTTGACGATACCATGGCGGTGGCGCTGGTGGTAGGCGGGTCGATAACGATACCCCATCTGCGGCGGGCCTATCGCCTGTGGAGCGAGTTGCATTCTGATGAGTAGATGCGGCGGCCTTCCGGTTTTTCTGTTGTTTTTTGGGGCGCAAAGGGGTATTTTCGAAGTCAACATGTACGGAATTTCGCCTATGGCGCGGCGAAGTTATTGCGGTGAAGGGCAAAAGATTGCCTGAGAATGACGATATACTAATTAAGGATGCCCTTAAAGGCAGCCAGAAGGCGTTCGAAGAATTGGTCACGCGGCACCAGGCCTCGGTGTACCATATTGTCTTTCGGATAGTCCGGGACCGGGAGATCGCCTCCGACCTGGTTCAAGAGACCTTCATGAAGGCCTTCAGCTCTTTGAAATCGTATCGTTCCGAGTACCGGTTTTCGACCTGGTTGTACAAGATCGCGGCCAATTCCTCAATCGACTTTTTGCGGAAGAAGCGTATCCAGGCCATGTCGCTGGATAATCCCATCATGACCGGCGACGGCGAAGTGTCGATCGAGGTTCCCGATTACTCCCATCATCCGGAGGAGGAAATCATCCGGCGGGAGCGGGCCGTTTCGATTCAGGAGGCGATCGATTCCTTGCCGGAGAAATATCGGCGGGTGATTATCGCGCGGCACAAAGAGGAGAAGTCGTACGAGGAGATTGCCACCGAGATGAACCTCCCGGTCGGAACCGTGAAAGCTCGGATTTTCCGGGCCCGCGAGCTGCTCAAGAAACGACTGCGGGCCATACGTTAGGAGAAGGTTTCACCATGCTGCGCCATATCGTCATCGCCGCCATTTCTCTTCTGTTGTTTTCGGCCGCCGGATGGGCGGGGAAACTTTATCAGTACGAATACCAGAAAATCATGCCGATCGAACCGCCGCTGGCGGTGACGGTCACGAATCCGAACGGCACGGTTACGATCGAGGCCAACACCGAGAATAAACTACGCATCGACGGCGTGAAAAAAATTTACGCCGAGAACCAGGATGAGGCGGAATTCATTGCCGACCATGTTCAAGTCGAGGTGTCCGAAGCCGAAGGGCACGTCATCATCGAACCGCGCTTTTTGACCATCAAGGAACAGTCGTCGTCATTCTGGCAGAAGCTGCTGGGCACGGGGGAGGAATCGATCCAGGGATCGGTCGATCTGGTTATTTCCGTGCCGTCGGACTGCCATGTCGATGTTTATGATCCTTCCGGGGCGATTTCCGTATCCGGCCTGCGAGGGCAGGTCAAGATTTCCGCTCAATCCGGTTCGGTTGCCGTCCAGGATATTCTCGGTCCGGTGACGCTGGAGACGTCGTCGGGGCCCGTGTCATTGAAGAATATCGAGGGGCGTACCGAGGTGAAGGCCAACGGCGCCGACGTTTCGTTTTACTCGGTCAACGGCAATTTGGAAATCCGCAACAGCTCGGGCCGAATTTCCGGGGAATATGTCATCGGCGACGTCACCGTGGTTCAGACCGGCGGCGATATCGACCTGGCTCATATCGAGGGCGATGTTCGTCTGAAGACGACGTCCGGGCAGGTTAAAGTGGAACAGGATTTCGGCGCCATGGATGTGTCCACGGAGACGGGCGACATCGAAATTGTCACGGAATTAAATTCCGCCAAGGATTATTTTGTCGAAACTATTTCGGGCTCGATTCGTTTTCTTGTTCCAGAGGCATCGAGCGGCGATATCAAGCTCGAAGCGGGCTCGTGCGAGATCGATGCGCAAATCCCCATTGCCATCGATTCTTTTTCGCGCACCCGGATTTCGGGACGATTCGGCGGCGGCGGGCCCAAAATATCCCTGGCGACCATGTCGGGAGGTATAACGCTGGCCGAATTCTAACGGCTCGATGAACGAGGTATTATGCGCCATGTGTCGTTGTACATAGTCTTGTTGTGCCTGCTATCGGCGGCGGCCCCGGCCCAGGAAGAAAGCCGCCAGGCTTTCGTCAAAATTATTCATTCCTCAAGCGAAACCATCGCCATCGATTCCACCGGCAACGAATGGATCTATGATCGGGACCAGGGAAGATTCGTTCCCATTGATGAGTATTCGTCGGCTTCCGGCGAAACTCCGGGCACGCCCGACGAGGAATCCGGCTCTTCGGAAATCGTCCTGCCTCCCGAAATCCGCTGCACCGACGTCCACGAAGGTGACATTGTCGAATTGTTTCGGGACGTGACGGTTGGGTTTGATCAGCGGGTCGAAGGGATGGTGCTCAGCGGACGGGATGTCATCGTCAAGGGGCTGGTTATCGGCGACGTGGTCAGTTTTCGCACTGTGACGGTGGAAAGCAGCGGTGAGATTCGCGGCGACGTGGTGGCCTCGCAGATCAACCGTGAGCGGGGTGGCAGGATTCTCGGCGAACAGCGCCAGATGCCGATGCCCGGCGGCGTTGGCGTCACCATGCCCCGGATCTCGCCCGTCCTCCCCGATATTTCCGGTATTTTCCTAATTATTTTTCAAATTTTCGTTGTCGTCATAGTGCTGGCTCTCGGTTCCGGCCCGGTAGGGCGGATTATCAATAAGATCGAACACGGGGTCGTCAAATCGTTTTTTTGGGGTCTGTTGGCCTGGTTCGCCGTCCTGCCGATTTTCGCGTTGCTGATTATCACCATCGTGGGTATCCCGGTGGCCATTCTGGTCTATCCGTTTGCGCTGCTGCTGGCGGTAATCCTGGCTTTCGTATCATCAGCGGTTTATATCGGGAGGCGGCTCAGCCCGCTGATCGGGTGGGAGGATCGTTCCGGTTATCTCAAGGCTATCCTGGGCGTTGTCGCGGTCGGCGCGGTATTGATTTTCTCCAACCTGGCTGATGCCGTCGGCATCGAACCTCTGAGGGGCATGCTGGCCGCGATATTCGTCATAATTTGCGTCGTCGCTCTGACGGTTGGTCTCGGCGGCGTGGTAACAGCGAGGTTCGGCATGCGCCCCAAGCCGGCGCATCCCGGACCGCAGTACCCGCAGGCGCCGACGGTCAGCCCGCCGCCACCGCCGCGCATGGACACCCGGCCTCAGCCGCCCGCACCGCCGCCGCCACCGCCGACTCCACCGGAACCGCCTTCCAGGCCCGGATCATCCGATGCAACCAATCGCGATGATGATCCGTCTAATAATCTATAAAACCAAATAACTCCGCTACGAGGGATATATGAACGACCGACCGTCTATCATTATGCTTTCATGCCTGGCCGTGATTCTGTGTTCGGCCCTTCAGGCTCGCGATCGTCAGACCCTGGAAAAAAACGCCCCGGCCGACGCCGAGGTAAAGAAGATCCATCTTGAAGCCGACCTGGGAGCGGTTGAACTGGTTCTGGGCGCCCATGACGGCGGCGATCTATACACAGCTGAGGTCCGGTATGACGCCGATAAAGTGAGAGCCGAAATTAATTATGAAAAATCGGGATCATCGGCGGATCTATACCTTTTCTCGGAGAAGACCAGGAAAAACCTCGATCTGGATACCGATGATTGTCGCTGGCGAGTGTCGCTCTCCCGTGGCTATGTCTGGGATATTGAGCTGGATGCGGGAGTGGCTGATGGGAAAATAGACCTTTCCGGCCTGCCGATCGAATCGATGGGGATCGATCAGGGAGTATCGGACTGCAAAATTATCTTCTCCGAACCCAATCCGACCGAAATGCGCCGCCTGTCGATTAACGGCGGCGTCGGGGAACTCGAGATCATCGGGCTGGGGTACGCCAATGTCCGGGATGTGGAATTTGATGGCGGCACCGGCGAAGTCGTGCTCAATTATGACGGATTTCAGCGCGGGACGCAGACGGCCAGTATCGATATGGGGGTCGGATCGGTGACCATTGAAATTCCCAAGGGATTACCGGTGCGGGTCGAAAGCGATGACAACTGGCTGAATTCGATCTCGGTGCCGAAGGCGTTTTTCGACGAGGTCGACGACGGTGTTTATGAGACGGAAGGGTACGAGGACGCCGGGTATGGGCTGGATATCACGTTGGACGTGGGGATCGGATCGGCCAAGATCAAGATAAGCGAGTGAGCTTTGCGCATCGCACCCGGGTCGGCCCGTCGGGGGCGTGTTTGAGGCAGAAAAGCCTTGACTTTGACCCGAAAAAGTCGGTTATATTATCGTCCGGCTTAATGGATAAGCGCGGCTGGTGTCGGGGGTGCGACGGTGCGCCTCCCCGGTTAAGATTGGATCCGACCAACGATAAGGGAGAATATAGATGAAGTTAAACCATCGTGAAGAAAACGGCGTCATGATAGTCGAGCCGAAAGGCAAGATTATGGGCGGTCCGGAGTCGACGGCGCTGCACGACCTTTTGCATGATCTTATCGATCAGGGCAAAAAGAACGTTGTCATCGATCTCGGCAAGGTCGACTGGATGAACTCGACCGGCCTGGGTCTTCTGATATCGGGCCTGACGACGCTGCGGAAATCGGGCGGTGAGTTGAAACTGGCCAATGTAACCGACAAAATTCAATCGCTTCTGACCATTACCAAGCTCGTGACGATTTTCAAATCGTACGATTCGGTCGACGAGGCGGTCACATCCTTTTAGGAAACCGCTAACCAGGCAAAGATTTGGCAGGTTGCGGCGCGGCCTGCCTTTTTTTTGAACGGCGCTATGAAAAAACCGAGACTACTGCCTGACGGCATCGTGATCCCTTCGTCCACGGATTATCTGGGGGACGTCGACCAATTCCTGGAAGCACAATTATCATCAGCCGGTGTCGACCGGTCGGTTATGACCGACCTGGCCATATCGGTTTCGGAACTGGTCAATAACGCCATTATCCACGGCAACGGTTTTGATAATTCGAAAGAGGTCGACGTGCGTTTCGAGGTCACCGGCGCGGAAATCAGAATCGTCGTCTGCGATCAGGGGTCAGGATTCCACTTGGAGGAAGTCGACAATCCGATCGAGGACCGCAACCTGCTCCGCGAAGTGGGCCGGGGTATTTTCATCGTTCGGAATTTCGTCGATGAAGTGAAAGTATCCGTGTCGCCGTCGGGCGGCACGTGTGTCGAAATTGTAAAAAAGCGATAGGATCAATGCTGCGCGAAATATGAGTACGCCACAACTCATATTTGCCGTCATCTATTTCGGCATTGGCATGGGATTGATTTTTCTGGCGGTCTTGATTGTCCGCGACTCTTTCCGCGTCAGGCTGAACCGGGTGACCTCGGCCATGCTCTTTTTGGCCGGGCTGGGGCCGATCTTTGCCGCCCTGGGGACGGTCATATCCCCGTATCGGGCGGCGGCGCCCCTCAAGGAATCCTTCCTCTATAATATGTTCTATGTATGGGAGTTGTTTTTTCCCATGCTTTTGTATTTCTCGTGGATTTTCCCTTATGACCGTTTGTCCGGCCGCCGACTGCGCTGGCGCTGGCTGATATTCGTGCCGCACGTCTTCCATGTTATTCTACTGATCTTTTTCTCCGACACCGACCGCATCTTGGATTGGTTGACGATCGAGCCGGGCAAGGGTGGGCTGCTCAACGCCATCCTGGAGCCGCTGGCGTCGCTTTTGACGTGGCTGATGATTCCCATCGGGCTGATCCTGTCGTCTCACAAAAATTTCTTTTCGCTGATTAATCTATTCTACGTTATCCTGGCGGTGACATTCCTGTTCCGCGGCATCAAGCATGTCGAGGCGACGCGGCTACGGAAACAGGTGAAAGTTATCATCCTGGGCATTCATATATCGCTGGGTTTGTATATCTTCACCTTCATCCTGCCCAACCTGTTCGCGCTGGAACTATCGAATACGATCCGGAATCTTCTGACTGCCGGCGCGCTGGTGGTCGGGGCAGGGTCGATTGCCTGGGCCATCATCCGTCATCAATTTCTCGACGTGCGCCTGATTGTCCGGCAGTCGCTGGTTTACACGGTTACGTCGGCGCTCCTGG
>CAZJWR010000050.1:0-26976 GCA_964549765.1 uncultured Ignavibacteriales bacterium
ACTATCACCCGGATATGCCCATGACCGAATTTACACAATAACCTTGACACAACCCGAATCTCAATCTGAAACGAAACCGCTTGACAGAACCGGCCCTCGGCCGTATGTTGGAATCAGATACGGCATCTCGCTTTTCTACGTGCTCACGGATTATAGATCACCGACATCTGCCCGGCGCTTCCACGGCTATTGGGGCAGGGTGTCGGAATATCTTCCATGGAAGGAGGTGACAGGGAGTGGCCAGATTTCGGAAACTGAAAGCGCTGGCGCTTATTTTTCTCTTCGTCGTCGTATTCGCCGCCAGCTTTGCATTTGTATCGAGCGAACCGGCCCAGGCCAGTCGGTGCAATTGCTGGGTAATGTACTGCACCGTCGACGGGCCGCCCATTTGTTGGGAAGTTTGCGTTCCATGCCCGCCGCTGTGGCCATAAAGGAGTTGTGACCTAAGCGAGACGGAGTCCCTTCAGGGAGTTTGAGGTGTGGATCGTGCTGTTAGTCAATCGGCGCCGATGAAAACCGGCGCCGATTTTAGCATGTAGTAAAACTGAAAAGAAGGCGGCGGTCAGGTGCGCGCCCGGCCGCCGCTTTTCATTTGGAGACTGAATTCGAACGAGACTGTTATTTCTTTTCCGTCTTGGCGGTCTCTGCCTTTTCCTCTTTCTTCTTAGCCGACTCATCGATCATTGGCAGGCCCATCATGTACCGGTGCATGGCGCGCGCAGCGACCTTACCCGCTCCGGCAGCGAGGATAACCGTGGCGCCGCCGGTGACGATGTCACCGCCGGCAAACAGACCGGGACGCGACGACATCATCGTCTGCTCGTTGACGATGATATTCCCCCAGCGGTTTGTCTCCAAACCCGGCGTCGTCTGCGGGATCAGCGGATTCGAGGAATTGCCGACCGCCACGACCACCGTATCGACCTGCATCAGGAAATTGGAGCCTTTGATTTCGACCGGACGACGGCGACCGGACGCATCAGGCTCGCCCAGTTCCATCTGGATACATTCCATATGCGTTACCCAGCCGTCATCGTTGCCGATATATTTCACCGGGTTGGTGAGGAACTTGAATTCGATTCCCTCCTCTTCGGCATGATGAATTTCCTCGGAACGCGCCGGCATCTCGGCCCGGCTGCGGCGGTAGACGATGGTTGAATGATCGGCGCCCAGCCGTTTGGACGTGCGTACGGCATCCATGGCGGTGTTGCCGCCGCCGAGGACGGCCACGCGTTTGCCGGAAAAGATCGGCGTGTCGTATTCGGGGAATTCGTATCCGCGCATCAGATTCGAACGGGTCAGGTATTCATTCGCGGAATAAATCCCCTTCAGATTTTCGCCTTTAATCCGCATGAAATTCGGCAATCCCGCCCCGGTGCCCACGAAAATCGTATCATAACCCTCTTCGAATAATTCGTCTATTGTATCCAACTTACCGACCACGAAGCTGGTTTTGACCTCGACGCCGAGTTTCTTCAGGTAATCGACTTCCGACGCGACAATCGCCTTGGGCAGACGGAATTCCGGAATGCCGTAGACCAGCACGCCGCCGGGGTTATGCAGCGCCTCGAAAATCGTGACCTTATGCCCCAGTTGGGCGAGGTCGGCGGCGCAGGTCAGACCGGCGGGACCGGAACCGACGACCGCCACTTTCTTTCCAGTCGAGGGCGGGATTTTGGGGATTACGACTTCGTTGTGTTCGCGTTCCCAGTCGGCCACGAACCGTTCCAGGTTGCCGATGCCGACCGATTGATATTTCTTGGTCAGGACGCATTCCTTCTCGCATTGGTCGTCCTGCGGGCAGACGCGACCGCATATGGCCGGGAGGGCGTTGGTCTCTTTGATCTTGCGGGCGGCTTCGCTGAATTTGCCTTCCTCGACGAGTCGAATAAAGGCGGGAATGTCGACTTCCACCGGGCAACCCTTGACGCATTTCGGCTTGGGGCAGGCGATACACCTTTCCGCTTCCAGAATCGCCAGTTCGGGAGTCAGGCCGAAGGGCACTTCATTGAAATTCTTGTTACGCTCGTCAGGTTTCTGTTCCGGCATTTTCTGCCGGGGGAGTTCCATCCGTTCCTTGCGGGTCAACTCTCGCTTTTTATGTTTGTCGTCAGCCAAGATGCAGTCTCCTTACGATTCCGCCCTGGACCCGGACTGTGTCGCGCCCTCCTCGTAGGCGCAGTTACCGGCTTCATGCAGAAATTTATCGTATGCGATTTTTTCCTGTTTTTGATACATTTTGAGACGGCTGGTCATTTCATCAAAGTCGACCAGATGCGCGTCGAAATCGGGGCCGTCGACGCAGGCGAACTTGGTCTTGCCGCCGACCGTCACCCGGCAGGCGCCGCACATGCCCGTGCCGTCGACCATGATCGGGTTCAGACTGACCCAGGTCTTGATTTTCTTTTCCCTGGTCGCGTTGGCCACGGCGCGCATCATTGGCACCGGGCCGATGGCTATTATAAAATCTATCGGTGTGCTGTCTTGCATCAATTTTTCCAGAACGGTCGTGACAAATCCGTGCGTGCCGAATGAACCGTCGTCGGTCGCGATATGCAGCGTATGCGACGCTTCGGTTAACTCCTCGACGAAAATCAGCAGATCCTTGGTGCGCGCGCCAATAATCGTCTCCACCTGATTGCCCGCGTCTCGTAAAGCTTGCGCGATCGGGTAGATGGGGGGAATGCCGACGCCACCGCCGATACAGACACAGCGGCCGAATTTTTCGATATGCGATGGTATCCCCAGCGGCCCAACGACGTCACGGAAGGAATCGCCGGTTTTCATCCGGTTCATGGCCGCCGACGTTTTGCCGACCTCCTGTATGACCACGGTCAGGATGCCGTTTTCCTTGTCCAGACCGCCGATCGACATCGGGACCCGTTCGCCTCGTTCATCCTTGCGCAGGATGACAAACTGGCCGGCTCTGGCTTTGCTCACCAGCTTGGGCGCTTCTATCCGAAACCGGCATATCTTGGGGCATAACTCTGTTTTGTCTACTATCTTGAACACGGTTCCTCCACTACTTTTCTATCGACCGCGGGTATCCTGACCAAAGTAAGTTGCATAGTAATTAACATCATGGGGGCTGAAAAGTTCAAATTCCTCCGTTACTTAAATTCCCTTCAGCTGACCTCAGAGCCGGGCTCGACCCCCGGCACATTACGAAACCTTCTCTTTTTTCCCAACGATCTGCTCCGTCTCGCGCGCGATTACCAGTTCCTCATTGGTCGGCACCACCACGACGCTGACTTTGGAATCGGCGGCGGATATGACGCTGATACCGCCTTTATGATTCTCGTTTTTCTCCTCGTCGATTTTGATTCCGAGGTAGTCCAGTTCCTGGCACGACTGCCGCCGCACCGAAACAGCATTCTCGCCGACGCCGCCGGTGAAAACAATGGCGTCGAGACCGTTCATGGCGGCCGTATAAGCCCCGATATACTTCTTGATCCGGTAACAATAGATATCCATGGCCAGTTTGGCGTTGGCGTGACCCTCGGCGGAGGCCTCCAGTATTTCCCGCACGTCGGCGGACACGCCGGAAATGCCGATCAGCCCGGAATGTTTGTTCAACAGCGTATTGGCTTCGTGCAGCGACAACTCCTCCATGGCCATGACCTGGAGAATAATGGCAGGATCGCAGTCGCCCGACCGCGTTCCCATCAAAAGCCCCTCGAGAGGAGTGTAGCCCATGCTGGTGTCAACCGACACGCCGCCGTTGATGGCCGCCATCGATGCCCCGTTGCCGAGATGGGCGGTGATAATCTTCAAGTCCTCGATCGGCTTGCCAAGCGTCTGGGCGGCCTTCGCCGAAACATAATAATGAGACGTGCCGTGGAAGCCGTAACGGCGGATGCTGTATTTTCGGTAGAGGACGTAGGGGATGCCGTAGATGTATGCATGCGGCGGCATGCGGTGATGGAAGGCCGTGTCGAATACGGCCACCTGTGGGACGTCCTTCAGCGTTTGCGAAGCTGCCTGAATGCCCCGGATATTGTGCGGGTTATGCAGCGGTGCCAGCGGGATCAATTCCTTCAACTGCCCCATGACTTCTTTGGTCACCAAAATGGACCCGGTGAATCGTTCGCCGCCATGCACCACCCGGTGACCGACGGCGGAAATCTCGTTCTTGTCCTTGATGACGCCGTGATTGGGCGAGAGCAGCATGGAGATGATGAAATCGATGGCCTGAATATGGTCGAGGATTTCCCCCGAAATGACCGTCTGCGGCCGATCATGCGGCTTGTGCGTCATCACCGAGGCCGACATGCCGATCCGCTCGAGTTTACCCTTGGCCAAGGCCAATTCCTCGTCCATGTCGATCAGCTGATACTTGACCGATGACGACCCGCAGTTGAGCACCAGTATCTTCATGATATTTTCCCGCCTTCGACGGCCGACCGGATGCGGTTGCCGTCGGCGTCATATTTGAAAAATCCCTCGCCCGTTTTTACCCCCAGGCGCCCGGCGCGCACCATCTTTCGCAGCAGCGGACAGGGATTATATTTGTGTTCCGACAACTCCGAGATCAAATTTTCCATCCACGACATGACCTCGTCCAGACCCATCATGTCGGCCAGCGCCAGCGGCCCGACGTTGAATCCGAATCCCAGCTTCATGGCGGTGTCGATATCCTCGGCCGTAGAAATGCCCTCCATGAGGACATGCATGGCCTCGTTCAGGAAAGGCACAATGATGCGGGTGGTCACATAACCGGGGTATTCATTAACCAAAATCGGCCGCTTGTTGATCGATTGGGCGAATTCCCGGATGGTCTTGTAAGTTTCGTCCGACGTCCTCAGGCCGCGGACGATTTCCACAATCTGCACCTTGGGCACGGGATTGAGAAAATGCATTCCGATCACCTTCTCCGGCCGGTGGGTGGCTGAAGCGATCTCCGAGATGGACAGGGTGGAGGTATTCGTCACGAGAATCGCCTCCGGCGGCGCCAGTTTGTCCATGTCACCGAAAATACCGCGTTTCAGATTGAGCCGATCCGGAATCGCCTCGATGACCATCTCCGCTTCACCAATCTGCGAAAGATCGCCGCTGGGCATAATGCGAGATAATGCGGCCTTTTTCTCCGATTCGGTCAATCCCCAGCGCTCGATTTCACGCGCCATGTTTTCGTCGATATGTTTAACCCCAGCTTCCGCCAAATCGGTGTTCTTATCTATCAGCACGACTTCCGTGCCGGTGGAGGCGATAGTCTCGGCGATCCCAGTTCCCATGACACCGGCACCGACTATATAAACTCTCTGTATGTCCACGGCATACCCCTCTATTCTATTTTCATCATGTGAAAAAAATAACAATCTTTTTTATCATACCGGCTCAAATATATCGATTTGGGCATCGGAAGCAAGCGGTTTTTATGTCATTTTGGGTCAATCGAGATTAATTTTATCATAATTCGATATGCGAAATGTCTCCACAAAATTCTCCATCGCTGATGGCAGAATAAATGCCATTATGACAATGACAGATTGCAGAAATGGCAGGCAATCGTGCCATATTGGCATATTTGATTGATTTCCAGAGAATGTCAAATTGTAAGTTATTGCAAAACAGTAGATTACGATTTTGGCACGGTATCTGCAATACGAATGGGCGCAATGAATGAAATAAATGAAACAAAAAAATAAGCCTTGAACAGGAGGTGTCAAAAATGAGAAACCTGATGATTCGTCCCAGCCGCATGGACGTTGCCAACCAGATCGAAAACATGTTCAGCGATTTCTGGCGCTGGCCGTTTGTCGACCGGCAGGTGGACGCGTTAGTCCCGGCCACCGATATCGAGGAAACCGATAAGGAATTCAGAATCGTATTCGAATTGCCGGGTATGGAGAAGAAGGATATCAAAGTATCGGTGGAGGACAATGTCCTGACCGTTTCCGGCGAACGGAAAGAGCGCACGGAGAACAAGGACAAAAACTACGTTCGCTCCGAGATCCGCTGCGGGTCGTTCAGCCGGTCGTTCAGCCTGCCGCGCACGGTCGACGTCGACAACGTCTCGGCCGATTACATAGACGGGCTTCTGACCGTGACGCTTCAGAAGACCGAAGAGGCCAAGCCGAAGGAAATCGAAATCAAAGTTCAGTAATCGACATTCTCGGGTGAAATGCATGCGAAACGAGCCGGCCCTTTAAGGCCGGCTTGTTATTTGCGGATTTTTGGTACGAAAGCGGATCATTCACACCGGCCGATTGTCAGAAATATCCGACGATATATTTCCCGGCGATAAACAGCATAATCGCCGCCAGGACAGCCTTGATAAGCCGCGCGGGGAGAAAACGCTGAATTCGCACCCCGGCATATATCCCGGCAATGCCGCCGATGCCGAACATGAGACCGAGTAGCCAATCGGGGCGCACCGCCGCCGTGCCCGATGAGAATATCGGCGCCAGGAGAGCATAAAAAATCACGCCCACGGTCGAGTTGAGAAACGTCGCGCATAGCGCTGCCCCGGAGATGGTGTACACCGGCAGGCCGAATACCGTCACCAGAAACGGTGCCAAAATAGCGCCCCCGCCGATGCCGTATATGCCGCCGATCATGCCGACGATGACACTGAGAAGAAAAATGAGCACCGTCGACACCTCGAATTTTTCGCCGTTGAATTCATACTCGATTCGACGGACGGTATATACCAGCGGCGTCACCTCGAATCGGGGCACGGCGCCGGATGCGACCTGAGATGCGATCCGCTGCCGTTTCCTGATATCAAAAACCAATCGCCCGGCGATATAGAGCAGGACGAGGCCGACGAAAAGCTTGAACATTCGCGGATCCGGAAGATACCTGACGCGGATAATAACCCCCAGTAATAAGCCGGGGACGGTCCCCACGGCGATCGTCCATACCAACGGCCAGACCATCCGTTTCTCTCGATAGTACCGGTATACGCCGGCCGGTATGGCAACGATGTTAAAAAGCAGATTGGTCGGCGTCACGCCCGGCGCGGTGTAGCCGAGAATACTGACTTGAAAGGACAATAACACGAATGCTCCCGATAGGCCCGCCGGAGACGTGAGCAGGGAAATACCCAAGGCAACCACCATCGGCAGCCACCAGTAGGTTTCCACTCCGCTGATCGGAAAATCGAGCATGATTGTATCTTATACCTCCGGTGTGGAAATTAACCGGAGACGTCTGCCCGATGCAAGTTTATTCTATACTATCGCGCGTTTCGTCGATTCGATCCAACAAATCCCGGAACCCCTGCGGGTCCCATTCGTCCATGTTCACTTCTTCGAGCAGGGCTTTGGCTCGAACGTAAAGCTCCAATGCTTCATCGTAATTTCCGGAGGCATACCCGATATCGCCCAGGTCTCGGCATGCAAGGCCGACGAATTCATGATCCTGCGCCTTCTCGCATTGCGTCAGCACTGGTCTCAGCCATTCTCCGGCATCATTGTACCGTCCCAGCTTCACGAGAATATGCCCCACGGCATAATCGGCGATGACCTTGTTTCTCGGCGTACCGTATTTATAATGATATTCCCGAGCCGTTTTATATGCGGCCAGGGCGCTGTCGTAATCCTTCATGTCTTCATAGGTGGCCCCGAGATTATTCCACAACGGTCCCAGCCATCGGTCGATATGACCGGTTTCGGCCTGCGCGATTCCCTTCTTGCCCCATTCCACCTGTTCCTGCGGACTGCCTGTGATGGCGACCATATGAGCCGCGTCAACGGCCCGTTCGGCCAATTCGTTCTTCACACAGTAATCATACAGGTTTTTAAAAAGCTTGGTGGCTTCATCGAGTTGTTTTTTCTGCCAAAGATATCGCCCTTTGACCGCCTGATAACGAGACCATCCACGCGGCTCATGATCATCGGCGATTTTCCCGGCCTGCCGCAGCCACGCCGAAGCGCTGTCGGGCTCATTCATAATAAGATGCGTGCGGGCGATCATCGCCAACGCCTCGGTCGCGCCGGAATTATCGCTTATCGTTTTCGCTTCGGCCAAGGCTCGCTCGTACAATTTGCGCGAGGCAACATATTTGTCGGCGTTGAAGGCGCTGTCGGCCTCGGCCAGGTACTCGTCGACGCGGCTGGTAAAGCCCGGTGATTCATCCGCCATATGGTCACCTCCGTAAACAGAAATTGCGGCCGACCCGCTAATCAGCGCCCCGACGACGACAATTATGAAAATGTCATTGAACTTTGATAGAGAATGCATTCGTGTATCTCCCGGCTGAATTGAGCCTACCGCCATCACGCGCGGGAGGCATATCATAATACGAAATTAACGGCAAAAATAATAGTGTAATAGAAAATACGGCCCGCATGCGATAATCTTTTATTGCTCTGGTTGATATAAGTCAATTACGCAGTGCCCAGAGGGCATTAAAATATGAAAAAGAACGGAGGAAGCCGCGATGAGCGAGATAATAGATAATTCCAAGATGCGGAAAGCTGTCCTCAAACATATGATATTGCAACTGCATGAGGGAGAGGCCCCGGAAGCGGTCCGCAAACAACTGGTGCGTCTCATGGGGCAGGTGCCATATGGCTACGTTGTCGAGGTGGAACAGGAGCTCATATCCGAGGGTTTGCCCGCCGAAGAGATTCAAAAACTGTGCGATATTCACGGTGCCGCCCTGAAAGGCATCATCGATCTCGATCAGGCCAAAACCCCGCCGCTGGGTCATCCCGTGGACACATTCATCAAAGAAAACCGCGCCCTGACAGCCGAAGTCGAAAAATTACGTGGCACAATCAAAGCAATCGATAATAAGCCCGAAGATGATCCCGCAGGCGATCTACTCATGCGAATCCAGGAACACGTGAATTCGCTCATGGACGTCGATAAGCATTACGCCCGGAAAGAAAATCTGCTTTTTCCATTTCTGGAAAAATATGGTATAACCGGACCGCCCAAGGTCATGTGGGGCAAACATGACGAAGCGCGCGATTTGTTGAAAGCCGCTGTCGATTCGTTGCAGCAAAGCGAAGGAGGCGACGCCGGCACTCTTGGGGAAGTTGTCAAGCTCGTGATCGAACCGGCCATGAATGCCATTGAAGAGATGATTTTCAAGGAGGAGCAGATTCTCTTTCCCATGTGCCTCGACACGCTGACCGAAACGGAATGGTACGATATATATCGCCAGAGCCCGGAGATCGGGTATTGTCTAATTGCGCCGAGCGATCCATGGACACCCGCTCTGAGCGGGGAAACGGCGCCGAAAAAAGTGAAGGATACGCGGGTGCAGTTTCCATCGGGAAGCATGAGCCTGCAGGAATTGGCGGCGGTGCTGAAGACTCTTCCGTTCGACATTACATTCGTCGACAAGGATGATCATGTCCGTTTCTTCACCCAGGGCAAGGATCGGGTCTTCGCCCGCAGCGAAGCCATCATTGGCCGTAAAGTGCAGCATTGCCATCCGCCGTCCTCGGTCGATGTTGTCGAAAAAATCCTCGACGATTTCAAATCCGGGCGGCAGGACCGGGCGCCATTCTGGATCAATCTCCACGGCCGTTTCGTGCATATCGAGTATTTCGCCGTCCGCGACGATGACGGTGCATATCTGGGAACGCTGGAGGTGACCCAGGATTTGACGGAATTGAAGAAACTTGAGGGCGAACAGCGGCTGCTATCGTATCGGGATAAAGCGTGATTATGGAAGACAATAAATCAGCGGACAGGAATATAATCCCGGAAACCAAGGTTGGAAAACTCCTTGAGGTTTTTCCGGAGATCGAAAATACACTCATCCGGATGTCGCCGTCGTTTAAGAAACTCCGTAATCCGGTTCTGCGAAAGACAGTGGGGAAAGTGGCGACTCTTCGGCAGGTGGCCAAAATCGGCGACATACGCTTGGTCGATTTGATCAATACCCTTCGTCGCGAAGCAGGCCTTTCGGAAATGAGCGCCATCGAAAATGGCTTAATTGACGTCAGTGACCGTCCCGAATGGTTTGACGCCGACCGTATCGTGAAACGATTCGACGCCCGGCCGATGATTGAGGCCGGGCAGCAGCCAATGGGGACGGTCCTGACACAGATAAAGGAGCTGTCGGCGGGCGAAATCTATGAACTCGCTACTCCCTTCGAACCGGCACCGTTGATCGACATGATCAGGGCCAAAGGGTACGCCGTATGGACCCGGTCCTCAGGGGCCGAAACCGTATTGACCTATATCTGCAGGCAGTGACCCCACCCTGGTATTTTTCAGCGGAATATATTCCATTACACACCGCCCGCAAGAACCTCCGGGCAAACGCAATCGATTGAATTGTAGAAAGTTGTGACCGGCTCGGCCCTGCGGGATATTCAGGAATAGCTTGACATTGACCTGTGTGTATAATATACTTTCAGATTGGGTAAGGTTATATGGAATCGATTTTATGAAAAAAGCTTATTGGGTGACGATAATATTCTGCCTGGCGGCGGCCCTAACGATGTCGCCCGGGACGGCCTCGGCGCAGTCACGGACGGCCAATTCGGCGACTGACGCATCGAATTACGCCTCTGACGGAATGCGTATGATGCAGCCGTATCAATCCTATACGCAGTATGCGTTTGATATGGTCCTTCGCTATCAGAACGATTTTATCGGATCGGCTTTGGACGCCGACGAGTACGTCGTCGGCCCCGGTGATCGCTTTACGGTATCGTTTGTTTCCTCCGACGTTGAGGATATCGAATGTCAGGTGAGCCTCGGCGGGCAGATGTTCATCAAATCGGTAGGCTCGATTGATCTGCAGCGGAAAACCCTTCGGGAAACGCTGGAGGCGATCCGGAAGGCGGTTGAATCAAAATATAGAGGTTCGGAATTCGCGGTAGAGATGTCGGGATTTCGGTTCGTCCCGGTTCATGTGATCGGGGAGGTTGCCAGCCCGGGGATATATTATGCACCGGCCCCGTGGCGAGCTTCGGCCGTTATTAAACTCGCCGGCGGCCTGACGCCGAAAGCCCTGTCACGGAAAATTATGCTGCGCGGCGAGGGAAAGAATCTGCCCGTGGACCTGGTCCGGTTCAATGCCGTCGGGGATAAAACCGCCAACCCGATGGTGTGCGCCGGGAATACCATATATGTTCCCAATTGGAAAGAATGCGCCGACTATGTGACCGTTACGGGTCTGGTCAATCGCCCTGGCGTTTTTGCCGCACTGAAGGACGACCGGATTTCCGATTATCTTATGTACGCCGGGGGCGTCGCGGGCAATCTCGATGATATGACCATCGCCGTTACGAATCCCGGGGCGGATGACCCGCTTATACTGGACGGGGCGCGAACGGCGGACATGGATCGTCTGCCGCAGGCGGGTGACAATATCGCCGTCAGATGGAAAGACGATCCGGGCCATCGCGGCGACGTCGTTATTTTCGGCGCCGTGGTCAACCCCGGACGATATCCGATGACGGGGGATGCATTCACCTTCTCCGATCTATTGCACCTGTGCGGCGGGTTTAGCGCTGACGGCTATCGGGATTTGGTGCAGATTTATCGTTCCTGTCGCGACATCACGGCAGCCTCAGCCGCGACGTATAATGATCGTGCGGTAGGGGGAGATAACGGTCCGGCCGCATCGTCGCGCACGCGATTAAGTCTTGATCCCCGCCGGCCGGTCGAGCTGTCCGGACTGAAACTGGTGGACGGCGATTCGGTTTATGTCCCGTTTGCGACCGGCATGATAACGGTAACCGGCGCCGTGGCGTCCCCCGGTCTGGTTCACTACCATGAGGGTCAGTCCGTGGATTATTATGTGAAGGCGGCGGGTGGTTTGGGATTCGATGCCGACAAGACCCGGATGGTTGTGTTCAATCCCGCGACAGGCGGTGAGATCAGTGCCGCAGCGGCCGGGCAATTGTTCGACGGGGAGATTCTTATTGTCCCCCGGAAGGAGAGTAGCGACAAACCATGATGGAAGATTCTCGCGACAGTTTTAATTTGTGGAAAATGCTTTTGGTGATAGCCAGGCGAAAGGTGTTTATTGCCTCCTTTGTGTCAATATGCACGGTGGGAGCGCTGGTGATCGCCCTGGTGCTCCCCAAGTGGTACCGGGCCAAGACGTCGATTCTTCCGTCCCAATATGATCAGTACATGGGGCTTTCCGGGAATTTTGCCGAATTCACGATGTCGTCGGCCGGTTTCGAACTGCCGATTATGGCGACTCCCTCGGATGTTTATGCTACCATGTTGAAATCGGAGACGGTCCGCCGGGCGGTGATCGACGAGCTGAACCTGCGGGATCATTTCGGCATGAAATCGATGCATCAGATGCTCGTGCATCTCCGGGATTATACGGACATCAAAGTCACCGGCGAAGGCGTGGTCGAGTTATACTATGAGGACAAGGACCCCGAGACGGCGGCCCAAATTGCCAACGCCTATATCCACCACCTGGACGAATTGAATCGGGAGGTCCGTTCGGGCAAGGCCAAATCCGACCGGCAATTCATAAGCGGTCGGCTGGAAAGAACCAAGGCCAACCTGGATAGCGCCCAGGCGGCGCTGCTGCAATTCCAGCAGGCCAACAGCACCATCGACCTGGATAAGCAGCGCGATCTGTCCCTCGACGCCGCCGCCAAGATCAAGACGCAGTTGGCGCTGACGCGCGTCTCGCTCGACGTCAAACTCCGGTCGTACTCCGAAGACCACCCCGAAGTCAAACGCCTGAAGCTCGAAGTCGAAGAACTGGAAAATCAGTTGAAGGCTCTCGAGACGGGGAAAGGCCGGTTGTCGTATCTCAATATGCCGCTTGATGAAATCCCGGCCCTGTCGGTGAAATACGCCGACCTCAAATCGGAAGTGGCCGTCCAGGGAAAAATCTATGATCAGCTGACCGGGATGTACGAAGAAGCCCGCATCAAGGAGCAGAAAGACACGCCCACCATATCGGTGCTGGAAACCGCCTACCCGCCGGAAATCAAATATCGTCCGAAACGGGGCCTCATCGTTGTCGCCGCATTCCTGGCCGCGTGCTGTCTGGCGGTATTGATCGCACTCTTCGCTGATTACCTGGAGGATCTCAGGCGCACATCTCCGTCCGACTTTGAACTTATGGACCAGGTGCGAAAGAAACTGACCGGCAAGACGGGGTATCCCGATTCCTGATGCGGGGCGATGGTGCGCAATCGAGCCAGATCATCATGCCGATTATGCCGGCGAAACGCCGGCGAATCCCCCGGCCGTTCAAGCGCGAATTGAAAAATTGGTGGCATAATCCTGTCATGCATACATACGGAACTGTGGGAAATGCCAGATCTTGTGGCGATGGATTTTCGGGCGGCTTTCAATCCGGTGCTCTCGGCGTCTATGGATTGCTTCGCCCGGAAGGCGGGATCACGATGACAGTCGGCAGAAAATGTGTCTCAGCAGGCCGGAAAAGCAGTCGGTGGGGACGGATTGTCCGCGATTGGAGAGAATAATATGGAAGACCGGTGGATTCATCCTGGCGCCCGAATCGGCGCCGATACGAAAATCGGATACGGCGCCGTCATCGGCGAAAACGTCGTTATCGGCGACGGATGCGTTATCGGGCATCATGTCGTCATCCACAACGATACCCATTTGGGCAGCCGGATTCGTATTGATGATCATACCGTCATCGGCAAGTATCCCATGCGGGCGGCCAATTCGGCCACGACGTCCGACAAGGAATTGCCGCCTTGTAAAATCGGCGACGAGTGCATTATCGGCACGGGGGCGGTCATCTATCGCGGCGCGGTTCTTGGCCAACGGGTGCTGGTGGCGGATCTTGCGACGGTTCGCGAGGAGGTTTCCGTCGGCGATTTCACCATCGTCGGACGCGGTGCGGCCATCGAAAACAAGTGCACCATCGGCCGCTATTGCAAGCTGGAAACCAACGTCTATATCACGGCTTATTCGGAGCTGGCCGATCGCGTTTTCGTCGCGCCCTGTGTGGTGACCTCGAACGATAATTTTGTCGGGCGAACCGAAAAACGCTTCAAACTGTACAAAGGTATTATCGCGGAAAAGGGCGCTCGCATCGGCGTCAACGCTACCATTCTTCCCGGCAAACGAATCGGGAAGGACGCATTAGTTGCGGCCGGAGCGCTGATCACCAAGGATGTGCCCGAAAAACGGATATTTGCCGGAATTCCGGCCAAAGATTTCGGGCCGGTGCCCGAGGAAGAATTGCTGGAAAGTCAGAACTGGCCCGAATGAGGAGTAGCGATCATGGCCGTACCCCTGATTGATATCAAGCGGCAATACATGCCGATCAGAAGCGAAATTGATCGGGCTATCAAGGATGTTATCGATCACGCCGGATTCATCCTCGGGCCCGAGGTGAAAAAATTCGAGGCCGAAATCGCTTCGTTCTGCAATGTCAAGCATGCTATCGGCGTCGCCTCCGGTACGGATGCGCTGCTGCTCGCCCTGTGCGCCTGCGGCGTCGGACCCGGGTCCGAAGTCATCACGTCGGCCTTTTCATTTTTCGCATCGGCTGGCGTCATCAGCCGATTGGGCGCGAAACCGGTGTTTGTCGATATCGATCCCGATACCTATAACATTGATCCCGATAAGATCGAGTCGGCGATTACGGATCATACGAAAGTCGTCATGCCGATTCATCTCTTCGGCCAATGCGCCGACATGGATCCGATCGTCGAGATCGCACGAAAACATAATCTCCGAGTCGTCGAGGACGCCGCCCAGGCTATCGGGAGCAGATACAGAAACCGTATGGCCGGTTCGCTCGGGGACACCGGATGTTTTTCCTTCTTCCCGACCAAGAATCTCGGCTGCGCCGGCGACGGCGGCATGATCGTGACCGACGACGACCAACTGGCCGACATGATGCGCATACTGCGGGTCCACGGGGGACGCACCGATTATTTGCATGAAGTCGTCGGATACAATTCGCGGCTGGATACGATCCAGGCGGCGGTCCTGTCGGTTAAACTGCCGCATTTGTCGGCTTGGACCGAGGCCCGCCGAGCGAACGCGGCCCGTTATGATGAAGCCTTTGCCGGTCTGCCGATCAAGACCCCGGCGGCAATGGAATGGGCGTATCACATCTACAATCAATATACGCTGGCCGTGGACGACCGCGAGCCGTTCATGCAATGGCTGGCCGAAAAGAAAATCGGGCATAAAGTGTACTATCCGGTGCCGTTCCATATGCAGCAGTGTTTTGCCGACCTGAAGTATTCCCCCGGCGACATGCCGCACAGCAAGAAAGCGGCGTCATCGGTGGTATCTATTCCTATCTTCGGCGAAATGACCGATGGCGAGCAGGCTGAAGTGATCAAAGCGATAACCGGATATTTCAATCGGTAGCAAAGCGACGGGGAAAAATCACGCAACATCGGCGATCACACATGATCAAAGGAAAACCGATAGTCGCATCGATAGTCGGCGCGCGGCCGCAATTTATCAAATTGGCCCCGGTTGCCGCGCATCTGAAGGCTGTTTCTCGGCACCATATTATTCATTCCGGCCAGCATTATGATTATGACATGTCGGACACGTTTTTCGACCAATTGCGGCTTCCATCCCCGGATATCAACCTCAATGTCGGCTCCGGCGGTCATGGTCGCCAGACGGGGCGCATTCTCGAACGATGTGAGAAAGCTTTGATTTCGCTTCGCCCGCAGATGGTGCTGGTCTACGGCGACACCAACACGACCCTGGCCGGCGCCCTGGCGGCGGCCAAGATGGGCATACCCGTGGGCCATGTCGAGGCGGGACTGCGTTCCTTCCGCATGAGCATGCCCGAGGAAATCAACCGGCGTATGACTGATCATATTTCTTCCCTTCTGTTTTATCCCACACCGACGGCGCGGAAAAACCTTACCACCGAGGGTATCAAAACAGGCCTGGTTAATTCCGGCGATGTCATGTACGAAATATTGCATATGTGTCTGTCATTGGTGAAGAATCGGAAAAGCCTGTTTGACGAAATCGGAATCGTCCCGGGGAATTACATTTTGGTCACGTTGCATCGGGCGGAAAATGTGGATGATCCCAAACGACTCAGTTCGTTCGTGTCGATCCTCCGCAATATCGAAGGTCCGAAAGTCTTTCCCGCCCATCCTCGCGTGAAAAACGCCATACGCCGATTCAAACTGACCAAAGAGGTCGCGTCCATTCCCGATCTTATCCTGTGCCGTCCCCAGCCGTATATCGAATCACTGGCTTTGATCTCGTCGGCGCGAACCGTCATGACTGATTCCGGCGGTATGCAAAAAGAAGCCTTTTTCCTCGGCGTCCCCTGCCTGACGTTGCGCGAGGAAACGGAATGGGTGGAAACGGTTACTCGCGGCGCCAATACGCTGGTGGGCCTGTCGCATACGAAAATCATGCGGGCGCTCAAAAAGCGGCCGACCGGTTCCGTCAGGCTGGGGAAATATAAAGTCAGGGGGCAAGCGCCGTCGGCGATTATCGCCGAGGCGGTGGCGAAGTTTCTGGACACCAGATAATGGGCGCTCGGCGGCAATCCATAGAACAAACGACCATCGGCATCGTCCTGCTGGTGCTGATATCAAAAGCGGTCGGGTTCGGGCGGGAGATGATCGTCGCCTACGAATTCGGCACCGGCATCGAATACGACACCTACCTGATCGGCGTCTCGATCCCCCTGGCGCTGTACACCCTGGCTGGGTATGCCTTTTCCAATCTATTTATTCCCCGCTACGGGCACGCCGTCTCCGGCGAAGACCGCCGATTCGGTCTGCGGATATTCTGGACGGACGTCAATCTTTCGCTATTAATTGCAGTCGCCGTCACTTTCGGCATTATCGTTTTTGCGCCCGACATCATCCGCCTTATTGCTCCGGGTCTGGATGAGGCGCATATTCCCAAGGCGGTTTTCATCGCCAGAGTTTCATCGGTGATTGTCGCGCTGGGGATACTCGAAGCCCTCTTCCGTTCGATTCTCAACGCCGAGAAAAAATTCCTGATTCCGGCCGCCGGGCCGATCCTCGCCAATATTGTGCTCATCGGCGTAATCATCGGATTTGCCGGGCGCATCTCGACCCGGGCCATCCTGTACGGTGTCGTGGCCGGGTATACGGCGCATGCGATATTGGTCTTTGTGCCATTCAGCCGCACGGGGATATTTCGATATTTCCATGCCCGCCTTTTTCATCGAAGAACCGGGACGTTTCTCGCCATTGCCGCGATTATCCTCATAATCGAGGCCGCCTCGCAGGTGTATGCCGTCGTCGACCGATACTTTGCCTCCGAGATGGCCGCCGGCGTCGTCTCGGCGCTGGGGTATGCCTATATGCTGAGCGCGCTGCCGACAGCGATTTTCGCCTATGCTCTTTCGACCGTTTTATTTCCGTATATGACCGATGCTTCGGCCGGCGCCGACACCGCCCGCAGTGCGCATCTCATCACCCGGGGCGTCTGCGTAGGGCTTCTCCTGGCGCTGCCGGCGATGATGATATATTGGGTATTCTCCCGGGAATTGGTTTTGCTGCTCCTCCGGCGCGGGGCGTTCGATATGCGCTCGGTGGCGTTCACCTCCGATTTGCTCCGGTATTTTGCGCTAGGGATGGCCGGGCAGTTCCTGATCTGGGTCTTATCGCGAGCGTACTATGCCGGGCAGAAATACGGCCTGCTGATTTTTCAAGTTGTGATAGTGATTGCCGCCAAAATCGTCTTTTCGATAATCGGCGTCGACGCCTTCGGTTATATCGGGCTCGCCATCGCGAGCAGCATCAGTTATATCGTCGGAGCGGTGGTTTTGCTGGCATTCACCGGGCGCTTTCTGGTGAAGGTTGACGGCCGGGCGATTTTGGCGTATGTTATCAGGGTTTTGATTGCGACCGCCGCCGGATTGGCGGCCGGCTCGGCGCTTAACGCCTGGTTGGTGGCGGGGACGACGCAATTTGGTTCCCTGCTGATACGGGCGCCAATAGCCATTGGCATATCGCTGTCGGTTTTCATCGTGACAGCGTATGTGGTCAACATTCCGGACGTGCGGAATCTGACGGCGAAAGTAATGTGGAGAAATAGAGACCGTGGCGACCAGAATTAGTCATGTCCCTTTTTTCGGGCGGATGCTCATCCCCGACTGGGCGCTGTTTGCCACGGCCCTCCTTTACGCCGTGCCGGTTGCTTTTTTGCTCAATTGGGATTTCAAGGTAGGCGTCGCGGCTGCGCTCGTGCCGGTCATGATCTTCCTGGTTTCCCACGGTCCGGCCGCGATCTATCTGCTGATTGTGGCCACATTTGCATTTTTCCCTGCGCATGGCTGGGCCGCCCTGCTGCCGGCGGATATGGCGGCGCTGGTTCTCATCGCCGCGTGGGTTGTCGATTTGCTGAGTCGAGGGCGCGTCCCCGGCCGCAATCCCTTGGCCCGGCCGTTTTTCGCCTACGTCGCCGTCGTTTTGCTGTCCGTGGTTGTTTCCGGTTTTACCGGACTGTCCGTCAAGTTCTTTCTTCGCCAGGTTGTCCTGATCGGCACCTTTCTCAGTGTTTACCATTTTGGACGCAGGATGAATCCTCGCACGGTACTCATCCTTTTCGTTCTCGCCGCCAATCTCAATTCATTGTATTCAGTTCTCTTGTTTCTTGCGGCCGGGGGCGGCATACGGTCGTTCGGATTTGCGGGGAGAGGCTTCGGTGACCACGCCATGATGGCGTTTTTAATCGCGGTCATTTTCTATATCTGGAGCCGCGATCTCCGAATGCGCATATTCTGGGGATTCAGTTGCCTGCTTTTGCTGGCGGCGATGGCCGCGACACAGACACGGGCGTCGATGATTTCGGCCGGCTGGGGTTTGATGATTGTCGTTGTCGGCGCATGGTGGTCGGGCCGGTCGTTGCGAATCGTCCTGCCCCGGCGGAATCTTATCATCGCGGCGGTGCTGCTGATTCTTATTGTGCCGGCGTTGATGCTTTATACGCCGGTCTTCGAGGGCGTGATGCACCGCTTTGAACGAATCGGCCTGCATGCATCGGGGACGATATTGCTTCGCGTCACCCTATGGACGGCGGCATTGAAAGCCTTTTGGGGCAATCCCATCCTCGGCATCGGCGCGGGCAATTTCCCCATGGTCAGCCATTGGGTTCCCGATGTCAAATTCGATCCCATCTTCTATATGGTGACCGGGCTGTCCACACACGCCGTCGTCATGTCGGCGCTGGCGGAGACCGGCATAGCCGGCTTGTTGGCGCTTGGGTTCTTCCTGCTCAGCGCCGTTCGGATGACTTACCGTAAATTCGTGGCCGTCCAGGACGCCGAAAGCCGCGCCGTATGCCAGTGCTTCTTTGTCATCGCCCTTATCGTGCTGGGTACGTCCCTCTATGCCGGGTCGTGGTTCTGGGGCAATAACAGCTATCATATGGCCGTCTTCTTCGGATTGGCGGCCACGTATCGGCACCGGGAATCGACGGTGATTTCCGAAGGAGCGCCGTTGTGAAGATCGCCATGCTGGCGCCGGCGGGTTCTCTTCATACCAGGCACTGGAGTCGGGGGCTGATGTCGCGGGGACACGAAATCGTGCTTGTCAGCAACAGTGCCCTACCGCAATGCCCGCCGGATATCCCCACCCGGTATCTTCCGGGCCAGAGTCCGCTGGCGTACATACGAAATATCCCGGCAATGCGCCGCGTCATCAGCGAATTCGGGCCTGAGATCGTGCACGCCCACTATGCGACCGGCTACGGTTTGTGGGGAAGCTCACAGCATATCGCTCCCCTCGTCGTCTCGGTATGGGGAACGGACGTCGCCGATGCCCTGAAAAAGCGGTCGAGCGTGGGATTGATCGTCAGGCGATCTCTCCGGGGGGCACGATTCATCACCGCCACCAGCCAATTTTTGATGGATCAGACCATTACTTTTGAACCGGAAGCAGCCGGCAAGACCGAAGTTGTCCCCTTTGGTGTGCCGATTCCCGCCGACCAAGCCGAAGATACTGTGAAAGCCGAAGATGCCCCGATCACGGTCGTTTTTGCCAAACTGTACCTTCCCAATTATGCGCCGGATGTTGTCATCAGGGCATTCGCCAGGGCTCAAAAAGAAATTCCCCGACTGCGCCTGGCCATGCTGGGCGGCGGGGAAATGCATCACGAATTGCAAATATTGGCGGATACTTTGAATGTCACGGCGGCAGTGACAATACACGGCTGGAAGGAACCGGAAGAAGCCCAACGGATCATCCGGCTGGGCGACATATTTGTGATGCCGTCATATTTGGAATCGTTTGGTGTGGCCGCGGTCGAGGCGGCGTCTTACGGCCTGCCGGTCATCGCCTCTAATGTCGGCGGTGTGCCGGAAATCGTTCGCGACGGCGATACCGGCATTTTAATTCCGCCGGGCGACGAGGCCCGTCTGGCACAAGCGATCCGTCGTCTGGCGACGGATGAAAAGCTGCGATATTCGATGGGGGATGCCGGCCGACGCCTGGTGGCCGAAAAATATGATTTCGAGAAATGCCTGGACAAAATGGAGGCGATTTACCGGAAGGTGCTGACAGGTTAATGCGGATACGATTCGTGACACTCTATTTCCCGCCCGAAGTGGGCGCGGCGCAGCGGCGTATTTCCGAATTGGCCCGGCGGCTGGCCGGACGCGGTCATGACATTACCGTGTTGACCGGTTTCCCCAACTATCCCTCCGGCGTAAAGCCGCAAGGGTACCGGGGAAAACTGCTCATGAAGGAAGCGCGGGATGGGTATACCGTTATTCGTGTGCCGCATTACATCGCGCCCAACCGGGGATTCTTGAGGCGGATTATGATTCATATCTCGTTTGCCGTCTCCGCCTCCCTGTATTCGCTCTTTCTGAAAAGAGACGATATCGCCTATGTCGAATCGCCGCCGTTGTTCGACGGATTCATTGCCCTGACCATGAAATGGATCCGCCGCATTCCGTATTGCTTCAACATCGCCGATCTCTGGCCGCAGACGGCGATTGAGCTCGGCGCGTTGCGAAACAAGCGTATTATCGCCGCGGCGCAGTTTCTCGAAAAGCTGTTTTACAATCAAGCAGCCCGCGTATTGGCCGTGACGGCCGGGATTCAGAATTTTATCGTCGACATAGGCTTTGAGAAAGACAAGGTACCGCTTATAACCAACGGCGTCGATCACACTGCATTCACCGATACGATTGAACCGGACGCGGAAATTGCCGGATACCGGCGCGATGGTCGACTGCTCGTCATATATGCCGGGACGCACGGGATGGCTCATGCGCTGAGCACAATTCTGCAGGCCGCAAAGCGCCTGCGTGACGAACGAATACAATTCATGCTCATCGGGGACGGTCCGGAAAAGAAACCGTTGATGGCGTGGGCGAACGATCATCGTCTTGACAACGTGACTTTTCTCAATCCGCTGGAACCGGAACGCATGCCGGCAGTGTTGCGCGCCGCCGATATCGCCGTCATTCCCTTGCGGGATTTGCCTCTGTTCGATTCGGCTATGCCGTCCAAATGTTTTGAAGCCATGGCAGCCGGCACACCGGTGATGCTTTCGGTTCGGGGAGAGATGGCGCGGCATATTCAACAGGCCCGATGCGGCTTGACGGCGGAACCGGAAAATGTCGACCAAATAGTCGCCGCGTTTCGACAATTTCTCGAGATGGGCGACGAGGAACGGCGCGACATGGGTCGTCGCGGCCGGGAATATGTCGTGGAACATTTCTCGCGGGAAATAATCGTCAACGCCCTCGAAGCGCATATGCGCCGGGTTGTCGATCATGAAATCTGAGCGCGATACATTCGATGACATCTACAAAAACCGGCAGCGCCTCGGCGACCGCTATCGGCTCGATAATCCCGGCAACCGGTTCAATCTGGAACGGTTGCGCATGGTAATAGGGGCTTTCCTGAGCAAAGTGGACGCCGACCCGGGCCGGATCAAGGTGCTGGATCTGGGTTGCGGCGGGATGTTTTGGGCCGATGAATTAATCCGCCTCGGCATCACGCGTGATAAGTGCTTTGGCGCCGACATATTGCACTGGCGGATGCGGGAGGGACACGAACAGGGGCGCGACATTCAGGCGATAAACGCCTCGGCGGCGGCTCTGCCGATTCGTTCCGGCACTTTCGATCTGATCTGTCAATTTACGCTTATGACTTCAGTGCCGGATGCCGAATTGCGCGCCCGCATCATCGATGAAATGCAGAGCATCCTCAAACCGGGCGGCTATTTTCTCTGGTATGATTTCCGCTATAACAATCCCGCCAATCGGCATACGCGGGCTATCGGGCGGGCCGATCTCCGGCGGCTTTTTCCCGGCTGGAATATCGACCTGCGGTCCGTCACCCTCGTTCCCCAGCTGGCGCGAAAAACGCCGGAGTTTTTGATTCCCTTGTTGAAGTTTCTTTATCGGTTCCCTATGTTGCGGACGCATTATGTGGCCTTGATCGGACCGAAAGGATGATATGAAAATAACGCAGGTCCCGTTCTACCGGCAATCGTTCGGCCGGGAGGAGATACGCGAGATTACCGATACCGTCAGGAGCGGCTGGGTGACGACCGGCAAGAAAGCGCGTCTGCTGGAACAGAATATCGCGGGATATTTGAATGCCAAACATACGGTGGCCGTCAATTCCTGCACCGCCGCCATGCATCTGCTGCTGCACGCCGCTGGAATCGGCCCCGGCGACGAAATCATCACCACCCCGTACACATTCGTCGCGACCACGGAAGCGATTTTGTACACCGGCGCGACGCCTGTCTATTGCGATATCGACTACCGGACGTTGAATATCGACGCCGAAACGGCGGCGAACAAAATTACCAAAAGGACCCGGGCGCTTTTGCCCGTCCACATCGCGGGGCTTCCGGTGCACATGGACGGTTTTCTGCGGCTGGCGCGGGAGAATAAGATTAAGCTGTTCGACGACGCCGCTCATGCGCTGGGGGCCGAATACAAGCGTAATAAGATCGGTAGTATCGGCGACGGCTCCGCGTTTAGTTTCTATGCCACCAAGAACCTGACCACCGGCGAAGGCGGCATGGTTGCCACCCGGCACAAACGTCTGGCGGAAAATATCAAGCTGCTCTCGCTGCACGCCATGAGCAAGAGCGCCTGGGGCAGATACAGCAAGGGCGGCCAATGGCGCTATGATGTTCTCGATCTGGGATACAAATATAACATGTCCGATCTGGCGGCGTCGCTGGGGCTGGCGCAATTCGGCAAATTCGAGAAACTGCAGGCCTTGCGTCATCGTGCCGCGGCGCGATATATGAAGAATCTGTCGAATGTGAAGGAAATCATGTTGCCTGCCGTCGAGGACTGCTCGACTCACGCCTGGCATCTGTTCATAATCCGTCTCAGGCTGGATCGTCTCAATATCGATCGCGACCGGTTTATCCACGAACTCAATCGGCATAATATTGGGACATCGGTGCATTTTATCCCCCTGTTCCTGCAAAGCCATTATCGGCGGCACCTGAGACTGGATAAGCGGGATTTCCCAAACGCTTATCGCGCCTATCGCGAAGTTATCACGCTGCCGTTTTTCCCCGACCTGAAACGGCAGGAAATCGATTACGTCTGCGGCGTGATCCGAAAAATCTGCGCCGCGCATGCCCGATGAAACGGTTGTTTGATCTGGTCGTATCCCTGGCGGCGATTATTATCCTGTCGCCGCTCTTCATCGTCATCAGTCTGCTCATTTTGCTCACCACGGGCTGGCCGATATTCTACCGTCAGGCGCGGGTGGGTCGTAACGGTCGGCTGTTCAAAATCGTCAAATTTCGCAGTATGGTCAGGCGTGCCGACAAGCAGGGCCCGTCGTACACTGTCGGCGGCGATCCCCGGATAACGCCCGTGGGGCGTTTCCTGAGGAAATATAAGTTGGACGAAATCCCGCAGCTTTTCAATGTTCTGGTTGGGCATATGTCGTTCGTGGGGCCGCGTCCGGAAGTCCCCGACTACGTCGAACGGTACACCGATTCCCAGCGGAGCGTGCTTTCGGTTCGTCCGGGGTTGACCGACCCGGCGTCGATTGTCTATCGCGATGAGGAAAAGGTGCTGGCGCGGTATGAGGATTCTCGAACGGCCTATATCGAGAAGATCATGCCGGCCAAGCTGAAGCTGAATATGGCCTATCTCGAAAAGGCGACGTTCCGCAAAGACCTGGGGTTGATCCTGGAAACGCTCAAACGGCTTTTTTGGCATCGCTGATTGTTTCTCTTTACGGGGGCTTTGAATTTTTATATATTACTTAGCTCTATTAGGATAGGAAATATGCCCAGACGACGCTATACATATATTCAGGCCGCGACCGATTTTGTCGTGTTTGCGCTGATTTCGGCGGGACTTCTGGCGCTTCAGCCGTCCACTCGCCGAATGATCGGCGGCGGCGTGCTCTTGTATCTGTCGCCATTTATCGTATCCTTCTTTCTTGTCCTCCTGCTGGCAGTCTTTCGCCAATACCGCCTGCCGAGAAGCGACCGTTTCCTGCGGCAATTCCTCGACGCCTTCAACGTCGTCACGCTTGGTTTTCTGCTCGTCGTCGTCATCAGTTTCGACCTCGGCGCGCTGATCACGACGCAGCGCGGACACCTGTTCCTGTTTCTTTTCGGGCTGCTGTTTGCCACCGCGCTCTCGCGCGTTATTACCTATTCATGGATGGGGCGCTTTCCCGATTTCTCCCTCAAGGAACCGGTTGTCCTTAAGGACACCAACGGTCACAGCGGCAAGGAGTTTTCGCCGCTGATCTTGTCGGGCGATATGCTCATCGTCGACGCCAAAGTCGTGATCGACAACTCGCCTTTCGATTTTGCCGTCGTCACTGATGATGGCGGTTATTTTGCAGGCACCGTGACCGATGGGGACATTATCGAGGAGACGCTTAAAAAGGACGGCCGCAAAGCCGCCCTCCGCGAGATCATGAACCGCGACCATCCGGTGGCGCGCGAAACGTTGTCGGCGGGCAGAATGCGGCAGATGATGATTGACCGCAATCTTCGATTTCTGCCGCTTCTCACCAACGAAGGCAAATCGGCGCGGGTGGTGCTGCTCTCCGATCTGGACGCCAAGTACCGCACGGTCAAACTCAGAAATCGTTCCCGCCGGGTGCTGATCATCGGCGGCGCGGGATATATCGGCTCCATCATGTCCCGGTATCTGCTTAAGCGCGGCTATCCTGTATCGGTGCTGGACAACCTGATGTTCGGCTACGATGCCCTCAAGGAACTCGACAATCATCCCGCGTATAGATTCTTCAAGGGCGATGCGCGCAACATACAGGATTTGCTGACGGCAATGGAAGACGTCGACACGGTCGTGCATCTGGCGGCCATCGTCGGCGACCCTGCCTGTGAGCTGGATCATCGGGCGACAATCGATATTAACTACGAGGCGTCCAAAGTCCTGGTCGAGGCCTGCCTGCACAAAAAAGTCCAGCGGCTGCTGTTTGCGTCGACCTGCTCGGTGTACGGCGCGAGCAAAAACGGCGAACTGCTCACGGAGGAATCGGCGATCAACCCGGTGTCGTTGTATGCCGAAACCAAACTGCGCTCCGAAGAGGCGATATTGAGCAAGGCTGAACCGCCTTTGGCCGTGACCATATTCCGCCTGGCGACCGTATTCGGCTTCTCGTATCGGCCGCGATTCGATCTGGTCGTCAATATCCTGACGGCGCGCGCCTTGCAGGACGGCGAAATATCGATTTTCGGCGGATCGCAATGGCGGCCCAACGTGCACGTGCTCGACGTGGTGCGGGCGTTCGTGGCGGCTTTCGAGGCGCCCAAGGAAAAGATCGACCGGCAGATATTCAACCTCGGATCGGAGAAGGAAAACTACCGCATCTCCGAACTCGGCGATCTGGTCAAGGAGATGCTGCCGGAAACGAATGTCAAGACGGTCGAGGCGGCTATCGACCGGCGGGATTATCGGGTCGGCTTCGACCGCATCGAGCAGGCGCTCGGCTGGCAGGCGAAAGTATCGGTGCGCGACGGCATCAAGGAAATTATCGACGCCTATCACCAGAAAAAATTCGGCCATTACTCCGAAAAGATCTATTCGAATCTCAAGCATTTGCAGTAAGCACCCTCTCACAAATAACGTTCCCCGAATTCGACAATTCGTTGGATTATGCACGCGCGCATAGGGTTACGGCGAAATGGGTTCGTTTCCCGCAGGGAGCGGGGCTTTTGCTGTCGCGTGTACGACCATATTTTTCAAGTTTCGGCAAGTGTCGGCGTCGTTCCGCAGAAGCGGCGCGGGCTTGTGACCTGCCGGTAGGGCGTCGAATATAAAAATTCCCAGTAACGTCAATGCAGTCATCATAGTACAATGAAATGGGTTCGTTTGTTCAAAATTACTTTTTGCAGATCCGGGTACAGTGGGGCAATGAGTTACATCGACGGGAATATCGCATCCGGAAATCTCATTTTTGGACGTTCGCATAGACGCTCCTTTTCGATAGGCTCTCTATATATAGGCCCGGCGGCACAAATTGCATTAGATTGCTATAAGTCTGTGGGTGGTGTATGTCCCCATGCGCCAACGCGGCGTGCCAGACGAAGACGTCTGGCATGCAAAATCTCGACCAGCAGAGATGTTCCCTTTTGCCAAGGGCTAATGTGATTTATATTCGAAATGTAATTGCAACTAATTCGCCATAGGCTCAAGAATGCTATTTGGAGGTTGATATGGATAAGGAAGAACTGAGAGTAGAAATTTTAAAATTAATAGACAGTCCCTTAATGACAAGGCACATCATTAAGAAAATTATTGCAATGACAATGAAACGGCCCGACTATCCGCTAAATGAGGAACGGGAATTGACGTTTGGCTTCCTATCAAGGCACGCGTTGCAATCCTATACCCTGAATAACATATTCTTCCCAAAGGAAGCCGACGATCTCATCCCGGGAGGAGAGAAAGGTTCTTTACTAGACGTGGCTTCTGGATGTTCCATAATAAGGAGTCTTTACGATAACTACCTGACTTTGCACTATTTACTAGATGAAAGAGTGCCATATGCCCAGATAAGATGTAGGCGAAGGATCTGGTCACGAAATGGTGTCAAGAAAAGGTTAAGTTTTAGAGATCAAATGAAGTCTCCAGAAGAAATGATCGAG
>CAZJWR010000051.1:0-26971 GCA_964549765.1 uncultured Ignavibacteriales bacterium
TCCATCATGACCAAAATATCCAAATGTAAAGAAGCGTTAGACGCAGGACACTAGAATACGACGAATCAAGCTGGCCATAGTGGACTATTTTAGAACTGCGGCCTAGACAAATCGCGGGGTCTATGAGACGATTTCCGCAACCAGGTGACTGCAAATTCGGCGGCGTGAATGGCATAAATAGCCAATCATTCTGATACACAACAAAACGTCTGAAATTTCAATCTGCCAAAATGAAATAGCCCGAGGGGCTGTTTTGGAACCGCGGCGTGAAGCGATTTTCCGATAAGCAGAATATCGGCGGGGTATTTCACGGTTCAAGCCACGCCACCACGGGTTTTTATCCGGCATCCTTCTACCACCCTCAATAATCCAGCGTGGGCCGAATACTCCCGGTATCCAAATGCTGCATGAATTAGCTATTGACATTTCCGACCAAAACAAAATATTACTCTCAACAGACGATTCTCAAAGACCTGTCGAGCGACATGGACAGGCAAACCGGACTGAATAGCCCGGTAGGATGTCACTTTATGGATGCCTCAAACATACCGACCAAGTCACGCACATACAGCGGCTTCCGGCAGTGGTCCTCCAAAATTTTTACCATGGCGAATTCAGCCGCTCCGCGCGCCTCATTTTTGAAGCAATCGCTGCAGGCCCTTCTGGAATGGGCCGCTTGTGATCGGATACGAACGGTGTTGTTGACGGCGAACCGCCGCTTTTATTGCGCCGTGGATCGCGGCACCATTGACCAGCCTGCTTTCGAAATACGAAATCGATCCGACCTCAATGAGGATGAAAATCTCTGGACCGACGGAAGCAGCGAAACGCTTGAGATGCTCTGTCGAAATCTTTTCGCTAATCGTCATGATATATTGCCTTCCGGATCGGTCAAATTCGGCGGATTATTCGTCGATGATGCCGATTCAAACCCCGATCTGCAAAAGTCACATGGCAAAAGCTCCGGGACGGGAGGGTTGCAGGTGCCGAAGTCATGTGGGTCGCTGTTGATTATTCCGATTGAGGGAGTGGACCACCGTCTGGGGCTGCTTGAACTGGAATCGGATAAGCCCAATTTTTTTGCCGAATCCGACGCTTTGTTGTACGATCTCTTCTCATGGACGTTCGGTTTCGCTATCGAATGGCGCAACAAACAGCTGGTCCTTCGTGAGCGCGTCAAAGAGCTCGATTGTCTTTATGGCATAACTCGTCTGGTGGCCCATGCCGGTTCATCGCTCGATGACCTGTTGCAGAACGTGGCGGAATTGCTTCCCCCGGCATGGTTATATCCCGACGTCGCGGCCGCGCGCATTCGGCTCGATGACCGCACCTATAGCACTTTCGGTGCCGACGGCATGGTGCACAAAATGACGGCCGATATCGTTGTGGACGACTCCCGCCGAGGATCGGTCGAGGTCGGGTACACGGCTGATAAACCTCGAATAGACGAAGGACCGTTTCTCACCGAAGAGCGACGATTGATCGATACCATCGCCAACGAGCTTTCGTTCATCATTGAACAGCGGCTGTACAACGAAGAAAAGACGCGGCTCCAGGACCAGTTGCGGCACGCCGACCGCCTCGCCACCATCGGCCAACTGGCGGCCGGCGTCGCACATGAGCTCAACGAACCGTTGTCGAATATACTCGGTTTTGCACAACTGGTGGCCAAGGACGAGAGAATTTCGGATCAATCCGGCCGAGATATCGAGAAGATCATTGCCGGGACCCTTCACGCCCGCCAGATCATAAAGGAATTGCTCATCTTCGCCCGGGAAACCGAACCAGTCAAAGTGTCCTTCAACTTGAATGAACTTATTAATGATGGACTGTTCTTTCTCGAATCCCGGTTCGAGAAAGTCGGTATCGACCTCAACTGTCGTCTCACGTCGGATCTGCCCAATATCAAGGCCGATCGTCTTCAAATCCTTCAGGTCTTGACGAACCTGGTGGTTAATGCCGTGCAAGCGATGCCGAGCGGCGGGAAATTGACTATTCGCACAGCAGCCGCCAACGGCGCTGTCGAGTTGACTGTCAAGGATTCCGGCGTTGGTATCGATGCGTCAATTATTGATGACATCTTCAATCCGTTCTTCACGACCAAAGATGTCAGCGAAGGGACCGGACTGGGCCTCTCAGTCGTCCACGGAATCGTGACGGCACATCAGGGAACGATCGCTGTTGAAAGCAGACCCGGCAAGGGATCGACATTCACAATCCGCCTGCCGGTCGATACACCGGGAGAAGCGAACGGTGGATCGTCCCATGAGTGAAAACATTGACAGCGTCCGTATTCTGGTTGTGGACGACAGCCCCGATACAGTTGAGGTCCTGGAAAGAACGCTGACTTCGCAGGGATACCACGTGTTTACCGCACGCGCGGTCGGAGAGGCGACGCGAATTCTCGAAATGACGCCCATCGATGTTGTCATTACCGATTATAAAATGCCGCAGGTCGACGGTCTTGATCTGGTGCTGTACGTCAATACGAATTTCAAGCACACCGGCATTATCATGATCACCGGATTTCCGTCAATTGGCGGCGCCGTGCAGGCGGTCAAGCACGGGGCGAGCGAGTACATCGAAAAGCCGTTTACTGAAGAAGAACTGCTCACCAGCGTTGACCGGGTTTTGCAGAGACTTTCCGAACGGAAGGCGGTACATGCTCCCATCGATACACATACGCAGAAGGCGTTCGGTATCGTCGGGCAGTCGGAAGCTGTACGAAACGTCTACCGGTTGATAGAACGCGCGGCGTCGACGATGGCCAATGTGCTGATTACCGGAGAAAGCGGAACCGGCAAGGAACTCATCGCCAGGGCGATTCATTATCAGAGCGCACGGGCGTCATCGCCGTTTGTGCCGGTTAACTGTGGCGGTATTCCCGAAGGGCTGCTGGAAAGCGAGTTGTTTGGCCACCTCAAGGGGTCCTTTACGGGTGCGGTGAATACCCGCACCGGGCTCTTCCAGGCCGCCGACGGTGGGACGATTTTTCTGGACGAGATCAGTGAGACCTCGGCCGGAATGCAGGTCAAATTGCTGCGGGTGTTGCAGGACAAGGAAGTGACCATGGTGGGCGATACGCACCGTCGCAGAATAGACGTCCGTATCGTGGCGGCCACCAATAAGAACCTCATGACGTTGGTAAAGAAGGGACGTTTTCGAGACGACCTTTTTTTCCGCCTGAGCGTAATTACCATTACGGCGCCGCCGCTGCGTGAGCGGGGAAATGATATCCTGCTTCTGGTGCGCCATTTTGCGGCTCGCTATGCCGAGGAAGCAGACCGTCAGGCGATTGACTTTTCCGAAAGCGCCATCCGGATCATGAAAAGCTACTCGTGGCCGGGCAATGTGAGAGAGCTCGAAAACGTGGTTCAGCGGCTTATGGTTATGACCGATGCCAGTGTCGTTGAGGCCGCCGACCTGCCATCCCTGATGCGAAATCACGTACCGCAGAAAGGGCAGTTGCATCGCACCCTTGCGGATGTCGAGGCGGAGCATATCAAAAACGTCCTCGCCAGCGTCGGCGGCAATAAGACGCAGGCAGCTAAGATCTTGGGTATCGATCGTAAGACCTTGCGTCAAAAAATATCAGAGAGCAAATGATCGTTTTCGCATGACCGGATAAAAATTCCCCGGTGATACAAAATACCCCACTCATATTGAGGGTTAATGATCCCAGGCCTTCGCCCTTTGCCCATACTCCCATCGTTGAAAGGCGATGGACAAATACTGTAATTCATTGGAATAAAATAACATAATAAAATCTGAATGCAGTCGTTATCGCCCAAACGTCACCGTTTCGATCGATGTACGACACAGGCACTGTTTTTGCCATTCACTCGACAAGTAGTTGCAGGATTTGGGATAACGGAGGCGTGCGGGCTGAGATATTACTCACTCATCTGAGGCCACACTCTGGATACCTTGATCGGTCTGGCAGCACATGGTCAGCCGGAGAAAGGACACGATGCGATTAGATAATCTGTCTCATGTTTTGGAGAAATACAGCAATCAGCACGGGGGATTGATTTCTATCCTGGAGGAAATCCAGGCCGCTCACGGGTACCTTCCCCGGGAAATGCTCGAGGAACTGGCTCGTGAAACGGGTCGTTCGCTGGTCGATATTTACGGAATTGCCACCTTTTACAGGGCCTTCAGCCTGACTCCGCGCGGCAATCATCTGATATCCGCCTGTCTGGGGACGGCATGCCATGTGCGCGGCGGTCCCGCCATAGCGGAGGAGATCAGCTACCAACTCGGAATCCGACCCGGTGAAACGACTGAAGATCGGGAGTTCACGTTCGAGACAGTCAACTGTCTCGGGGCCTGCGCCCTCGGGCCGGTGGTGGTCGTCGACGGGCATTATTTCCCCAGTGTCAAACGATCGCAGGTAAAGGAGATTTTGGCACGGGCACGGGTGGGAATCGACCACATCGAGGTGGAGACGGATCAGCGGGTTTTCCCGGTCGAAGTCAGCTGTTCGCGATGCAATCACAGCCTTATGGATACCGGTATAGTCATTGACGGCAGGCCGGGCATCCGGGTCACCGCCAGTTTCGGCAACAAACATGGATGGCTGGTCCTTTCCAGCCTGTACGGGAGCTATAAGGTGCATTCCCTGTACGAAATTCCGGAGGATGCCATCGTCAACTTTTTCTGTCCGCATTGTCATTCACAATTGATCGGCGGCTACAAATGCGCTGAGTGCGGCGCGCCGATGATCCCGATGATCGTCAGAGGCGGCGGCGTGGTGCAAATCTGCTCCCGGAAAGGGTGTAAGGGGCATCTGCTCGACATCGGCGGAGCCGCCATAGACTAAAGACATGACACGTTCATTCTGTGAGGGAACTGATTCATGAGAAAGCTGTCAACCGTTGAAGAATTCAGTGGTCTGCGCCAGCGTATTCTGGGCGAGAAGGAGATTCAATATGACAGGCCGACGTTGGTTGTCTGCGCCGGCACGGGCGGACAGGCAAGTGGATCCAACGATATTATCAGAATTATCAAAAAGTATATCATCGAGCGCAGCCTGCGGGAAAAGGTCGCGCTCCGAATCACCGGTTGCCAGGGGTTTTGCGAGATGGATCCGTTTATTCTCGTCGAACCGGGACGACACCTTTATCCCAAACTCAAAATGGAAGATGTCCCTCATGTCATCGATGCCGCCATCGGCGGTTATATCAACGAGGGATTGATATACAAGGATCCGCGTGACAAAAAACAGTACGATCATCAGCTCGAAATACCCTTTTTCAAAAAGCAGACGCGAACCATCCTGGGCGCCAACCAGAATCTGGACCCGATACGTATTTACGCCTACATCGAACAGGGTGGCTATGCCGCTCTCGAAAAAGTGGTCGGAGGCAAATCACCCGAGTGGATTATCGATGAGGTAAAAAAGTCCGGCTTGCGCGGGCGGGGTGGCGCCGGATTCCCGACCGGCCGGAAATGGGAATTGGCCCGGGCATCAGGCAACGGACAGGGTCCCAAATACATCGTGTGCAACGCCGACGAGGGCGACCCCGGGGCGTACATGGACCGCAGCCTTCTGGAAGGGAATCCTCACGCCATTATCGAGGGTATGATCTTGGCCGGTATCGCCATCGGGGCTTCGCAGGGACTGATATATGTCCGCAGCGAATATCCGTTGGCCATCAAACACGCCATGATTGCCCTGGATCAGGCGCGCAGCTGGGGACTTCTGGGCGATAACATCCTGAACACCGGAATCAATTTCGATATCGGTATTGTCCGCGGCGCCGGCGCCTTTGTCTGCGGCGAGGAAACGGCTCTGATCCGATCGATCGAGGGGCTCACGGGCGAACCCCGTCAGCGTCCCCCGTATCCGATTGAAAAAGGTATTTTTGGCCATCCGACGTGCATCAACAATGTCGAAACCCTGGCGAATGTCCCGGTCATTGTCAACAAGGGAGGCGAGGAATACGCCAATATCGGAGTTCCCGGGAACACCGGGACCAAGATTTTTTCGCTGGTCGGCAAAATCAAGAATACCGGCCTAGTGGAAGTACCGCTTGGTATGACCATGGGTGAGGTTGTCTACGATATAGGCGGCGGTCCGGTCGGAGACGCAAAAATCAAAGCCGTGCAGACCGGTGGCCCCTCGGGCGGATGCATTCCGGCCGACAGATTCGATTTGCCGATCAGCTATGACAGCCTGGTCGAGGCCGGCTCCATTATGGGATCGGGCGGCATGATCGTCATGGATGAGAACACCTGCATGGTCGACATCGCCAAATATTTCATGAAATTCCTCATGGACGAGTCGTGCGGGAAATGTTTCCCCTGCCGGAAGGGCACCCAGCGAATGTATGAAATCCTCGATGATATATCCCGGGGCCGCGCCACCATGGCGGATATCGACCTGCTGGAAGAGCTGGCTCATGTCGTCAAGGATACTACCATGTGCGGACTGGGGCAGTCGGCGCCCAATCCCGTCCTCAGCACTCTGCGATATTTCCGGCATGAATATGAACGCCACATCAATGATAAACGATGTGACGCCTTTGTCTGCAAGGACCTCGTGGGAGCGCCGTGCCAGTCGGCCTGCCCGCTTGACACCGAAGCCTGGCGCTACGTGGCCCATATTGCCCACGGTGAGTATGAAGACGCCTATAAGACCATCCGTGAGGCCAACCCGTTCCCCTCGGTATGTGGTCGCGTCTGTCATCATCCCTGCGAATCCCGATGCCGTGCGGGAACCAGCGGCGGCGATCCGATCGCAATACGGGCCCTCAAGCGGTTCATTACCGATCGTATCGACCCGTCAATCTACAAGCCCGAACACCAGACCTGGCCGGACGGTGATCCGCCCCGTGTGGCCGTTGTCGGCTCCGGCCCGGCGGGACTCACCGCCGCCCACTATCTGTCGCTGGCGGGCTGCCGCGTGACGATCTTTGAGACGGAAAGCAGGCCCGGCGGGATGTTGAGTTGTGTCATCCCGTCTTATCGCTTGCCGCAGGAAATCATCCAAAAAGAGATCGCCTCATTACTGGATGATAACATTACCCTCAAGTGCGATACTGCCCTGGGAACAGACATCACCGTGGATTCGCTCTTAGAAGAAAATTATCGGGCAGTTTTGCTGGCATTGGGGGCGCATAAGAGCAGACCATTGCGCATCGAAAATGAGGATGTAGACGGCGTCTATCCCTCGATTGAATTCCTCAAAGATTTCAACATTCGCGGCAGCTCGCGCGCCCGAGGCAGGGTCGGGATCATCGGCGGCGGCAATTCCGCGCTCGATGCCGCCCGCATGGCCCTTCGCCAGAACGAGGTGAAACAGGTAACCATCCTGTATCGCCGGACACGAGAGGAAATGCCGGCATTCGAGGAGGAGATTGAAGCTGCCGTCCAGGAAGGAATCGAATTAAAGACGCTGGTGTCGCCGACGCGGATTCTTTCCGATAACGGCCGTGTAAGCGCCGTCGAATGCGTCCGCAACAGCCTCGGCGAACACGACGCCAGCGGGCGCCGCCGCCCGGTGCCGATACCGGATTCGACGTTCACGGTCGAACTGGATACCCTGATCGTGGCCATCGGGGAAGATTCGGGCGTCGACTGTATCGGTCCGGCGCAGTCCAGCGGTATCGAGACCACCAAGTGGAATACCATCAAATCCGATCCGCACACGCTGATGACCAATCGGTCCGGTGTATTCGCCGCCGGCGATACCGTGACCGGGCCCAACACCGTTGTCGAAGCCATCGCCTCCGGGAAAAAGGCCGCCCGGATGATCCGGCGATACCTGCTCGGTGAAGATATGTCCGATATCGTCGCCCAACCGAATCTGCCGAGGGTCTATATCGAACCGGTCGATCGTGACGACGACGAGGTCGAGTTGAAACGGATTGAAACGCCGCGAGCGTCAGTGGAATGGCGCAAGCGTAATTTTGCCGAGGTGGAAGTGTCTTTATCCATTGAGGAAGCCGCCTGTGAAGCCCGGCGTTGTCTGCGGTGCGACCTGGAATTCACCACCCCCGAAGTAAAGGACGCACCCGAAGAAACGGCGGTCGCCGTCGAAAGCGGAGGAGAAATATCATGATCAGCTTATCCTTGAACGGTCTGCAGATACAGGTCGAAGAAGGCACGACCCTTCTCGAGGCGGCGCAGTTTTATTCGTTTCCGATTCCGACCCTGTGCCATATGGAAGGTCTGACACCGTATGGCGCCTGTCGGCTGTGCGTCGTCGAAATAGGCGACGGGCCCTCGGCGCGACTGGTAACGTCATGCACCTATCCCGCGCAGGAAGGACTGGTCGTTCGCACAGCCTCCGAGCGGGTCCTCCGTGCCCGTCGGATGATCATCGAACTACACCTGGCCTCGTGCCCGCAGTCGAAAGTCATCCAGGACCTGGCTTCCGAGCATGGAATACAGCAGCAGCGGTTCCGCCAGGAATATGAGGACTGCATCCTGTGCGGCCGATGCGTACGGATGTGCGAGGAGCAAATGATGGCCAAAGCCATCGGCTTCCAGGGACGGGGGCAGCGGCGGACGATCGGAACCCCGTTCGATATAAAATCCGACGTGTGTCGGCAATGCGGCGGATGCATCTATGTCTGTCCCGCCTGCCAGCTGAGGTGCACCTACAACCAGCCCGAAAAAGCTATCTGCGGCGGCTGTGCCAACCTGGCGCCGCCCTGTGTGGAAAAGGACCAATTCCATGACATGATGTGTTACATGGAACCCTGTGTTGCCTGCGAAATCAAAGTGAATGACAAAATAGATTTGAAGGAGGAACATCAATAATGACTCTCTCTCGAGTAAATGCATCGGCGGCGACCCTGACGAAAAATCGCACCGAAGATTCCGTCGTTCCCGCCTCCGGGATGTGCGTCACCTGTGTTGATGGCTGCATCGGCATGTGTGAAATCGGCAAATCGGCCTATCGCGGTCACGAGGTTATTTATCCGCAACCGTTCGGGGTGATCACCACCGCCGGTGAAAAGGTTTACCCGGTCGACTATTCGCATTTTAATATCATGGGTGGAGTCGTCGGCGCCATGGGTGTCGAAGCCGACAGCGATAAGGCAATATTCCCCAATGTCAATCTCGAAGTCCGCTTCGGCCACGACAACGGCATAAAGTTCCGCTACCCCTGGATCATTCCCGGGATCGGTTCGACCGATATAGCCAAAAATAACTGGGAAGGCCTCGCCATCGGGACGGCGCTGGCCGGCACCGGACTGACTATCGGCGAGAACGTGGTTGGTATGGATCCGGAGGCGGTTATCAAAAACGGTAAGGTAGTCGACACCGTCGACCTTAAGCGGCGAGTTAAACTTTTTCAGGATCACCAGCGCGACGGTTATGGCGCAATCATCGTCCAGGCCAACATCGAAGATACCCGTCTCGGCGTTCATGAGTATGCTATCCAGGAGCTCGGCGTCGAATGGGTTGAGATGAAATGGGGCCAGGGCGCCAAGAACATCGGCGGCGAGGTGAAAATCAGGGACCTGAGAAAGGCCCAGATGCTGTACGATCGCGGATACGTGGTCCTGCCGAATCCGACGGACCCAAACGTGATCAAGGCTTTTGAGCGCGGTTCGTTCAAGGAGTTCGAACGGCACTCCCGCGTCGGCATGGTCACCGAGGAATCATTCGCCGAACGGATCGAAGAACTGCGCAAGGCCGGCGCCAAGTACATTTCCCTCAAAACCGGCGCGTATCGTCCGATCGCTCTCGCTCAGGCGCTTAAATTTTCGTCGAAGTACAACATTGATGTTCTCACCGTCGACGGCGCCGGTGGCGGCACCGGGATGAGCCCGTGGCGGATGATGAATGAATGGGGCATGCCCCCGGTCGAATTGCACTCGTTAATGTACGCATACGCCAAGAAGCTGGCCGGCCAAGCCAAACACGTACCTGCGATCATCGCCGCCGGCGGATTCACGTTCGAGGATCAGATTTTCAAAGGTCTCGCACTGGGTGCTCCCTATGTCAGACTGATCGGTATGGCCCGTAGCCCGATCGCCGCCGCCATGGTCGGTAAGACCATTGGGCGGACCATCGAAGAACGCCAGGTCCCGGTCTATGTCGAACGTTTCGGTACCAGCAAGGATGAAATCTTCGTCACCGCCGCGGAACTGCGCAAAGAGCTCGGCGACGACGAATTTGAAAAAATTCCGACCGGCGCTTTGGGACTGTATACTTATTACGAACGGCTGGCGCAGGGGCTGCGGCAGCTCATGGCGGGCAGTCGCCGGTTCGCGCTGGAACATATCTCACGCGATGAGATCTCGGCTCTTACACCGGAAGCAGCCCGGATCAGCGGTATACCCTATGTAATGGACCTGGACAAGGACGAAGCCGCAAAAGTGCTCGAAGAATAATATTGCGCCCCGGCGGGATGACCCCGCCGGATAATCTTATCGATGCGCAGATGCCGCTTCCGGGAATGGGATGGACGTAATCCCATGCGGCCTGTGAATTGAACACAGTCTCTATGGGGGTATCGACGCGTGGAAGATCGCAAAAGATCGCTTGACAAGCTGTTGACATCTCTACAGGAGCGAGCCAAGGAACTGGACTGTTATTATCAAATCCAGAAAATTCTGAAAAACATTGACGAGCCGATTAAAGACGTGTGCAGGCAGATTATATGCACCATGCCACCCGGATGGCAATATATGGATATTTGCCGGATAAAAATCACCCTCGGCAACTCGGTTTACTGTTCGCCGGATTTCGCCGAGACTCCCTGGTACCATAGCGACGATATCATCGTTGATGGGAAGGTCATCGGCTCCATATCGGTATACTATACGAAGGAAACCCCGGAAGAGGACGAGGGGCCGTTTCTGAAGGGGGAGTTCAAGTTATTGCAGACGATTTGCGAACAGTTTGGCAACCATCTTGAACATCGGCGCACCCATGAATCACTGCGATTATGGGATACGGCCAGGTCAAAAGTGACAGTCGAGCAGCATGGAGAATGGCGGGTTGTCCTGAGCACCTTCAAGCAGTCGGCTCCCCAGCTGTATCAAACCATTGCCCACAAGATGCTGAACCATCTCTGCTGGAACGGAGTCCCCGAGGTCGATCGGCTGCTTCGCTCTCTCCGGGCAGAACCCGAGGACGACGAGGAGCGTGTGCCGCGGACCGACCAAAATTTCCCGCGTCTATGGAAACCGGCCGGATTAGATGCCCAACTCAGCGCCGAGATATTCGACGTCGCAGCTGACAATATCAACAGTGAAGATATTTTGAGGTTGATCCAGAAGTGGCTGCAGGAGGATAAGCTCCGATTTCTTATGAAGGCCGTGAATACCAATATACCGTCGCCTGTTGTTGCGGATATGATCCATCGGTATTACCGGATCATGCAGGAGCCGTCATCCGCCCCCACCAGCGGGGCCCGGGCAGTGCTCTTTTCCCTCATCCGCCGCTTTCTTTCCGACCAGAAAGAATATATCAAGGTCGCGAAGCAGTTCATTAGTATCACGGATTTTCATTTCCTTCTCAAGAAGGTAATCCTCGGTTCGGAAAGCCGTGGCAAGCTCGGCGGCAAGGGAGCAGGTCTGTACCTGGCCCGCCAGATTCTTGCCGGGAAAAGCGGAGATCAGGAGGTACTTAAGAACGTCAGGGTTCCGAAAACCTGGTATATCACTTCGGATGTGCTGATTCATTTCATCCATTACAATAACTTCGATGAAGTCATCGAGCAGAAGTACAAATCCCTCAAGCAGATTCGGGTGGAACATCCATTTCTGGTACAGAGTTTCAAAGGCGTTTCGTTTCCGCCCGATATTATCACCGGATTGTCGATGGCTCTGGATGATTTCGGCAATGTGCCGCTGATCGTGCGCAGTTCAAGTCTGCTGGAAGACAGCACGGGGGCGGCGTTTCCCGGTAAATACAAAAGCATATTCCTGGTAAATCAGGGCAGCAAACGCAGGCGGTTGGAGGCATTGACCAATGCCATCGCTGAAGTCTACGCATCGACATTCGGCCCGGACGCGATCGAGTATCGGGTGGACCGGGATCTGCTGGATTTCATCGAGGAGATGGGGATTGTCATTCAGGAGGTGGTCGGTCGCCGATTCGGGAAGTACTATCTGCCGCTGTATGCGGGTGCCGCTTTCAGCTGCAATGAATATCTCTGGTCGCCGCGCATTCGTCGCGAGGATGGACTCGTCCGTATGGTCCCGGGTCTGGGTACCCGGGCGGTCGATCGGCTGAGCGATGATTATCCGGTCATGATATCACCCGGACAGCCCAATCTCAGAACCACTGTGACACCGGACGAAATTATTCGGTATTCTCCCCGGATGATGGACGTGATCAACCTCGATACCGGAGACGTCGAGACGGTTGACTGTATAAAATTTTTCAAATCGCTCCCATCCGATGTACCGGCGGTCAGCGGAATCGTCTCCTGCTGTCGTGGGGATCAAATCACCGAATTGTCCATGCTCAACACGGATGCGAACGGAGATGACCATATCGTGACTTTCAACGGATTGGTATCGCGGACGCCGTTTATCCCGTTGATACGCTCGGTTTTGACAGCTCTCTCCGAAGCGCTTCATGTGCCCGTCAATATCGAATTCGCATCCGATGGCAACGATTTTTATCTCCTGCAGTGTCGGGCCCAGAGCCAGTCGAAGATATACCAACCGGCTGTCCTCCCGACCGACATCCCCGCCGACGATATCCTGTTTACCGCCGACCGGCATATTTGTAACGGCCAGATCGAGGGTATCTCGCACATCGTGTATGTCGTTCCGGAAAAATACGGCGAATTACCTCAGCGTGCTGATCTCCTGGCGGTGGGGAAGGCCATCGGCCGACTGAACCGAATTCTGCCGCGACGGAAATTCATACTGATGGGTCCGGGCCGATGGGGAAGTAAAGGAGATATTCGTCTGGGAGTCAGCGTCGATTATGCCGATATAAACAATACGTCGATGCTGATCGAAGTAGCCCGCAGCAAAGATCGCTATGTGCCGGAGCTATCATTCGGAACCCATTTCTTCCAGGATCTTGTCGAGTCGCAGATTCGGTACCTGCCCCTGTATGCGGATAATGAGGGCGTTATCTTTCAGGAGGAGTTTCTGCTCTCCGCCGACAATCGACTATCCGAACTGCTCCCGGATTGTGCCGCCCTGTCGGACACCATTCGGGTAATCGATCTCGGAAGATGCGCCGATGGAAAATCTTTGGTTGTCGGCATGAATGCCGAGGCCGGTTTAGCCATGGCCTACCTAGTCCGTCCATGAACCGCTTGGTATCTTGCTTAAAAGATTTCCGAATATTGTTAATGCTGTGATATATTCGTGTACGGGATAACCGATTTGATATTGACGGGTGACAATAGACAAATAGCGCAACTGACTTGATACGTCCGCATAAAGCGTCTGCCGATAATTGCGTAATTAATTTACTCGAAGTTAGGAAATGGCGTTCATGTCAAGAATATGGCTGTCCTCGCGACAGCCAAAAAGTATTTTTGATACTGGCTGGCCTTCATTGATGATCTTCGAAATTGTGGGAAGGTGGCTGCGCAATTGTAACTCATCAACGGAGCATTTATCTCATAACCAAGGATTTTGAAATACTCCCAGAGGCATCGTTGTGGGGCTACTTTGAAATCTTACGGTACAATTCCATCTGACTCGAATAAGTGGTTAGCCGGAGCGCCATCCTGAATACGATGTACAGCTGTTGCCAGATTAGCAAGGCGATCACAATAAACCACCCTGAAGCAGAAAATAGATTTGAAGTGAGATAATAGACAAGGACAGCCAGCCATCCGCCCGCAAATAAGATAAGGGCCAGGCCTACGGTATTTTTCAGGTTCTTCGCGGCAAAACAGATTCCTTGCCATAAGGATTTTCGCGCCTTGCGATTTTCGGTAAGGACAAGATGAATACGGGCATAATCAAAAATCAGTCCAAAGAGAATCAGCCCCAAAAATCCCAGAGCCATTTTAGCCCAAGCTCCCCAGTAGATTATATATTCGTAGGGGTCGCTGCCGAAAAATATCCACTGCACAAGGCTTACGAGGTATCTCAGGCAGAATAGTACGATCAGGAAAGGTATTGCTATCAGCATTAACCGCAGAAATCGCCCAAAATGCGAGGCAGCTCCGCCCCAAAATGCGGATGGTACATATTTCCCGCGCCCTGCAAGAGTCGCCAGTGCCCCTCCCGAAAGAAATAACGCGGCCAGCCAATATGCGAATGGCACCGTCAGGACCATTCCTTTCACCGATGTTATTCCCGAATCGGCGTAGTGCAAGAATTCAAACAGAAAATTATAGTCCATCGATTCGCCAAGTTGCTGTCGCATCATGGATTTCCCGATAAAATCATCGAGGGCAAACCCCAAGGGTAGCATCATAAATAGACCAAAAACAAGATTCAGGAGATAAAACGGAAGCACCAGTCGTTTACTGGCCCAAACCTGAGCTAGGCCTGATCTTAGACATCCAAAAATCATTCTAACTTCCCCTATTTGAGCAATTCCAAAACATCCTTCAGTTTATTCCAGCGAAAAGCCCTCGAAGATCGAAAACAGGTTGGCGAAATCGGGTTGTTCCAACATGAACTGTGCCCAGAACAAAGCCCGTATGCACGTTTTGGCGACACCGAAGCCCTCGGAATCGAGTGTCCGACTGTTATTCGTGTAATTGACATCCAATGTTATTTTGTGGTCGGGATCGACCGTGGCTGAAACGAGCTTGGCCGGTTTCGTGTAGCGGTATTCCGTCCAGGTTTCCTGTCCGTCCCACGATTCCCGAATGATCTCGCCGTCATCGAATGTTATTTCAACTTCCACAGGAAAGACAAACGTCCCTATGCGACGCACCTTGACTCGGCTATAGTAAACTTCTTTTTCTTCGCCATTCTTCTGATCTTTGGCATCATTATTGGCAGTATCTTCTGCGCTCTCTGAGCCAATGTCTGCTCCCGGTATCAGGGTGAAATCGTATCCCTCACCCGATTTGACCTTCTTTGAGGAAATCCAGCTTACGCTGTAATCAAGAACTGCATTAGAATAGATTGCCTGATTGAAAAACCAATTCAAATCCTGTCCGGAAATCTCATTCGCAATCGCAATAAAATCTTGCGTAGCAGGATGATTAAATCGCCAGCGTTCATAATAGGCGCGGAGAATCTGTCGCATCGTATCTTCACCCAGATAATTTTCGAGAGTCGCCAGCATCGTCGCCGGTTTGTAGAAGGAATTGACAACAAAGCTGAACTCCGAGTAATATTTCCATGCGAAACGGGCCATTGGATCGCGATCCGGATAGCTCATATAATTTGCGCGAGCGACAGTCGCTTGATTCAGCCTGATGCCCAGGATATCAAAAAGATCACCTTCGGGGCCGTAGAGGCTGTTCATAATCTTTCCTTCAGAATATGACGTAAACCCTTCATCCAGCCATGACTCCTCGAACTCATTGGTCGCCACCAAATGATACCAGAAGTTGTGAGCGAACTCATGGATAATTGTCCCTTCGATGAGCCGTACTCCTTGGGGCAGACCATACAATCCAATGGCGGTTATGAGCGTCGGATATTCCATGCCCCCGGAATTGAGGGCTCCCCGCCGAGGGTCAACTATGGTGAGGTTCGGGAATGGATAGTCGCCGATCCAGTTTTGGAAGTAGGCAATTGCACATTTGGCTGAACTAAGATATCTGTCGGCCAGCCCGACACGGTCAGGCTGCATCAGGAGTCGAATGGCAACGTCCTGGGTATCGGCGGTGAACTCGACAAAGTTGGGGCTTGTGGTCCAGGCAAAATCATGAACATCTTCGGCATGATAATAATGGGTGGCGGTGCCATCGTCATTGTCCGTTTCGCTCATTTTGAGGCCGCAGGCGCCGACAATATTCTCCACAGGCACGGTAATATATACATCATACACTCCGAAATCCGCGAAAAATTCGGAGTTGGCATGAAACTGATGGCAGTTCCATGAACCGCCGGAGTATACACCCACCTTGGGGAACCATTGACCGACGAAGTAATACTCTCCCTTGTAACCGGTGCGAATAGGCGGCGTCGGCAGTTTGGCCGTGAAATCAATTTTGAGTATTATCGAGTCACCCGGCTGAAGGGAATGGGGCAGTGTCAATCGCATGACCGTTTTATCCGCCTCGTAATCGTCATCGGGTCGAATAAACTCAATCCGGTCCGTCAAATCCTCACCCGATGGCGTCGCAATCCGGGTGATTTCTATATAACCCCATCCCCCGTCTTCACTGAGGCCCATGCCCCGTATCAATCCACCCGATTCTTCGGATAGAGTCGATTTATTATTTCGGAAGGCGTTGAGATAAAGATGAAACTGCATATCCGATATATCGTCTCCGGTCAGATTGTGCCAAGTCAGCACCTCCTCCGCAATAAGCGTATGATCCTCTGTATTCAAGCGAACGTCGATGGCATAATTGGCGATACGGGGACTGAGAGGTGTTTCGAATATGACCGGCGATTCCGCCGCTTCGGCAATTGGTATCAGGCACACAAATCCGAACAGTGCCTGTATCCACGTCCTTGAATGTCCCATTTTTAACTCCGATCAGGATAGAAGAGTCGCATGTATCGTTATCATCTGCTTCGCATGCGAAAAGAATCCGATTCTACATATGAAAATTAGACCGCTTAGACTATGTTTTGTTGCATTCAATTTAGTCAAATCTGCTGATTCTGGCCTCATCGTGCCGTGTGTTCTCATTTGACAGGCTATGATCAGTGAACTTGTTGATCTGGCACGAAGCCACTTAAGGCATGTGTTCGCACCGCTGGGTTTCACCCGTTCTATTTATTTCAATACACCTCTGGCTACACAGCGTGTTCGGGTCGTATTGCCGATAGGACAGGGATTCGAGATCGCCGAAATATTTGAAAAGCAGGCGGTTAAGCTGAAAATTATCAAGGGACTGGATGTAGGCTGAGTTGTAACTTATTGAATATCCATTAGTTAAAATACCACAAAACAAGCTGGCCATAGTGGACTATTTTAGAACCGCAGCGTGAGTGAATGACAGGCTCGTTGAGATGCTACTTGTAACTGGCTCATCGCAGCTTCAGCCGCGTGCATGATCTTCGCATGCTTCGAAGATACATGAATCGCAAAAGAATCCGACCCTGATCGCAGCCCTCTTGTGATAACCGGTCGTTCCCTATTATTTTGATCTGTGCAGGAGCCGATAAAGCGTCGGCAGCACGAAAAACAACAGAATGCTTGATACTGAGAAACCGCCGATGACTGCGATGGCCAACGGTTGCTGCATTTGCGCTCCCGTTCCGATGGCAAGCGCCAGCGGGGCGAGAGCTAAAACCGCCGCCAGAGTGGTCATGATGATGGGCCGGGCGCGCCTTCGGCATGCCGTCACGAGAGCGGTATCGAGGTCGGCTCCATCGTCACGCATCCGCTTAGTTTCATGCATGACAAAAACGCCGTTCTCGGCCACGATGCCGATAATCATAATCAGGCCGACAAAACTCGATATGTTGAACGTGACTCCCGTGATCCACAGCGCCGATACCACGCCGATCAGCGACAGGAAACTTACCGTCAGTACCGATATCGGGACCGTGAACTCGCCGAATTCGAACAGCAGAACGATGAAAACCATCAGAAACGCCGCCACGGCCACGATCAACAATGCACGAAACGATTCCTGTTGCGTCTGGTAAACCCCGCCGAATTCCAAAGCGACGCTTTGGGGCAGCCGCAACTGCGCCGACAGCTCCCGTTTGATATCCCTGATCGTGCTGCCCATGTCTCTGCCCTCGATACGTCCGCTGACGGCGACCACCTGGCGCAGGCTCTCCCGATCCAGTTCGGCCTGCCCTTCGGTCATTTCAAAAAAGGCGACGTCGCTGAGTGGAATCAGCACACCGTCGCCATTGATAATCGTCAATCGTTTGATGGCGTCGAGATCGCGATGGTATTCTTCGGGAAAGGCGACACGGATGTTGACGATTGTCTCGCCCTCCGGGATTGAGCTTATGACCCTCCCTTGGATTATACTTTCAAGTTCCCCCTCGATATCTTCCACGGTCAGACCGGCCAGCGCCGCTTGCTCGGGATCGATCTTCATGACGAATGATGGCCCCGATATCACGATACCGTCGAATACATCGACAACGCCCGGAACGGTCTCGATTATCGCAGCGACCTTCTCGGCTTCGCTCTGCAGAACATGGACGTCGTCGCCGAAGAGCTTTATTTCGATCGGCTTGGGCGAGTTGGTGAGATCGCCGATAACATCCATCATCAACTGTCCGAAATCTACCTGCAAAGACGGTTCGGATGCCTCGATTTTGCGGCGGACTTCAGTTATAACATCGTCAATTGACCGGGACCGCCGTGATTTTAGTTTCACGAGGAAATCGCCTGTATTCGGCTCGGTGAGAAAGAAGCCCAGTTGGGCGCCAGTTCTCCGCGAGTACGAATCCACCTCCGGTATGGCCATCAATATACCCTCGACGTCCATCAACATATCGTTAGTCTCTTCGAGAGATGTTCCCGGCGGCGATGCGTAATCGAGAACGAATGTTCCCTCATCCATCTCCGGCATAAAACCGCTGCCGATATGGCCGTAGATGAAATAGGCCCCGACCGCGATTCCCAGGGCCACGGGGATAACGAGAATACGATACTTCAGGAGAGACCGGAGAGATCGCGAGTAAAGTCTGGTCAGCCAGGAGTCGCGCGTCTCCTGAGCCGACTCACGCGCAATATCCTCTTTCCTCAAGATGAGACCGGCCAGCAGCGGCGATACCGTAATCGAAAACAGAAATGACAGCGCCAGCGCGAAGATCATCGTCAAGGCCAGCGACTTGAAAAACGCGCCGGTCAGGCCGATGAGGAATATCAAGGGGATATTGATGACGATGGTGCTGGCCGAGGAACCGATTATGGCCGGCATGAGTTCGCGCAGTGAGCGGGACGCCGCATTGTCAAAGGCTTTTTCGGTCGCCGGCGGCCGGCTTCGGCTTTCCGCAATTCGGGCAAAGATATTTTCGATGACGACGATAGAATCATCGATTATCAACCCGACTGCTGCGGCAATGCCTCCCAGGGTCATAATATTGATTGTTTCACCGACTATTTTTAAGCAAACCAGCGTGGCCGCGATCGTGAGGGGCACTACGACAACCATCACCAAAGACACCCGCCAGTTCCTCAGAAAAAGAAACATGACGACCATGGAAAGCAGGATGCCGATGAGGATGGCATCGCGCGTGCCGAGAATCGATCGCCGGATGAACCCTCCCTGGTCGTACCAATTTTCGAATCTGACACCGGAAGGAAGCTTGATCCGGGCGACGGCGTCCTGGACAGCCTGCCCGATCGCTACGACGCTACCGGTCGGCTGTTTCACGACGCTGATCAGGACCGCCGGGCGACCGTGAGCGGTCGTGCGGATATAGCTCGGCGCCACGGCCGGCTCCACGGTGGCCACGTCGCGCACCAGTACCGGCACGCCGGAACGAGTCGTCACGACGACATTCTCGATATCCTTCGCCGTATGAAGGGCGCCGGAAACGAGCGACAGGTATAACCGGTAATTGTTTTCGATAAGGCCGGGCGATGCGATCAGGTTTGTCTTGGCTATGGCATCCGAGATGTGCAGGATGTCCAAACGATACGCCGCGAGTTTATCGGGAGAGGCCGTAACCCGGAACTCTTGCGTTTCGCCACCGACAACCTCCACCCGTGCCACGCCCCCTATCCGCATGATCGCGGGGCGCAGACGGTACAATGCCAGATCCCGCATCTCGACGGCGCTGATGCTGTCCGACGTCAGGCTGTAGCCGAGGATGGGAAAGACCGCAATACTCATCTGCTCTACGTCAATCGACACGCTCGCGGGGAGAGCATTGCGATTATCGGCGATTCGGTTTTGCAGCGTCTGAAGCGCCTCGCGGACATCAGTCTTCCAGCTGAGCCCAAGCGAAATTTCGGTGGAGCCGCGACCGGTGATAGACCGGACAATCTCCACTCCCGGGACCGAGCTCGCCACTTCTTCCAGCGGTTTGGTCACCTGGATCATCATCAACTCGGCCGGTTGCTCGCCGTTATCGGCGAGGATGACGATTCGCGGAAAGGTGATATCGGGGAAAAGGGACACCGGCATGAGCTGGGTCACGGCAACGCCGGCAACGACCAGGCCGGCCGCGGCAAAGAGGATCGCCTTGCGATGCTTCGATACATAACCGAACAGGTCCACGGCTACGGGGCCCTCATTACGGTCACCCGCATGGAATCGGCGGCTTCATAACTACCGTCGACAATGACACTCATGCCTGCCTCGAGCGTGGGGCTGCTGATCTCGATGAGAGAATCAATTCGCGCACTAGTGGAGACGGGAATAGAAATGGCCAACGAATCGGGCGAGATCGTGAAAATGTGATACCTTCCAGTAATATCGTCCCGAATGACAGCCGCCTGTGGGACTAAAAGCGCGTCTTCGCGAACTCCGGTTACAATCTCGACGATTCCCCGCATCCCCGTCCGCAGGCTCTTACCGTTTTCCTTGGAAGGCCGGCCGAAATTGATCCGCACCGGTACGGCCTGACTATTGATATCCGATTGCGGCTCGATCGCGACGACCGTGCCGGAAAATTTCCGATCCGGCAAAGATGGGAATTCAATATGACAGGTTTGCCCGACTTCAATCGACCCGATATCCGCCAATCTAACTTCGGCGACGAAATCGAGCGTCGAAAGATCGACCAGTCGCAGAAGCTCGGCTCCCTCCGCCACCGCCTGACCGGCGCTGACCAGTTTGTCCGCCACCGTTCCCTTCTGCTGAGCGACAATCGGGACGAGTTGCTGATTCGCCTGAGCAGCCTCCAGCGCCCGCTGGGCGTTTTCCTTCTGCTCCTTGGTCCTGGCGTCGGCCAGCAGCCGCCTGGCCCCGGTAATAGAGGCCTCGGAATCGCGTGTTCGAATTACCGCCATTTTCTCGCCGCTCGATACCGGTGCTCCGGGTTGGACGTTTACGGATACAACCGTACCCGCGAATGGCGACACGATGGTCTGTTCGTCGGTCACAGTAGTTTCTCCGATTGCCGATACCGTCTCTTCGACCGTTCCCGCCCGTATCGGCACCGCCTCCACAGTGAGGGTGAGTACCGAGGAAGGATCATCCGTATTTTTCGACCCACTGTTGCATCCAGCGGTGAAGATACTCCCAAAGATAATCATCAGCCAGACAATGCTCTTTCTCATTCTGTTTTATCCTGTCCCTTCGTTGCCAGATGCTCGTATTGGGCCTGCACGGTTTGAATTTCCGCTAATATCTCTATTTCCGAAAGGTGCGCGCTGGTCAAACCTTGTTCGGCAGCGAGGACATCATAGGCAGAAGCATCGCCGTCGGCATATTTGGCCGTAAAGAGAGCGTAATTCTGCCGGGCGGTTTCAAGCATGGCGCGAATCGTCAGCAAACGTTGCTCGGCATAATTCATTTGTGTCTGCAGCATCCGATACTCCGCCAGAATCGATTGGTCGACTGCCTTTATGCGGTTGAGAGCGGCGCGGCTTTCGGCCGCGCCTTGCTGGATACGCGCCTTTCGCGCTCCCCAGTCCCATAGCGGCATATCGATTCCGATTCCAACCGAGTATCCGAAGGAATTGAATCGCTCCGGGGCCGGCATCTGGAGGTTCTGCCGGGAGGTGAGCACGCCAACGTCGCCGGTCAGCGACACGTTGGGCAATCGTTCCGCTCTGATTTGCCCGACAGCGATCTGACTCAGACCATAATCGAGTTGCGCGGCCTGCATATTCAAGTTCGTCGAAGGATCGATTGGAGGAAGCGGTTCGGTGATACCTCCCGCAATCACCAACAGACTGTCGAGAGAGCCCCTGACCGCTAAGGTCGTGTCATCAGGTGTGCCCATGACTTGCATCAGTTGATATCCGGCCAGCGCCGATGCCTGCGCTGCCGTCATCGCTGCTGTACGAGCGTTCGCGAGGTCAATCTGGGCGCTCAATAAATCCGTATACCCGACCATCCCGGCCGCGTTCAGGCGCTTTATCAGCTCAATATAATCGGATAGCCGCGACGCGCTTTCATCGCGGGACAATTGCTCCTGTCGGGCGCGAAGCATCTCAATAAACGCCCGGCGTACCGCGAATACGATATCCCGTTCTGTCTGTTTATAAGCCACTCCCTGAAAATCGACATCCAATCCGGCCCGACGGATATCCAGCGACCGCATTCCCCCGTCATATACCGTTTGTTCCCCGATTATTCGCGCTCCCAGTTCTCCGCCGTTGGAAACTGCCGGATCATAGCCGAACGTGAGGGACCACGGCGCATAGCCGGCTCCCCCGGAAAATCGGAACTGGGGCAGAAATGCCCTGTCGGCGGCGGTTTTCCCGAACTCCGCGGCACGCGTCCCGCTCTTGGCGATGGTCAGTTCGAGGTTATTGGCTTTGGCGATAACCAGGCATTGATCGATCGTCAAGGAATCCGAAGCCTGTGCCATAGTGGGGATAACTGCAGCAGCCAGCAAAAGCATTATCGTCAACCGGAAACCCATCTTGCAAAATCTTCCCTTTCGGATATCTTACGCGGAGTTCGTCTGCGACATTTGCAGTCGACTGTATCGAGGTCCGCCGTTCCCCGTCAGGTTCTGCTCATTTCTGCGCCCCGACGTTCGATCAGAACCTGAGGGAGGCGTTTATCCCATTTGGATGTATAGTTAATCTTCGTCAGGCTCGTCGCCTTCAGATTCCTCATCCTCGTCCGAGACCGCCTTCTGCGAGAGAATCTTGCCCGAGGCATCAATGGTCACTTCCACGCTCTCTTTGTGGTTCCTCAGGAGTATTTCGAATTGCGTCGTATCTCCTCGGGAAATCTTCTCGGCTTTTTTCAGTTCACCGTCGGGATATTTTGCGGCGAGCGCTTTCTTGATGTTTGCCGGAAGATCGCCGGGCGATACGCTCTCTTCAATCTCGAATGCACTTCCATTTTCCGTATATAAAATGTCACGACGGACGCTGCCATCGACGCTTTCGATCTCAAAGTAGGTTGCACTGTCAGTAGTCTCCAGACCGACATTTTTGATTTCGGCTTTCGGGTAGGCCTTGTGAAAAGCCGTCATTACCGCCTTGGGCGCTTCGACCTTCTTGTCGCTGCTTGCCTTCTGAGCGCCGGCGGGCGATCCGAAACACCCGGCAGCAGGTAGGAAAAAAGCGACAACTAAAAGAATCGTCCGTGCTTTCATTGCGAGTTCCCTTCGTTAAACATCTTCAATTATCACCCGGGATTATCACGCTCGGGCGCATGTCCTTAAAGCGGATATAACCGTTGCAAGATGAAATGAATATGAAAAGGGCAGGTAAATGCTGCATTCGCCATAAATTTATCAGGACGGATCATGGGGCGAGGATAAGTTGTCGATAGGCAGGTTTATCCTGATCGTCGTCCCGGCGCCCGGTTCACTGGCGATCGTTATGCGCCCGCCATGAGCCTCGACAAGCTCTTTGGCGATGGCCAGCCCCAGGCCGCTTCCCTCCCGCTCAGCCCGCGCCGTGGACGCCCGATAGAAACGCTTGAATATATTCGGCAGGTCCGCCGCCGCGATGCCCGGTCCCTGATCCCGTATCGTCACGGTCGCCATGCCGCCTTCCTTTCCGAGGGAGATGAATACCTGGCCGCCTGGGGGCGAATATTTCAATGCGTTTTGCGTAATATTGAGAAATACCCGTCTTAATTTCTCGGCATCGCCGCCGATTTCAATCGCTTCATCGATATGCAATTCCAGCCGGATATTGTTCGATTCGGCTGGCGCCTGGAGCATCTTAGTGATATCGATAAGCAACTCATCCAGGCGAACCGGCTGGATATCAAGAACCAGCTTTCGGGCGTCGATCCGCGCCAGTAGAAGCAACTGATCGACCAACCGCGACAGCCGATCTGTCTCCGACAGGGCCGCATCGATGCCCTCGCGAGATTTCTTATCTTCGACGTGGCGCTTCAAAAACTCCAATTCGCTGTAAATGACCGTCAACGGCGTGCGCAGCTCGTGGGAGGCGTCGGCGACGAACTGCCGTTGACTATTAAACGCATCTTCAATGCGGCTCATCATCTCATTGAGAGCGTCAGCCAATCGCCGTACTTCGTCTCTGGTGTTGGGCGTCGTCAGGCGGTGATGAAGCGATGACGCCGAAATTCGTTCGGCGGTGTCTACCATCCGCACCATCGGCTTGAACGCAAGACGCGTGATGAGATAGACCGACAGAGCTGAAAGAAACAAGGCTGCAGTGACGGATACGACCAAAATCAGCGTCAGATCATGCAGACGGGAATAAAGCTCGGTCAGAGGCGCTGCCAGCCGCAAGACAAAATCAGCCGTCTCCTGGGCTTCGATCGGCCGGATCAATTGACGGAACAGAGTATCATTTACACGAATCGTTTCAAATATCGGATTACCGGCAAAAGCCCATTGCAAACTCTCGTTGTTGATTGCCGGCAGCGATCCTCGTGAGAAAATGTCATTTCCGGTGGTGTCGATCAGTTCTATTCTGACGCCGGGAAAACCCGGCGCGCCGACCGCCTGTAATTCGTTTTCCTCTGGAAAATCCTTGCTTTCCCATTCATCTTCGAACTCGGTGATAAAACCGGTCGCAAATACCTCCAGTTGCGAATCCAGCTTGGCTATTTCGCTTTCGCGGGTGCGGTCGTAAACTGCGAGCGCGACAGCCACGAGGACGAGACCGAATACCGCCATATCGGCGAGAATGATCTTTGCTTTTATCGTCATTCCGACATTCCGTTTGCTACCGTGTTGAATCCGAGAAGAGGTACCCCGCCCCGCGGACGGTGTGGATGAGTGTCCGGTCAAAGCCCCTATCGACTTTCTGCCGCAAGAATCTGACGAAGGACTCGATGACATTGCTCTTGGGATCGAAATTCATATCCCAGAGGTGCTCCGATATTTCCTGCCGGGAGATGATGCGATCTGGATTGTGCATGAAGAGTTCCAGGAGAGCGAATTCCTTTGCTGTGAGGAAGATCTCCTTTTCCCCGCGATGGGCTTTATGAGTATTCAGATCAAGGGTCAGCCCGAATCGTTCGATATTGACGGCCCGGACGTCCGAATTTCTCCGCGCCAGCGACCGAATCCGGGCCAGGAGTTCCCCGAAATGAAACGGCTTGGTCAGATAATCGTCCGCCCCCGTTTCCAAACCACGAATCTTGTTCGAGACGTCATCCAATGCCGTGAGCATCAAAATCGGCGTCAGGATACCGTAGCGCCTGATATTCTGACACGTCTCCCAGCCGTCCTGCCCCGGCAGCATGATGTCAAGAATGATGACGTCATATTCGTTTACGAAAGCCATCTCCTCGCCGGAGGCGCCGTCTGCAGCGATATCGACCGCGAAGCTTTCGGCTCTGAGATTCTTCGCCAATGCGGCCGAGACTTTCTTATCGTCTTCTATGACCAGGATTCTCATACCCTATCTCTTTTACGCATATAACGATATATACATGAAAATCCCATGAAAAAATTCACGTTCATCAGCGAGCTCCTGATGCCAATTTGGCTGGATCTTTCACTCGCCCTGCGGCGCCGTCGCACTCAGACTGCTATCGATAAGGACTATTCATCAGAGAACAGCGGTTCGCAAGTCGCGGTTGGAATACGATAGTGGCTGCGATAGGGGCGAAATATTCGCGTCAGATAATATGAGTTCTTTGAAATCAAGAACTGGAGATACCATAGCGAGAGACATAGGCTGTAACCTGGGGAAGAAGAGTTTAATCGCATCGTAAGCTCCATTCCATATCTTCTTGAAATGAGGCACATGCGGAGCCGAGGTTGAAAATGCTGTCACGCGATGGCGTTGCATCCAAGACTGATCCGTACCCGTGCTGCCTGTAAAATCGGGAAACAGGGATTCGAAATCGATAGGTGGCTATCAATCAATGGGATACGTTATCAATGGCTCAGAATGTGATGTGATGCGATTTGTAAGCGTATGAATATTAAGTAGTTATGGCCGCACAAAACTGGCTAGCCATAGTGGATTATTTTAGAACCGAGGCATAACTATGTCGGGCCGATTGCCGCATACGGTTGTTTGTGATGTCCGATGTGCAATAATTCTGGAGGATCGCTTCCGGTCAGGACTGCCGGTACCTGGCGCCCTATCGTGAACTCTGAAACTTTGGCGGGGTGTTGCGCTTGGTTAAGGAGGGCAGAATCGGTCGATGCTGGTATCGGTAGGGCGGATAGCGAGCGCGACAGTTCAGCCTGATATCAGGAGCCAATCCCGAGATCTTAGCTGTTTCTTTCAAGCCAATCCAGCATAGCAAGAATACTCCCGGTGGCTAAGGCTATGCACGTGTCAGCTGCTCCGTAATAGAATCGGATAGTATCGCCATCAGGAAGAATGGTATAGCCACAGGGGAAAACCACGTGTCCGACGTCGCCGTGTAGCTCATAGGATTCTTCGGGGCCAAAGATCCATTGGCTCCCGCGTTGGAGGCACAATTCGGGGGCCGTCAAATCGAACAACGCGAGCCCGAGTCGATATATAGCGCCTGCGGCAGTCTGCCGCACGCCGTGGTACACCACCAGCCAACCTTTCGGAGTCTGTATAGGGGGGGGCGAGAGACCGATCTTGTTTGCATCCCACCACCCTCCGTACCGAGACTCCAGCATCAGCCGGTGACCGCCCCAGTGTGTTAAATCGGACGAGTAAGATATCCACATATGCGCCCTGACCGTACTAACCGGTCGGTGAATCAAGGCCCACCGACCGCCGATGCGGTGCGGCAGAAGAGTTGCGTCCTTATCTTCCGGGGACATGATGATCCCGTGGCGCTCGAATTTGCGAAAATCTTCGGTAGTCGCCAACGCCACTCCGGGTCCATCGCGAGTGAAGGCGGTATAGATTACAACGTACTGGCTCAGTTCCGGGACATAGGTAATGCGCGGATCTTCAATGCCCCAAATCTCCTCAG
>CAZJWR010000052.1:0-3260 GCA_964549765.1 uncultured Ignavibacteriales bacterium
TCCCGAGGACCCGGGCGGCTTTGGTCTTATTGCCGCCGCTTTTTTCCAGGACCCAGTGAATATATGCTTGCTCAATCGATTCCAGCGTCGGTGTCATCGGGTCAGCGCGGCTGACCAATCCGTCGGGCTTCGCCGATACGACGGTCTCCGGGAAGGAACTTGTTGTCAAGGCGCCGCCTTTGGTCAGCAAAACCGCGCGCTCGATCGTATTTTCGAGTTCCCGCACATTTCCCGGCCAGGCGTAGGCCGAAAGGACGTTGTACATTTCGGGTTGAATGTCCTTGCGTCCCAACTGGTGCCGTTCGCAGAACTTTTCGACGAAATGGTCTACCAGAAGCGGAATATCTTCGACGCGATCCCGAAGCGGCGGAATGTTTACCGGAATGACGTTCAAGCGATAGAACAGGTCGGGGCGGAATCTTCCCGCTTTCACTTCCTCTTCAAGGTCGGCATTGGTGGCGCAGATCAGCCGGACATCGATCGATATCGGCTTGGTTTCACCGACCGGAGTAATCTTTTTCTCCTCGAGCACGCGGAGCAATTTGACCTGAATCGCCAGGGAAGTATTCCCTATTTCATCGAGGAAAAACGTCCCCTTGTCGGCGACTTTCAACAATCCTTCCTTGTGGCTCACCGCCCCGGTGAAAGCGCCTTTGCCATGACCGAACAGTTCCGATTCCAGCAGCGTTTCGGGAATGGCGGCGCAGTTGATACTGACGAACGGGCCATGATTCCGATCGGACATATTGTGGATGGCTCGGGCCAGGAGGTCTTTGCCGGTGCCGGATTCCCCCCGGATGAGAATTGTCGAATCGACCCGGGCCACCTGCCGGATGAGATCCTTCATTTTGACCACCGATTCCGAGATGCCGATATAGCTGTCCAGCATCCGGTCGTGACCCAGCTGCCGCTTCAGGTTCTTGTTTTCGGCGACGACGTTGTGGTGAGAAATAACTTTTTCGATGGTCAGCTTGATTTCGTCGACTTTGAACGGCTTGGAGATATAATCGCTGGCACCCAGTTTCATAGCTTCGATGGCCGATTCGATGGAGGCGAAAGCGGTCATGACGATGACGTCCTGGTTCCTTTTGCGCTGCTTGATCCCGGTCAGAAGTTCCAGGCCGGACATTTCGGGCATCATGATGTCGGTAATGACCAGATCGTAATCGCCGCCGCAGATTTTATCGACGGCCGGGCGCGGGTCGGTCATGGTCTCCACCTCGTAGCCCTCCTTGGAGAGCATGATCGACATAAAGCTGCACATCGACTCTTCGTCGTCGATTACCAGAATTCGTCCCGACATGGATATGACTCCGAAATCGCGCTGTTGACGTTGACTATCCTTACTCCAAAATCGGCATTCCCCAGCGTCCCTGAAGCCGACCGCCGCATATTGCAAGATATTTGGACAAGTATGGGAGGCCGCCAAGTACGGCCGGCATGTATACGGCCCGCCCTGCCCCTTAGAAACGTCCGCGGCCCGAGCTGTCGACCCGCGATCGATAAGTTTGACCTTGATTTCCCGCCAGATTGGATTAGTTTGAGGGGCAAACTTAGATTGAGGTGTCTGTAGTGACCGAACATCCCCTGCTTGCCGATATCTCGCGGGCCGCCGATCAGGCGACCGACCGGGACGCGTTTCTGCTGGAAACGGCCGGGCTCATCAACCGGTATTTTCCTCACTATACCTGGGTCGGGTTTTATTTTCTCAAGGACGGCAAACTCCACGTCGGCCCGTACATCGGCAAACCCACCCCGCATGTCGTGATCGATCTGGATCAAGGCATTTGCGGGGCGGCGGTCAGCCGGGAAGAAACCGTCGTTGTCGATGACGTCAACGCCGACCCACGTTATCTGGCCTGTTCGCTGGAAACCAGATCGGAAATCGTGATCCCCATCCGGATCGGAGGCGAAATCATCGGCGAACTGGATATCGATTCGGACCGCCTGGCCGCGTTCAAGGCGGCTGACCGGGAATTGCTGGAACGAGTATCCGATCTGATCGGGGAAATACTGGAACGGCAGTGACCGATCTTACTTCGATTTCGCCGGGGTAGTCGACAGGGATTCAATCCGTTCCCGGGCGCGCCGGATCGCCTGGGGGTATTCGCCGCGGGCCATCATCAGAAAAGTCCGATAATATTTCAAGGCGTCCTCTTCCCGACCCGGCAGCTTATCGCAGATGACGGCGGCATTATAATAGGGCAGGGGATTATCCGGTTCAAGATCGGTGAGTTCCACGAAGTCATTCAACGCCGTCTCCCAGTCTTGCCGGCCGAGCGCCGTCTCCGCCTCGACGAGCAGATAGTTGTATCGGGCGGGTTCGTAGTTGGGATCGATTTCCAGCGCCTGCCCCAGGGCCTCTAATGCCGATGACAGCTTGCCCGCCTGACGATAGACCGCCCCCAGGTTGACATAGATATCCTTTTGTTCGCGGGACGTCGGATTTGCCTCCCGGGCAAAGCCGATCCAGCGAAGGCTTTCATCGAGCATACCACGGGCGCGGAAAAATTGCGCTCCCGCCAGCAGGGTCGGCGCATCGTGCACTCTTTGGCGCCATTGGCCGAGGTCGCTGATTCGCTGCATCGCCTCGGACTGTCGGCTGGCGAGTAGATCATCGTCGATCGCGTGGAGGGCATAATTAAGATAGATCTGCTGCGTTTTGAGATCCGCTCTGAGGTTGATTTCCGGCAAACGGTTCTCGGCAAACTGATCGATCCGGGCATTCAATGCCGGATCGTTCGGCTCCTGCGCCGGGCCGTAAAGCATTCCGCGAAACGTCTTCTCTCCCGGCGACGGATTCATTCCCTGATTGACTATATACTCCGTTCCCCAATAAAGTTGGTCGGTTCGGGCGCTGACGCTGTCCATAATTTCTCCGGCATTGCGGCATCGATAGGTATCCATCAGGCGCGTCACGGTGGAATTGAGCGTGTAGACCTGGACATCCGGACGATAATCCTCGGCGTATCTCAAATAAAGGGCGGTATGACTGGCGTTGTCCGATTTCAGAAAGACCGCCGCGCCCGGCGGCGCCGAGTCGAGGATGTCTTTCCCGTACCGTTCGGCAAGAGTGAAGCGGCGAGAATTGCAGAGGGAGAAATTGAAGACGAGCGGCACGGCGACCAATATTCCGGCCACGAACCAGGCCGTTATCCGGGGCAGCGAGCGGATTGAATACAGGCATGACAATCCCAGCATGATAAATATCACCGCCACGACAATCGACGGGATCAGATATTCGTCGTAATCGGGAATTT
>CAZJWR010000052.1:3360-26931 GCA_964549765.1 uncultured Ignavibacteriales bacterium
AATATCACCGCCACGACAATCGACGGGATCAGATATTCGTCGTAATCGGGAATTTGGTAGAGGGCAACCAGAGCCAGATTCAAAATCACCGGGATGATGAATAACGTCGCCGTTTTGTAGTCGGTTTTGAAGCCGTAAAAGACGCCCGGGATGGCCAGGAGAATAAGGCCCGGCCCGAGGTAAACAAAAAATTTGCCCGCGACTTCGCGGGCAAAGAGGAGCATGTCGCCGATGGTCGGGAATCCGACATACTGCTGATAGTTTTCACCGCCGGCCAACCGCCACAACGCCGCCAACGAGCGTCCGGACAGCCAATTGACGGGCAGTCCGGGATCGAAACGCAACAGCAGATAGAGGTAGAGGGTCAGGGGAATCAGGAACGCCAGGACCGCGGCAGCCAGCATTCGCGGCGATTTGAGCGCATCGCGGCGAAAAACCACCGCCATTATCAGGGCCGCGATCACCACGCCGCCCGAGAAATGATGCGTCATGACCAGACCCGATAAGAAAGCGGCGATGATCAATCGGCGCGTGCCACCGTAATAGTGATATTCAATCACGGCGTAAAGCGCGGCTATGAATAAGAAACCCGACAGGGTGTATACCTCGGCGGCGATGGCCGAATGCCAGACCGGCAGCGCCAACGCGTAGAGCAGGGCAACCGCCGTCGAGATGATCGGGGGAAGATAGGGGTGAGCGATACGCCGCAAAAGCAGGTACAGCAAACCCGCCGAAGCCGCCGCCGGGGCGGCTGAAAACAGGTTGGCGGCGAAAGCGGGCCGGAGAAAAAAGAACAGCTTGATCCATAGATAGCCCAGGATCGTGTATAACGGATATCCCGGCGGGTGGGCGATGCCGCCGGTTGTCAATATGAGGGACAATTCGCCGGAATCGCCGACGAACACCGTCCGGCAGCAGGTCACATAATATATGACAGCGCAGGCCACGACGACCGCCCACGCCGATTTTCTTGCACGAGTCTTATCCGGCGCACTCACGGTTCCGCCCTCAATCAAGATGACGATTATCTTTGTAAGCTATGGAGAAGATAACATATTGGCCGATTAATGCCATAATTTTCCCGGCGTTGCCCGGAGGAGAGATGATGTTAAAAAATGTTGTTGTGCGGGACGTAATGTATTTTAATAGGCATAAGATAAACCGGAGGGTTCAATGTTTTTCGGGATAATTCTGGTCATACTCGGCGCCCTGCTGCTCCTCAACGAGGTCGGCATCATTCACTGGTCCGGCTGGGGTATTATCTGGCCGATTCTTATTATCGCCGTCGGTGTCAAGTTGATCGCCGGGGATAAGCGCCCGAAGCAATAGGCAAAACGCGAATCGCGTTTATTGTATCAAAAAGAGGCCGTTTCCTCAGGCCCTTTGAAAGGTCAGGCGAATATTGCGGATGAATGGAAATGGCCTCGATGTCATTGTCTGCCGGTCAACTACATCCCACCCGTGCGGGGCACGCGTGGGCCACCGCTACGACGTTACTTGAAATCGAAATCTCTGGCGCATTTTTCTTGCTCGGACCGACAGATTCCACAATTTGAATGACTACTGTCTTTTGGTATACGTCGCCTTCATTGAGGTATACCAGGTCTGACCGTCATCCATAGAGTTCTCCATCATCCAATCGTAGGTGGTATCGGTGATATTGTAGCTGGTCACGCGGGAGAGCATTTTCACGCCCCCCGGCATCATGTCTTGGCCGGCGAAAACCATTTTGCCGTCCGCGAATCCGCCGGTATACAGGCTGATACCCATGCCCATATTATCCGTCCACATCGTCTGCCATTTCCCCAAACCCCGACTATACGTGGTCATGCCGATACCCTTCATCGGCATGCCGTCCATATCACCCTCGAGCACGGATTCGAGGACGCAGCCATCTAGAATCATATTGTTCGTATTGACTGCGTCGGCTTCCGTCCACGGCGCTTCGGGGCTCATCCGATACTGCATGGACACATCCCAGATGCCGACCATATACGCCACCTGCTTCATTTGCGCCGGCGCGCCCATCTCCATCGCCGGCTCCCCGGCCGGTTTTTCTTCCTGGGCCATGGCCGTGATACCCATAAGTAGCACCACCAGCGCCCCCAACATCATCGCCAGTCTTTTCATGGACTTTCTCCTTACGTCTACGAAACACTCTCGTGTTCCGGCTTCATAAATTATCAATGTCTGGTGTAACACATTGATCGGATACCCGATCCCTTTTGGCATATTCCTTGTACGGCGATAAACCCGCCTATTTGTGGAAATTTTGCGTTCAAAATTCGGTTGCAGACCACAACCGCGTAGAACAAATATCCTTTTAAGCGCACTACGTCGTTTTTCTGGAGTAAACTGCCTTCATCACAGCTGTCCAGGTTTCGCCGTCGGGTGAGGTTTCCAATATCCATTCGAATCTGTCATCGGTGATATTGAATGTCGTGGCGCGGGACATGAAGGCGCCGTGGGGAGTTTTTTCTTGACCGACGACGACCAGTCGGCCCTGAATAAAGTCTCCTTCGAAGACGCTGATGTTGGCGGCCCCGTTGTCGCTCCATGTATGCTGCCATTTCCCCGAAAACCGATTGAAGCAGAAATACCCTTTCCCCAAAAAAGTCTTGCCCCACATCTCCCCGATATAATCCTGTTCCAGCACGGCGCCCTCGAGAATGAAGCGAAAGGTCGACCTTCCCGTCGTATCCACCCACTCCCCCTGCGGATCGGGCTTAACCTGCATGACGACATCCCAGTCGCCTTCCATGAATTTGATTTTTCGCAAGAGTCGCGGCGGTCCCGATACCGGCATGGCATCCCTCCGTTATGCAATTCGATTGGCCTCGTGGAGAAGATAGCTGACGCATCCCCGAATGGCAACAGCCGCCACTGATTGATTTTGAATATTATAACAGGTGAAAAATATAGACCATGCAGTAATAGACGCCGACCAGGATGAATACGATGCCGGTGATGCGCCGCGCCCACACCTCAATCTTCTTCAGGACGTCGAACGCCTTCCCCAGAGATTGTGCGCTGTATGCGATTATTCCCGCGAACACGATCACCGGAAGGCCGGTGCCGATGCCATACAACGTCGGCAGCACAAACCGGGAGCCGTGCTGGACCGACAATGGAATCAGACTTCCGAAAAAGAGTACCGCCGACAGAGGGCAGAACGACAATGCGAAGACGATGCCCAGAAGCGCCGCCGTCCACATGCCGCCGGTTTCGGCCCGCTGTTGCATCCGCCCGCCGATCCCGCCGCCCCACGCGGGGAGTTGGATTAACTCCAGCAAGACCATTCCACCGACAATCAAAATCGGCCCGAGAATTTTGTTCATGTAAGCCTGAAGCCCCAGTGACAGTTCGCCGATGGACAACAGCCCGGCCACGAGAATGATTCCCAAGACGAGGTAAGTAATTGTCCGTCCGCCGGTGTAGAGCAGCCCGGACAGAAACGCCCGGCGCGGGCTTCCCACCCGCCGCCCGATAAACGACACCGCCGCGATGTTGGTCGCCAGCGGGCAGGGACTTATCGCCGTCGCGATACCGAGCCAGAAGGCCGACCCGGCCGCCACCAGAAAAGTATCCATTATATATCGTTCAACAGCTCGTCGACTCCGCCCCGGACATATTCGGAAAACTGATCGTCAGCGCCGATCAATTCCCACACGTCTTCGAGATTGATCCACTGCACTTGTTCGCCGCTGCGGTATTCCACCAGCACCAGCGAGGACGCCACCAGTTGATAATCGTCGGCAAAGTGGGTGTTTTCCGGAGCTTCGAAGTTGACCGCTTTCCATACCAACGAACCATCCTTGAGCTGTTCGGGATAGGCGGTTTCGATCACTTTTTTGGCGGTCGCCTCGATGCTCAAACAGGTGTGGCACCTTTTGTATCCGTGGAAATAATAGGCGATCACCTGATGCGCCGGCGTTTCATCTATGGAAACATTGGTTGCGGCGGACTTTTGGCCGCCCAGTTCCGTCGCCAATAGGTAGACAACGCTGGCGGCGACAAAAACCAGCAGGATCGCCGTGATGGCTTTTCTTGAACTCACGTGTATTCCTCCCGTATCCTAAAAGTATATTGTCTTGGTCGTGATCGCAATGCTCAGGCCAACATTTTCTTGAGATCTTCCCGTGAGGGAACTTTGCCCGATACCTTGACCTGACCGTCGACCACCAGCGCGGGTGTCATAAGGATGCCGTACCCGGTGATCTCGCGCATATCGGTCACTTTTTCGATATGGCACTCCAGGCCGAGCTCGAAGGCCGCCTGCTGGGTTTCCTCGTACAATTTATTGCACTTGGGGCAGCCTGTCCCGAGGATTTTGACTTGCATCATATATCACCTCCGATCAAAAGAATGCTCCATAGATCAATCCGCTAATGGTCGACATGACCACAACCAGCAAGACATAGACGATCGTCTTTTTGGCGCCGATGACGCTTCGGATGACCAGCATATTCGGGAGCGACAAGGCCGGGCCGGCCAGAAGCAGCGCCAGCGCCGGGCCTTTGCCCATACCGTTGCCGATCAATCCCTGAAGGATCGGCACTTCCGTCAGGGTCGCGAAATACATGAAGGCGCCGACCACCGACGAAAACAGATTGGCGCCGACCGAATTGCCGCCGACCAAACGGCTGATCCATTCGGACGGGATAATGCCCTCATGGCCGGGCCGTCCCAGAAGAAAACCCGCGACGAGCACCCCGGCGAATAACAGCGGCAGAATCTGCTTGGTGAATCCCCACGTTTGATCGAACCATTCCCCGGTCTCGCCCCGATTGGTGGCGGCGATAATGGCCAGGCCGATAGCTGCTGCGGCAAAGGGAATGGCCGGTATAGTATGAAAGATGACCGTGAGGACGATGGTTATGACGCCGACTATACCTATTTTCCACCAACGCATGCCGTACCAGGCGATCAATATCGCTCCCAACGCCGCCGCGGCCAGCGATGTGATAATCCATTTGGCTGAATACACGGCATGCCAAAATCCGCCAGCGCTCCCGGCGCTGCCCCAGTTGGCAAAAACCAGCACCGCAATCATGGCGGCGAAATACAGCACTGTCTGACCGAGTTGACGTCCATCTTCTGACGGCGGCATGATCATCTCGGCGCGCTTTTTCTCCCTCTCCTCACGGCCGAAAATCATCTGCATGGCAAGTCCGATTACGATGCTGAATGCGATCGCTCCCACCGCCCGGGCGATACCCAGCTCCATACCCAGCACTCGCGCCGTAAGGATGATCGCCAGGACGTTTATGGCCGGCCCGGCGTACAGAAACGCCACCGCCGGTCCCAATCCGGCACCCATCTGATAGATCCCGGCGAACAATGGAAGCACCGTGCACGAACACACCGCCAGGATCGATCCGGAAACCGACGCCACGCCGTAACTCACGACTTTTTTGGCCTGCGGGCCGAGATATTTCAGCACCGAGGCCTGGCCGACAAAGACGGCGATGGCCCCGGCGATAAAAAAGGCCGGGATAAGGCACATAATGACATGCTGGCGGGCGTAATCGCGCGCCAGGTACAGGGCTTCCAGAATACCGCCTTCCACGCGCCGCACGCCGGACGGCAGAAAATAGAAGGCCAGAAACACTCCGGCCATCAGCAGCAGCGCCTTCCATTCTTTTTTCCAGTCAGCCACCGAATGTTCTCCGAATCAGTACCTGGCTCGCGATTGAAATGTCCTGCCACTCCATGAAGACTATCATTCGATCCCCTGCAGCGTTTGCGCCGCCGTTGACTTAAGCACCTTCTCGACGCAGCCGAAGAAGTTCAAGACACAAGGCGTCTTCAGTGAGTAGTACACGTGCGCGCCCCGTTTCTCGTCGTCGATAATCCCGACTGATTTCAGCACCGTCAGATGCTTGGACACGGTGGACATGTCGGCCCCGATCAAGTCGGTCAGTTCGGCCACGCAGTGGCTTTTTTGGGCCAGCATATCCACGATATAGAGCCGGGTCGGGTGTCCCATGGCCTTGATGATAGCCGCTCGGGCTTGGTATTTGGCTTTGATTTTTGCGTCCATAATCCTTTTCCCATCATTTGCACATTTGGCAATATAACCAAGTATTTATACCGGTCAAGCCTTTTTTTGTTCCATCGACTCTCAGCGCGGGGAGAAATAGCCGTTGACAGAAACGGCAAGTTGATTAGATTGAACACAGAGACTCCTTTGATCGTCCTGTGCATACATCAAAACCGATTCTCGGGAGGGTTTTATGTCACGGGTAATATTTTCTTTTGCGATTTTCGTATTAATTTTGGCGCTGGTTCCTGCTGTGGTAGACGCCAGAGCCATGTTTCAGGAACCAGCCTCATCTATCACAAATGACGGCAGCGCGGCTGATAAGAACGCCACCGATTTTTTCGTTCCTCCGGTTGCGCTGTCTTGGCTGCATACCGGTCAGATCAGCGCCACCGCTGCTAATAATGGGACTTACGGAACCTACTTCACGCATCTTTATAATCATCCGCTTTGCGACGGAGAAATCTGCCCTTCGTTCATGTCGCCCGAGGACAGCGATATCGAATATTTATTCGGGGGCGCCATATGGATCGGTGGAATAGTCGGCAATGATACTCTGGTTTCGGTCGCCGCCGACGGCTGGATTGGGAACGTTGCCGAGTTGCTCCCCCCTGTGCCGTCGGAGACTTTTGCCGGAGCGGGCGATCAATCGGTCTGGATGCTATGTACCGACACGATCACCGACCCGGGCTTAACCGGAACCGATCCCTTCGATAACCGCCCGCAAATTCCGTTACACGTGAGGATTGCCAACCGTGTTCATGCCTGGAATTCCGATCCGGAAAATCAGACAATTATCTACGACATGGTTGTCACCAATATCGGGGATCAGACTATCGAGGATGGTTATATTGCCTTTTATTTCGACGCTGATGTCTACCACATGTCGAATCAGGCCAATGGGTTTACCGACGACATTACCGGATCGATACGCGAAGCGGGAATCGGCTATGTTATTGACAACGACGGCGATCCGACCGGCGGCGTGTTCACCGAGACCAGCCCGATGCGCTTGTTTGCTTTCAAACCGCTTATCACCTCATTCACCACGATCGATACGAACTTTAATTGGTGGATATCTAATGGGAATGCCGTTCTCGATTACGGCCCGCAGCCGGTCGATGAATTCGGCAATCCCGAATGCGATTTCGGCGGTCATGTCGGGACTCCCACGGGAGACCGCTCGAAATATTGTATGATGAGCCATCCCGGATGGGATTTTGATCAAATCTACACCGCCGACAGCATTCCCGGATGGACATATCCATACAGCTATAATCAGGCCACGGATTTCGCGGACGGTTATGATACGCGGTTTTTGATGTCGTTTGGCCCGTTTACGCTCCTGCCCGATTCAAGCGCGCGGATACTGTATACGACATTCACAGGCGATTCGGTGATTCACGTCTTGGACAACCTCAACAATCTGCCGGATAATCCCGATCAGTATCTGGCCAATCTGGATTTTTCGCACGTTCTGGCAAATGCGGCCGTCGCCGACGATCTCGCCCAAGCATTGATTGATCCGCGCAATCCCGTCATGGGTCTGTATGCACTCCACAACGATTTCGATTCGACGGTGATCGAGTGGGATCCGTGGGGATTTTCCGATGTCGAGGGATATGATGTATACCTGTATCAAGTCCCGCCCGATTCGATGCCTTATCCCGGCCTCGCGCCGCCGTGGATACATCCCAGCGAGGCGGATTTGGCGGCGTCAGTCGGTCAGGTCTATCAGCAGACGTTTACCGGCCTGGAGCCCTATGGTATCTATGCCGTATCGGTGGCCAATCGAACGGTGGTCAAAGGCATCGGGGCCATGAGCCAACCCCTTCAGATACAGCCCGGAGGCCGTCCACCGGCGCCGCAAGTTCCGGCTGAATATATCTTCATCCAGACCGGCGACCCGGCGGTGCTCCAATGGTCCCCGCCGGAGGGCGTGACGGTCGGTCATTACAATATCTACAAGTTTGCCAATCCCGAAGAAGCACAGCGGAAATACTATCCCCGCTACGACACCGGCGAATTTTCTTCGGAAGTCGCCCCGCATGACAGCTTCTATGTCGACGGCACATGGTACTACTATTATGGTATGGAGCCTTACACATTCGTGGGTGGAGACATCACGACATTCAGCCAATATACCGCCGATTCGAGTGTCTATGTCGTAACCGCCGTGACGATGTCCGGAATCGAATCAGAATTCTCGCCGGATGTCATGGTAATCGAGGTTCCGCCGCGAACCAAGGACATACTTGTGCTGGAATGTAGAGTACAGAACACCGAGCTCGTATATTGCGATTCGATTTACAGCTATTATAGTACCATTCTGGACGGGTACGATTACGATATTTATGATTGGTGGGATACGATGCAAGCTGGGGGATTCAATCCGGATTGGTCGAATAGCCTCATGCCATATAAAATGGTCATCATTGACGGCGGCTGGCGCTACGATATGCTCGACAATCCCCCTCCCGATTTTAATCCGACGTTGCCGGCTATACAGGTGTATATCCGGTCGCAGGGAATGGTCGCATATTTCGGATCATTTTACGCCCTCTCCAATATGACCCAACACGATCCGCCGGGATATCATCCGCCGGCGGATCAGGCAATGGTCGATGATTTCGGCGTCGACTCTGTGTTCTCCACCGGCCCCGTCTATTATATCGCGTACCCGGATATCGAAACCGATTCGCTGGGCGGATTCGTTATGGCGCAGTCAATCGGCAAGGTCCTACCCGACCTCCATTATGATCCATCGCTCAATCCCTACCAAGCCTTGTTCTGGCCCGACAGCGTCGGCCCCCTGGCTTCGGCGTTCTTCAACAACGATAACGCTGTTCCGCTTTATACCTACCGGTCGAAGTACCCGTCGACATCACTGGCCGAAGGCCTGCCGGTGGGGATAAAATCAACCAGCTTCGCCGGGCCGGTCTATTCGTTCGGATTCCGGCCATGGTATATGCAGCAGGAGGACATGACAGCCCTGGTCGATTACCTGATGTCGCAGACAACGGGAATCGCGTCCGGGATTTCGGTCATCGAGCCGGACACGATGAATTTTTATTGGGCGTACGCTATCAATCCCATGACGGCGACGATATACATCGGGGATCTGTCCGGCGAATACGCTACGGGCGATATTGACCAGTCCTCCATTCGCGTCAATGGCGGCGTGACACCGACCGATATTACCGTGATTGACGTCCATCCCGATTTCACCGGGCCGGTTCTGGCGCTCACAGTTTCCATGCGGGATTTTCTGCTCAGTTATGGTCCCCTGTGGGATAGACAGTTGCACCCCTATACTATTTCGGCGACCATGACCAACGGGACGAGATTCTTGGCCACCGGCAACGTCTTCATCAAGGGTTTCCTGAGAGGCGACGCCAACGGCGATGATCGCGTCAATGTGGGCGACGCCACGTTTTTGATCTCCTACCTATTCCGGGACGGTCAGCCACCGAGCTGTCCACCGGCGGCGGATGTCAACGGCGATTGCCGGCTCGATATCGGCGATGCGATCTACTTGATCAATTATATTTTCCGGAGCGGTCCGGAGCCGCAAACCGGGTGCGCCGAATAGCACAAAATCGGGCATAAATCGACAACAGGGTCGGTCGTCCGGATCGGCCCTGTTTTTTTGGCACAAATCGAGATAGGCGTTGACAAAACCTCCTTATCCTGCGTTATAGTCTTTGTACGTTTGGAAGCCTCGGCGCCCGGGTCGAAAAACCTGCCGGCGCCGTTACGACAGGCCATTTACTCGCGGTTGTCATTCATGGATCGACTGCCACCTGTTGCATGTATTTCAGTTGTCATACTGGTTCTATTGATGTGCCTTTCGCCCGGATTGGCCCGGGCGCAGGGATCGATTTACGGGACGGTGACCGCCTCCGGCGGCGCCATACCGGACAGCGGCAGCTTGATGTTTTTCGGATATCTCAACGGTACCGATGAGGAAATTCGGATCAAAGGCTGCACGGGAGCCGGTTACGATGCGGGAAATTGGTATGACGATTTCCAAAATTACCTGACCGAAGCCCCGGGGCTGCCGTATGCCTATCATTTCTTGGACACGTCCCGGGGCGAAGGGTATATCCTGTCCGGTCTTATCCCCAACAATTCGTTTCAGGAGGAGAGCGTGGCGCTGGCGCCCGTTTCCTGGCCGTCGCGCCCGACCTATCTGACCGGACGGGCGGTCGATACCGGCCACGTGGAACTCCGATGGCTGTATCTGCCGGGATTGACATATCATATCTATCGCCGAGAGGGGACCTCGGAAGGGTCGTTCTTTCGCATCGATGACGCGACCGGTTCGCTGGATAATCCCGGCATCGCCGACGGCATTTTTGTGGATGCGGCCGTGGACAGCGGCGTGGTGTATGATTATATCCTGATATCCGAGGATGCCATGAGCCGCCTGGGGATGCATTCCGATATCTTCTCGGTGGAGGTAAACGAGGGCACCTTCCTGCTCGGTGACCCCAACGTCGACGGGAGGATCAATATCGGCGACGTCATTTTTCTCACCAACTATATATTCAAGGAAGGGCCTCCGCCGGATCCTCTGGAATCGGGCGAAACCAACTGCGACGGGAGAATCAACATCGGCGACGTCGTCTTCATCGTTTCCTACCTTTTCCGAAGCGGGCCGCCCCCGCTCTGCCCGTGACCGTCGAGGTGGCGTGGCATGTCGCGCGAGAAAAACGCGGACATCCGTGTCAAGGTGATTCCATAACTTAGTAATCAGCAGCGGCTTTCGGCCGGTTTGCATCGATATCGGCGAAGACAAGACACAAAAAAATATTGCCGGTATCGGCAAATGACCTGTTGACATTTCCCGATTTTCTTGTTAATTATTCGAGAGGTCAGGGGTATACTCTACTCCCTCGGGAGTATACTCTGGAAATAAAGTGAGGGTAACGCAATACAGGCCCGCTTTGGGGCCTGAGGAGTTATTTCGTGGCTACAGGTAAAGTAAAGTGGTTCAATTCGCAGAAGGGATATGGCTTTATCATCCCCGACGATGGCGGCGATGACCTGTTCGTGCATCATTCGAACATCGTTGTCGACGGCTTTCGGACTCTGACCGACGGTCAGAAGGTGGAGTACGAAGCCGGTCAAGGCCGCAAAGGCCCCGAAGCGACCAATGTGCGTCCAACCGAAGTTTAGGCTAAGCGCGGCACGCAAAAGTTAACCACGGTCCCGGCCATCGGCCGGGACTTTTTTTTGGTCAAAATTATTATATAAGAGGATTTCACCCCACCCCAGCGAAGCTGGGTTGGGCCACCGGACTTTTTTTTGGGGGAAATGGATATCCAAGAGAGTATATGTCGATAGATTCCGTCCGGTCACAATCCTGCCTCGCAGGATCAAGACCCGGCGGAATGGGATTGGCGGGATTGCCCTTCGCAGGGATCAGGACCTTCGGCACGGATCCCGCCCTACGGGGCGAATCCCTACCGCATCTTCAATTTCACGATCACGCGATCGTCGAGCGGAAGTCCCGCCGGCCCGTTGCAGAATACGTGCAGGTAGCCGTTGGAATAGCTGATCCGCTGATCGCCGCCGACTGTCCAGGCGTAGGAATCTACAATGTCGCCATCGGTTGAGATGACGTACAGTGAATCGGAAGCCGCCAGCAGGTTGGTCCCGTCCCACGTCAGAGATCGGATCTCCTTGTCGACGGTGAACGAATTCAGAATCTCCGCATTTCCGGAAAGACACGACGCTTCCGGATCGATGCGAAATATATGTGAACTACTGGGTGAATAAAGATTCAACCAGATCGATCCATCCCCGTACGCGATAGCCCCTGCGTAGCTGCTCATTATTTCGAACCGGCACAGTATTTCCCCATCAAGGCCAAGCCGCCATACTTGGCTCGAGGTATCGATTGGGGCATAAGAGGCATCGCTGATCCAAATGCTATTGTCACCCAGAGCCAAATCATTGGGGTACATGGCCGGGCAATCTGCCTTCCCGATAATTTCGCCGGAGGGCGATAGCTGCCAGATCTTTTTGGTATAATTCTCCGAGGCAACCAGCCGATACGTCTGGCCGTCGAAGGTAATCCCGGCGAAAAACGTGTGGTCGGAATTGGGAATAAAGAGCGGAGAATAATGATCATTCAGTTGCACACCCCTGACGGTGTGAGTCGGGGGCGGCAGATTCTCTTTTGCGCCCAGCGCAGGCAAATACCACGGCCGTATATAAAGCCGCAGGGAATCGCCAACGAATTCCGACACCGGAAGACCCATTTTTGAAGCCATATGGCCAAAGCCGCCATTCATGAGGCCAATAACGGGCCCCGGATCCGTCACCAATATATTCCATCCCTGCCATTTGAAATTGAACAATAGGTTTTCTCTGTCAACATTGTCTCCCGTCCAGTAACCGATGTAAATATCATCGAAGTCGCTGTTCTCGAACATCAGGACGCTGTCGAGATCGAATATCAAGCGGTCGACTTCTTCGGCGTTGCTGTGTATCGCCGCCGTGGTGTCGATCAGAATCTGCTCGTCGATGTATAATGCCGGTGTTTCAGGCGGAGTCGGGCCGACGCCGTTGTCGTCATCCGAGCATGACATGATAAGAAAAAGCGCCCCGCACAGAACCGCCAGCCATTTTGCGCATTGTCTGGTCATAACACACCTCCCCCGAAAAAATTAACCTGACATAGATGATGATCCCTATGGAGATTTTACTATTATTAAGACGATCTGTCAAGCGTTGTGTGCAAGTGAAAATAGGGGCCGCCGGGTCACAATCCCGCTGTGCGTGACCAAGACCCGGCGGAACGGGAATCGGCGGGATCGCCCTTCGTAGGGCTCAGGACCTTCGGCACGGATCCCGCCCTACGGGGCATGACATGATATATACCAGGCCCCGTTGAACGAGGGCAAAAAAATTCCCGGGACGAATTCGGCCCGGGAATTGAATTTTATGCCGAAGGTGGGACTTGAACCCACACGCCCTTACGAGCACTGCGCCCTGAACACAGCGTGTCTACCAGTTCCACCACTTCGGCATTTGGCGCGTCCATATATTATGGATTTTTTCGGGCTTGGCAATAGTTTTCTTTGATCGGCGGCGAATTGCGGCCCTGGAACATTTACACCTGCCGCCGATTATAACCAAAGGTGATCGTTTTTTGTTGTCGGCATGGCGGATAAGCCGTATGCTGACGGCGAATCCTCGTTTAGGAGCATAGATGAATAAACGTATGACGATTTTGGGCCTCGCCGTGCTGCTGATCGTCGCCGGTGGGGCGACGGTCGCGCAGGCCGCCTATCAGGATCAAATATATCGCGCCCGCGACCGGGTTCTGCCGGCGCTGATTCACATCCAGCCGGTGATTATCGATTACCTGACCGGCCGCGAGCAAAAACAATCGGTGGTCGGTTCGGGGGTCATTATTACGGAGGACGGTTACGCCGTCACCAATTATCATGTCGCCGGCCGTGCCGAACGGATTATCTGCACGCTCAACGACCGCGAGCAGGTGCCAGCCAGCCTCGTCGGAGGCGATCCGGCGACCGATATCGCCGTCATCAAACTCGACCTGTCGGAATATCCGGGCAAATTGAAACCGGCCCATCTGGGTAATTCCGACATTCTGCAGGTCGGTCAGACGGTTCTGGCCATGGGTTCGCCGCTGGCGTTATCGCGGTCGGTCTCCATGGGCGTGATATCCACCGTCAATCGCTTTTTCCCGGGCGATATCAGGCTGCCGTCGGGTGAAAAGACCGGCCGGTATAATACCTGGCTGCAAACCGACGCCGCCATCAATCCGGGCAATTCCGGCGGGCCGCTGGTCGATCTCGACGGCGACGTCATCGGGATCAACACCCGGGGCGTTTTTCTGGCTCAGAATATCGGTTTTTCCATCCCCATAAATACCGTCAAACGGGTCAGCAACACGCTTATCGCCCACGGCCGCGTTGAACGGAGCTGGATCGGCGTGCATGCCCAGCCCTTGCAGGAAATGGAACAATTTTTCGGGGCCGACGGCGACAGGGGAGTTCTGGTGGCGTCGGTCGATCCCGGTTCTCCGGCCGACGAAGCCGGCCTCAAAGCGGGCGATATCATCCTGCGTTATGACGGCACCGATGTTTCGGCCCGGTTCGAAGAGGAACTTCCCCGATTTTACGATCTTATCGCAGAATCGTCAGTGGGAAAAGCGGTAAAAGTGCTTACGCTCGAAAGCGGTCAGGAAAAGCCGCTGACGGTCGTCCCGCGTCTTTTGGGCGATTTACAGGGGACCGACCACGACTTCCAGCAATGGGGCTTCACGGCCACGGCGATCACCACCCAGATGGCCCTCGACGAACGGCTGACCGATACGCTCGGAGCATACGTGCTGCAGGCGGCCTCGCCGGGTCCGGCCTACAACGGCGGACTTCGTCGCGGGGATGTGATAAAAAAGGTCGATAACCGCCCGGTCGAGAACCTGACGCAGCTCATCAATTTTTATGATTCCCTGAAGGACAACGAAAAACTGCTTCTGACGGTCGATCGTCGCGGAGCGGTCCGCCTGGTGCTTCTGAAAGTTGACTTGACGGATGAAAGGAATGAACAGCCCCATGAATAGATTTCCGATACTATTGCCGCTATTGCTGCTTTTCGTGGTTTTGGCGGCGGCGCCCGCCGCTCACGCTCAGGCAGCCGGAAGCGTGCAGGCCCTATACGATAAGATTGACCGCGTCCTCGTCTCCGTGGATTACAAGGCGGAAATGACCTTCATGGGACAGACTGAAGATATCGAGGGCCGCGTCATGGGGCTGGCCGTGGAACCGCAGGGAACCATCATCTTCGACGGCACCTCGCTGGGAACCGGCGCTCATTCCGCATCGGACATGTTCGGCGGACCGCGAGTTGAAAAACCGAAATCCCTGCAAATCACCGATTACAAAGGCGATACCTACGAGGCCGAGTATATCGGCACCGACCAATTCAGTTCCATCGCTTTCTGCCGTCTGCCCGATTCCGTCAAAGATAAGATTGCGCCGGCGGTTTTTTCCAACGTTGATCTGTCTCTGGGTGATGAGATATATGTATTCTGGATGCTGCCCAAAGGCTACGAACCGCGCTTTCAGATGACGTCGACCGTCGTCACCAACGTGCTGACCAAGCCCGAGAAGTTCTACCTGACCGGCGAATTGGTCAACGATTTCGTCATGGCCCCCGTCATGACTCCAACAGGCCGGATCGTGGGGGTTATCACTCCCATGTTGCAGAACACGGGCATGGGCGGAGCATTCGATATGGGCAACGCCTTCGGTACCCCCGTCGGCTTCATGCCGGTCAGCCGTTTTCTGGAAATGCTGGCCAAGCCGCCGGCGCCCGATGAGTTCACGCGCGGCTGGCTGGGTATTTCGCTTCAGGCCCTCGATCCGGAAATAGCGGCGTTCTGGAATGTCGAGGTCCCCGGCGGCGTGATCGTCTCCGATGTCGTACCCAATTCGCCCGCCGATAACGCCGGGTTGAAACCCGAGGATTTCATTGTCCAGGTCGATGATGCGCCGCTGGAGATCAAAGACGACGCCAGTCTGACCGTCTTCCGGAAAATGATTTCCGACCGCGGTGAAGGCGCCGATTTGAATATGACCGTCCTTCGCCCCGGGGATAACAAGGTCGATACCCTGCAGATCACAGCCGTTTTGACCGCGATGCCGACGGAACCGTCGGATGCTCCCAACTACAAAGATACCAATTTCGACATGACCGTGCGCGATCTGGTATTCATGGATTACAACGTCCGCGACCTGAAGCCCGACGAGGTCAAAGGAGTCGTCGTGGATAAAGTCGAATCCGGCGGATGGGCGATCGTCGATGGTCTCCGTGTCGGCGATATCATTATGAAAATCAATGACCGGGAAATACAATCGGTCGACGACGCCAAGGCCGCGCTGGATGAAATCGAGAAAAACAAGGACCGCAAGGCGGTGTTCATGATCTGGCGGTTCAACAAAACCCAATTCGTGAGTGTTAAAACCCACTGGGAATAGCCGAAAAACAGAAGCTTAATACAAAGAGCCTGCATCTCACGATAGATGCAGGCTCTGATTTTATCCGGCCGGATGGTATCTTTGCAATAATTTACAACGAATACCCCACCCAGATTTGAATGCTCCGCCCGCCGTCGTCACGGCGGCCTTTCGATGACGACGAGGTCCCTCCCCCCGATGACGTTTCGCCACTGTCGCCCGATGTCCCGTCGGTGTCTCGCCTGATCTTGATCGGGAACAACTGCGAGACATGGCCCCCGATTGTCAACCGGCCGATTTTCCTGGCGACATTGATCTGCAAACGCCCGAAATCGATCCGATCGTAATTGTCGTTGTAGGTATCCATATCTTGCACGCCGAATACCATGAAACTCGGCATCCAGTCCGCGAAATGGAGGTTTGGGTACAATCGATAAAGATCAAGCGAAGTGACTATATCCCACGCCGGAGACGGTTGCATATTCGCTTCTCCAGCCAGACGCCAGAGGGTGACGTCGGCGTCGCCCAGGAAATTCCGCCGGAGTCCCAGCAAATCCTCGAGCGGATCGGTGAAGGGCCAGCTTTTCACATGCCCGGCGATTTCGGCCGTGAGCGTCATATAATCAAGCGCGAATTTCAAATGCCGGGGGGCTATCGGCGGCCGGCTTTCGACGCCGTACCAGTCGACGTCGGCCTTGATCCTGGGAATCTGCCCGAACCCGGTCCCGAAATTGTAGAGATTCAATTTACCACCGGCGCCGATTTGATGCGCTTGCAGGCGAATGCCCGGACCGTCGTCGCGACCCCATGCCAGTTCCTGATATCTATACTCGGCGGCGCCCGATAATCCCGCCGCGAATTCATCGCCTTTGCCGGGCACATGGTCGGCTAATCCGATATCCCGGTATCCGGCGCGTACGGTCAGATTATCCAGCAGCCGGATGCGCGCCTCAAGACCACTCGAATTCCATCGGAACGGCAGCGCCATGGCTATCGCCTCGCCCCAGAAGACGCCATCGATATCCAGTTTCTCAACCCGGCTATCGAGGCGGAGGGCGACGCCGATGGCATCGTTCGGCGTCGCCTCAATCCGTATATCGTAAACCATATGCGCCCGATCCGACCACTGCGAAACGCCCGACTGCACGTCCAGAATCGCCCAGTTCCCGGTTATCGGCAGACGTAGGCCCAGCCACCCATCGCGGTTGCGGCTGGATATAGTGAAATCCGTCCGGCTCAGGCCGTGTTCGGCGAATTCAAACCGCCGATCGATGAGACGCCAGCGGAACGCCGCGCCGTCGGAAGATGGCTGAAGCAATCCGCCCAATTCGGAACGGTCGGCCCAGCTATGATGATCGGCAACATAGATCAGGTTGAGGTGTTGGAAGGAGCTATAGAAGCCCCTCTCCTCGACCGGAGCCGTACCATCGAAACTGATCGCCTGCGCCGAAACTGCAAAGCACAAGACGGCTATCGAAGAGAATATTGCCGATATCTGCCGCATACGCAAACTCACTTAACGGGTCGAAGCGCTCAATAATTATAAAGTCTAAACTCCATCTGTTTCGTCCAATCTTGGGTGGTCAGACCAAACAGAGCTTTAAATTTCGTGTCAGTGTTGATGTCCGGAAGGATTCCGTTGATTGTCGGGTTGGGAAAATTCCATCCCGAAAACGTATTGGCGTCCCATGTTATGACGACAGCGAGATAGGGCTGAATATCCCAGATTTCCGAGTCGGACACATATTGCTGGCCATCCCAATACTCCCAGTGCCACCACATCGTATCCAACCCGGAACCGACTTCGGACGAATACGGCGGCAGAAGATTGAAGATGCCGTTGATCGGATTGGTGAAAATTTTCGACACATCTATACGCACCGAATCCGGTTCGGGATCGATATCGAACTGACCTTTCACCCATTGCGGCAAGGTCAAATACGCCCGCGCCGAGTCGATGAACATGTAGGCTTCGATATAGTCCGAAAGCGACCAGTCGGCGACGATCAGATCGTTCGACTGATCCAGATCCGTTGTTTGTTCCAATTGGAGGGCGCTTATCGCGCTGTCAGCCATATCGAGCGCATCCATGAAATCGTTCAGTGAAGCCGACATCTGCATCGCTCCATCCGGATGGAGCGACATCCAGTCGTTGTCCTGGTCGAACATATAGGCGAGACCGGCTGAATCGTAGCTGGGAAGGTCGACATTATACGCCACGGCCATATGGAAAAAACTGTTGATGACGTGCAAGCCGGCGGCGAACACGAGAAAATCGGGCCGGTCGATTTCCACCGAATCCGACGTGCCGCCGGTCATCTCCGGAGTCACCCAGAAAATATAGTCCGGGTTATCGATGACAGTATTGAGGTGACCGATGGCTTCGTCGAGGACCGGGATGAATTCCGTTCGGAGGACATATTGAACATCGGAGAATTGAAGCGGATCCGACAACGCTCGATACATCAATGAGGCGTACGCTTGAGCCAGGAAATTTTTCTGGATACCGGTCGAAGACAAATCCGTCGGGAACGCCAACAAACTTCCCCGGTCGGAAAATCGTTCCGGATTGAGGACACTCGCTTTAAGAAAGCCGCCGCCCTCAAGGAAAGAACCGACCGAATCGATGAGCGCCCCCACGTTGTCGCTGGTCGCCAGCGCCATGACCGACGTCAGGGCCGCCCCGAAACTGGCGGTCGGATCACCGGGGTGTCCGTTCAGGTAGCTGACGAATTTCGCGTGCAGTCCGTCGAAATCGAATTGCGTCATATCCGTATTGCCGTTCGACACGGAATCGATCATGGACTGCATCATATCGCTCAGTTCCTGCACGGTGGAATCGAGATCGACCGGCGTGGGCGTCGGCCCGACGCCGCCTTTGTCGTCGCTGCTGCATCCGACAAAGAACAGCCCGATGGCCAGGATAAATGCAGCGCACGCGGTAATTAGTCGTCTTCGCATGATAATCACCCCTTGATTTGATTTTAGGTCAATTGTTTTCTGTCCAAGTATAGATATCTTGATTCGACAATTATATATGTGACATCCAAACCCGTTTTGCAACTGCTTTTTCGGGCACAGGTTTTGCACTTGCTACCGTAGAAAAACAAAATTCGGCGAAAATGCCGAAATTACGCCGGAATGAACGTACAATTTGTTATAAAGGAAAGGATTGATTCCTATGACGCATCTGTTAAAGCTTTTCACACTTAGTGCAATCGTTTTCGCACTTGCCGTGCCGATAGCCGCGACCCCGGCGTATTCGGGAGAGGTCGTGGTCGGATCGGCGACCGGGAACCCGGGCGAACAGATCGTCGTTCCCGTTACCCTGCAAAACAGCAATATTGGCCTCATGGCGCTGAGTGTCCCGCTCCAGTATAGCAGCGCCTATCTCCGGGTCGACTCCATCTCATTCGTGGGATCGTTGCTGAAAAATAACATGGTCCCTCTGGTGCAAATCGATAACGCCGGGCAATCCTTCCGGTTCACCTATAGCCCAACGTCGGGCATCCCGCTGATCACGGAAGAAAACGGCCTGCTGGCGAACATTTATTTTACCATCGATGTTTCCGCCCCCGAACAGACCGTGTCCGTCGATTCCGTCAACGAATTAATCTACAGCGGGCCCCCGGAATTATGGGTCCGGGTCGAAGTCGCCGACAGCACCGGCATCAACTTGTATCTCCCGCAGTTTTCGGGGGGGCAGGTCACTATTCTCTCGCCGATGGACGCCGAGGATGGTTTTGCCGGACTTCCCCGCGTGCTGGACCTCAACCAGAACTATCCCAACCCGTTCAACCCCGCGACGACTATCGCCTTTTCGCTGCCCGAACGAGCCCATGCCACACTAAAGGTCTATAATATCCTCGGGCAGGAAGTGGTTACTCTGGTCGATGACGTGCTCAGCCCCGGCCCGCACGAGGTTCGCTGGAACGCCTCGGACCGCGCCTCGGGTGTCTATTTCTATCGGCTGACCTTTAAAGACAAAGCCCTCACCAAAAAAATGGCCCTGCTCAAGTAAATATTTCCTCGGGCCGTTCCGAAAATTATGAGAGGGTCGGGATATCCCGCCCTCTCTATTTTTTTGCACGGCAGGGAACAGGATGGCGCAACCGAACATCGCCCAATCGGCGACGCCGATCATCGGCGACTACAAGATACTGGCCCGCATCGGCAAAGGCGGCATCGCCGAAGTGTACAAGGCGCTCCAGATGTCGCTCCAGCGCGAGGTCGCGATCAAAATCCTCTCGGCCCGGTACACCCTCGATTCCGAGATCGTCAAACGGTTCGAACGCGAATCCTTGCTGATCGCCAAGCTCAATCATCCCCATATCGTGCATGTCATCGACAAGGGGGTCAAAGGCCGCCGCTATTATTTCGTGATGGAATATGTCGACGGCGCCGACCTCAAGCAGATTATTTACAATCCCGAAGTCGATATCAAAAGCAAAATCGAAATCATCATCCAGGTCTGCAAAGCGCTCGACTTTGCCCATAAGAACGGCGTCGTGCACCGCGATATCAAACCGGGCAATATTCTCATCGACCGTCAGGGCAACGCCAAGGTGGCGGATTTCGGCATCGCCCAACTGCACGACAACGCCGACTGTGAGCATACCTCCGGCGATATCGTCATGGGCACGCTAGCCTACATGTCGCCCGAACAAAAGCTATCCTCGGCCAGGGTCACCAAAACCACCGACATATACGCTCTTGGGATAATCCTGTACGAGGTTTGCTGCGGCAAGAGACCGGAAGGCCGATACGCGCTGCCGTCGGAGATCAACCCGCATTTGCCGCCGGCGATGGGTGATATCATCACCCGGTGCCTCGCCGACAGTCCCGGCGACCGCTTTCCCACTGCGGCCGCCCTCAAGGACGCGTTGCTCAATGCCTTCGCCGGCGAAATCTATGATTCCCGGCCGGCCGAGTCAGCCATCGCCAACGTCGAGTCGTTCATGGGTAAGTGTCGTTTTCTGGATACGCTCAAGGAAACGCGCTTCGGGGCCACCTACCTGGTCGAAAACAAAGAAGCCGGAACACTGTATATTATCAAGAAAAGCAATCAGGGCGACGCCGGGCTGAAAGAAGCCAAAGTTCTGGCCCGGTATAAACACAAGCACATTATCAATATATTGGGCGCCGGCGGCGACGGCAAAAAGACCGTGATCGTGACCGAATATGCTCCGCGCGGCTCCCTGGCCGACCGCATGGTGAAATCCTATACTTGGCAGGAAGCCATGGCCATCATCATCCAGATGGCCGAGGGACTCGAATTCGCTCATAACAATAACATCGTCCACGGCAACCTACGCCCCTCCAACGTCCTTTTTCACGAGGATGAAGTCGTCAAGCTGACCGACTTCGGCCTGCCCGCGCACTACACCATGCACAAGGATTGGTTCGCCCCGCCGGAACGCAAGCAGTCCGAACAGGGGGATATTTTTTCGCTGGGAGCGGTGGCGTACATGCTGATGACAAACAAAATCCCTCAGCACGACCGCTCGGGCACGCCCTATTTAGCCGATATCGAGTTAAAGGTTCCCAAACCGATTCGGGATATCATGTCCCGAATGCTGATGATTCGCGCCGCCAAACGATATCAGGCCGTCCGGGAAATGCTTGACGACTACGCCGACTACCGGACTTCCCTCGAGGAATCGCCCGTCAGACCATCATCACCGGCGCCATCGCCGAAAAAGGTTCGATCGACCGTGCCCGCGATTTTGTTTGCCGCCGCCGTGGCCATCGGCGTCCTTCTGGCCCTTTTCTGGGACAAGCTGTTCGGATAATCCGCGGGTCAGCCGATCTCGTCGCTCTGTAATGCCGACACCCTGTAAAACTCGATCACGACGTCATCATTGACGTGCTCGCCAATGGCGGTCTTCATTCGAGCGGTTTTGCCTGCAATCAGGCGGAAGCCTGTCCTTCCGGCGGAACCTTTTGACGGTTTTCAGTATTTAGGGGATTGATGAAATCTCGTATTTTGCTTGACAGCGGCTTCAGAAGTACTATTTTGACAGCCTGAAATTCGGCGCACGAAAACGATCGCGTCCCCATCGTCTAGTCAGGCCTAGGACTCCACTCTTTCAAGGTGGCGACAGGGGTTCGAATCCCCTTGGGGACGCTTTTTTTGTCTATTGCATGCCCTTTTACTATGACCGTGGAAAATTGTCTTGCATAAGTTCCTGGATCAGACGAATTTCACGCTTTAGTCCAATAGCGGTCGCCATAGATAAAGCTTCCTGCAGGATTTGATACCCCTCGGCCCGGAGATTTTGATCTGAGACCGGGCTTATAAAAGTCTCACCGAGCAATCGCATCGCCAGTATAATCCAGCGGGGATCGCCATGGTCTTCCGCACGTCGCAGACAGTTTCTTAGCTTTTCCGTTCCCGTGACTATATCCCCTGCTCTGGCTTCCAAAGCTGCAAGGATGATAGGCGATGACAAAATTAGAGCCGTTTCTCCCAATTCGGAAACGGCATTTAGTGAAAGTCTCAAATGTGATCGACATTGTTTATGATCACCGGAATCAAACAGCAATTCACCGATTCTGAACTGCACCTCCGCTACATAATGCATTAGGCTTGCTTTTTCAGCAACAGTAAGAGCCTGACGGTAATGGTTCATGGCTGGCCGCGGGTTTCCACGGTGGAATTCTATTAATCCCAAATTTTCCAATGCTCCTGAAACAACTCTGGGGAAGTCGAGTTCAATTGCCATTTTCAGGGCTTCCTCTGTCACTTCCCGCGCCTTATCAAGTTGACCTATCAGGATTAACGCGCCGGCCAGATATTCGCACGCCGTTGCATAGCCACCTATTTCTCCCTGTTGTTGCCTCAGAACCGATGCCTGTGTAAAACTATCGATGGCCTTCTGGTAGTTACCAGTGGACTGGTGGATCACACCTATATTAATATGGAATGACGCCAATTTTCCCCGGCGATCACCAATATCCTTATGAAGTTGTATTCCATCCTGAAAATGGTTCAGGGCCGCCTCTTGGTCGCCCAAGGCGAAGTATGTTGCACCTATATTGCTGATACATGAGGCCTCCGACGCGACATCCTGTTGGTCCCTTGAGATCGCCAGCGCTTCAGTAAAAAGAGCCAGCGCCTTCTCATATTCTCCGCCAGTGAAATATACGGCACCCATATTGATAATGGCTATCGGAGATTTCTGTTGTTGATCGAGCAGATGATGAATCTCGCGAACTCTTTGGAATGCCAGGTGAGCGTCAGCAAATCGCGATCGAAAACGGAATATGCCGATCAAAGAAGCCAGTGCTTCCGCCTCCCCGACTAGGTCACCCAACTGACGCGCAATGTGAACGGCGGCCTGACAGTTTTCAATGGCCTCATCCCACTTAGACTGACTGGTACGAAGTCCGGCGAGGAGTCGGAGAATCCTCATTTCATCGGCGCTCAGGTTGCGTTTTCGTGCCGCTTGAAGCGCAGTCGTCAGTTCTTCATCAGCTAGTGTAGTGCGTCGTAATTATCTTGACATTTAATTTGAGTTTTGGTATGCT
>CAZJWR010000053.1:0-23047 GCA_964549765.1 uncultured Ignavibacteriales bacterium
TGCTCGCCCAACTCGCGCCACCGGCGGACCATCGATTCACCGTGCGTAACGGAATAATCAGTCAGATAGGCGGTCATTAGTTCGGGATCGCTGGCGCGCAGATCGAGCGCCAATTTTTCCACCGTCGGCTGAAGCGCCATGTATTGCCCCTCAATGGCATTGCGTTCGGCCACGATCTCCGGAGCCATATCGGAAAATCTCAAGTTGGCGTAATTGGAGACGAAATTGAACACCCACCACGCCGATTCCCACGAGAATTTCTGAAGATCGCCGACCGTGAACGGATGGGGAATGTCGGTGATACCGCAGTAAAGCGGCGTATAGCAGGTCATATAGGTGTCGTCGACGCCGTACCAGTAGACACCGCCGATCGGATCGGGCAGCCAATCCCGTGACTGTGACACGAACGAATAGGCGGTCTGCTGCGTCGAAATCGGCCGCTCCCAGGCATATTCCGTGATCGTATCCTCGCCGACTTTCCAACTCAACGGCCGCCACCGAACCGGCGCACCATACGGCCCGGCATCGAGACCGACCGTCATATCGTACGGCGTGCCCTCGTAATGGTCCCGCATCAGGGCGAACACATCGACCAGCGACAGTTTGTTGTCCGGTTTGATCCATAATGGATACGCCTCTGCGCCCTCCACGCCGCGATGATAATCCGGCGACAAATTCAGCGATGGCGCCGCCCGGCGGAAAAGGCTCCACACCCTCGTATCGGCCCAGCGCTTATTGGTAACCGTGGCCGGGTCGTAGGCATCACAGAAGCGGAACGGTTCGCCCGATTTTGGATCGTAGTATCCCCGCTCGATCGCGAACGATTCGACGTCATCCGAATATATGCAATTGTCCGGATCGTCCTTCGGAAATTCGCCGATGCGGGATTTGTTGGCGTGAGCCGAGATGTATCCATCGGGGACTCTGACGGCCACCCATACCGCGCCTTTGCGCCCCGGCCCTTTGCCGATTATCTCCAGAATCCACGCCTCTTTGGTATCGGCAAAGGATATCGACTCACCGGTCGAGCCGTACCCGTATTCGGCCACCAGGTCAGTCATGACCTTGATCGCTTCCCGCGCCGTCGTGGCACGCTGAAGCGCTAAGAACATCAGGTCCCAATATCCCAAGAGCCCCAGGGTATCCTCAAGTTCCAGACGCCCGTCAAAAGTCGTCTCACCGATCGCTAATTGATGCCCGTTCATCAGATCGACCACGGCATACGTATGCGGAACCTGCTTGACATACCCGCGGACATTGCCATGCCAGTCTTCGATGGCAAACGAATCTCCCGGTTGATAATCCGCCGCCGGTGTATACGACAAATGCGGCAGAAATTCACCGTCGCAGGTGTAGGTGATCATCACCGATCCGTCCGACGACGCCCCTTTGGACACCAGCAGGCTGGTGCATGCCTGCGCCGAAACAACTGCCATCAGCATGCAAAGCGAAATCATCGCAAGCACATATATAGCTTTTCGCATATCCTCACCCTTTCCCTTAGTTATGGTCATTATGTCCGTACGGTACAAAATCCCGCCCGGCGGCGCAATAGAATTGGTTGACGGTCACCTGTACGCTCTTATCGGGGGGCAGGCATTTGTTGCTGAAGCGGTCTGGCTGATTTTGGCGTGGAGCGAAAAGAACGCCCAAGAGAAAAGCCGGAGTGTTCGCTCCGGCTTCCTTCTGGCTCGGTTAGTGGTTTTGCTTGCTTCAGTTATTTTTACGAAAATCCCGCCGTCTGGGTTTCCGGAAATTTGATCAACAGCCTCCCGATCAGTCTGTGAATTTTCCGGTAATGCCGCATTCGGCTTGCTCCACAGACAGCCACCGATTATATACTCTCTATGCAATCGACAGACGAAAGCGTGGGCGGTCAGCCGCTGAATTATCCATCCGCTGCAACTTCCCGGTACATCGGCATCATCGCCGTCTGCACGGCGATGATTATATGCGCCATTGCCATTTACACCAATCGCGCTTTCTATCATGACGACGCCTTCATAACGTTGCGATACGCCCAAAATTTCCTCAACGGCCACGGGCTGGTATGGAACCCCGGCGAACGGGTCGAGGGGTATTCCAATTTCGGTTTTTTGATGCTGGTCGTCATCGCCGGCAGACTGGGGATAAATCTGCAGGCGGCGACGCGCATCATCAATTTCGCCGCGCTTTTCGTAATGGTCGTCATTCTTTTGCGGTTCGCTTTCGGTCGAAAGAATTCATTGTCCGCCGGCAAAATCCTTGACCTGATACCGGCGATAATCGTGCTGACATCGTTTCCGCTTATCGTATGGTCGCTGGGTGGTCTCGAAGGGCCGGTGTTTTCCCTCTGGTGCCTGCTGGGGATGCTGCACATCATCAAGGGCGGCTCATCAAGAAACCTCGCCCTGGCGGGATTGTTTTTCGCTCTGGCGGTCTTGACCAGAATGGACGGTCTGCTGTTTGTGGTTGTCGCCCTATTGTATGTCATATGGGCAACATCCGAATCACGACTGAAGTCCGCATGCGTATTCCTCGGGTCGTTTCTTTTTATTTATCTACCGTATTTCATATGGCGGATGTCGTACTATGGCGATATCTTCCCAAATACGTTCTATGTGAAGGCCAGCGGACTATCATGGTCGCAGATCGGGCGCGGTCTCAAATATGTCGGCCATTTCGCCATTACCCCGCCGTATCTATTGCCCGCGATTATCATATTGGCCATATATGTCCTGCACCGGCATTCATTCAATCGACGCATCGGTTACCTGCTGGTATCAATCGCCGCGTATCTGGTATACGTCGTATGGATCGGCGGAGATCATATGTACGCCTTCCGATTTCTGCTGCCGATCATCGCCGCATCCGCGCTGCTGATCCATGCCGTCATCATGCAGATGAAAGCCCGCCCGAAAGGGGTTACGGCCGGTGTAATCTATGTGATCGTGCTGGCGGCAGTGTCCTTGCAATTCCTCAATCATGAAATCAATCCCCGCCAAATCGACAACGCCGCCGCTGTCGGCGGAGCGGTCGGCGAGTATATCAATCAGGCGTGGCCCAAGGGATCATTGATCGCCCTTAACACGGCCGGTTCGACGCCGTATTTCGCCTCCGATCTTCGATTCATAGACATGCTCGGTCTCAATGATCGGCATATCGCTCACCGCCGCATAACATCGTATCAGCTTTACTGGCAGCATGTCCCCGGTCACAGCAAAGGAGACGGAGCGTATGTGCTGTCGCGCCGACCCGACTATATCATCCTCGGCCCCGCCGCCGGTAATGACGCATCCAATCCGTGGTTTCTCAGCGATCTCGAATTGGCTCGAAGTCCCGAATTTCTTCGAGATTACACAATTCATCAAGTGATTCTGAGTACCGACGAGGCCGGCGCGGCTCGCGGTAATTCGAATGATCAATCGAACCGGTTCGTTTTCACTTATTATCAGCGGCGGGCCGTTGCGCCCTAAGCATCATTGACGGGTAGTGTCCGGTTCCACGAGCGAGAGCGACGCCAGGCTGTAATAATCGTCTTTGGCCGGGATCAGCTTGATTTTGTCGTATCCGCCCGCGACCGCTTCCTCGGGGACATATATACGGGTGGTGATCATGCCGTAGGCCGTCTGCGGAGGAGTCAGAGTGCTGGATCCAAGCAAATCATTTCCTTGATAAAATTCGACGCGGTAGACGCCGAATTTATCAATGCAGGCCATGATTCGATCGGCGCGCGACGTTTTTTCCAGATCGACGAACAATCCGGATGATGTGAACAATATATTCCCCGGGCCGTTCCACGGCCAGCCGTTTGCGCGCGGTTGGCTGATATTGGATAACTTGATGGTCCGCATCGGCCGGTCCTGATATGGTATCCGGGTGTGGTCGTAGGCATCACGCAGATCGTCGTACCATCCGAGGTTGAATTTGATCGTTGCCGCGATGCGGCCCCAATCCCAGAGATTCCCTCTCGTGATGTATGCGATTTTGTCGTAATAAGCGGCCAGACTGGAATCCTTGAGATGATTTTGGCCGGTGCGGATGGTTTCATAATAGTCATCGGGCATTTTACGGCGATAATGCCCGATGCGCATCTTCGGCAATTGCATAGCGGGAAGCCGTGACAGAAGCGGATCGCCCAGTCCCATCTCATCGATGACATACACGTCCGGCCCGGCATAGAATCCGAAATAGCCGGTGGATTGTTTGGCATAGATATGCAGATTCGAATTTGCCGCCGCGATGCCCTCGCTGGCCCACGGCATCAATTGATTTTCGTTTCGTTTCAGCAATTTCGACGTGGAATAATAGAAGCCGCGCTCATCGGCGACGCCGCCGAACAATTCGATATTACGGAAATTTTCCGTCTGGCCGTAATCCGCGCCCGAATATATCGGGGCAAGCGATGAGGCCAGCCCGAGCGGAATAAACAACAGCAGAAGCAGATATCGTTTTCCCGTGAGAATCCTCGTCTGGGGCACAACAAAGAGGACGACCGCCGCGATCAATGGCGCCGAAAGGAATCGACCGACCATGAAATCGCCGCCGACGCGGAGGATATAGAACAGGTAGAGGACAATTCCCCCGGCGATGAAATAGCCCGGTTTTTTGCGGTCCAGCAAGGCGATGATGATACCCACGGCGATGACCGGCAGGGTGATATAATCGATCCAGAGCGAGCTGGCAAAATAATCCGCACCCTGGGTGATCAAATGTCCGGCGCTGATGCCGGTATCGAGTTTGGCTATGGCGGAGTTAGGCAATAGGCTACCATAGTAGAACAACGAAAACGCTTCCCAGAGTACCAGCGGCAGCATGCCGAGCATGAACGCGCCTATCGCCCGCGGCCGGCGGATTCGCCAGAGAAGGAACGCCAACGCCGGGCCGACAATGAGAAGAATATCGAGGCGGGCCAGCGCTATCAGCGCGGCGATCAGTGACAACCAGGCGACATTTTTTATCGACGGGGTGGCCTTCAGATACATGATGAAGAACACAATCAGCAGAAGGTGGGTCAGGGGATTTTCCAATCCGGAGCTGGAGAAGTCGATGTATGCTTTGGATAATATCAGCAGGATTATCCCCACGATGGCTGTGCCGGGCGAACGCGCGTACGCGGCCAGTACGATGACACCGATGACGGCCAGCGCGATGGATATCAAAAGCGTCGTCAGGGCGATTTCATTGGTGAAAAAGTAGAAGCTGCTCAGCAGAAACAGCCACAAGGGATGCGTGAAAGCCTGGACTCGTTCGACGACATTCCACGTCAGGCCGTTGCCGGTCGTGAAATTGTCGATAGTGCGGAAGGTGATATAGGCGTCGTCGCACAGCCAGGCGGATCGATAGACGACGACCGCGAAAAGGACGATGACGCCAACGAGTATCAGTTTGGCGGCATAATCGGCCCATCGCCGCCGGGAGCCCGCAACAGTTGACGGCGCGGGGGTGTTATCGGGCATATGTGACCGCTTTCGACTTCATGCCTGCCAAAATAGCTTATTGCCCCCATATCTGTCAAGGTCGCCGAGATTCACCGAAATTCCCGGCAACTTCATCAGGCACAATATAGTACAGCGAAATGGGTCCGTTTGTTCATTTTTACATTTTCACCGATCCCTCTATTGTACCGCAACAGCTTACGAATTTCCCAATGTCACACGCGCCATTCTTGTTCTTTGACGTTCGCATAGCCGCTCCTGTTCTTGTGGCGTCGGGAACCCTTTCCCGACGCCGAGCCAATCCCTCTATATACCGGCCCCGCGACACAAACTGCATCGATTCGCTACATATTTGAACGTGGAACTGCTATGATTAAGCCGACTTTGGGGCAATCACGAATTGAAATTGAGACTTCCGAGTGTGCTTACCATAGATTGCTTCGTCGCGGTCCGCCTGCGGCGGGCCGTTCCTCGCAATGACAGCCGGTCTTAAAGGTGCAGGCGTGGAAGCTTATGCGCTGTGGGGCGGAGACAATTCTGCGTCTGCCCTCGCTTGGCTTTGGGGGGAATAGAATGTATAATACATCGGACATTATGCCGTATGGGATGATATGATCGACGTTGCGCCGTTTGTACAACTGGGAAAAGACCGACTTGCCCCCTATGTGTCGGGTGTAGAAGCGTTTATCGAAAAGCTGGGCGCCAAGGACGGGCTGGAAAAAACCAGCCTGCGGGCCAAGCCGGCCGAAACCTATATCCGCAACATGCTCGCCGTCGGCGTCCTGTCGCGGATCATGCGCCCGGCTTTTTTGGAAACCGACCGCCGCGTGATCGTCCTGCCGGAATGCCTCAAAAAATACGGCGAGGAAACCTGCTGCAAAGCCGACCTCGGCGACGGTTCCTATACCTGCACCCAATGCAACAGCGACTGCATCGTGTTCGAATCCGTGGAACGGTTCGTCAACGCCCGCACGACGCTGGTGCTGGAGCCGGACGACATGGATGTCTATTTTGCCGACTTGCGAAAATCGTACGGCGCGGTGGGCATCGTCGGCATCGCCTGCGCCCTGACCATGCTTTCGGGATTTCAGCGCACGCTGAAACATAAACATCCCACCCAGGGGGTGTTTCTCAGCTACGCCAGTTGCGGCCATCATTGGGCCGACCCCGCCTACAATACCAGCTATAGTCTGAAACGAATGGCCTGGGTGCTGAACGGCAACGGTTCGGATATTCAGGACGAAATTCGGGGACGGGGTCAGACATATTCGATGGAGAAGCCGGATCTTTCGCCCAATGACTTCTACCGCCGGCTCGACGGCATGTCCGAATTGTTCATGGATGATTATCATCCGCGGTTCCGGACGGCTTTCCCCGATCTGGACACGTATGCGCTGTGCGAAAAAATCCGCGACACTCTGGTTCCGGATTTGATCACGCGCGATTCCGTGTGATCACGCCGTTGCTGTTGTAAAACCCACCTAATCGACGTATCTTATGATGAACGAATTCCCGGCGATTCAAAGGAGACGGTATGTTCATAAATGAGGAAACCAAAGGGCGGACCGTAACGGAACTATTGGAAAAGCACAATGAAGGGGCCGACTTCCGTATCCGCCGCGGCGTGAATCAGGCGGCTGAATTATGGACGAAGAGCGACGGGTCTGCCGATGAGTTTACTGCTGGCTGCTTGAAATTCTTTGTCGCCAGCGATCAGGAATACGAGGCGCTGTTCGATAAGTTGGACGGCATTTTCGAAAGTCTGGACGGCCATTTCGACGCTATGGTGATGACCCTTAAAGAACCAATGGACCTTGATCTGGGTCCCGTGACGCCGGTTGATACATTGCTGGGGGAATACGCGCCGTCGTCGCATCTGACGGATGATTTATTCGACAACAAGATCGCGTTTGTCGTGCTGCTGAATTTTCCCCGCTATTCACTCGATGAAAAAAAGGTCATGGGGGAGGCGTGGGGGCCTCGCGAATGGGCCATGGTGCGCCTGGGAGATCGTTTCCAGTCGCGCGTGCCGGCAGCGATACAGCAGAAAATGGCCCGCGCGTGGACGGCAGGCGAGGCATACATATCGGAATACAATATATACATGGACGCCATCCGGGATATGAAAAACGAGCGGTTGTTTCCCGACGGGCCGAAACTGATCAGTCATTGGGGTCTGCGCGACGAATTGAAAAGCTGGTACGGTCGGCCGGGCGGAGTGTACCGGCAGAAGGCAATCTATTATATCATGAGAAATATCATCACGCAGGAAATTCCCGTCGAGGCAATCAATAACCCCGAGGTCAAATGGAATCCATTCGAGAATCATGTTTTGCGAGGCGGCAAAGCCGAAATCGCCGTCGCCGAACCCGACCGGCGATATCGATATCTGCTCGATTTTTTCTATGCTGTGCGCGGCGTCGATGATTTTTGGCCGGCCTATCCGACATTTATCAAACGCAAATTCGAGCTCGGCCGCGAAATGACCGAGGAGGAAGTCGAGGATTTATTCGTCGGGATGCTGACTTCGCCGCTACTGGCCGAAACGGCCAAGCTCATCCAGAAACGACTGGGCCGCGACCTGGAGCCGTTCGATATCTGGTACGGCGGGTTCAAAACCAAAAGCGCCATGCCGGAGACGGAACTCGACAACATCGTGATGGAGAAATACCCGTCGGCGGATGCCTTTCAGAAAGATATCGATACGATCCTTTCCAAGCTCGGATTTTCGTCAGCGACCGCCGGCTTCCTGGGATCGCGAATCGAGGTTGAAGCCGCGCGCGGATCGGGTCATGCGGCAGGAGTGGAAATGCGGGCGGAAAACGTGCGCCTCCGAACCCGGGTGTCGGAATCAGGCATGACCTATAAGAATTATAATATTGCCATCCATGAACTGGGGCACAACGTGGAGCAGACGCTGTCACTTCATCGCACGGGCTATCATATGAATCAGGGCGTGCCGTTTTCGGGATTTTCCGAGGCGTTTGCATTCGTATTTCAAAGCCGCGATCTGGAATTACTGGGATTGGAAATCACCGACCCGAAGGCCGAATACGCAAAAACGCTGGATCGGTTCTGGAACACATGCGAAATCATGGCAGTCGCATTGCTCGAATTGAATATATGGCGCTGGTTGTACGAATATCCGGCGGCAACCGCGGCCGATCTCAAGAAGGCGACGATTGAAATTTCCAAAGATATCTGGAATAAGTTCTTTGCCCGTATATTCGGCCGCGAGGACGAAATCATCCTCGCCATTTATTCACATATGGTGAATCATCCGCTTTACCTTGCCGAATATCCGTTGGGGCATTTGATTCAGTTTCAGATCGAAGAATATATAAAAGGCAAAAGGATCGGCGAGGAAATGGAGCGGATGTGTTCGGCGGGAAATATCCTGCCGCAGATGTGGATGAAAAACGCCGTCGGCGCGGAAATCTCCGCCGAGCCGCTTCTGGAGGCGACCGCCAAAGCGCTCGAAAAAATGTCGTCGTGAGGGCTGAACGGCATGCGATGAGTGTCCCGCACGGTACAATGTGACCGCTTCGGTACTGGAGATTGCCAATGCGATATGGCCGGGAAAAAACGAGCATATTGGCAAACAACGGCTTATTCGATCGCACGCTGCCCAAAACGAGCGGGCATGAAATTTGATGTTGCTTATGGCGGAGGGTGTTTTGTCTGGTGAACATGCATCGGGGATGGCTTTCCAAGCAGACGGGCGTGATTGTACGTCCTGTGTATGAAGATGCGAAACAAAGGAGGGAACCATGCGTCCGGTGTCTCTAATAATAGTGTTCATCCTCACCGGCCTGCTCTGCCTGCAATGTTCGCGCACAACCGAGCCGATCCCGCCCACCGCACCACCCGATAATGGTCCCGGTCAGGTGACCGAGGCCGAAAAGGAACTCATCGCTTCAGCCAATCGTTTTGGGATCACATTATTCAAGAAGGTCGCCGAAGCCGATCCCGATTCGAACCTGTTTATTTCGCCGCTGTCGGTTTCGCTGGCGTTGGGGATGACCTACAACGGCGCCGCCGGCGACACCCGAGATTCGATGGCGACGGCGCTGGAATTGGCCGGCCTCACGCCGGACGAAATTAACCAATCGTACCGCCATATCATCGATTTTCTGTCCAATCTCGATCCCGACGTCGCCTTTTCCATCGCCAATTCGATATGGTATCGCCAGGATTTCCCGATCAGTCCGACCTTCGTGGATTTGAATCAAGCGTATTTCGATGCCCAGGTGCGCGGGCTGGATTTCGGCCAGTCGTGGGCCGCCGATACTATCAACGCCTGGGTGGACGACAATACCCACGGGAAAATCACCAAGATCGTGGATCCGCCGATTCCTCCGTTCATGGTCATGTTCCTGATCAACGCCATCTATTTCAAGGGCGATTGGACGTTGCCGTTCGACACGTCGCTCACCCTGGAAACGGATTTTTTCCTGTCGAACGGCAATATCGTGCAACGACCGTTCATGCAGACCGACACCCTGCTGGATTATTTCGACAACGATCTCATGCAGATAATCGATCTCCCTTACGGCAACGGCGATTTTAGCATGACAATTATGCTGCCGCGCTCGGATCATACCGCCGATGACATCATCGCAACGCTGACGCCCGAAACATGGTCGACGTGGATCGCAGGCCTGGCCGAAACAGACCTGCAGCTGGCACTACCCAAATTCCGGTTCCGATATGATAAGCAGTTGAATGATATGCTGATGGACATGGGCATGGCCATTGCCTTTGACGAAATTTTGGCGGATTTCAGCAACATGGTTACCGATATGAGTCTTCTGCCGGGCAATCTGTATATCGATTTTGTCCAACATAAGACGTTTATCCAGGTCGATGAAATCGGCACCGAAGCGGCGGCGGTCACGGTCATCGGCATGGGAATTACTTCGATTGGCCCCAAAACTATGTTCGTCAATCGACCGTTTGTGGTCGCCATCCGCGAGCGTGCCAGCGGTACGATGCTATTCTTAGGAAAAGTCGTCGATCCCGTCTGGGAGAATTAGCACAATGTCGGGTTTCTGCCCGATTACAGCGGGCGGGAACCCGACCTGCGAATTTATAGTATCTGTCCGACGAACTCCCCCGAATGTTGTGCCTTCCGATGGTGCAAATTCCAATATATATTTCCTGTCCGGGAATTGATCGGGCAAACCCTGCCCGAACCCAAAAGTTTGCCGATTTTTCCGGGAAGAAATTATCGGTCGATTTGTATCCATTTAGCAAAAACATCATTATATTTGCGTCACGGGAGTGAGTAAGGAGGCGTTATGAATCGCAAGCTATTAGCCATATTGATCTTAGCGGGAGCCTTGGTTCTGACGGGGTTGATCCTGGCCGGGCAGCCCGCGCCCGATAAGAAACCTCTGCCGGAAATCGTCGGCGCGGAAAAAGCTCTCGCCACCTCGAGTAACGAATTCGGCTTTGGGCTCTTCGCACAAATCGAGAATGAAACCAGCCCCGACAGCAATATACTGATTTCGCCGCTGTCGGCCATGTATGCCCTGGCGATGACCTATAACGGGGCCTGGGGCAAAACGATGACGGAGTTGGGGCGGGTGCTTTGCATTCCCGACATGCCCGAACCGGTGCTCAATGAAAGTTTCCACGACCTGACGACTTTTCTCGCCCAGACCGATCCGTCGGTTACGCTCGATATCGGCAATTCGATCTGGTACGAGCGGACGTTGTCGATAAAGCCGGATTTTATCGCCAATATGAAGCAATATTACGGCGCGCCCGTGCGAGGTCTTGATTTTGGCCCCGGCACCGCCGACACAATCAATGCCTGGGTGGCGAACAAAACCCATGATCGCATCAAAAATATCCTTTCATCGCCCGTCGATGCGACGCTGGTCATGTTCCTCGTCAACGCCGTCTACTTCAACGCCGCCTGGACGCAGCCATTCGATTCCTCGGCGACGTCCGACGGCGATTTCCACCTGCCCGACGGCGCCACAAAGACTTGCCGGATGATGAAGACGCTGGCCACCCTGGGGTATCTGGACACAGGCGATTTTCAGGCCGTCGAAATTCCCTACGGTGACGGGCAATATGCGATGATCGTCATGCTGCCGCGGATAGGCGGCAGTGTGGATGACCTGGTCGGGCGGCTGTCCGACAATAACTGGAAGCAATGGATATCGGGCATATCCGAGGTCGATATCGTCCTTCGCATGCCGAAGTTCACCTTTTCGGACGGCCACGGATTGAATGTCGCCCTCAAGGCGATGGGTATGGTCGACGCTTTTGGCCCCGGGGCCGATTTTTCGCGGATGGCGGATGGCGGCGGAATATGGATCGATTCGGTCCTGCAAAAATGTTTTATCCAGGTGGATGAACACGGCACCGAGGCCGGCGCCGCAACGATCGTGTCCATGAAGAAATCATTGGTTCGGGAAGTGACGCTCGACCGGCCGTTTCTCTTCGCCATCCACGAGCGAACCACCGGTGCCGTATTGTTTCTGGGACGGGTCGTCGACCCCGTCATCGAAAATGTGGACAATTGATATGGATGGACGGCCGGCCATGCCGGCTGTTTTTGACCGGGAGGTTGTTATGCGCAATATATTCATAACCATCTTAATCCTCGTGTGCATGTGCGTTGGTAATTCATATGCCGAGCAGAGCGGGAAGCCCGTTCAATTGACCGCCGCCGACAGCAATCTGGTCGCCGCGGCCAACAGCTTCGGGTTGAAGCTGTTTCATCAACTCAACGAATCTGTCGCGGACGACGCCAATCTGTTTATATCGCCCATGTCGATTTCGTACGCACTGGCGATGGCGCTTAACGGCGCCGACGGGACCACCCGCGATGCGATCGCTCTGACGATGGAACTGGCGGGGATGCCCCAAGAGGATATAGACGTTTCCAATAAACAGCTTATGTCTTTTCTGACCGCCGCCGATTCGTCGGTGACGTTCGATATCGCTAATTCGATATGGTACCGTTCAGGTCTGCCGATTCGCGATGAATTCATCACGACCAACCAAACCTATTTCGACGCCAGTGTGCAGGGGCTCGATTTCGGCGCCCCCGGCGCCGCCGGTACGATCAATGCATGGGTCAAGAAAAGCACGCGGGACAAGATATCACAGATCGTCAGCCCGCCCATCGATCCGCAAACAATCATGTTCCTCATCAACGCCATCTACTTCAAGGGATCATGGTCGACCAAATTCATCAAAGAAGCAACACAGGATCATCCCTTTTATCTGATTGACGGATCGACAGAAAATTGCCGGATGATGTCGGCGAGACAAAAATATGCTTATTTCGACAACGGCGAGTTTCAGGCCATCCGCCTGCCGTACGGCGATTCGGCGTTTTCGATGCTGGTATTCCTGCCGCGGGATACTGCCGGCGTCAATGCCCTGATCACCGACCTCGACGACGACGCCTGGAGTCAATGGCGGAAGAATTTTTATGTCACCAAGGTCGATTTCGGCTTGCCGCGATTCAAATTCGAATACAGCGTGACGTTGAACGACATCCTGAAAAATATGGGAATGACGCTGGCGTTTGAACCCCGCCAAGCGGGTTTTGGACGCATGGTCCATCTCGATCAACTTCAGGGAGAAAACGTTTACATCAGCGATGTCAAGCACAAGACATTCCTTCAGGTCGACGAAGAAGGCACCGAGGCGGCCGCAGTGACATCGATCACCATGGCTCTGACCAGCGCCGCGCCGATGCCCCCGCCGATCATGATCGTCGATCATCCGTTCTTGTTCGCCATCGAGGAGAAATCATCGGGGTCGTTGATATTCATCGGCAAGGTCATGAAGCCAGTGTGGACGGAGTAGTATGAGATTCATTTCCGCCGGGTTACAATTCCGTATCCGGGATCAAGATCCGGCGGAACAGTTATCGACTTGCCTACGATATAGTCATTTCTATCTTTTACCACATCATCAACCTGCAAAACCGATCAATAGTCGCCGTGGGCGGGGACGATGCAGATCATCACGAAATCCTCGTTGCCATTATTCGAGTATTGATGTTTCACGTTCGGCGGCACCACGGCGAACATGCCTTTTTTCAACTGCTGTTTCTTTCCGTCGATTTCCAGCGTTCCCGTCCCGGAAATGACATAATTGACATGTTCCCAATCGTGACTGTGTTTGGGGGTGTGGCCGTCTTTGTGGATGGTGAAGACGCGCAGGATGTGGTCTTTCCATCCCTGTTCCGGCCCGATCGGAATCTGTTTGGCAACATTCTTGATTCCGTCGCCGGAAATTTCCTTCTTCTCTATTTCATCTATGCTTTTGGTAAACATCGTTCTCCTCCGAATCGATCTTTGATGCGTTTTGCAGTAAAACCGAATCTGCTCCCCGCCGGTTCCGCCAAAAGCGGTCAAAATGTGAAAGCCCCCGATATTCGGCGTTTATCGGGGGCCTCACTTTCTCTTTATGACGCTGTACGCTTTTTCGCTATTCGGTCAATCTGAGCGGCATCAAAAGACATAAATAATCGTCCTTGGAATCGGTCGTGCTATAGATAACGCCTGCCGCAACCGGGCTGGACAATTCGAAAATGACCTCGTCGCTGTCCATTTTGCCCAAAATATCACCGACATAGCCGGCGTTGTAGCCGATTTCGATCGAATCGCCCTTGTATTCGCAGGACAATGTCTCTTTAGCTTCGCCGCCGACGTCGGTATTGGTGGTCGAAAGCACCAGGTTATTGTTCTTGACCGTGAATTTGACCTGATGCGTCAGCGAATTCGACAGAATCGAAACCCGCCGCACCGATGAATACAGATCGTCCTTGACGATAATCATTTTTTTATCGGCGCCGGCCGGTATCACCGCCTCAAAATTGGGATACGGGCCCTCGATCAGCCGCGAACTCACGACGATGTCGTCGAGATTGAAAATGATTCGGTTTTCCTCAAAAATTATCCCGACCGTGGTCGTATCCTCGCCGATGAATTTCGGTATCAGATCGAGCACCTTGGGCGGGATGATTACATCGTCGTTAAGCCCCTTGAGCGTTTTGTTTTCGGCGGTGACGCGAGCCATGCGATGCCCATCGGTGGCGACCATCGTCATACGGTCACCTTTGGTCTGCCACAGGACACCGTTGAGGGCCGGACGAGTTTCATCGCGGGAACAGGCGAACGTCGTCCGCGTGATCATTTTGATCAGTTGCTCGGCGTCGATCTTGACCTGTTTTTTGACATTAACGACCGGCAGTTCCGGAAATTCATCCGGCGACACTCCGCCGATTTTATAATTTCCGTTGGGGACTTTTATCTCGACCCGATTGGTTGTCCCTTCAAAAGTGATGTCGGTTTCCGGGAGTTCTTTGACAATATCGAACAGCATGCGACCGGGAATAACCGCCGATCCTTTTTTGGTGATATCGGCATCAAATGTCGCGGTGATCGTGACATCAAGGTCGGTGGCCGAGAGTTTCAGTTTATTCTCAAGCGTCTCAATTAGAATATTGGACAGTATGGGCAAAGTCGATTTGGCCGGGACCACGGAAAGCACCGACTGCAGGTAATGCGTCAGGCGCGATTTCGGAAGCGAGAACTTCATTGCAAGCTCCTTGGTAGACGTTGTTCACATCCCTTTCTTGTTATTCCCTTGTTTTAAATCAAATACTAATAGTAACAAGGCCCGTGTATATGTGCATAAGCCTGTTTTACTCTACGGTAATCGCTTCTCTCATGTGACCTTGTACCAGGCACCGTAAATAAAAATCTGTGAAGATCGGTGTCAACAACTGTTTTTGAACAGCCGGGAAAATCCACATCACATCCGGAGAGGAAAGAATCAACAGTTTCATACGCAGGTTGGGCACAGTTTCTCAACATCAGTTTGACAGATTCTTTCTCAATGAGGCGACCTTCTGGTGTATCTCCGGATCTTCGGCTTTCAGCCGTTCGATCAGATTGCAGGCGTGAATCACGGTGGAGTGATCGCGGCCGCCGAAGGCCTCGCCGATGGACTTGAGCGACAAGCCCGTCAGGCTACGGGCCAGATACATGGCCACTTGGCGGGCCTGGGCGATATTTTGAGTCTTTTTCTTGGCCACCAGGAGACTGACTTCGATATGAAACGCCTCAGCCGTCTGGCGTTTTATGGTTTCGATCGATACCGCCCGGGTCCGATTGGGGAGAGTATCGGACAGGACACTACGCGCCGTCCCGAGAGTGATTTCCTCGTTTCGCAGGGAAGCGTAGGCCAGCAAGCGTATCAATGAGCCCTCGAGCTCGCGAATGTTGGTGGTGACGGCGTTGGCGATGTAGGAAACGACATCCTCGGGAAGAAGCATGTTATCGGCTTCGATTTTGCGATGAAGAATGGCCATCCTGGTTTCCAGATCGGGTTGCTGAATATCGGTGACCAATCCCCAGGAAAAGCGCGACAGGAGCCGTTCTTCCATCCCCTTGATATCTTTAGGGACACGGTCCGAGGAGAGGACGATCTGCTTGCCGGCGTTGTAGAGGGCGTTGAAGGTGTGAAAGAACTGTTCCTGGGTCGATTCCTTTCCGGCGAAGAACTGGGTGTCGTCGATCAAAAGAGCGTCGACGTTGCGATAGACATTGATGAAATTGTTGGTCGTTTTGCTGGAAATGGAATTGATGAAATCGGACGTAAATTGTTCCGAGGTGGCGTAGATGACCCGCCGCGACGGATCGTTCTGGATGATGTGATGGCCGATGGCCTGAAGCAGATGAGTTTTGCCCAGCCCCACGCCGCCGTAGATATAGAGCGGATTGTACTTGGTCTTGCCGGGCGCTTCCGATACGGCCATGGCCGCCGCGTACGAGAATTGGTTGAAATCACCGACAACTAGGTTATCGAATGTATACCGATTGTTGAGCATGCCCTTGGGAAGATCGGTCTTACTCACGATGCGCGGGGGCGGTTCCACGACCGGCGGCGAGGGCGCCGACGCGAAGGATAGTTCGGTTTGTTCTTTCTCCTCGCGATTAACTTCAAAACTGAACTGAACGGTCCGGCCGCAGAATTGCTGCAATGATTCCTCGATCAGATCCGCGTAATGTTCCTCGATCCATTCGGCGACGAATTCGTTGGGGACAATAATGCGCATGCCGCCGTTACTGTCGGAAGCCCCCTTGGTGTGTTTGAGCCAAGTGGCAAACGATTGTTTGCGAATCCGATGGGAAATGTAAGCCAGGCAATCGTCCCAGACCTTTCCATGGTCAAGAGTCAACGACATTTTTGAATACCCCTCTGTAAATAACTTTTCCACAATTCGTGTTGATAAATCAACCCCTGCAGGCTGATGGTAATTAACAACTTAAGGGTGTGTACCCCTGCTTTGTCCGAGGATTGTCAACAATCAATACCAACTTTCGGAAGATAGGAAGTCTCTGGCAGACAAGGCGCTGCTTCCCCTTTGTAGTTTATCCACATTTTTACTAACACTCTATCTCACATTGGGTTCCGACAACAAAAATACTCCCCGGATGCAGGCCTGTCAAGGGGGGGGTGGCAAATAATTTGCAAAAATCGTAATCGGGCGTATCGATTCGAGTTATGAACACGAATTTTCAGTGCTGTCGAGAAATACGATGCGACCGTTTTCCCCATTAAAATCGGCTTCGCGATAAATGCAATTCGGCCATGCAATAATGGGGCGGCTATCGAATGGCGGGATGAAACGGCGTTTGTATTCGTCCGAGGCGATTTTTTCACGGCCATGAACGATATTGGGTGCAATAAATTCCGGATCAAAGCGAATCGATACCACTTTCCGATCGCCGGTCGGACCCGGTAATGTCGCACCACGGCATGAATTTTCGAGAACAGCATTTCTCTGGATGCCGACAAGACGGTTCATGGCAAGATCGACCGACGGCAAAAGGCATACGGCTGCAAGATCAATTCCGGGAAGGAGTTCTCTTGCGGTTGACGTGAATCGGCGGCTCCGGGAAAATGTGCTCACCCGGAGCCGTACTAGTTTCGACGCGCGATGCGCGCGAATTATGATCTTTTCTTGCGGGTTTTCAGATCGGTCAGATTGACCTTGGAAAACTCCGCTTTCATAGCGTCTTGGGCCTTCTTATAGATTTTCTGCAACTTGCAATCCGGTTCATGCTGGCAGTCGATCGGTCCTTTCAGGCAATCATAGAGAAAAACCGTACCTTGGATAGCTTCGAGAATATCCAGCAGCTTGATTTTTTCCGGGGGGCGGGACAGGCGGACGCCGCCGCCGTAGCCCCGAACCGAGCGGACCAGCCCGGATCGAGAGAGGTCGGACAGGATCTGGGGCAGGAATTTAACGGGAATATCCTGCGCCTGCGCGATTGCCTCAGACGTCGAAAAATGGTCCTTCGATTCTGAAAGCTGCCATAACGCCCTGATGGCGTATTCCGTGCGGTTATTTATCACAGTAACTCCTCCGTTGAGAGATTGGGGTGATGAGATTATCCGGTAATGCCCAGCCCCGATGGAAGCCTCGATGCCCTCTATGTAGCACTGCACCCTTCAAAGCAAAATAACCTCCATAGAATAGCATTATTATGCTAAAGGAAATTAGCATAGGATTCCATAATATGACAAATCGCCTTGGAAGTAAAGGATTTTTTTTAAAAAAATGCATCCGGCGCCAAAAAAATGCCGGCGATACGGCGGTCGCGGCCACCGCGGAAAACGACAGCGAACGAAAGTTCGACAATATGAACACAATCTCCGGGCGCCGGGAGGGTAGGCGGGTGAAGCCAGTTTGGGCTTGACAAAAGCGCCCAAAGGAGTAAATTACCTGTCCGCCGATGGTCGAACGCGGCGATATTATGACGGTGATCAAAATCGTGTGCGGATTGGGAAATCCGGGAGCGTCGTATGAACATTGCCGGCACAATCTCGGTTTCGACATTATCGACCGTCTGGCGGAACAGCCGGGTTTTTTACCGGTCACGGCAACGTCGTTGTTCGATTACCGGACGGTGGCCGGCGCGGTCGGGTTGGTTTATATGATCCGGCCCACAACTTTTGTAAATCGATCGGGTATCGCGGTTCGCCGGGCGTTGGATATATTCGGCGCGGGGCCCGATGAGCTCTTTGTCATAAGCGATGATTTCAATCTTCATCTGGGTACGATCCGTATTCGCAAATCGGGATCGTTGGGCGGGCACAACGGCCTGCAATCGATTATCGATGAGATCGGCCGGACCGATTTTCCCCGGCTGCGGGCCGGTATCGGGCCGTTGCCGCCGGAATATGCGGACGATCCGGAAAATATTCCCGATTTCGTCCTGAGCCGGTTTCGGCCCAATGAAGAGGAAGCCGTCGCTGAAATGAAATCGCGCGCGGTCGAGGCGGTAACGCTGGCGATAGCCGGCGAACTCGACCTGGCGATAAGCAGGTATAACATTCCTAACCCTACTCCGGATTGATCGCATCCGGGGTCACTTTAGTCCGAAGGGAGAGCATATGCCGGTATACGATACCACCTTTATTTTAAACCCTCAACTTGAAGAATCCGGTCTTGACAGCCGCATCCAGGAATATATCAGCCTGATCGGCAACAATGGCGGCAAAATCGTCAAGGAAAGCCGCATGGGTATGCGGCGGATGGCCTACATGATCGAGAATCTGAATCAGGGATACTACGTCAACCTGATTTTCGACGGGACGGCCGAACTGGTTAATGAATTGGAGCGTCGCATGCGCCTCGATGAAGCCTGCCTTCGTTTTCTCACCTGCCGGTACCAGGATTTCAGCATACGCCGAAAGGACCAGAAGGAAAGAGCGGAAGCACGCAAGGAAGCCGAACGGGAGGAACAGCGGGAGCAGCAGCCGGAAGAGAAGCCGGCCGAGCCGCCGGCGGAAACGGCTCCAGCCGAAGCCGAGACGACCGAAGCGGAAGCCCCCGAGCCCGAACGGCCCAGCGATGAACTACTGTAGCGGGACATGACAATAGAACAAACGATTATACAAAATAGAGAGGCTATAACGTGATGGATAGAAGAAAGAAACGGCATTGCCGCTTTTGCGAAAATAATGTCGTTCACATTGATTACCATGATGAGCGGCTGTTGCGGCGGTTTGTCACCGAACGGGGCAAAATCATTCCCCGGCGGATTTCCGGCAGCTGCGCCCGGCATCAACGTCAATTGACGGTCGCCGTCAAGCGAGCCCGTCATCTGGCCATCCTGCCCTACGTGGCGGAAACTTTTAAGTAGAGCGGCGTCATCAGAGTGAATGCGCGCACGATAATCGCTGCCGTGGCGGTAGTATTGGCGGTCGGGCTTCCCTATTGGATGATCCTTCCCCTACTCACCGATTTCTTCCTGATGCAGGCAATGTTCGGCTTCGTCGTGTACATGCTGGAGATTGCTCTCATGACTTCGCTGATTATGGCGATTATCGACGGGCGGCTCCGCCTGATAATGGCGGCGGCCGCAATCGGATTTCTGATCGGGGTCGCCCCCGGTGTGGCCCCGTTGCCGACCGCGTTGTTTCTGCCCATGTGGCTTAAGGCGGTGATTCCGTCGATTCTCCTGGGCGCGTTGATCAGCCGGGGGGGGAAAGCCGGGAAGGCGTTCGGCCTGGCGGCCGTCCTGATGGCGATATTTCTGGCGATGACGTACCTGCAGAGCGGCGGTGGTCTGGTCGAGCAAATCAATCATATGAACGACAGTATCGAGAAGATGATCACGGGGCCGATGGGCGGCGGGTACAGTCAGGACACTGCCAACAAATTGACCGACCAGCTGCTGTATATGACGCGGATTCTTACCCGGCTGCTGCCCGGCCTGATTATCATGGCCGGAATCGGTCAGCTGTTCGTAGCGTTCATAATAACGGAATGGTATTACACGCGCCGGGACAGCTATTTTCCCGGCTTCGGGCCGTTCATTTATTGGAAAGTGCCGGAAAAGGTGTTATATTTTCTCGGCGTGGTTTTGATCGCCCGCTTGGTTATCAACGGCGTTGTGCAGATCGCGGCCGACAACATCGCTTTTGTGCTTTTTGTGCTCTATGCCGTGTGCGGATTGGCGCTCGCCGAGTACGCCCTGCGGCGGCTGCGCCTGCCGGTGATAATTCGGGCCGTATTTTACATTGGCCTGGGGCTGATGCATATCATCGGCCTGATCGCGGCCTCGGTGGCCGGCCTGTTCGACAGCTATTTCGATTTCCGGCGGGTCCGGGCGCATACGCTGGGATAAAACGGGATATGAAAGGATCGAGATACAATGAAAGTGATACTGACTGAGGATATCGACAAGCTCGGCACCGCCGGGCAGACGGTCGAGGTAAAAACCGGCTACGCCCGGAATTTCCTCCTGCCGCGCAACCTGGCCGTGTCGGCCAGCAAAGGCAACCTGCGCGCCGTCGATCATATCAAGCAGCAGAAAGACCTGCGGGACAAGAAGCGCCGCCAGGGCGCCGAAAAAGTCCGCGACGAGCTGGAAAAACTGTCCCTGACCGGCCAACTGGTCACCGACGAGGACGGCAAGGTATTCGGATCGGTCACCACCCACACGATCGCCGATCTGATCGCCGAAGCCGGCCGGACGGTGGAACGGCGCGATATTCTGCTGGATGAGCCGATCAAGGCGCTGGGCGTGTACACGATCAAAATCAAGGTCGATAAAGACATTTCCGCCAACATCAAACTCATCGTAGAGAAAAAGGCGACCTGATGGCAATGGTAAAAGTCCATATCGACGGGCTGGCCATGGATATGGTCTCCAATTCGCCGGTGGTCGTTTTGGCATCGAAGAAATTGGAAAAAGTTCTTCCGATCTGGATCGGCCACAACGAGGCTTGGGCGATCGCGATGGAAATTTCGGGGTTGGGATCGAAACGGCCCCTGACCCATGACCTTTTCAAAAACACCATCGACGCCATGGGCGGTAAGCTGGACAAGGTCGAAGTGACCGAGCTGAAAGAGCAGACGTTTTACGCCCGTCTCTATATTAGCATCGACGGCCGCAGTATCACTGTCGATTCCCGCCCGTCTGATTCGATTGCCCTGGCGCTGAAAGCCGGCTGCCCGATCTACGCCGAAGAGGAGCTGTTTACGGTCGAGCAGAAAGAGGAAACCGACGAAGATGCGGCCAATTCGCCGCCCAAGGCGGGCGCTCCGGAATCCCTGAAGGATCGTTTGAAACGGATCGACCCCGAGGATTTCGGCAAATATTCATTGTAAACGAAGCGTCGCCTCGAACCTGATCCGGTTATAGTCTTCGACTTGCCGGCGAAATCAATAGCACCATAGCCGGAAAAATATCCCGGCGACCGACTCCATGTCGGCCGCCGGTTTTTTTTGCTCGCGCCCCGCGGTAATGCGGACAGATGGCTTCCCGCTATTTTCCCGGCCCCAGTAAATATCCCATGCCTCCCGCCGATAATATCATCATATGGAATCACCGTTCAGTACGACAGATTACGGTTTCGATCCGCAGTACACGGGATACGATACCAAGCCGAAGCCGGCACCCAAGAAGGCCAAAAAGGTAAAGAAACAAAAGTCCCTTCTTCGCGAATACGCCGAAACGATCATCATCGCGCTGCTGGTGGCGGCGCTTTTGCGTGTTTTTGTCGTTTCCGCCTACCGGGTGGCGTCCGGTTCCATGGAGGATACCCTCACCGAGGGCGATTATATTTTCGTCAACCAGCTGGCCTATAAATTTTCGGAACCGCAGGTCGGCGACGTCGTCGTTTTCGAAAATCCGGCCGATGCCTCACGCGACTACATTAAGCGTATCGTCGCGGGGCCGGGCCAGAAGGTGGAAATCGTCGACAAAGTGCTGTATGTCGACAACTACGTCGCCGAAATCCCGCCTCTGTGCAAATATATCGATTTCAAGATCCTGCCGTCGGTGCTGTCCAATCGCGATAATTTCGGACCGCTCGAACTTGGCGAGAATCAATATTTTATGATGGGCGACAACCGGGACGACAGCCAGGACAGCCGTTTTTGGGGGCCGGTTGACAAAAGTCTTCTCAAAGGCAAGGCCCTTTTCGTATATTTCTCCTATGAACCCGACCCCGACTCCCCCGAATGGAAACCGCCGTATATACTTGAGTTCTTCGAAATTGCCTTCCATAACCTCGTTACCTTTTTCGGACGAGTCCGCCTTGATCGAATCGGAGCCGGTCTCTGAGAATATCTTCCGCCCCTATCCGGGAGCGGTCGCGATTTACGTCCATTTTCCTTTCTGCACCAATCGCTGCAATTATTGCGATTTTTTCAAAGAGCCATACCACGCTGAAATGGCCGAAAATGTCTTCCGGGCCATCCGCTATGAGACCGAAATGGTGTTTCTGGCGATGGGCCGTGAACCGATAGATGTTGCCTCGATCTACATCGGCGGCGGGACGCCGTCGCTGATCCGCCCCAAGCTGCTCGAAGAATGGATCGGCGTGGTGAAATCGTACAGCCGGTTTTTGCCCGGGTATGAGTTCACCATCGAGGCCAATCCCGAGAGTCTGACCGACGAATTCGCCGAACGGAGCTATCGGGCGGGCGTCAACCGTATCGTCATCGGCGCGCAGTCGTTTTCAACACAATCGCTGCGGAAACTGGGGCGATTTCAGACGACCCGGCAAATCTATCGGGCCTTCTACCGAGCGCGGTCGGCCGGGTACGAAAATATCGGGGCCGATCT
>CAZJWR010000053.1:23147-26011 GCA_964549765.1 uncultured Ignavibacteriales bacterium
ATAATCGTCGCTACGCCGACATCATGGATATCGAGCGGTACATCAAGGCGGTCGAATCGGGGATTTTGCCGATTGGGTTTGTCGAGGAGTTGACCGAGCGTCAGCGAATGATGGAGATTGTCATGCTGTCGCTTCGCACCGCCGATGGGCTCGACAAGCAGAGTCTGGTGTTGCATTTCGGCGAGCCGGCCGTGCTTTTATTGGAAAGCCCGGCTGTGGCTCGTTATGTTGGCGGTGGATATTTGCATGACGGCCCCGGCTTTTTACGCCTGACCGACGCCGGCTTCCTCGTCGCCGACAAAATCATCACGGACCTGACGGGAACAACGATTTAGTACTGTAGGGCGGGATCCGTGTGATCCCGCCAATTGCGATTAACTTTCATGTTGCGTCAGGTCTTGATTCGTCCGGCTTTGCGGACGAATTGTGACCTGACGCTCCAATTTGCGATTGTTTCGACTTAAACAATCAATACATTATCGCCATGGGGTTAAGGTTTCCGGCACAGGATTACGGCCATTACTTCTTCGTCACAAACACATTCAAAGACTGGAGCAAGCTCGGCGACGTCCCTGGCATGTATCAAAAGCTCGCCGATTCTCTCATCTTCTGCTCCAAAAAATACCAGGCCCTGATTCTGGGTTATGTTTTCATGCCGAGCCATATACATATCCTTATGAGCATTGAGGGTAAACGGTTGTCCAGCTTCATGCGTGATTTCAAAAAATATATCTCGCAGAAAGCGGCCAAGGACTTGGGGCTTGAATCCACAATGATTTGGATGCCTCGATACGACCGGGTCGTCATTACATCGGAGCGCGTCCTTGTATCCAAATTGGAATACATTCACAATAATCCGGTAAAGGCCGGTCTCGTTGAGGAGCCCAACGAATGGCAATGGTCGAGCGCGTCGGACTACGCAACAGAATCATCCTCGGGAAACGTGCCAATATTTCGAGATTGGGCATAGAGACCGGCAGGTCACACCCGCCCGGGGCGGGCAAGACCTGCCGGAACGGATAATATCATCAAAGAAGATGGTCTCGCGCCCCCTTTGCGGGGCCATATGGTAGTTTATTTCATCCGGTAAAGATTCCTCTGGGTTTGGAGCTTGGAGGGAATCTTCATTACCGTTGTCTTTATCCTTCACCAGCGGCGTCACCTTGATGCCAGCGTCGCGCAACATGCGCACCTGCTCGTCCGATAAAACCGCCCGATACATTCCCGGATTGTCCATGTACGTCAGGAACTTGATCTTCTCGAACGCCAGTTCGTAATCCTCCCGTGTCCGAAGCTCCAGCCGGTACATCCCATAGCCTTCCTCTCGGGCTTTTTTACGATTTTCGGCCCGCTCGCGCAACCATTCCCGTCGGTCTGATATCGCCTCCGAGGGATGGAAAAACCGTTCACCCTCGAATCGCTGGTAGAGCTTGTCGCCGATTCGATACATCTGCGAGGCCTGCCCGGTTAACGGCGTTTTTTCTATTTCCTTCAGGTGATACCAACGGCTGGATTCTTTCCGCGTCATGCCCGGCGGCAGTTTGTACGGCACTCCCCCGGAATCGCCGCGTACATAGATAATCGTCGTATCCCAGTGTAATGAATCCTGATGGGCTTGTAATTTACGCGCTTTTTCCTGTCTGGCCTGTTCAACGGAATCGATACGGCGGCTGCGCTCTTCCAGAAACCGGGCCGTAGCCGAATCGGGACCTTCGTTCTCATACCATTCGGCAATGATTGCGCCGGTCGTATCAAAAAGTATTGAATGTGCCCCTCGCCGCTGAGCTTCTCGACTTTCCTTCAAGTGTGAGCTGTCGATTCCGGGTTTCTCATCCCAGCGTCCGAAATCACTATATAACCGGGGATTGCCACGGTAGAAATATATTGAATCATCCTTCGTGACCCAGTATGCTCTTCCCGGTTGCCGAAGCCCACATGCAGTAATTATAAAATCAAAACCAGAAGTGTCATTTGGAGGAATTTGAACCATTATATCAAATTCCGCTTTTCCGTTTTTGCTCACCGGCGTTTTAACAGAATCGGGTCCGTCATACACGAGATTATCAATATTCCGAATTATAAGGCCATACTCATCGCACTGGAGATGGGGGTTCATTATTCCAGCTGTAACGTGCAATGTGACCACGCCCTCTGCTGACTCCGATTCCCAATTACAATCTACCTCGAAAATCGTGCCCCTAATCACTTCCGGTGTCGCCATTGTGCCGCAGGCGAGCACGCACAAAATAACACCGACGGCGATCCTCATATTAATTCGGCTGAACATCTTCTCCCCCTTGCGCCAAAGATTTCGTTTACCCCCGGTTCATTCGATCGAAAAATCGTGCTGCCTGCACAGGTGCGATCAGGCGGCATGCCAACTCAGGATGCCGTAAAAATTGACCGGTTAGTAAACTGCCCGGATGATGCACTATTGCTAATCTAAATGGTTCTATCACCTTCTTGTACTAAAGACGGAACGGCCGTAGACTTTGTCAAGAAAAAATTAAACAATAATGCAATTATGCCGGTGGCCCATTATTTATCGGGAGCGCGGGGCTCCCGACCTAAATGAAAATCGTTAGGGATGGTTAGCGATTGAAGATGGGTAGAGCAGGATCCATGTGACCCTGCCAATTTTCTACAAATCCAAATCCGCCGCCGGGGTGCGGTCGAGGATGGTGAAATATTCGTCGCGGACGGTTTTGGGCACGGTGTTGCTCGTGGGGACTTTGATCACTCGCAGCTTGATATGCGATTTGCCGGTGATCTCGATGATGTCGTCGACCTTGATATCGTGCGCCGGCTTGGCCCGATTGCCGTTGATTTTGACATGCCCGCCGTCGGCCATTTCCTTGGCCTGC
>CAZJWR010000054.1:0-25185 GCA_964549765.1 uncultured Ignavibacteriales bacterium
AGCATACCAAAACTCAAATTAAATGTCAAGATAATTACGACGCACTACACTAGCAGATCCAGATTACCTTCCAACGTCATCCGTTAACCATAGAATAGGTGGTTTGTATCTCAAAACCGAACTTCACAATAGTTTGGAGAGAGTGATATTGGGGTCACTCTTTTCTATTTGATCTGAAACGATATACGAAAAGTTTTGTCTATTGTGATGTCAACCCCACTTTATTTATGCCCGAAATCTCCTATCTGATGAAATCTGACGTTGATCTTCTTTCATGTTTGGCCTCTCGCTCAATGAGCCTTTCGTCTTTTGGTTCAAGTCGAAACCATATTTGAGTTACTTTGGTCATAATGGGCCAGGATGAACGATCTTGGGGGAAAGAGTAAATATAGGGCTATGAAATGAAAAAGGAGCTCTATTGACTTCAATATCGCCCGGAATGATATATTAGCAGATTTACACTTTTTGACAACAACCGGCGCTCAAGTATATTAATTCGTACAGTACGAGTTTTTCGGATTGAAGGACGGAATTAAAGTCAGGCGGGCGGCGGCGGCTCGTCTTACCACAGGCCGTGGTCGGCAAAGGTTTGCAGGGCCATCATATTGGACGATTTATAAAATGCCCGGTCTATCGCCGCAGCTTTGAATTTCTCTTTGTTGGCGGCCTCCTGCAGGGTGGCAATGTTGCCGACACCCTCCCACTTTCCCCCCGGCCGCAGCCAGGTCTTCACTTTGGTGTCATCAGCTTCCGCTACCCCAAAATTACATTGATCGCGGAGATGCGTCATCAGCATCTCTATTTTGGCTTTCGTTCCCTCAGCGGCGGTTGATGTATATATTATATTCCATGTGCTGTCTTTCGTATCCTCGTTCAACCAGGCCTTCTGTACGGCTTTGGCCAAATTTCGGGCTGATTTCTTCCGGGAATTTTTCTCGGGTAAATTGGCAATGCCTGAATTCGCTTCGTCCGGATTCATATCCGCCAATTCATTAATAAAGTCAGTGGCGATTTCTACACAGAATGGATCGGGCACAAAGAAATCTGCCTTTTCTGGTGTGTGAGTGAACGACCAGAAATAATTAGGCCACTGGTCGTCGGCAATGGTTTTGGCGTACTTCCAATCCAGGCATTCTTTGAGAGCAGCGTTTCTAATAATGTCTTCCTGCCGCAATCCGCGCATCCCCCAGATAATAACTTTGACATAATCGTCAATAGAGAGTAATCGCTCGGCCAGCACCTTTTTGCTTTTCTCCTTCGTAGCGTAAAAGGTGTTGAAGTCGGCTTCTACTTTTTCGGGCAGCTCCTTGGGATCGCAGTTGATTCGGTCCACCCGCCAGTCCAGGATAATGGGATAGGCCGAATCTTCCAGAACGCCTTCGGCCACGGCGCTGCGCAAGACTCTTAGCACATGATAGTCTTCCATGGCCACACCTCGAATGCCGAGAGCGTCGGCGGCTTCCTTGTCTTTATCCCCGCCGAAATACGTGACAGTCAGGGTTACGACCGGGTTTCGATCGTCACGTTTGAAAATGGTTTCGGCATAGGCCGTTTTGATTTTACTTATCACGGCGTGCAGAGTTGGCTGTTCATCATCACGGAAGAGGTTCTTCTCATACGTACCGAACGGATTATCCTCATCGATTTTGCGGTTGGCCATATTTGTCTTAATGGTCATTGCGTTATTCCAAAAAAACGTCTGGGCAGTATTAATCGCCTCTTCTATCTTTGCCTTGATGTCGGCGCCAGCGTCGGGCTGTACCTCTTGCCGCATGAAATCGTAGATCCCGGCCGGCGTACACAGGGAGATTACCGCATACACGTGAGACGTCGTCTGTCCAGCTCTCACATCCTTCTTATTGAATACGGGAGGTACCGGCTCCTTCGGTACGTGCTCGTCCGGCCCCAACATCTTGTCCCTCACAACCCGGTGAGGAGCATCCTCAGTGCTGTCCGCCTTACCCTGATAGTCAAAATCCTGTGTCCTCGAACCATTCGTAGCCGTCACGCCAACATCGCTGGATACCTCGAAACCGACAAGCAGACTGGCGATAACGGTGTCGATGCTGCCGGGCCGAAACCCCTCAAGGGCGCTGGTACTTCCCTGGCCTCCAAACTGCGAGACACGCAGCGGCCATTCCCACACCGGCCACTTTTTCAGCTTCTTGCCGGTCGGGTATATTGCCGCATTCTCTTCGATATTTTCCCACAATTCTTCCTTGTCCGTATTCTTGGACTTCTCCCATCCCCCCTTGGCATGGACTATCACTTTTCTCTGTTTGGCCTCGATGGCCGCGAATTCACTCGAGGCCGCCGAGAGGGCCTTGAAGAGAAAGGCCAGGTACGGGCACATCAGGCTTGGCTGCAGACCCATCTCCGGTGAGCGGATGACGACGATAGGGGCCAGCAGGTTGTGTTCGCCGACGTCAAACCTTACAACCGAAAGCCACGGCCCGTCACCGGTGGCGTTTTTCGGCAGCTTGCTCTTTGTGCTGGATTTGCCTCGATGCTGGAGCATTTTGATAATGTCGAAATACTTTTTTACTTTAAGCCCCCGGGCCAGCCAGGTAAGGTCGGAGCCAAGGTCGGATTGCATGTAGACGCCCATCGCCCGGGCGATGATATCTTCCGGATCGAACGATTCTTTTTGTTTGTCCGCCCACCGCTTAAGCCGATATTTCCGAAACCAACTACTCATTAACTGTAGATTCGTCGGCATGTCAATCGGCTGATGCCCCTCATGCCAATTTCCCTGCTTTGTTTCCCATGTATCCATTTCCCCCTGCGGTGAAACGCGCAGGATCTTGCGAATAGGCGTTGCCTTATCGCCGATTTTATAATTGCCCATTCGCCATTCAAGAATAGGCTTTCCCGGATCGATTTTACCTCGCTCCAGGAGAATAACGGGTCGCTGCTGGGCAGCTGGTTTTTCGACCTCAATTTGAATCAGCTTGTTGAGCCGGGCGTTCACCTCCTCATCCATGAAACCAATATACACATCTATTATCTGCGGTTTTCGATGGAGCTGGAAGTGATGGGCGCGGCAAACTCCGGCGCGGACACCATCCTCCGGATCGGCAGGCAAAGCCGGCAGCCTGAGCACGTCGCCCGGCATTAGCCACCAGTGCCTCCCTTTGAAATTTCGGTCCTTCTTAAGCGCATCCATGATCGCATTGAACGAGTGCTGGTAGCCTACCAGTTTATTATTCGTATCCTGGATGACGCTCAATAGATTTTCACCGGCCTCCAACTCAACTCGGGCACTCTTGGGATTTTTAAACTTGGCTACATGCATGGTCTTGATTGATCCTGTTATTCGCTGTACCCCAGATACGACCAGGCGTCGAGGTCCAGCAGGGGGAACGAAATGATGCACTCCTCGGAAGAAAAACCCTCGACGCGAGCATAGCCGTTTCTGTCCAGCTTGTCTTCCTTCACGATCGTTCCGTCGAGCATTTCGACGCGATAGACCTCACCGGCGGCCGGCCGACCGAGTTCGTCGACCAGATCGATTTCGATCGAGTAGCGCGGAGGCAATAGGCGAATATGATAAGACTTGCCGGTCGCAAGGGAAATCTTCAGAGGACTACCGCCCAAAGGTAGTTCGACGTCAACCTCAGATATCTCGCTATGTCTATTTTTCCCATATATCATCAAATGGATACCGTAAGTACTAATGCATAGATACTATCGCGCCGTCAGCTAAACAAGAAAAAAATAGATAAAAGTGTCGAGTTCCACGACCTCGCGACGGGCCGGGTTCGAGAAGAGATAGAATTTCGAAAGGCGCGGGTAATATCCGCTGATTTCTATTTGTCTGGCGCGGTCATGCATTTAACCTATTAGAGTGGTCGTCAGAAGTGGTGGCTCACTCAGCCCCTTTGTCGTATCTTATTATTTTCCAGTGCTCCATTGACAATGGCACAGACCCATCGGATACCGAAAGCGAATACCGCTTAAGTGTCGGGAGAGTGATATTGGGGCCGCCATTTTCATTCCAGCGTGAAGTTTAGCCGAAAAGTTCTGTCTATCGTGACGTCAACCCTGCCACTGACATTGAAAGCCCCGGATCTATTCCGGCGTATTTTTAATGCTGGTAAAACGTTTTGCCAAGATTATATGGGGATAGTTCGCGGCAATGAGGAAACACACTCGGTCCACCTTCGTAGACATAAAAGTCACCGGAGAGTACTTGGAATAATGGCCTGGGTAACTTGAAACATGGACTACTTTAGAATCAATTTCTATACTGCAAATGAGCTGACCCCGGAACTTGTCAGCTTCATCCGTCGCGCTCATGATCGTGAGTTCGGCGATGACTCGATGATATACGCCATCCCGCAATGGTACGTACTCGGCTATTTGCGGGGTGAACCGGTGACCCAGGTGGGCGTTCTGCAGCGGACTATCACCATAAATCAAAGGCCTCTTTTGATTGCCGGGGTAGGCTTTCTGATAACCGAGCCCGAAAATCGTGGTAGAGGCTACGCCACCGTGATAATGAAGGAAGCCGCGGCCTTCGTTAGGAACAGACTCGAATTGCCATTCGGTTTACTGACATGCAAACCAAGACTTGAATCTCTCTACTCCAGAATGGGGTGGCGAACCGTGGGCGGGCAAAATGTCTTCGTTCAGCCTACCGGCAGCAGGAGTTGCGGCGGTTTGATCATGGTGAATGAGTGTGGCGGAATACCTTGGCCTGAAGGCAAGATCGATTTCTGCGGGCTTCCCTGGTGATTTCGTTGGTTTAGCTTGAGTTCTCTGACCATGGCCAAATGACTGAGGCGTTGATATCTATTTCAATGATTTCCAACGAGTTCCACTGGCGTAGACGTCACCCCGCTTTTCACGAAAGTATCTCCTATAGAATCCCTGACTCGCCGCTTTAACCGGCTTATGCAATTCTTATAAAATGGCTTTTGGGGAATAGACGTAGAAAACATCGCGAAGGCAATTGGCAGGCCCGGGATTATGGAAGCCGGTGTTGACGGGCGGGCCGACCCTGCACCCAAGACCATGTCCGGCACAGGCCTGCTGATACTCCGACCCCTAACATTCTTCCCGCTATTGCCGATAGAAGAAACATGAGGGTGTATCACGGTTGAATTGAATAGTCAAGGGGACGACATAAATAATGACGGTGAGAACAATCAACTTCCAACTCGAGGGGAATTGAATTCATGCAATCGACATATCAGGAATTAGCGCCGATATTCGCACTCGTGTCGGTAGATGAATTTCGGCGAATGGGGGCAGTCCCCACATATTTCGATCCCGAAAGTCATCGGCTGAAGCTCATTTGCGGCGCAACGATGGACGACAGTCACCGTAGCGAACTCTCTGCTCGTCTGCCCAATATAGATATTGAATGGCATCTGGCTGACGAAAAAGTATTCGATTTCATGTATCAGAGGATAGCCAGTGAATACCCGACGCCTGAGGCTCCGGCAGAAGACAAGGCGCCTGAAGATCCTGCAGACGGGGATGATGCGGGTACCGGTGAGACCGAGCGACCGACAGACACGGAAGAGCCGGCACCGGCCGCGCCCGATGAGGTTCCCGGGCCCAAGCACGATTCAACTGACCCGCCGGGACAAAAAACAGTGCTGTTTGTCAGCCCCACGGGACACATCGCCCAACATCTCGTATTCGCTCTGACCGCCGAACGGTGTGAAGCGGTCACGGTAAACAGCCTGGATCAGGCGGCCGTTGAACTGGAGGGGCGAGAGGTGGCATGTGTCTTCATCCACGAGAACCTTCATGGGCAAAAAAATGAATTCGTCCAGCGGATGCAGACGACCAAGCCTGAGACCCCCATCCGGTATTACCGCTCGGAAGCGTCGATACTGATGAACGATACGAGAGAGCAGACGACCTTCGATTTGATCAGGCAAAATCTAACCCTGTTCAGTCGTCTCAGTGATAGCCAGGGAAGTGCCGTTGCCGATCATGCCGCCATTGTGGCGAGATTTGCCGATCGAATGGCGGTACGCCTGGGGATCCCGGATCATTACCGGCCCATAATTACGACGGCCGCTTACCTGCACAACATGGCCGAGGAGAACCTACGGAGTACTGAGGGGCTACAGCAGACCGATATTATCGGCCTTTCGGCCTCCAGACTCGAATCGTGGGATTTTCCGCCGTTGGTCGTGCGGCTTCTCCGGCGGATGTACGGCCCGATGGGCGAAGACGGGCCGGAGTCGGAAGGCGTCGAAGCTATGGGGGGATATATCCTGACTACCGCTGACGTTTTCTGCAATCTTTGGCCGGATTGTTCCAGCGCCGTTTATCAGGTGGACGTGGTCCGGACGAAGTTGGAAGACCGGATGAGGGGAAAAGTGATTCCGTCCGTTATCGGCGCCCTAGTCGATATAGTGCGCGACGATTCTGCCGCGCGACTGCTCCGCCCGAACATATTCTCCGTGCATATCTATGAATCGGGGGGATGTCAGCCAGTTGAACTGACCAAGGCCCTGGAGGAATCGGACTTCGGCGTGACCTTCTCATCTAATATCAGCGAGTGTGTCCAGAGCTGCAGTGACGTCAAATCGGACGCGCTGATCATTCGTAACCGGGGCTCGGTGCAAGACGTTTATGATACTCTGATGAGCCTGGCGCTTCGCGGTCTCGCTTTAAATCAATTGCGAATCGTATTATTGCTCGATGAGGAATTCGTGACCGATGGCCTTCGCCTCTTATCGCACGGCGTGGAGGAAATTCTCCCCGCCACGGCCCCGGCCCAGGCGGTGGTCACAAAACTCGCACGCATAAAAAACCGTCTTGAGGAGCAATACCGGCATCGAGTGTCATTGACCGAGCGGCTGGGCACTCATGGTTCACTAAACGATATGTGCCTGACCGATATTCTTGAGAGCTTTCGCGGCAACCGGCGGCCGACCCGGATATCGGTCACCGCATTCGGTAATCAATTGACGGTCTATCTTGACGGCGGTAAGATCATTGCGGCGGATTGCGGAGAAGCCAAAGGGCGCGCGGCGCTGCTAAAGGGTATCTCATGGCAGCAGGGAATCTGGAATATCGAATCGATTGAAGCATCGGAACTGCCTGAGCCGAATATTGATCAGAGCATTGATGCTGTGTTGATTGAGGCGTGCACAAAGCTCGATGAAGTCGTAAAGGACGGCCCTGCCTACGGCTTAATGTCGAAACCCAACTGAATGCCGAGCAACATAAGAGTTGCGCATGCCGGTGATCCAATCTTCTGCGCGTGAATTTCGCTGAATCCGCCGGTACCGGTCTGGCAAAAGCCACAATCCGGCTGTCGCACAAACGGCCATATTTCTTGCCTGAAAATCGATTTTTGAAAAAAGGTCACGATCCGCACAGTAATTCGACGAATGTTTACACGTTCGATATAATCGAGTTGTGGTATATGTTTACTATGGCCCTCCATGAACGTACAGAGCCGAAGCGCAAAACTTCGGTTTTTTATCGTCATAATCAAGCAAAATGCATATAACAAAAAGTTATGTCGGGGTCGCAACAGCTTCGAACCGTCCGCTTCAATAGGAGGTTTAAATGCCAATGCGACAGCACCCTTGGGTCCCGCTGCCGGTGACCTCATTAGCGGCGTTATTGACTCATTCTGGCCTATGGGTCAGTCAGCCGACTTCTGGTCTTCCACGGTGGGCGGTGGTAATGGCGGGTGGGGCCGCAGCCTGTCTTACGACGCTGCAACTATCTTCCGTGGGACCAACTGCTTTCGCTGGGGATTTTTGGTTTGGTGTGTGAAGGATTAGACCTGCCTGACCACAATCTGATTATTTTCCAGCGGTTTTCGCCAATTCCGGCGAAGTGTCATTGGTGAGAAAAATCCAAGCTTACCGGTGCTCGGGGGAGTGATATTGGGGCCGCCATTTCTATTCAATCTCAAAATTGAGTCGAAAAGTCCTGTCTATTGTGACGTCAACCCCGCCATAGATTCCAGGAGCCCGGTGAAATCGGACTTTTTTGTAGTGATTTCAGCAAACCTTCGGTCATTGTCTATATCACATTTTGAATTTGCCATAATTGTGTGAAGAATCTATCTTGCAATCAGTAAACAGGATAAGTGGCAATTATGAACCTGTGAGGTAGTCTGCCTATGGTGGCCGATGGATTTGGTGGATGATCAGAATAAATCGTAATGCCATGACCCCCCATGGTCTCGCCTTGCTTGCTTATTTTCGAGGCGAGACATCTGCCCAGATCGCAATTCGTCGCGATGACGGGCTCCGAGATTCATTGCCGGTGAGCCAATTCTACCGGTCACCGGACGAATTCACCCCTATCGAAATCGCTGCCATCGATCATTGCCAAGGCCATGTATTGGACATTGGGGCGGGAACCGGGATTCACAGTCTTGTTCTGCAATCTCAAGGAAGGTTGGTCACGGCTATCGACATCAGTCCCCAAGCCGTCGAGATTATGACAGAGCGAGGTATTGCAGACGTGCGTTATGTTGATGTCTTCGATTTCGAGGAAGGTCCCTTCGACACGCTGCTGATGCTCGGCCATGGCATCGGTATGGTCGAAGACATTCAAGGTCTGGCTCGTTTTCTAGTCCATGCTCACCGAATTACCAGCGCGCACGGACAGATATTGCTCCACTCCCTGGATGTCAGCGAAACTGACGACCCGGATCATTTGGCCTATCATGAATCCAATCGGCGAGCGGGGCGGTACATAGAGGAGCTCCGCCTTCAGTTCGAGTACAAGGGCCATGTCGGTCCATATTGCGGCTGGCTCCATGTTGATCCTCAAACTTTGGATACGCAGGCTGGGCGCGCGGGATGGGAATGTGAGATGGTCCTTGAAGAGGATAGCGGCGATTACCTGGCTCGGCTCACCCACCCGCGGGCTACCTAAGAATCCGCCGGAGCGGACTGGTCTCTGCGGCCGCTTAATTCGCGCTTTTGTCGGCCGGGCCGCTCACCTCAATTGAACCTCAAGACCTGGGGCAACGCAAGGCGCCTAGAGCGCCACAAGGATGCGCAGCTTCCGGGAGAAGCGTCTCGCCGTGGGGCGATGCGTTAGCGATCTCGATAACGCCGCGACGTCCGAAGGCGTCGGAATCAAAGGCTAAGCGCAAAGCAGGTGGTGCCGTCGGGAGTGGAGCGGACCGTGATATTGCCGCCGTGCAGGCGCATGATCTGGCGGGAGAGTGCAAGGCCGATACCCGTGCCGCCCTTTTTCGTCGTGAAAAATGGAATGAATACCTTGTCTAAAGCGCTTTCGACGATGCCGGGGCCGTCGTCCATCACCTCAATCAGCGTCTTGCCGCCGCGGCCGACGTAGGCGTGCACGGTGATCGCGCCTTCGGCCTGCCCGTTCAACGCCTGAATGGAATTCAGAACGAGGTTGATAAGGACTTGCTCGATCAAGCCGGGGTCTGCGGCCAATTGCAGATCGGGCGGATCGATATCGATGGTCAGCCGGATATTTCCCTCTGAGATCTGGCTGCCCAGAAGGCATTGCACTCGACTGACCAACTCTGTCACTGCGACGAAGCGGAATTCCGGCTTCGGAATCCTGGTCAGGTTGCGGTAGGCTTCGACAAAATGCAGAAGGCCCTGGCTTCGCTTTTCAATTGTATTCAGCGCCCCGGATAGGTCGGTCATAACCTCCGGATTTACGGCTTTTCTCGACTGAAACTGTGGTGACGCAATCTCGTTACTGACGAGATCGCTGACCGATCCTGCCAACGATGCGATAGGCGTGACCGAATTCATGATTTCATGCGTCAACACGCGGATCAGGTTTTGCCACGCAACCATCTCCTGCTCGGCCAGTTCTGAGCCGATATTCTGGATCGAAACGAGCGTGAGCAATTGGGTATCTTGGCGAATTTTGGTGACGTGAATGGCCAACTGCAGGGTGTCGTAGTCGACGGTGACTTTGACCAGAGCGTGCTGGCCGGCGTCGAGCCCGTAAAGAGTCTCAGGGAACGACCGGGCCAACTCCTCAAGGCGATCGATATTCCTAAGGTGATTGATGCCCAGCATCCTCTTGGCGGCGTGGTTGATGAGCTCCACATCGCCGTTGTCGCGGAAGGCAATAACTCCAACCCCAATATGCTCGACCAGGGTTTGAAGATAGCGATGCTGCACTTCCGTTTCGGCCCGGGCTCGGCGGAAGTCGTCGGCGACCTTCGAAAAGGCTGCTGAAAGCCCTTCGAAAGACCGTCCCAGACCGAGCGCCGGAAACGATTGGGCAAAATCCCGATGCCGAATGGCCTCGAGAAAGCGCGTCAACTGCCGATTGGTGCGCTCGACGAAATTGATGAGCGCCCAGATCTGGTAGACCACGAGCGCACCGAGCAGCACGGCTGTAGCGACCAACGAGGTTCTCGCTACGACATAACCGAACGCGGCCATGGTGACCGCGAGGCACGCCACGCGCGCGATAACTTGAATTCGGAAATGCTTAAAGGCCATACTTCTGAATGCGTCGATAGAGCGACGTCCGCGACAAGCCGAGCTCCTTGGCGGCGTGACTCAGGTTGCCGTTATGCTTGGCCAGGACTTTGCGGATGACCGTCCGTTCCACTTCTTCAAGATGCAGCTCCTTGAACGCGAGCCTGGTGTCCTTGCCGATCGGGCCATACAAGGGGAAATCACTCGGCGACAAAGAGTTTCCGTCAGACATAATCACGGCGCGTTCAACCGCGTGCTGCAATTCCCGCACGTTGCCGGGCCAGACGTAATGGGCCAGCCGCTTGCGGGTGCCCGCCGAGAGACGCTTCCGCGCCTTATGATAGCGGGCGCAGTAGAGATTCAGGAAGTGCTCGGCCAGCGGCGCAATGTCATCGATTCTCTCCCGGAGCGGCGGCAGGGCAATTTGAATCGTGTTAATGCGGTAAAGAAGATCCTGTCGGAACTTCTGCTGCTGCACCATCTCATGGATCGGCATATTGGTGGCGCTGATAAGACGGATATCGACAGGAATCGTCTTGTTCGAGCCCAGACGCGTGACGGTTCGTTCCTGCAGTACGGTCAGCAGTTTTGCTTGGATATGTGGTGGCAGGTTGCCGATTTCATCCAGAAACAGAGTGCCGCCCGAGGCCAATTCAAAACGCCCCGCTCGATCTTCGCGCGCATCCGTGAACGCCCCTTTGACGTGCCCGAAAAATTCGCTCTCGAACAGCGTGTCGCTTACCGCACCCATATCGACACCGACGAATATCTGCCCCGCTCGTTTCGAGTGCCGGTGCAGCGCCCGCGCCACGAGCTCTTTGCCGGTGCCGTTCTCACCGAGGATCAGGACATTTGCATCAGTAGGCCCTACCCGCTGGATGGTGTCGAACACCTGCCGCATCGCCGCGCTGGCACCGATAAATTCGGAGAAAGGCTGGTCGAGAGACCTGACCAGGTGTCGCTGCTGCTCGGTGAGAACTCGGGCCTGTTCATTTGAACGGTGCAGTCTCACCGCCGCCATCAGCGTTGCCACGAGCTTCTCGTTTTGCCACGGCTTGAGTACGAAATCGGTGGCGCCGGCCTTGATTGCCCGCACCGCTAGGTCGACATCTCCAAACGCCGTAATGAGCACGACTACGGCCGATGGATCGATTGCCAGAATCCGGTCGAGCCAATAGAGTCCCTCCTCTCCGCCGGAAACGTCGCGTGCGAAGTTCATGTCCAGGAGAATGACGTCGTACCGTTCGTTCTGGAGGAGGGACGGGAGTCGGTCCGGTCGCGTTTCTGTGTGGACGGCAGCAAAGTGTTGCTTTAGAAGCAGCCGCGCGGCCTGCAGCACGTCGTCATCGTCGTCGACCACGAGCAGGCGGCCGATCTTATCGGAGATTCGTGTCGATTTCTCGGTCATAGTCCGCCCCACATCCAGCTCCATATAGACCCGCTAAGCCACACACGTAATAATTTACTATGCTCGAAACAGATACGCAATTCCAATCTCGGCAAAAGTGTCCGTTTTCGCACACTTAATGTCCGCCAGCGGATGCTTCTAAGACACTTTTCCATCGTGCGCGGCAGCAACCCGTTGCCGCACAACGCCGGCACGCTTTTTGATATATAATTGAGCAAATGCTAGACCCAGTTGAAAATGGACCCGACGGCGACACTCACGTTCCGCAGGCGGGCATGGACCGAAGGATCGAGCGGAAAAAATGGCCCCGCAAGCGTCTCTATTGGTGGGCAGGTTTGTCGGTGATCATCCTTGCCGCGATCGGTCTCGTCCTTTTTGCCGACCCGCGCTCGTCTCTTAATGTGGACCAGGAAAAGATCACGATCGCAACTGTGGAAACGGGCCCGTTCCAGGAATTCATTCCTGTGACCGGCACGGTCCAGCCAATCAAGACCGTCTATATGGACGCGCTCGATGGCGGGCGCATCGAGGCGATCTACGTTGAGGAGGGCGCCTTCGTCAAGCAGGGGGATTCCCTGCTGCGCATGGCCAACACCAACGTGCAGATGGAAATGATGTTCCGCGAGGCGGACCTCTACGACCAGATGAACAACCTGCGGGCCACGCGCCTGGCGATGGAACAGAATCGTCTGACCCTTAAGGAGCAGGGGGCGGAGGTGACCTATCAGATCGGCAAGCAGACCAGGAATTTCGAGCGCGCCAAAGCCCTTAAGCGGGACGGCATGATCTCTGACGAGGAGTTCCAGAGCGCCAGGGATGATTACGATTACTGGATCATCCGTCAGGGGCTCGTGGCTGAGAGCCAGCGGCAGGATTCGATCATGCGGCAGATGCAGATCGAGGAGCTGGAGCAATCGGTTGGGCGCATGCAGCAGAACCTTGCGATAGTCAAAGAAAAATTCAACAACCTCGTCCTGCGCGCCCCTATCGGCGGACAGCTCAGCGCACTCAATGCCGAGGTCGGTGAACTCAAACCAGCCGGCGCCCGGCTCGGCCAGATTGACGTTCTCGACAGCTACAAGCTGCGTGCAGCCGTTGACGAATATTATATCACCCGCGTCAAGACGGGGCTGCCGGGGGACTGCGAGATCGGCGGCAAATCGTATCGGCTGTCGGTCCAGAAGATCTACCCGGAGGTGAAGGACAACCGGTTCGACATCGACCTCGTTTTCGACGACGATTTTCCGCGTGGGATTCGCCGCGGACAATCGGTGCAGATGCGACTGGCGCTGGGCGAACCGACCACGACACTCATCATTCCGCGCGGCGGCTTCTACCAGGCAACCGGCGGCAACTGGATTTACGTGGTCGATAAGTCCGGCGGCTACGCCGTCCGGCGCAGGATCAAACTGGGACGGCAGAATCCCACGACTTATGAAGTGCTCGAGGGTCTGGAACCCGGCGAGCGCGTGATAACGTCGTCGTACGACAATTACGGCGATTTTGAAAGACTGGTGCTGAAGTAATCGAGCGGAAAGGGAATCCTGATATGAATGCCACCGATACGCTGCGCAACAACAAGGCGATGATCAATACGGCTTCGCTTTGTAAGCTGTACACGACCGAGGAGGTGGAGACCTCGGCGCTGAACAATGTCAGCATCGAGGTCTGTTTCGGCGAATTTGTCTCGGTCATGGGCCCGTCGGGTTGCGGCAAATCGACTCTCCTGAATATCCTCGGCCTCCTGGACAACCCGACCTCGGGAGATTACTATTTTCTCGGTGCCGAGGTTTCCAAATTCGGCGAGCGGGACCGGGCCAATCTTCGGAAACGAAATATCGGATTCGTGTTCCAGAGCTTCAATTTGATTGACGAGCTAACCGTGTTCGAAAATGTCGAACTGCCGCTGCTTTACCTGGGCGTTTCATCCGGCGAGCGCAAGCGACGGGTGGAAGAGACTCTTGAACGGATGGAGCTGATGGCCCGGCGCAACCATTTCCCGCAGCAACTTTCCGGCGGTCAGCAGCAGCGAGTGGCGGTCTCACGTGCCATCATCGCAAGCCCGAAGCTTATCCTGGCCGACGAGCCGACCGGAAACCTCGACACCATGCATGGCGACGAGGTCATGAAACTCCTGACCGACCTGCACGCCGCCGGCACGACCATAGTAATGGTCACACACTCACCGGCATACGCCGACTACGGCACACGGACAATCCATCTGCTCGATGGCAAGGTGGTCACTGAGAATATCCTCCGCGGGCACCGTGCCTGACAGCCTGGCGCCGCGCGTGGGCAGGCGGAATATTGAAAGTGGTCAGTAATATTATGCTTGAGATGCTGACATATCGATAGGAGGGATGGGGGCAATGCTGAGAAGCTGCCTTCTTGCGTCGTTTCGAAGATTGCTTCGCGACAAAGTATACGCCGGAATTAATATCGGCGGTTTGGCGGTCGGCATCGCATGCTGCCTGATGATTGCGATGTGGATCGAGCGGGAGATGACGTACGACCGCTTCCACCCGCACGCCGATCGCCTGTACCAGGTCCACGAGGAGATATGTCGTTCGGATGGTTTTTACCGCTTGCGCGCCGGAAGCGGCGTTCCGCTCGCGCCGCTGGCCGTGCAGGACGTTCCGTCAATCGAGAAGGCTACCCGGGTCCTCCGGATGCAGGGCGTGCTGCAAGCCGGAAGAATGCTCGCCTATGAACCGGTGCTCTACGTCGATTCGAATTTCTTTGATTTCTTCGGTTTCACGCTCGCCCGGGGCAACTCCGTCACGGCGCTGCGCGGACCCTCCGGTATTGTCCTCAGTAAGGCGCTCGCCATTAAATACTTCGGGACCCAGGACGTAATCGGCCGGACACTCACCCTCAACGGTCGGCGAGACGTGATCGTGACCGGCCTGCTTGCCGAACCACGCGGCCCATCTCACATCAGGCCGGAGTGTATCGCTTCCCTGGCGGGCGCACTGGAGGACATCCCCAGTCTCGCCGAACACTGGGACGCGGCCTCCTGGACGTATGTGCTGGTCAAAGATGGAATAGACCCTGGCCGGGTGGAATCGCAATTGACTTCGAGCGCCCGCCGGTGGCGGCCCGAACCGGGATTGACTGTCACCTACCACCTGGCGCCGATCAAAAGCATCCATCTATCTCCTCCGATCGGGGGACAGCTTGAATCGGGTACCGACCCCGGCACGATCTATACGTATGCTCTCGCGGCTTTCATCATCTTGTTTCTGGCATGCGCCAATTTCACCGGCTTAACCCTCGCTCGGTCCTCCGGTCGCACACGCGAGATCGGCATTCGCAAAGCGCTGGGCGGAGGGCGTTCCGATCTTGTCGCTCAGTTTGTCATTGAATGTATGGTGACCGCCGGACTGGCGGTGGCCCTGGCTCTTATTCTCCTTGAGGCCCTGACGCCGGCCTTCGCTCGTCTGATCGGCGAAAAGTTCTCGATTGATTTCTTCTCACCGGTGCTGTGGGTGGCTGCGCTCGCCGCCATTGTCGTATCGGGCGCCCTGGCCGGGCTGTATCCGGCATTGTATTTGTCCGGCCTGCATCCGGCCGCCTGTCTCTGCGGCCGACGCCGCGCCGGTTGGCTCTTGCGTAATCGCAACGTCCTGGTGCTTGCCCAATTTGGAATCTCTGCCGTTCTGCTCATGTGTGCGGCGGTCGGGCACGATCAACTCACCATGCTAACAACCGCCGACCTGGGATTTGCCAGAGACAACACCATAATCGTGCCTCTCGGCTATCAAAACGCGCACGTACGTGACGTGATGACCACCGAAGTTGCCAGGCTCGACGGTGTTGCTCGGGTAAGCGCAGCCTCCAACGTCCTTGGCGGTTCCGACTGCCATGGCCTGACATTCAGCCGGGCCGGACATCCCGAGAGAACGGCATTGCCGATGATATGGATCGATAAGGGGTTCCTGACGTTGACGGGTCTAAACGACGTGAACGGCAATCTCCTGTCGGACTCCGCGGACGCAAAAGGCAAAATGTACTTCTCGCAATCGGCGGCCAAGGAGATCGGCTTCTCAACGCGAAATCCCGTCCAGGTTGAGGCGAGGGCCGACGGCGATTCAGTCTGGTATACCAGCACCGTTTCGACAATGCTGAAGGATTTCAACTACCGGAATCTGTACAGCTACAATTCAACCCTGGTGCTGGTTGTCGACCCGGATCGGTGCGAGTATCTCTATGTTCGCTATAAGCCCGGCATGCGGCAAAAGGTAACCGCCGCGATAGCGGACAAATGGCGCCGCGTAATGCCCGACCGGCCCTTCGAGTCGTTTCTCCTCGATGACTATATCAAGGCCAACTACAGCCGCGACCTGCGCTACACGTGGACCCTGACGTCAGGATCACTGCTGGCGCTGCTGGTGGCCTGCGTCGGCTTGATTGGACTCAGCGCCTATCTCATCGCCGAGAGAACCAAAGAAATAGGTATTCGCAAAGTGCTGGGAGCATCTGTGACGTCACTGGTGTGGCTGTTCTCGAAACGCTTTCTGATGGCCATGATACTGGCAACCGCAGTGGCCACGCCCATTGCCTATTGGTTGTCACATCGGTGGCTGCAGGATTTCCTGTTCCGCGTCCCGATTAGCCTGATTTCGATGGGGGTCGCTGCCGGGATCATGTGGCTGGCGGCCTTTGCCGGTGTAGCTGTTCAAGCTTCACTGGCTGCGACGGCCAGCCCGACGGATACCTTGCGGTACGAGTAGGAAATGGAGAAAGGACAAAGTATGTTCACGACCAAAACTGAGCCCGATCGCTTAATTCAACACCCGGCCGGTGAATTTATCATTCGGCTGAGGAGAATCTACAGATTCTTTGAGACGGCCGCAGGCAAAACCTTTGTCTTGAACGGTATCGACCTGGAAATTCCGGCGGGGGAGTTCCTTTCGATCATGGGTCCCTCGGGCGCCGGGAAATCCACTCTGCTGCATATCCTTGGGCTCCTCGACGGGCCGGATGATGGGGAATACTTGCTCAGCGGTCAGGACGTCACTCGCCTTAAGGAGAGAGAGCGGGCCGCAGTCCACAAGGAATCGATCGGCTTTGTCTTCCAGAGCTATCATCTCATCGATGACCTGACCGTTTACGAGAATCTCGAAACGCCGCTGTTGTACAAAGGGGTCGGTCGCGCCGAGCGGAAAGCCCTCGTCGCGGACACATTAGATCGCTTTCAGATAGTCGGCAAGAAAGACCTGTTCCCCTCGCAACTTTCCGGCGGGCAGCAGCAACTGGTCGGTGTGGCGCGTGCCGTCATCACCAATCCCGGACTCATCCTCGCCGACGAGCCGACCGGCAACCTGAATTCGGCGCAGGGGGAGGAAATCATGCAGCTTTTCAAGAAGCTGAACGCCGAAGGGACAACTATTGTTCAGGCGACGCATTCGGAGAGGAATGCGTCATACGGGACGAGGATTATTAACCTGATCGACGGCCGCGTCGTGTAGGAGAGATTATGGGAAGGAGATGAGATGTTCAGGCACTACCTGATAATCGGCTGGCGCACTCTCAGGCGGAACCCCCTGTACTCCCTCATCAATATACTCAGCCTGTCTATCGGAGTGGCGGCGTGCGTGCTGATTTCTCTCTACGTCCAGTATGAACTGTCGTACGACCGCTTCCACGCAAATGCCGCTCAGATCCAGCTCATCGAAACTCAATTGCGCCCGGACCTGAGGCAGGGAAACTACGCGTATCCACCGCTGTGGTCGACACCGCCGAATCTGGCCTCCGCGCTGCGGCGGGATATTCCCGGCGCCCTCGACGTCGTCCGTGCAATCCCTCGCGGCAATATCACCGTCAAAGTGGGCAACGACTACTTCTCGGAACCCACGTTATGGGCGGATTCGAATTTCTTCTCCTTCTTCTCGTTTCCCCTGGCAGTCGGGGATGCGAAGACGGCTCTCACCGATCCGGGTTCGGCGGTGATCTCCAGAGAAACCTCGGTGGAGCTGTTCGGCGACGCGGCCCCGATCGGCAGGAGCTTCTCCGTCACCAACGGCAACCGGACGACCGAGCACCGGGTTACTGGCATCCTCGGCGACTACCCGGGCAATTCGACGCTTCAGCCGCGCATCGTGCTTTCGGTGTCGGCGTTCGGCCTGAGCGGTGGGTGGGACCGTGACTGGATAAACATATCGTGCAACACGTTCGTTCGGCTCCCGGGGACGGTCGACCGCACGCAGTACGTGGAACAGATCAATCGGTGGATGGACACAAAAGCAAGCGAGGATTGGCACGTGCCCGGCTTCACCAGTCCGATGACCGCCTTGATGATTTCGCTGCCACAGGTGCATTTGAGTGCGGCCGGCTCCAATCGCTCCCGCCTCGTACTGCTCGTCTGTCTGGCCGCGGCTATTCTCCTAATTGCGTCGATCAATTTCATCACACTGGCGATGGCTCGCTCGTTCGGGCGCGCCAAAGAAATCTCGATGAGAAAAGTGTTCGGCGCGGTGCGCCCGCAGGTGGTGCGTCAATTCTGGGGGGAATCATGTATACTGGCGGCCGCCGCCGTGGCGATTGGCCTGGTCATCGTCGAGATCGTGCTCCCGGTCTTCAATAGCCTGTTTGGTCGACACCTGACCATCAGTATCCTGTCAAACTGGCTGTTGCTGCCGGTCATCGTGGCGCTTCTGGCGGTGCTCACGTTCGGTGCGGGCTCGATTCCCGCCCTTGTCCTTGCGCGGCTTCAGCCGACAGCCGTGCTTCGGAGACAGGCGGAATTGAAGCGAAAGGGGCTTCTTTCCCATACGCTGGTCGTAATCCAGTTGGCGCTCTCGCTAGTGTTGCTGATTTGGGCGGCAGGCGTTGTGTCTCAACTGCAGTATATCAAGCGCAAGCCTCTGGGCTTCACGAAAGACCACGTTGTTGTTGTAACAAACCACATCACTACCGACGCCGCGCAAAATCTCACGGGCGACGAAATCGCCGCCCGACTCCGCACCGAGCTCGCGGGCGATCCGGACATTCGCCATATCGCCGCGGTCCAGGGGTCGTTCAACAAGGGGACGTCTGCGTCCGTGAGCTTCCCATGGAAGGGCGGTCAACTCAGGACCGCTTTGTTTGTCGTGGACGAGGAGTATGTGCCGACGCTCGAACTGAAGCTGCTCCAGGGGCGAAACTTTTCGGAAAAGCGCCCGTCCGATCGCTTCGGGGCGGCTATCGTAAAAGAGTCCTTTGTGAAGGCCGCCGGTCTCAGCGATCCGCTCGGCACGCAGTTGCCCATCGCCCAGCCGACCGACTCAGTGCACAATCCCACTATCATCGGCGTCGTCAAGGACTTTCATTCCTGGCCGCTTACCTTCGCGATTGAACCGGCCATACTCCGCATGTCACCCTCGACGCCCAAACATCAGTTCCTCATCAAGGTGGCGGGCGACGATTACCCGGCCATTGTGTCCCGAATCGAGCGCGCCTGGAACCGGGTGACCGCGGGAAGCCGGTTCGAGTACAGCTTTCTCGAGGACGACATCGCGGCGCCCTACCTTACCGAGGAGAAGTTCCTCAGGATCGTCAGCTATTCCGCCGGCGTCTCTCTCGTGGTGGCCCTGATGGGGCTGTTCGGACTGGCAGGGCTGCGCGCGGTCAACCGTATGAAGGAAGTGAGCATCCGAAAAGTGATCGGCGCGACCGTGCCGAGCCTGCTTCGCACGCTCAACATGGAGTTCGTGCTGTTGATCTTTTTAGCCAACCTGATCGCCTGGCCCGTCGCTTACTATCTGCTCGACCGGTGGCTACAGGCGTTCGTCTACCGCGTTACTCTGGACATCTGGCCGTTTATCATAGTTGGTGCGATGACGAGTGTCACTGCCATCGCGACGGTCAGTTTCCATACGATAAAGGCGGCGTCCGTTAACCCGACCCAGATCCTGCGAAACGAATAGCGGGGTCTGTTGCGTACATAGGAAAGTGCATGACCATATGCTGACTCATTACCTGACTGTCGCCTGGCGGAATCTCCGCCATAATCCCGTCTACTCGCTGATAAACATCCTCGGACTATCCGTGGGCATTGCCGCCTGTGTGCTCATTTTTTTGTTCGTGCAGGATGAATTCACCTACGATAGCTTCCATGTCCGGGGCGACCGCATCTATCGATTGGTGCGCAAGCCCAAGCCGAACATGCCGCACTTCAAGCTCAACCAGCAGAACACGCCGTTCATGCCGCTACCGCTCGGACCGGCCGCCGAGGCCGAAATTCCGGGCATCGAGACGACTGTTCGTGTCGGATCGATTCCCGCGGGGTATCCCGATATCCACGTAGGCTCATCCCACTTCAGCGATGCTGTCGCGCTTGTCGACCCGTCCTTTTTCCGGGTCTTCTCGTTCAGGTTGGCCACGGGCGATACCGCCACGGCGCTGGCTGATCCGTCGTCTGCGGTCATCACCAAGGCGATGGCGCGGAAATGTTTTGGGGACAGCAACCCCATCGGACAAATCATACGGGTATCGGTGTATGGAGGCGCTTCCAAGCCGTATCGCATCTCCGGAATCCTTGATGATCATCCCGGCAATTCAACTATCCGCCCCGATGTTCTGGTTCCATTGGCGCCATCCTCCGATTCGCCATCAAGCTACAATTGGTTCAGCTTCAATATATATACGTATGTGCTTTTACGGCCCTCGGCGATTCCGGCTGATATCGAATCCCGCTTGACAGATATGCTCGATCGGCACCGAGTCGAAGAGGAAACCGCTGATGGCCGGAAGGGATCAAGTAATCCCTTTCTCATCACCCTTCAACCGCTTCGCTCCATGCATCTCGATCCCGACACGGGCGAAAGCCTGCGAATATATTCGTATATTCTCTCGGGTATCGCGCTGGCGATTTTGCTTCTGGCGGGAATCAATTTCGCTACTCTGGCGGTGGCCCGGTCAATGACGCGCGCCCGCGAGATCGGCGTGCGGCAGGTGTTCGGCGCGGTCTCCACACAACTGATAGGTCAACAAATCATCGAAGCCTCGCTGCTCTGCGCTATCTCCGCCATCTCGGGACTGGCGCTGGCTGAATTGGCGCTGCCGATCTTCAATTCCCTTACGGAGAAATCCTTGTCACTGGGACTGACATCCAACTGGCTCCTGATTCTCTGCCTTGCGGGACTGGCCGCAGCGCTTACTTTCGTCGCCGGCATGGTGCCCGCGAGCATACTTACACGGCTGCACCCGGCGTCGATTTTCCGTCACGAAGCGCGACTTTCAAAGAACGGGCCGGTCGTGCGCGGTTTGGTCGTGGCGCAGTACGCCCTGTCTATCACGCTGCTTATCTGCCTGATTGGCATGGCGCGGCAGCAGCAGTACATCCGCCATAAACCGCTTGGTTTCAACCCCGACCGGGTCATGGTCGTGGTGAATCATAACAGGAAGGACGTCGGCGACGCTGTCCTTGACCGACTGCGTCACGAATTGGTCGGATCGAACCGCATCAGGTCGTTGGCCGGCTGCAGCCCCTCATTCGCCCGCGGTTGGAGCAGATTTGAATGGGATTTCCAGGGAAAAAGCACGAGCGCCTTGGTGATGCGGGTCGACCCGGAGTTTGTTCCGACCCTGCAGATAGAAGTGACCTCCGGACGAAATTTCAAAGACCAACACCCGGATCGGACAACCGGCGTTTTGGTAAACGAGGCCTTCGTAAAATCGACCGGGCTTACCAACCCGCTGGAGACCGTGCTGCAGGGATTCAACCCGGGTGATTCGATCAGATCCCCCGCAATAATAGGAGTGGTGAAGAACTTTCATATCCTCTCGCTGCGCGACGAAGTCGAGCCTGCCATACTCTACTGGGATACACCATCGTCCTACGACGCATTCCTCGCCAGAGTAGACGGCTCCGATCTTCAGGGGGCAATCGCCGACCTCCAGCGGGCGTGGTCCAAAGCCAGCCCCGGCGACCGGTTCGAATACGGCTTCCTGGATGACGATCTGGCAAGCCAGTACCGTTCCGAGCAGCGGTGGCTGAGGATCATCAGCTATTCATCGGCGATCGCCATGGTGATCGCTCTTCTCGGTCTATTCGGACTGGCGGGAGTGAGCGCGTCTCGCCGACAGAGAGAAGTGAGCATTCGCAAGGTGTTAGGGGCAGGCATCGTGCAGCTTCTCTCGACTCTCAATCGCGAATTTCTCTGGCTCATCGCGCTTGCCAACGCCATCGCCTGGCCGGCGGCGTATTATGTACTCGGGAAATGGCTACAGCATTTTGCGTATCGCGTGGACATCGCCCCGTGGACTTTCGCGGCGGCGGCGGGCGCGGCGCTCCTGCTGGCCACCGTTGTCATAAGCGCGCACACTCTGCGCACGGCCGTTACGAACCCGGTTAGAATCCTGCGGCACGAATAGGAGGAGCGGATATGTTTGGCAATTACCTGAAAGTGGCGTTTCGCAATTTGTTCCGGAGCAAGATCTACTCGCTCATTAACATCGGCGGGTTGGCCTTCGGCCTGGCCTGCTGTCTCCTGATCGTCGCGTTCATCGGATACGAATACAGTTTCGACCGTTTTCACAAGAACAGTGACCGGCTCTACCGTCTCCTAATCGATGCCCGGGAGGCGGGCGAAAGTGTGGGCGTCAACACGCCGGCCGGCATTTACAGCACGCTGTCGGCGGAGTGTCCGGAGATCCAGTCCGTGATCCGGTTGTGCGATTACACCCGGCCGATGCTTCGTTACCAGGGCCGGCAACTCGTGACCCACGGGTTTCTGTGGGCCGATTCCGGCTTCTTCAATGCCTTCAGTTTCCACCTGATTGCGGGTGATTCGGCTACCGCGCTGCGTGACCCGAATTCGCTCGTTCTGACCAGGTCGGCGGCCGAAAAAATCTTCGGTGATGAGGACCCGCTTGGCAAAGTGATCCCAAGCGACGTCCGCACGTTCACGGTGACTGGTCTGATGGAGGATGTTCCCGGCAATTCGCATCTCACTTTTCGATACGTCGCCCCCTTCGAGGGCCAGCTTGGATTTTACCTGGGCAAAGACGGATTAACCGATTTCACCAATTGGAATTATCAGACGTATGTGTTGCTTGCGCCCGGTGCTGATGTCAAAACGCTTGAGTCACGATTTCCCGCCTGGGTCGAAAAACATATCGGCAAGGACGAAAGCAAGACCGTGCACCTCATGCTTCAGCCCATACGGGATATCCACATGTCCGGGATAGTGCGCGATGATCCGGCCATCACCATTGACCGGCGGTATCTGATGATGCTCGGTACGATCGCATTGGTCATTCTCTTTATCGCCTGTGCGAACTTCATGAACCTCTCCACCGCGCGAAGCCTCCGGCGGGCCCGGGAGGTGGGGTTGCGCAAGATTCTCGGTACCGTTCGGGCTCGCCTGATGATGCAGTTCATCGGGGAGTCGCTGCTGATGAGTTTGCTGGCGCTGCCCCTGGCCTTCGCGTTTGCCGAGCTGCTGATCCCTGTTTTTGATCGATATGTCAATCGCCACCTTGAGCTGCTTCAGCCGATGACGATTTGGATCGCTCTGGGCCTCTGCATCCTGGCGGGAGTCCTGGGCGGCCTGTACCCGGCGGTTTACCTGTCGGGCTTCAAACCTATCGATGTTCTCAAAGGGCAGTTCCAGACCGGACGCCGCGGTATCATTATCCGCCGTGCGCTCATCATTGCGCAATACGCCATCACGACCGTGCTGATGGTAGGCACGCTGGTCGTCCTGAAGCAGTTTTATTATCTGCGTTCGGCCGATCCCGGCTTTCGCCGTGACCACATCGTATATTTTGAGATGGACCGGAAAGTCTTTAACTCCTACGACACCTTTCGGCAACGACTACTGACCAATCCGAATATCCAGTATGTGTCGCGTGCGGCCGCCATGCCGGGTTACCTCTACACCTCGCAGACGTACATGGCGGGCGAAGGCACCGAAAAGCCCGACACGGCCGCGATAAACTCATTGGTCGTGGATGAGGATTTTGTGCCGATGTTCGGTATCCGGATACTCAAAGGACGCAATTTCTCACGCGACCACCCGGCTGACGAGACGGAGTCCTACCTCATAAATGAATCCGCCGCCAAAGCGTTCGGGATGGCGGACCCGGTCGGCCAGCCGCTGCACGTGTGGAGTCGTCCGGCAACCGGGCGCATCATAGGCGTGGTAAAAGACTTCAATTACCGCTCGCTGCACCAGCCGATCGGTCCGCTCGTGCTGCGAATGGAACGCGGTTGGTGCAATCTGGCGATCGCGCGCCTGGCGCCCAACGACGCAGCGGGAAGTCTCAAATATATCGAGCATGTTTGGCAACAGATCTCGCCTGATTATCCATTTAGCTACCACTTCTTCGACGAAACGCTGGGCGAGTTGTATGCCCGCGAGGAGCGGTTGGCCCGGATCTTATCCTACCTGACGGCAGCAGCGATGCTGATCGCTTCGCTCGGCCTGTTTGGTCTGGCGTCATTCTCGGCCGAGCAACGCACAAAGGAACTCGGCGTGCGAAAGGTTCTTGGCGCCAGCCCGCGGCAGTTGGTCGGGCTTCTGATCCGCCAGTTCACCAGCTGGGTGCTCTTGGCAATCGTGGCGGCATCGCCGGTCGCCTATTACGTTGCGGGCCGCTGGCTGCAGAACTTCGCCTACCGCGTGCGCGTTGGCTGGCAGGTCTTCGGCTGGACGGTGGTCGCAGTGGTCGCTATTGCGGTCCTTACCGTCATCGTCCAGGCCATTCGCGCGGCGAGGATGAATCCCGCCAGGGCACTGCGTTACGAATAAGGTATAGCTCTCGAGAGTTGCCTTTGGTTGTCCGGCCGCGATCACCGATTGGCAACTGCCTGGAAAATGCCGGGTTATCCAGCAGCTTCGTAAAACCCGTCCGGTCTGACTCTCCTCGCTCCTATGGTGCGAAATAGGGTCAACTGCCTCGTATGCCGGCTATTTATCCCTTTGTCCCCTCAACGCCTTCCGTCGATTCGAACAAAGCATAATCGGACCAGGCACCGGAAGGAGACGAAAGTCTGGGGAGAACGGAATAGGCGCCGCCACTATCATAAAGTTGCTCTTGGCCCTCGCGCCGACGCCCATATCTTCTGCCTGAAAATCGAGTTCAGATTTCGGGTTAAGCCAGCGCTAATGGACGACATTTTGAGCCACTCGCGTGTTAAACGAGCCGTGATATCCGTCTGCTATGACGCGCAACGGATTTGGAAAAGCCGTTGTGAAAGCGAGAGGCTTCTATCATAAGGCATTATAATTAAGCGGCTTACGATTTATCAGACTTTCCAGTGCTTGGAACTTTCATATTAATCTGCAACGTTATTCCCTTTCTGCCGATTCTGACATAGTGTAACCGGATCGGAAGACTGAGGATCACATAAATTTGGGGGAGTGATATCGG
>CAZJWR010000055.1:0-24755 GCA_964549765.1 uncultured Ignavibacteriales bacterium
TATCACCCGGATATGCCCATGACCGAATTTACACAATAACCTTGACACAACCACTCCCCTCGAAGAGCCGATAATGGCTTGACTTATCCGTCTTTTCCCATATATTGAATTGAGGTAACCATAATCGAGTCGGTCGACTCTCTTTGTCATACCGATGATCCGGAGGGGTCAAAATATGCCCGCCAAATACAAAATCGCACTGATCGTCCTTGCCGACCTTTGCGCCATATTGGTCGGGTGCGACGCCGAACGACTCCCGTCCAACAGTTCGGCATCGGCGGAAAAAGCCCCATTTGAGGTCAAAGTCAGCCTTATTCACGATCAGCTTCAGGGCCATTATGCAGATGTTTCCATCTCCGCCGACTCCGCCCGCGGCCGGCTGAGCGGCTATGATCTTTTCCTTTCGTACGACCCGAATGCCCTGACGTTTATTTCCGCGCTACCGGGCGAGTTGCTCAAGGCCGAGGGGTGGGATCTTTTCGATTCTCAGGTATATTCCGGCAGCCAAGTAGATGGCAGCCCCCTCAACTTTGTCCATCTGTACGCCATAAAAGACGTCCCCAATGTCGAACATCAACCCGACGACTCACTGGCGCCGTCGAACGAGCTCGCAACTCTGCAATTTTATGTCACAAACGACCGCTATTATGAATGTAACTTCCTGCCGATCCGATTCTATTGGCGCAACTGCGACGACAATGTCCTGTCCCTGCTGAATGGCGATACGATCGCTTTCGTCTCTGCTGTCTATGATACCGCCCGGAGCGTCGCGGTAGCCGACACCATCGACATCGACGGCTGGCACGGCCCCTCGGAAGATTGCTTCGCGGCCCTGCATCACGTTCCCGTACCGATGATAGACTTCATCAATGGCAGCATCGGCATCGTCTGCGGTGACAGTATCGATTCCCGGGGAGATATCAACTACAATGGTCTCGCCTTTGAAATCGCCGACGCCATCATGTATACTAATTACTTCGTCAATGGTCTATCTGCTTTCGGCAGCCATACCGACGCGTCAACCGCGGCATCCGATGTCAACACTGACGGAAACACACTGACCGTGGCCGACTTGGTGTATCTCATCCGCATAATCCAGGGTGACGCCCTTCCGTCTCCACCGGTTTCGGATACCGCCTCATTGGCAATCTCCTCAAACTATCATGCCCACACCGTGACCGTATCGACCGAATCGGATAGCACGATTGGAGCCATGTATATGGTTTTCGATGCCACCGAAATGACTGGCCCGCCGTCGCTCGGCCCGGGCACCGATTGGATGGACATGAAATACAATACGGTAAACGATTCTCTTAGGATCTTGATTTTCAATATCGGAAGTCACCATATCGCGCCCGGCACACAAACCGTACTGACCATCCCCGCCTCAGGCGCGATGCCCCTTCTGTATGCCGAAGCCGCGACGTATTCCGGAATACCCATGAAATCGACGATCGACGGCGTGCCGCAGCAATTTGAACTCGGCCAGAATTACCCCAACCCCTTCTCGACTTCTACGATCATCCCCCTCGCTCTGCCCGTGGAATCGGATTGGTCCGTCTATATTTTCAACGTCGCGGCCGATACCGTCCGGACATATTCGGGGCATTCCGACGCCGGTGTCGTCACCATCGAATGGAATGGCACCTGGCAGGACGGCACACCTGCGGCCAACGGCGTCTACTTCTACCGGGCGATAGTCGGCGATCTCACCGCCACGCGGAAAATGACGCTCGTCCGCTGAACCTCACCGGTTCATAATCTGTTGATGGCTATATAGGGCTAAGGCGCCGTGCGTGGGACCCAACACGGCGCCTTATCTGGGAGGGATTATGCAAGGTGTTAACGATCAATTCGAGCAGTGTTGCTCATTCAGATTTTTCCGATAGTCCTTTCGATCTCCGTCGATTTTTCATATATGATATCTACTTTTGATACGCATCATCCGGAGATGTGTTTTTGCTTTTTTAGCTATTTATGGCTTTTTTTAATCTATCATAAAAGGATATTCATGTCGCTCATTGTAAGAATGACTCCATTCGAACATCATCGTGCCCACCAGCGAATCCTCACCGTATCCAGGTTGGGCCGATTTTCGGCGCCGGGCCGCTCCGGAAGATATAATTGATCAAGTACACCGGATCCCCGATGTTGATATAATCATCGCCGTCCGGATTGCCCCGCCATGTCGGAAAGGCAGGCGGCGCACCACCCTTGAAAATGTAGTTTATCAGGTGCACGGCGTCCCCCAGGTTGACCTCCCCGTCCCCATCGGCGTCACCCGGGGGGTAATTGAAATCGAGATGCACCGGACCGTCACCCATATGATAGGTGGCCAGTTTCTCACCGGCGGCGTTCAGGCGAATGACGCGGTCGCCGAAAGTCGCGATGAGCACCGTCGAATCCTGATACGGCACCGCTCCGGTTGCTCCGGAATCGACATAAATCGGGTTCGCGGCGTTGTGATATATCTCCCCCGTCAACGCCTGATACGAAAACACTTCCCCGTCGGCGGCCCATCCCCCGGCCGCCACCACGGCGATATCGTTCGGCCCGATACCGATCTGCCAAGGCTGCCCCCCCAGCGGCACGCTGTCGACGACCGAATCGCTGCCGGAATCGATGATATACACGCTTCCGGGTATGTCGTAATAATTTCCTGTGCAGACAACATGAACCCGGCCCATCCGGTCCATCGCGAGAAATTGCGGATTCGTCCCGACCGGTATGTCGCCGATCACAGTATCGCCCGCCAGGTCGTATACCGCCACTCTTCCCTGCCCCCAACTATATGTATTGAAATCATACGCCGTGACCGCCACATACACTTTGCCGTCCACCAACAGCACCCCCTCCGGCGCCGGCCCGATATCGGTCGTTTTGATCACCTGCCGCGAATTCATATCGACTTTGGCCAACCCGTCGGCAACCAGCAGACTCACATAAAGATAGCGGTCGTCCAGAAATCCCATCCAGAACGGATTGCTGCCGCCGGGAAAATCGACCCACCCGGCGGTCGTCTCATTCACCAGGTTGATAATCTGTATCTCGTCGGTGCCGGACAGCAACACAAAGGCCAGCGTGTCACGGACAATTATCTGGTTGGGAAAACACCCGACGTCGCTGCCCAACGTCAATACATTTTTGGTCACGACGCCGCTCGCCAGCGATATCTTGTCCAGCGTTTCCCCCGATGTATTGATAACATACGCCGTCATGTCGGCGGCCGATACCGACACTGCCGCCACAATCCACAGGCCGATAAAACATATCATTCGTATCGCATGATTCAAGCTCATTATCGTATCCTTTCCATAAACGGAGTCTCGCCGCTATAATTTATAAGTGAGGGATAAATCGACTCCCCATTCCCGCCCCGGCATGGGATAGCCGCCGATCAATTCATACTCCTCGCCGTTTAGGTTCTTGACGCGGTATCCGGCCTTGAACGTCGCCGATGACACCCCGAACTCAATCCCCACTCCGGCATCGTCGACGCGGTACGCGTCGTACCACTTCGTATTGGCGTCGGTGCTGTAGCGAATATCGACCAACCGGACACTATACGAACCCCGGAAAATCCCGTAGCGGGCGTCAAGGTCGAGGCGGGTCACGTAGTGCGGCCGATAGGTGAGCATTTTGTCCCGCGCGTTTTCATCCGGCCCCCGGTTTTTGGCCACTGTGATCGTATTCCGGTAGGCGATGCGGATCCGATCCTTGAACAATCGCGCCGTGATATAATCTTCATGGCCGGCAATCACCGCTGCATCGAGGTTGACCGGCGTCCAGACCTGCCCGTACGCCGGCTGCCAGACAATTAAATCCCGGATATAGGTATGAAAGAAAGTCGTCCCCGCCGATACCTGCACCGGGCCGTCGTATACCGTCTCGATCCCCGCATCCGAATGCTCGGCCAGCTCCGGCCGCAGATCAAGGTTGGCAGCGGAACGGATGTCCCCCTTCCAGAACAGGGCACTGATGGACGGCAGGCGAAACGAGCTGCCATAGCTGGCGCGCATCACGACCCGAAACCGGCCTCCCCGCGTCAAGGAAACTCCCGCCTTCTGCGACCACTGGCTGACATGGCTCACACCTCCGGTGGTGTTGTCGTTGCGGGTATCGACGTTGTCCCACCGCAGCGACGCATCGACAGCCGCCGACTGCCAGAACGGTATTCCTCCCAGGTCAAACTGGTGCGTGTCCCCAACATAGATCCCCGCGTTATCGCGCACCGTCCGGCCCATACTGAACGCCGGCCGGTACAGGTTCTCATGCCTGACGATATCCCGCTGAACATCCGTCCCCGCGATCAGTTCATTGCCGTCGATCGGCCGATACCGGCCGCGCACGGCCGCCTGTGCCAGGTCATCTATATAGCGGTCTTCATATCGATAGGCGCTGTACGGATGATCGACGTTGTTGAAATACTGCTCGAAACGAGACGCCCCGATATCCGCCTCGATGTCCAGTCCCTGACTCGCCGAAGTCTTGAAATGCAGGCTTCCGAGCGTCCGCGCATCCCGTTTCCAGGCGGTCGTGTCAATGCTCGACACGGCTCCCGGCAAACCCTGCCGCGAGCTGTAAATCTGCCCTGAGAAGCTCAACGATGTATTGCCGCTGAAACGATAGGCGGCAGTGGCAAAATAGTTATGCGTCCGCAGGCCGTCGTTCCGACGCGCCCCGCTGTATATGCGATTTCTCGGGCTGACCGCATACCGGTAATCGTAATCGCCATCGGTGCGGTGAAAACTATAGGCGAGCCGGCTGGTCACGCCGTTCATGCGAACCGGATCGCGAAGCGATACCCGATACGAATTCGTTTTCCATTTGCCCCAGGAATCTTCCGTCTGCGCCTCGGTGTGAGAGGCGCTGCCGGAGGCGACCGTGACGATATTGATCACCCCGCCGACTGCGTCGGTCCCATATCGCGCCGATTCCCCCCCCCGGTATACCTCGATCTTTTCGACCATCTCGATCGGGATCGTGCTCACATCGGCATCGCCGTTGCCGGACCCGGTTAATCGCTGGCCGTCCATCAAAATCAGCACGTGCTTCGCTTCGGAACCCCGGATGCTGATCAGGGTCTTGCCCCCCGAAGGCCCCGACTCCCTGACATACACGCCGGGGACGTCGCCCAGTACTTCAGCCAGATCAGCCGCATCCGATTTGTCGATTTCATCCCGGGTAATGACCGTCGTCGCGACAATCGGCGCCGGTGACGCCGCCGCCCGGACCTCGCGCCCCGGCATCTCGTAAACCCGCCGCTTCAGGGCGACATCGAGCCGCAGCGTTATGTCATCGGTAACGACGATATCATCGGTATAATTCTCGTATCCCTCGGCGGCCACCTCCATCCGGCAGGTTCCCTCGGGGACATGCTCGAAAATGAATTTCCCGAACGCATCGGTCCGGGACAGATAGTCCGATTGCCGTATCCGCACCGCCGCCTGATAAATCGGATGGCCGTCGACGGCGTCGAAAACCCGTCCCTCAATGGAAACGGTCGTCTGCCCGCGAACGCCCACCGCAAACACCAGCGACATCACCGCTATCGACAGACAAATCAATAACGGCGCGGCATAATTCCGGCAGTCGAGGATAGGGGCAAAAAAATCCCCGACAGCGGCATATGGAGGTCGGGACCGATTCAACCTTCCCTCCCGCGAGGGCTGTCGAACTCATGGGTTTTATCCCGGCAGGTCTCCTGGCTTACGGCTTCCAGCCTACTGGGGCCCCTTCCCCTCCCGGTTAACCCGGAAGAGTGGAATCTGGCCCGGTCGTAGCCGATCACAGTAGCGGGGCTGCGACGGCATCTCACCGTCTTCCCTATTATCCGCAATGGGACCGGAATATATTATCGAATACAAAATAGGGCGGAGCAATGCGGCCTGTCAAGGGAAAAAAAGCCCCGCCGAATGGCGGGGCTTGAGATCTTTATTTGCGAATCGTCGGCTACTATGGTCGCTGTTTGATGATATATCGGTAAGACGGGAATACCTCGACCGGCGGCATTGTCAAATTGATGACCATATTGTTGACCGCGGTGGTGTCGCCGTTCCGGATGAAATTGATGTCCGCTCCGCTGGTATCGACCATGACCGTGTCGATGGAATCGGGTGAAATCTCCAACGTGTATATGGTAAGGCCGTCCGGGGTAACAACCAGGCTCTTGGCCGTGTCCGGAAAGGAAAAATGCACCGTCGTGTCAAACCGCGTCACCGCCTGGCCGCTGCCCGTATATGTGCCCCAACCGTAGTACCGATATATGCGCACCCTGGTCGTATCCATGTGAGGATCGCAGGCGCTGTAAACAATCACCGTACGTCTATTGGTTAAAGTGTCGCCCTGGGGAGTGATATATGTAGTATCCGATTCGATAGAATCTATCGAATCGCACCAGATCTCCGGATCCGGGGGCAGGTAGGATGTATCGACCCGGTACCAGTAGGCCCACCGCACGTCCATCCGCTTGAACGAATCAGGAGGAAACGCAGCCGTCGCGGCCGAATCGGTGACCACGAAAAGCGAATCGAACCAGGCGCCATAAAGCAGATTCAGTGTATCAATCCGTGTCGGAGGCGGGTTTTGGGGGCCGCTCGGATTTTTCACCACCCGGTAAAGGACGGATTCGGGAGGATTGGCAGGATCCATGACATTGGTGTATTTCAAGGTGTCAGCCCCAAGCAATATCCATTGCGAATCAACGGTCGTCACGAAATCGGCGCGGAACGAATCGCGCCAGATGAACGGCTTGTCCTGCGAAAACGCAAACTGGTAGGTCTGTGAAGGCAAAAATCCGTAAATATCTATCGATAACGTGTCTATCTGGACCGTGGAATCCGGCAGGATCGTCGTATCCGTGACGATAAACGTCCCCGACGCTAATGTCCCGAGGAATCCGTTGTTATCGGAATAAATCGGCTCCGGCCAACCCACGCTCGGCGTCACCGTCAACCGAGCCGAATCAAGGCCGAAAGTGCGGTACCCATTGTCAACTTTTAGCTGAAAGGCGGGGTAAACGCTATGGTATTTGGGTATGGCATTGACGGTGTTATTGTCGTTGTTTTCACACCCGTATACGATCACCAGAGCCAAAAGAACAAGGGCAGAAACAAAAACTCTCATGTATTCCTCCCGATAATGTCAAAAGCCGGCAAGTAACATAATATCTTTGCCCGCTGCGTGCAAGCAAAATTATCGGTTTTTTCTATAGGACGCCGCCGGGTAACGCTCTGTGCAACGCAATTTTGGAGAAATGTATCAGGCGGCCGCAACCGGGGATTTCCAGCGTCGGAATAGCGACACCAGTCCCCCCAAAACCAGAATAATCGCCCCCTCCCACAGAACATTCATCCCCGGCTTTTTGGATACTTCCAAAATCAGTTGCTCCGGCTGACCCTGAGCCTGCAGACCCTCGAACGAGAGAAGCACCGTCCCCCGGTCGGCCTGAATTTTGTCCAGCCGCACCATCACACTGTCCCGACCCGGCATCAACGGCACAGCTTCATACTGCAACGTCTGGTCGCTTTCGAAAATCATGGCCGGGGTAACCGTGGCGGTGTCGCCGAGACTGTCGGCCACGTGCAGTATCGCCCCGAATTTCATCGGGGACCCGCTCGCGTGGGATCCCTGATCAAATCCGACAAACGTTATCGTATAGCCGTTCGTCTCGACCGACTCACCCTTGGAAACCTCTATCCCTTCCGGCTGGGAGGCTTCCTGGATATTCTCGGGGGCAAAATAGACGTCATACAAAATATGCCGGTGGATGGCCGGCCGCCGCATCAACGCCTGCATCCGCTGCGCCCAGAATAACTTCGGCCGCTCCTGAAACTGCGTGGCTCCCTCCTGTACGTCGAGAATAATCTCGTTATCGGGCGTGGTGACGGCCGATGCCATCCCCTGGTAACCGATATCCATTCCGTACGCCGATCCGCTGCCGCCCTTCGGTATAACCACTTCCTCATGACTGGCGAAAGCCGAAGAACTCAGTATGCCGAACAACATCAACCCCAGACCGAAATGGCTGATCTGCGCCCCCGCCCGCCAGAAACGACCCGGCAGATTGGTCGCCAGCACGATTCCGTTGGACACCGTCGCGAAAGTGACAAAAAATACAAACAGCAAATACCCGATCGACTTAACGCCGATCAGATATGCGATTCCGGTCACGACCAACGCGGCTATCAACGACGGCAACACTTTCTTGAACAAGGTCCCGTATGACCGGCCGGAACGCAACGTGAAGGGGGCAAAGCCCAAAAACAGCCCGATGATGATCGTCAGCGGAAACGTTACCCGCGTGTAAACAGCGGTATCCACCGTCCCCGGCTTGCCGAAAAGCGTGGTGATCAGCGGCCAGGATGTTCCCGACAAGACCAGAAGCGCGATAAGAGTCAAAATCCAGATCGATATCAAGAGGACAAATTCTTTGGAGGTTATCGCCAGGTCGATCGCCGGACCTTTGATCCGGGCAAAACGGGCCGCAAATATCCCCAGCGACAAAACGATGAAACCCACCATAAATATTATAAGGTAGGCGTTGACGCCGAGATCGACGAAACTATGCACCGAAAAATCGGCCAGCACGCCGGAACGAGTCAGAAACGTCCCGTACACGACCAGCAAAAAGGTAAAAATCGCCAGGAAAAGGTTGGTTTTACGCAAGGAACCCTTGACACGCTCGATCAGAAATCCGTGAACCAGCGCCAGACTGGTCATCCACGGGATGAACGATGAATTCTCGACCGGATCCCACGCCCAGTAGCCGCCCCAGCCCAACGTCTTGTAGGCCCAAAAACCGCCCATAATATTCCCGGCGGCCAGCGTCACCGCGGCCAATATCGCCGGCACATAAGACACCGCCAGCCAGTTTTCGTAGTCCTTCCTGACCAGCGCGGCCAGTGCGATCACCGCCGGGATCGCCACCGCCGCATACCCGATAAAAATAACGGGCGGATGGATGACCATCCAGGGATCCTTCAAGAGCGGATTCAGCCCGGCTCCCTCCATCTGTGCCGACGACATCATTTCAAACGGCGACAACACCAGAATCATCACGCAGAAGAAAATATTGATAAGCCCGTAAAAGACCATTGCCGGAGCGGTGTACTGCCGCCCCCGCCCGATGATATAATACCCGAACAGTCCCTGAAACAGCAGCCAGAGAAGGTATGTGCCTCTCTGCCCCGCCCAGAATCCGGACAGACGATAAAAAAACGACAGGTCCGACGACGAATATTCGAAAACGTACCGGTACGAGTATTTCCCCGCGATGAAGAGATAAAACAAGAAGATGCTCGAAACGACCACGAACCCGAAAAAGTAATGGTAGCTGGTGATAGCCAGATTCAAATACCGACGATTGCCTCGCGCCGCCAAAAAGAAACCGATCGTGCTGATGAGAATGCCGACCGAAGCCAGAAGCGTGAGCAGATATCCGATATTCAAGTCTTAAGCCTTCCCTTCAAGTCCCTGATACTTGGAGGGACATTTGATGAGCAGCTGGTCGGCGACCAGGGCCCCGTTGATATATTTTCCTTTGGCCACGACCGACGTCGCCTGATCGAAATTACCCGGGACCATGCCCGAATAGATGACTTTCAGCCGGGTGTCAGTATCATTATGCTCCAGATCGGTTATCTCAAATACAAGACGGGCGCTGTCGGTGTCGAAAACGACGGTATCGAAATCGATCTTACCCATCACCTGCACCGTCCTTGTCGTGTTGGGAACGTCCTTGATCGAGACATACTTGATGGTCTGGGTTAGAAACGCGCTCACGCCCCAGACGGCGAAGGCAACGATGATGACCGCCCCGATGATATATTTGGCTTTCACTTGTGGTCCTCGATTTTTTTCGTTTTGCGGTCAAGAGCAAACAGATAAATGAATATACCGCACCAAATGACCAGATTGACCGCCATGACGGTGTAATTCGACGTCATGCCTCCATCTCCTCATTGCGTAACCGTTCCGCCGTGCATAGACGCAGACGGATAGTGTATATCCAGGCGAACAGCCCGGTGAAAGCGATCAGCGACGGGAAAAACACCGCGGCTGTCTGCCACGACATCGTGAACCGGCCCGACGCATCGACGATGGAATCGGACGGATGCAGCGACGGCAGAACGCGGGGAACGACGAATAGCAAAAACGGCACGGTCAAAAAGGCAAAAACGGCATACACCGCCGCCAGTCGCGCCCGGCGCTCGTCGCCGATGACCGCCGTTCGCAGCGCGAAATACGCTCCGTATATCAAAAGCAAAATCAAAATCGATGTTTCCCGGGGGTCCCAGTTCCAAAACGAATGCCACGTCACTTTGGCGAAAATCGACCCCGTAATCATGGCCAGAATCGAAAACATCAATCCCAGCGCCGCGGCCACCCGAGCCCGGTCGTCGTTGACCATGGCCCCGGACTTAAGATACCTGATCGACGCTACCATCGATACGATATAGGCCACCACCGCCACCCAGGCCTGCGGGATGTGAAAATAAAAAATCCGGCTGGCCTCCCCGATTACCTGTTGAGGCGCCGGGAATATAAAAGCCGCGACGATTACCCATACCATCAAAACGAACAGCAATATCTTCCAGATCATTCTCGTCATTACCTTATTTCACGCCGACGGCCAATGTATCAATTTCATAGATAAAAGCAACCCATAAATGACATTATTTGTTTCCGGCTTTTTTCAGCCTTCCCAGACGTACTCGAACAGCAGCAGGCTGGCCGTGATCATTATTACCCCGTAACTGACCAGAAGTTGCAGTTCCGATGACGCCGCCGAGAAATATACCTCGCCGGTCGCAAAGGCTTTGCTCGTGGCGTTAATCAGTCCGATAAGAAGCGGCAGCAGGATCGGAAACGACAATACCGCGAACAGTGCCCCCTTCACCCCGGCCTTGGAAATAATGGCCGCGATCAGTGTTGTGGCTCCCGCCAGACCGATCATTCCCAGAATCAACACGACGATAAACAGGGCGGGACTCTCTAACCGGGCGTCGGTCAGAATAAAAAACAGCGGCGCGATGATCGCCTCCAGCAGCGCCAGCAAAAGCACATTATAACCCAGCTTGCCGAGATACACCGGCGTCGGGTCGGCCGTTAGACGAAGAACCATCGCCGTCTTGGTCTCCTCCTCCCGAATAAACACATGCGCCAGCCCCGACATGGCCGAGAAGAAAATTATGATCCAGAAAATCGCCGAATACACCTCGGGGGCCAGACTCTGCTGTCCCACCGAAAACGACACCACCGTCAGGGTCGTTATGCCGAACAGAACGATGGCGTTGACCGCATACCGGGTGCGGAATTCGCACAGGAGGTCCTTGCGGAGCACGGCGAAGGACTTACCCGTCAAGCCGGTACCGTTTTTCGGCAAAACCGTACTCCTCTTTTTCGTTGGTGGCGACGATCAGCACGCCCCGCTCCTTCTGGCGCGATATGATCCCGGACACCACTATTTTCCCGTCTTTGTCAAGATTGGCCGTCGGTTCGTCGAGCAGAAGAAACACCGGGTCGTTCAATAGCGCCACGGCGTATTTCAGCCGCTGTTTCATCCCCGATGAATAAGCGTGATAAAAATCGTCCTCACGTCCCCCCAGCCCGACCATTTCCATAATCTTGCCGATCAGCCCCCGGTCGAGAGTTATCCCCCGCAGGACGGCGAAGAATCGCAGATTTTCCGCAGCCGTTAGGGAATCGTACAGGGCCAACTCCGGGCCGATATAGGAAACCAGCCGCCGCATTTCGCTCCGTCCGAGCTTCCGGTCTTCGTGGAAAAAATCGACCGTGCCCCGGCTGGGTAGAGTCAGGCCGGCCAGAATTCGCAAAAGCGTCGTCTTCCCCGAACCGTTCGGCCCCGTTACTGCCAGCGAATCGCCGATTCCAAGCGAAAGGGACACATCCCGCAGCACGATGCGAGGCCCGAACGTCTTTTTGACATTTTGTGCGTCAAGACGATACATAATATCCCGGGAAAGTCGCCAACATACCGGCCAATAATGAGATGGCGTTTGATCAAGTCAAGCAAAATCTGCCGTAGCGTTGTGATGGGCTTAGATTGGGAGAAAACGAAACGACTATTCCAACTCGCGGATCGACCTGATTACGTCGAACGGCTCCCGCGCTTCCATCAGGTCCTGCCGGAAACGGTCAAACCCGACCAGCTCGGAAACCGCCTTGAATACCTTCAAATACAGATTATCATCATACGGCGGCGCCGCCATAATAAAGAAAAAATGCACCGGCTGGCCGTCGATGGCGTCGAAATCGTAACCCGCCGTGCTTCGCCCGAATCCGATGATAAAATCCTTGGCCTGCATCGACCGGATATGCGGCACCGCAAACTCCTTGCCGATCCCCGTCGATGCCTTTCGCTCACGATTGAGAAAATCGAGTTCCAGCTTGGTGCGATTGCCGATCTTGCCCGTGGGATCGAGGATATCGATAAGCTCGGAGAGAATCATCTCCTTGCAATCCATGATCCACTTCTTATGGCTCCCGCCCTCCGGTTCCTCCGGCACGCGGGTCTCCATCTCGAGCTTGATCAGCTCGGGATCCATATATCGTGAAATGTTAAATCCCATCGTTCTAAATATCGGTCACACCCCTTTAAAAATTTACCCGACTATACACATTAATCCGCCGCACGTCAAGGTGCGATTGCATGATGGCGGATTACTTACCTTGTTAATACTACACGCATGGCACTTGACATTCCGTTTGAGATTAAATAGCTTTTCTCGCGCGATGGGACAACGGGCAGGGAACAAACGGGTAAATCTTTGTCCCGAAGTACCGAACCATAAAGGTATAAGGCTGTTATAGATAGTCTGGAGTCTGGAGAATCGTATTGGCGCCATTCGCAGAAATGAAACGCACGGTCACGTGCGGTGAATTGAGCGCGGCCGATCTCGGCCGCACCGTCACCCTCAACGGATGGGTGCAGGAATATCGCAACCTCGGCGGACTGCTCTTTATCGATCTGCGCGATCGTTACGGAATCACACAGGCCGTGTTCCACCCCGAGCACGTATCCGAGGAAACCATGAAGACGGCCGCTTCCTGCCGTCATGAATACGTTATCGCCGTCAGCGGCAAAGTGCAGGCGCGCCCCGAGGGAACCGTCAATCCCAAAATGAAGACGGGCGAAATCGAGGTCGAATGCAACCGCATCGAAATCCTATCCAAATCGGAAACGCCGCCGTTCGAAATCGCCGACGTCACCAACGCCCGCGAGGAACTAAGGCTGGAATTCCGCTATCTCGACCTGCGTCGCAACCCCCTCCGGGAAAAAATCCGTGTGCGCCACGAGGCAACCATGGCCGTGCGAGAATATCTTTCCGGACAGGGATTCTATGAAATCGAAACCCCGATGCTGATGCGCTCCACTCCCGAAGGCGCTCGCGATTACGTCGTCCCCAGCCGCGTCTCACCGGGAAAATTTTACGCCCTGCCGCAATCGCCGCAGCTTCTGAAGCAGATACTGATGATATCCGGCTTCGACAAATATTTCCAGATCGCGCGATGCCTCCGCGACGAAGACCTCCGTGCGGACCGCCAGCCGGAACATACCCAGATAGATATGGAAATGTCGTTCGTCACCGAAGACGACGTTTTCGCCGTCGCCGAAGGTATGTTCACCCATTTGTGGAAAAAAGTCATGGGCGTTGATCTCACGCCACCGTTTCCGCGTTATACCTACGAAGAGGTCATGAACCGCTGGGGAATCGACAAGCCGGACGTCCGCTTCGGCATGGAATTATGCGACTTGGCCGATGTTGTCGCCGGATGCGGATTCAAGATATTCACTTCCACTCTCGAAAAGGGCGGTCGGGTAAAAGGAATCGTCTATAAGGGCGGCGGCGGGATGTCCCGCAAACAGATCGGCGAGCTCGAAGAGCTCGCCAAACAGCACGGCGCCGGTGGATTGGCGTATATCCTCCGCAGCGAATCCGGCGACAAAAGCCCGATTTTGAAATTTATCGGCGACGATGTCGTCGCCAAAATTTACGATAAAACCAACGTCGAACCCGGCGACGCCGTTCTTATTATCGCCGACGCGCCGATCAAGACGGAATCGGTATTGGGTCAGCTTCGCCTGCACATCGGCAAAACCGCCGGCCTGATCGACAAATCGCGATGGGAATTTCTCTGGGTAACGCGTTTTCCGTTATTCGAATACGATGAGGAAAGCGGCCGGATCAACGCGATGCACAATATCGTATCCGGCCCGTGCGAAGAAGATATGAACCTGCTTGAAGAAGGTTTCTCGACTACGGTTGCGCTCTCCGATCCCAATCATCCCTGGCGACAGGTGCATGCAAAGCAATACGACCTGGTCCTGAACGGCATCGAAATCGCTTCCGGCGGGATTCGTATCCACCGGAGCGAATTGCAGAAAAAAATCCTTAATATATTGGGCATGTCCGACGAACGCGCCGAGCGGATGTTCGGTTTTCTCCTCCGGGCGCTCAAATACGGCGCACCGCCGCACGGTGGCTTGGCGCCGGGTGTGGATCGTATCGTCGCTCTCATGACCGGCTCCGATTCAATCCGCGACGTTATCGCCTTCCCCAAAACGACCAACGCCGCTTCCCTTATGGACGGCGCTCCCGCGGAAATCGACGACGAACAACTGGCCGAACTGGGGCTGGCGCTGGCCAAAACTCGCGAGGCCGAATGACAGTCGCCGGTAACAACAGCATCCAGTCCGTCGATATATCCGCCATCGATCAGCGTATCCTGTTCGGCCACAACGGCATTCATCTGCGCCTGATCGAATCGCAATTCAACGTCAAAATCGTCGCCCGGGGCGATACGGTGATGATTGAGGGCCCGAGGGACGAGGTCGAAAACGTTGTCCGGCTGCTCGAAGATATGATCGCCCGCGTGCGGATGGGTAACGAACTCACCGAACGATACCTGATCTACGCCATGGATATGGTGCGCGAAGAGGGCCGCGGACCGGCCGAAATTCTCAACGAAAAAGGCGACGGAGCCGCCCTGGCCCTGATCAAACCCAAAACGGTCGGCCAGAAAACCTATATCTCGGCCATCGAAAAAAACGATATCGTCTTTTCCATCGGCCCCGCCGGCACCGGCAAGACGTTCCTTGCCGTGGCGCAAGCCGTAGCGGAATTGAAGGCCAAACGCAAAGGGCGAATCATCCTTGTCCGCCCCGCCGTCGAAGCCGGCGAATCGCTCGGCTTCCTCCCCGGCGATATAAAAGCCAAGGTCGACCCGTATCTCCGCCCGGTCTACGACGCCCTGCACGAACTGCTCCCGGCGGAAAAAATCGCCAAAATGCTCACCCTCGGGATCATCGAAATATGCCCGCTGGCCTTCATGCGCGGCCGGACCCTGAATAACTCCTTTGTTATTTTGGACGAGGCCCAAAACACCACCCTGGCGCAGATGAAAATGTTTCTAACCCGTCTGGGCGAGGGCTCCAAGGCGGTTATAACCGGCGATATCACGCAAATTGACCTGGATAAAAAAATCCCTTCCGGGCTGGTAAAAATTCAGCATATTCTTGCGGGAATCGACGGAATTGTGTTTACTTATCTATCGAGCAAGGATGTCGTCCGGCACCGGCTGGTGCAGGACATTATAAACGCGTACACCCGGTACGAAAACCGGACCGGGGGCAAGGGCAAGAAGAAGACGCACGGATAGCGTCGCGATAACGCCATGCGAAAACTCATCCTCAAATTCAAGCGGACCGTCAAGCGACTTCTCAAGGTCAAGGAAGATATCGACCGGAAAGCCTCCGAAAAACGACGCCGCAAACTGGTCAAATATCTCATGGGCGTCGTCGCCGTCGTCATGATCACCTTCCTCTATCCCGCCGGGGATTTGCGCGGCCCGCTCGATGTCCCCCGCGAAGGAGAAATCGCGCCGAGAAATATTATTGCCGATTTCAACTTCGACATTCTCAAAGATAAATCCGACCTCGCTGATGAACGGCAGATGGCGATCCGCAGCACGCCCCTGTATATAAATTACAGCGAAGATATCGTCGACGCCAGTATTAAGCGGCTTAATGACTTGAACCGGCGCATGAAACGGCTGCCGTCGGTCGAATCGGCCGATGCCCGCCGGCAGGCATTGGATGAAATTGCGCATGATTATCCCGCTATCCCGACGCAGCAATTGGAATACATGGCGGCGGCCGATTCTCTCGACAGAATGAGGAACGTTCTCGATTCGGTATTGACCGATGACATCTATTATTACGGCGTTATGGCCGACGTGGCCCAGTTGCCGACCAACGCCAATTCGGTCATCATGCACAAAAAAAAGCACGATCAATTGATGATACGCTCGCAATTGATCGGTCTGCCGTCGGCCTATAATCGCCTCCTGGACGCTCTCAATAAAATCGAGGGGTTGAGCGACAAGGAGGTCGAACTATATTATCAGATCGGCCGTCACTTCATCACCCCCAACACCTCCTACGATGCCGGCGCTACCATGGCGGCCCAGGACAGCGCCGTAACCACCATTTCCAGTGTCGAAAGAGATGTTAAGCGAGGCGATCTCCTGATTCGTCAGGGCACCCGGGTCGATGCCGCCAAAGCGAGGTTGCTTTCCGCCTACGCCCAGGAAGTCCAAAAACGGGCTGCGGCCGAGGGATGGTATCAGGCGAGTATGCCCATAATCGGCCGCTTGGTGCTCGTCGGATTGATTCTCCTCCTGATGTATCTGTTTTTCTACCACTTCCGGCCCGACGTCTACTGGTCCAACAATAAGTTGTTCGCGATTCTTATCGCTATCGGGCTGGAGCTGTTTCTCGTGAATCTGATCGGCGTACAACTCAAGCAGTCGGTCTATCTCTATCCGATCGCCATCCTGTCGATCCTGATCACGGTCCTGTTCGACGCTCGCCTGGGAGTCGTGGTAACTCTGTTGGTGGCGATCCTGCTGGGAATCCTCAACCGTTTTAACTTCACCATCACCCTGATCACCACCATCGCCGGAGCCATCGCCTGCTTCTCGGCGGGAGAGGTGCGGCGGCGCAGTGAATTTTACCGTATCATTATTTTCCTGTCGCTGGCGTACGTCGTCATCGCCTACGTCGTGGAATCGCTCAAATTGTCGCCCCCCGGCGACATTCTGATGTACTGCGGGTTCGGCCTGGCCAACGGCTTCGTCGCGCCGATGCTGACCATCGGCCTGCTGCCGATGTTCGAGTCGGTCTTCGGCTTTTCGACCAATATCACCCTGCTGGAACTGGCCGACCTCAACCAGCCGCTGCTGAAACGCCTCGCCATGGAGGCCCCCGGCACCTATCACCATTCCATCATCGTCGGCAATCTGGCAGAGGCCGCTGCCAAGGCCATTAACGCCAATCCGCTTCTGGCCCGCGTCGGCGCGTATTATCATGACATCGGCAAAATGGAAATCCCCGAATATTTCGTCGAAAACCAACTCGGCATAAAATCGAAACACGAATCGCTGAACCCGACCATGTCCGCCCTCGTACTGACATCGCACGTTAAGAAAGGCCGGATTATCGGCGAGGAGGCGGGCCTGCCCGACGCCGTGCTCAACTTCATCGAAGAGCACCACGGGACGACCATGATGAGCTATTTCTACAATAAGGCTCAGGAAATGGGGCTGCCAATCAATTCTGATGAGGAATTCCGCTACCCCGGCCCCAAACCGCAGTCCAAGGAAACGGCCATCGTCATGCTGGCCGACTCCACCGAGGCCGCCAGCCGCACCCTGGACAACCCGACCTCGGCCCGCATCCGCAACCTTATCCAGCGCCTGATCAATGAGAAATTCACGTCGGGCGAACTGACCGAATGCGACCTGACCCTCAAAGACCTCAACCTCATCCGCGAGGCCTTCGTCGCGATTCTCATCGGCGTCTTCCACCATCGCATTCCCTATCCCCGGAAGGAAGAGGAGGAAATAATCTGATGGAAGAGGACGGCAGTCGATACTTCTCCAACCAGAAGGGACGGCTTCCCCGGCGCGAAGCGGTCGTCCTGGCCGACTATATTCTCAGACGTGAAAAACGGAAACTCCCTGTCAACATCATCATCACCGACGACCGCACCCTTCGTTCCCTGAATAAGACCTATCGCGGCCTGGCCCGTCCCACCGACGTGCTGTCGTTTCCCGGCGACAGTGACCTCGGCATCCTGGGTGAAATCTATATTTCCATCGATACCGCCCGCCGGCAGGCGGCCGCATACGGCGCCTCCCTGCATGAAGAAATCCTGCGCCTCGTCTGCCACGGCGTCTTGCATTTGTGCGGCTACGACCACGAACGGCCCGCCGACGAAAAGGTTATGAAGGCGCGGGAAGATAAATACCTGGGCAGGATGATCGGCCATGTATGAGCTGATCACATACGCGATTGTTTCGGTGCTCTTCGTCCTCGCCGGATACCTGATCTCGGTTTTCTCCAATGCCGTTTACGTCGACCCTGAGGAAATTCAGACCCTGTTTCCCGAATTGTCCCAGCGACGCCGCGGCCAGCTCGAGCGCCTCATTTCCGATCCCCGGGCGTTTGTCCAGATGGCCTTTCTCGTCCGTATTTCGTCCGCATTGCTCCTCGGAATTTTATCCCTGCTCTGCGCCCGCCAACTCACCCGGGCGCTGGATGCGCCTCCCGTGGCGGTCTATATCGTCCTCATTGCCGCCTTCTGGGCGGCGGCCCTGTTGTTTTTCATCTATCTCCCCCGCCGCGTAACCCCCCGCCAGGCCAAAGTCAAATTGCTGCGCTTCCTGCCGCTAATCAACCTTGTATATATCGTAACCGCCCCAATCATCCATACTCTCGGTCGACTCACCGCCCGCCGCCGCGCCGGCGACGTCACCGAGGAACAGAAGGACGATATCGTGGAACGGGCTATTGAATCGCTGGCGGAATCGGCCGGCATCGGCGATCCCATTATCGAGGAAGACGAAAAGGAAATGATCCACCAGATCTTCCAACTCGATGTCACTGAAGTCGAAGAAATCATGATCCCGCGCATCAATTTGGTCGCTATCGACAAGGACGCGTCCATCGACGAAATCCGCTTCCTGATTGAAAAAAACGGCTTTTCTCGCTACCCCGTGTTCGAACATAACATCGATAACATTATCGGTATCCTCAAAGTCAAGGACCTCCTCACGCTGGACGAGAACCAGATTCAAAATTTCGCGCTCAAAGAACATATCCGCGAACCCCTCCGCGTAGGCGAACACAAAAAAATCGATCAGCTTTTAGCGGATTTCAAACGCACCCGGACCCATATGGCCATCGTCATGGACGAATTCGGCGGCACCTCCGGCCTGGTCACACTCGAGGATATCCTCGAGGAAATTGTCGGCGAAATCGAGGACGAGCACGATTCCGAAAAAGAACAGGCCATTACGAAACTGGACAACGGCTCGCTGGAGGTCACCGGGGCCTGCCCGCTCGAGGATCTGGCCGACGAACTCGACATCGAACTCCACCAGGACGAATTCGAGACGGTGGGCGGCATGATCTACGATATAGTCGGCTCAGTGCCAACCGAAGGTACATTTCTGACATGGGAAAATTGTAGATTACGAGTCCTCGAGGTCGACGGCCAGCGCATCAACAAAGTCCTGGTGATCCCCAATCCCCCACCCGGTCAGTAAATAAAAATAATTAGCGCTTTTGCGAAATATCCTTAAACGCTTCGACTGTGCGAAACGTAACTAAATTTATTGTGTGATCGGAACTTGGGCGGAACTTGCAGGTAAAATAGTGCGTTATTAATTAGTGAGTGATGAGAAATATATAAATTTGACTTGACAGGCCTTTGCAGTTTTGGTATGTTAGAAGGCTTTCCCTCTTGGAGGACATGGCTTGAGATCAACCATATTGGGCGCTAATCGCCGTTTTGTGTCTTCCATATTGTTTGCCCTGCTCTTTACCTTTGTGGGCATTGTCATCGCGTCGATGCTGGACCTTCCGGCTACGCCGGTGGCCAAGGACCGCCCGGATCTGCTTGAACCCGCGCCGGCAAACAACCGCCCGGACGATTTCTCGACCCCGTTCATCGACGTCGTCGCCAAATCGCGAGATGCCGTCGTTAATATCATGGCCGAATCCGAGGGCAGCTACCGCGGCTGGAGCCTCGACGAGTATTTCCGCTTCTTCGGTCTCAACCACCCGCGCACTCAGCGGGCGTATGGCACCGGGTTCATATTCCGCGATGATGGGTATATCCTGACCAATAACCACGTCGTCGCCAATGCCATCGCCGTATCGGTCACCCTCTCGGACGATGAAAAATACCTCGCCAAAGTCGTCGGGACCGATCCCGAAACCGATCTGGCCGTGCTCAAAATCGAACCCCGCGGTGACCTGCCGGTCATCCCCTTCGGCCATTCCGACGAACTGCAGATCGGCGAATGGGTCGTGGCCATCGGCAATCCCTTCCCGCAGCAGGGCTTGGATCGCACGGTAACAGCCGGCGTGGTGTCGGCCAAAGGACGCAAAAACCTTCGCTTCAGCGACGGCAATGTGCTCTATCAAAATTACATTCAGACCGATGCGTCCATTAATCCGGGCAACTCCGGAGGGCCTCTTTTGAATCTAAAGGGTGAAGCGATCGGGGTCAACGCCGCCATTTCGTCGCCCACGGGCGCCTCGGTCGGAATCGGCTTCGCCATACCGATTGATTTCGCCCGCGCCGTCGTGCCCGATTTGATCGCGCATGGCAAAGTCTCGCGCGGCTGGCTCGGCGTCTATGCCAGCGACCTGCCCCGCGATATGGCCGAGGATCTCAAAATCAAGGAGCCCGCCGTCATTTTCGATCAGATCCTCCGAGGCTCGCCGGCCGCCGAAGCCGGTCTCAAACCGCGCGACGTCCTGGTCCACTACGACGGCAAAGCGATCAAAGACGCCGACGATTTCCGCTTCCAGGTGGCGACCTCGGCGGTCAACGAGAAGGTCGAACTCGATCTGATCCGGGACGGCAAAGAAATGACCCTCCCGGTCACCGTCGGCGACCGCAACCGGGAAATGCAAGCGATGCAGTCGCCGCGCCAACTGCCGTATTCCGACGACAACTGGCTGGGCATGACCGTCTCCGAATGCACGCCCGAACTGGCCAACCGGTTCGGCGTCGAATGTCCGCCCTCCGGCGGCGTCATCGTGGTCGACGTCATGCAAGGATCGCCGGCCTACAACAGAAACATCGTTCCCGGCGTAATTATTGCGGAGATTGACAAATACGAAATAAAAAGCATCCACGACTATCGCGATGCGATAGCCAATTTGAAGGATCGAGAGAAGTCCATTTCTTTTATCATCTACGACACTGAGGGAAACACCCGATGGGTCGGCATTAAGCCGAACGGGTAAATCCCCCCCTGCCGTTTTTCAGGAGGAGCCAAGAGCTCAGTGGCAAAACAGTCGAGACGTTATAGGGACGAGGATCGTTCCCTGGATCTGTATCTCCGAGAGATCGGGGCGACGCCCCTCATTACCGCTCAGGAAGAGGTCCGGTTGGCGCGACGCATAAAACAGGGAGACATGCGCGCCTTGGAAAAACTCACCAAGGCCAATCTCCGATTTGTCGTGAGCGTCGCCAAGAATTACCAGAACCAAGGGCTCTCCCTGGCGGATTTGATCAACGAGGGCAACATCGGCCTGATCAAAGCCGCCAAACGGTTTGACGAAACCCGCGGCTTTAAGTTCATCTCGTATGCGGTCTGGTGGATCAGGCAGGCCATCCTGCAGGCTCTGGCCGAACAGAGCCGGATTGTCCGCCTGCCCCTCAACCGCGTCGGCACTTTGCACAAAATCGGGAAAGTCTCATCCAGTCTGGAACAGACCTACGGGCGCATCCCTTCCCCCGATGAAATCGCCAAGGAACTGGAACTGTCCGAAAGCGAAGTGTCCGACACGCTCAAAATATCGAACTCTCATCTGTCGCTGGATCAGCCGTTTTCGGTCTCCGAGGATAATTCGCTGATCGATATCCTCGAGGACGAATTTCAGCCCGGCCCGGATGAGGCCCTGCTCGATCAATCGCTTCGCGTCGAAATCGAAAAGGCGCTGGACACGCTGACGCCGCGCGAAGCTGAGGTGATCAATCTCTACTTCGGCCTCAATGCCGAAAAGGCGCTTACGCTGGAGGAAATCGGCGCTCGCTTTAATTTGACCCGGGAACGGGTACGCCAGATAAAGGAAAAAGCGATCCGCCGGCTTCGCCACGCCTCGCGCAGCCGATCGTTGCGGGCCTATTTGAGCTGACCATGAGTTGACGACGAGCTACATCCGAATCATTGACATAAAAAACCCCCGCTCCCCGCGGGGGTTTTTTATTGGCATTCGTTTCGTCATTTGGTATGTGGCCGGCAGATGTCCACATCTGCCGCTTCTATCCGTTCGGGCAGGTCTTGCCCGCCGTGGCGGGTGTTATCCGTTCGGGCAGGTCTTGCCCCGCTTGCGGGGTGTGACCTGCCCGCCTGAATCCCGTAGGTCGGGCGCCCTGTCGAAGACCCTGAGTCGCGAAGGGCGCTCCCGACAATAAGAACAATCTTGTCATTGCGAGGAGCGCCGCCCCGCACAGCGGGGCAAAAGCGACGAAGCAATCTATCGCCTCCCCGCCACACTCGTACCCCACCCAGAGCGAAACGCCGGGTGGGCGAAGCCGTTTGACCTTGCTGCGCATGGTGTTGTGGGCGGCAGACGCCCCCGTCTGCCTCACTATGTTCTCGGAGCAAGCACGCAATAAAATACTTGAAATCACCACAGCCGTACGACCATCAAGAACGCACCCGCTGGGTGCGGTACCAGTTTTCATAAATTTCATTTTTCCTCAAGCCCATATAGTCTATATTAAATTAACATTGAAATGCTGTCGCGCGGGTATTATTATAAGGCACTTAAGGCATTTTCCTTTAAGAGCTGGGAGGTAGACCGACATGCTAATCAATCATTTAAAAGGCATAATTTTACCGATCATGGCTTTTGCCATAATCGGCTGCACGCAGGTACCCAAAGTACGGGTATGGCAACCTTGGACAAGGACATTGAAATCGAATGACTCATTATCGCCAACATCTTCCATCGCGATTAGCGTCGACGGAAAAACTAATCCACTTCTTGGCGATGAATCACTGACAGCGGCAAAATTGAAAGAGAGGCTCGAATACTTGATGGCAAGGCGCGGATTCAAAATATCCAAGGATGAATCTGATTACGAAATGCAATTGACGTACGGCACAGATAGAATAGACAAATATCGAACATTTTCGGCCACCGCTTTGTTCAATTCATCCAATATTGGATATTCATCATCAGCCGCGCTGGGATCTTCCTCCGGCTTGGGGGTGAGTATTGCGCAGGCAGTGGGCGCAATGTCAGCATATTCGCTTTTAATGCAAAAAGAAAGTGTTGAACCATATATCTCATATGCCCACACTATTTCGCTCGAAATCTTTGCCAATAAAGATTCATTGATCTGGAAAGGTGAATCAACATGGGACACTCAAAATCTTGATATATTGGATGATATAACACCGGCTATGCAACTTCTAATCAGTCATCTTCCGTCAGACTCCAATACATTCCCCATCGTCCCCTTGATCAAGTCTGATCATGCAACCAACTATTTCAAAATCGTATGTCTGAACAGGTGGTTCGCGTGCCCCGCGCTGCCATTCCGCATATCATTTAAGCGTCCCTCAGTCGGCGAAGCTGGGGGGCTACCTGGCGGGATAAATGATGTACGGGCTATGGCCGCTTACGTGGATCTCATTCAGACTGCCGAATATGCCGTCCCAACTGGCGATCGCAATTGGTCGAATCCGCTTTCCAGTGAGCTTTGGAAGAAGGCAACCTTAGGAGGCACGTATATTCTTTCAGATGGAGGCGATACCGTCAATATACTCATCCAACTGAGTGGTCAAAAGGAGGGATATATCATCGACGGTTGTCGGATTGCCAAGTCTGACGCCTTCGAGAATTATAAGAAAGACCTAGAGAATTGGCGGCAGTGTCTTCGTGATTATTTCGGAGTATTCGAATAGCCTCGCCCGGACTGCCTACAATTACTTGTACCCCACCCAGAGCGAAGCGCCGGGTGGGCGAAGCCATTTGACCCTGCTGCCGATGGTTTAAGCGCATCAACTTGGGCAAGCATCCATCGTATTCCATTGAAATCATCGTAGCAGTACGACCACAACAACCCACACGTTGGGTGTGGTACGCGTTTGAGTCTTAAACCCTTTTATTCCAAGTAGACGGCTTTGTGATTTCCCGCCCGCTGCCCAGTGTTATCTTTTCTGGAAATTGACTGTCTGCCAGATGTTTCTCATTGATGGTGGAGCACCTATCTGCAATCTTATCAAGCGGTTTGACAATCGCTTTGTTAGGAACGACAACCCATATCTTCTTGTTCTTAAATTCCGTCTTCAGCATCCGCACAATGGGATGAAAATCTGTGTCACCGGAAATAAGAAGAGCAATATCAAACTCGTCCTTATACCCAGATCGAATCATTTCGATACCAATGTTGACATCCGTTTGTTTCTCTTCATGTGTCGCAAGTTGGATCTGCAGTCGTTTATTGATCTGAACATTTTTATAGACTTTTTTAAAGTACCCCAGATAAGTCTCTACCCCAGTGGTTTTCAACGCTTTAATATAGAGTTCATGGCGCTTCACCTTTGAGGGATTCCAAAATGGTAAAGCACTGAAATATAGCACCCTTTTAACTTTCGCGCTTGGAGGCAAGAACTTCTCGCTAAAGCTTCTCAAA
>CAZJWR010000056.1:0-24092 GCA_964549765.1 uncultured Ignavibacteriales bacterium
TCCATCATGACCAAAATATCCAAATGTAAAGAAGCGTTAGACGCAGGACACTAGGGACGGCAGATGGATGGGGATTTCGTTCAGGCGATGGTACAAATCCAGCCGGAAACGGCCATTGTCAATCAACTTATCCAGGTCGTGATTGGTGGCGGCGATGATACGGCAGTCGATTTCCCGCTCCTGTCGTTCGCCGAGGCGGCAGATGCGGCGATTTTCGATGACATCGAGCAGCTTGGCCTGAAGCTCCGGCGACGAATCGGCGATCTCATTGAGATAAAATGTCCCCCCGTCGGCCTCTTCGATCCAGCCGCTGGTGGTGCTGGCGGCGCCGGTAAAGGCGCCCCGCGTATAGCCGAAAAATTCCGATTCGACCATGTTATCCGGGATGGCGGCGGCATTGACCGAGACGAAGCGGTCGGTACGGCCCGAATGATGATGGATAAACCGGGCAAACAGGTCTTTGCCGCAGCCGGTCGGGCCGGTCAAAAGCACCGACATGTTCGATGGAGCGATATGCCGGGCCGTTTCGACCAGCCGGACCATTGCCGGGTTGTGGCACACGATGGTCGGCAATACGTTGTTTTCGTGCGCCGGACGCGACCTCACCAGCGGCGTTTCCGCCAGTTCGCGATTTATTTTGGTGACATAATGTTCGACGTTTTCACTCTCGAAATATTCGCGAGCCAAATACAACAGAGCGTGGCGTTCGCCGTTGAGATAAAACCCCGATATCGCCGCCAGGTAACGGGTGACGGCCAGTTCGTAGCAGGATCCGATCATGGAGAACATATCCAGCGCCTTGCCGAACCAATGTCGGGTGGCGTCGGAATTGCCGGCACAAGCCTCGAGTATGGCGTAAACCCGATGACAAGCGGCGATTTCGACCCGTTCGTTCAGCTTTTCCGCCACGGCCAGCGCTTCGCCGGCATATTTCCGGGCGGTCTCGAATTCCCCCAGCCCGACATAGGCATCCGCCATAAAGCGCTTGATGGAAGAAACCAGGGCCGACTCGGGGGCAATCTTGAGGGAGATATTCAAACCTTTTTCAAGAGCCTTGATGGCTTCGTCGAAGTCCCCTTCCAGATTACGAATCCATCCCGAATATTGGAAATAAATGGCCTTTTCGCGGATGAACTCATCAAGATACGGCGCGGCCTTTTCGAGCATCTGGCGCGCGGCAGGCAAATCGTGCAATAATGCGATGGGTATTGAGCGCATGAGATAATACTGGCAGATACTCTTTCTTTCGCCATTAAGAATACGGCTCTCTTCGTCTGCGAATAGTTGAAATGACCTGCGGATCTTTCCGCCAGCCCGGAGTACCTGTGCCAGGTTCATGGCGGCCGATCGGCGGCGTTCCCCATCGTCATGCGACTCGTATATGCCGATACACTTTTCGAGATTCACGATTGCAGCGTCAAAATCGCCGGTATTATGGGCGACAGACGCCAGACGGCTTAATGCCCATGTCGCCCCTTTATAATCGTTACATCGCTTGTATGTTACATAGGCCTCCAGCAGCGCCTCCTTGGCATCGATAAACTCACCAAAAGAAATCAACATCCATCCGTAGAGGAGCTTTCCGAGCGCATAGTTTTCTTCATCACGAACATTATGATAGAAGGTCAATGAATAATCGAGTTCATCCTCAACCCGGCTGTTTCCCAGGCGCAGGTTGGCATGAGCATACATCAGATAATAAGATGCCTTTTGTGAGGGCGAAATTGACCCGGGATCGATTTCTCCCAGAACAGCAATAACATCTGCGAATTCCCGCCGCGCCATGAGCGTTTCCGCTCTCTGTAATATATCCGTGACTCCGCCATCAGCCATAATGGACTCGCGATCAGCTTACAACCTTTCACGGTTACAAAGCGACTGCCGGTTCGAATTCATCCACGCGCCCATGTATCTTCCGGCCCCGCATAATCGTGTCGGCAGATTCCATGACGCCGCCCGTCCCGTCATAACTTTCTTTTATCCGTAACCACATTCGGGCGAAAATAATCTCCTTTGCCTTTCCCGGCTTCTCAACTTCCCGCGTTGTGAATGAAATTGAGAGATTCCCGGCCCCCGGTCGTTTCAGCCCCGCGATTCACGCGTCGGCAACCATTACCAACCGCCGTGTCTCGTGAGGCAGTACCAGATCATGATCATTCCCGGTTTCTCTCCTTAATTGTCACCTAAGTATATATCTTTCAATCTGATTGTCAAGCCAATTGCATTCTGACCGCCGGCGCATGGCACTCGTCTTCCGGATGCGATAGGCACTCGGCCGGTGGCCCATCCGATGATCCGTTCGCCGCAGCGAACGGATCAAGGGTGGGTTCCCGCTTCCTCCGCAACCCGCGAATCCCAAATCCGATTCTTGACTTTTCGGGTCTCGGCGGATAGCTTACGTGTAGTGAAAATATCCGGTTTTCCTCGAGCGGCGACGCTCGAACAGAGAAAGGCAGGAGACACGATGAGAGTCAGTCTGAAATGGCTTACCTGTTTACTAATAACTGCTTGTTTAGTGGCCGTCCTTTTCGCAGCGGCCGAGGCCAAAACGACCCGCGTAACGTTCGAGAACGGCATGGAAGTGATTTTCAAAGAGAATCACAGCTCCCCCATGATCACATCGATCGTGTTCGTGCGCGCCGGCGCCAAATACGAAACCGATTTCAACAACGGCATCACCCATTTTCTCGAGCATCTCCTTTTCGACGGCACCAAGAACCGCTCACGCGAGGAAATATCCGAGGGCATCAAACGCCACGGCGGCTATATCAACGCTTTCACCCGCAAGGATATGACCGGATATCTCGTCCTTATGCCGACCGAGAATTTCGAATACGGAATCGAAGTGCAGGCCGATCAACTGTTCAATTCAATTTTCCCCGAAGACGAACTCGCCAGAGAGCGCAAGGTCGTCATCGAAGAAATCCAGATGAACAACGATGACGAGTCGACCCTGGCCGATTATTTCTTCAATTCGATGTCGATGGCCGGCACGCCGTACGAGCGGCCCGTGCTGGGATACAAAAACATCATCGCGTCCATCCCCCGTGACCGCATCATCGCGTATTGGAACCGGTATTACGCCCCGAACAACATGATCGCGCTGGTGATCGGGGATTTCGATACCGAGAAAATGATCGAGACCTATCGCTCCGTTTTCGGCGTGATCCCTCCGGTGACGCTTCCGTCGCCGCCCGAAGTGAGCTATTTTCCGCCGACCGAAAAAAAGGTCTACACCAAGGCCGGCAAAACCAAAATGACCTATGTGACCATCGGCATCGACGCCCCGCATTACACCGACCCGGATTATTACGCTTTCGATCTGATGTCCGATTATCTAACCTCGGATGAAAATTCGCCGGTGGCGGCGGTGCTGACCGACAGTGCGGGCCATCCGCTGTATCAGTCGTATTCGGCGTATCTTGAAACTGCCGACGAATTCTCGCGGTTGGTGATTCAGGTTGTCACCGACGATGAAGCCAAAGCCGATCCGATTATCGCCGGGGTCGGGACGGTGCTTCAGAATTTCAATGAATACAAACCGTCCGCGGAAATCCTGAATGGGATTAAAGTCTCCAAAAAGACGGATGAGATATACCTTGAGGAAAAACTGCATTATTATGGATTCATGATCGCGCCGAGACTCGTCATTACCGGATGGGATTTCATGTCGTCCTACCTGGATGTCATCGCAAAAGTCAATCCAACCATGATGGTGCGTGCCGCCGACCGCTGGCTGGATGATCTGAAGTATATCGCAACGGTATACTATCCCGAAAAGAAAACATCGGAGACGACCGAGGAGAAAGTTTACACCGCCTATCGGGAAGAAACCCTGCCGAACGGCCTGACAGTCGTCGTCAAATCGAATCCAGACAGCCGCGTGTTCGCGCTCAATGTGATCGGGAAAAACCGTTCCGCGTCGGAACCGCCGGGCAAAACCGGCATCACCGATTTTGTCAACCGCATGATCAAAAAGGGTACGGCGACATACAGCGGCGAACAGCTTTCGAAAGAACTGGCCGATATCGGCGCCAATGTGACTTTGTACGATAATCCATGGATTCCCTACGACGACCGCTACACCACGCGTCAGTTTTCATTCATGAAATTCGAGACGATTGACGATTACACCGAACGCGGGCTGGCGTTATTCGCCGACATGATCAAGAATCCCGCGATGGATTCGGTGTCGGTCGAAGAAGTGCGGCGCGAGATGATGGGATTATTGGGCCGTCAGTCGGGGATGACCCGTGACCGCTGCCGCGACTTGTTCTATGCGACACTGTTCGAGGGCGAGCCATACGCCAAGTCAATCGACGGATCGCAGCGGACTGTCGGATCGATCACCCGCCAGGATCTGATCGACTACCATCACAGCTATTACTCTGCCGGCAATATGATCATCACCGTCGGCACCAACCGCAACGCCGATACCATCATGGCCATGGTCAAGGATGCCTTCGGCGATATGCCGACCGTCCAGATGACGCCCGAACCGATCGGCACCGGCATGGAGGTCGCCGGCGTCATCAACGCCCACGAGGAGATGGAAAAGGAGCAAGTGTATATCTATCTCGGCAACCGTCTGCCGGGGATCACCAGCCCCGACGCGCCTGCTATCGACGTCGCCGTCGAAATCCTCTCCGACCGCCTCGGCAAAATCCTTCGCGAAGAAAAGGGCCTGGCCTATTCGGTCGGCGCGGGGGCGACGTTCGACAAATCCTTCGGCTGGTATATATGCGCGATGGGTACCGGATCGGCCAATTACGAACAGGCTCGTGACGGCATCATCAGTGAAATCAAGCGCCTCAAAACCGACGGCATCACCGCCGACGAATTGACGACTGCCGTCAACAGTATCTGGGGCAGCTCGCTGATGCGCAACCTGTCGCGGATCAACCAGGCCTATTACATGGGTATCGGCGAATATCTCGGCGTCGGATACAATTACGAGCCGGATTACATGAAAAAAATTCGCGCCCTGACGATCGAGGATGTAGAGGCCGCCGCGGCCGATTATCTCGACACCGACAACTACGTCATCACCACCGTCGGGAAGATATAGGCGCTCTACAGATTTTTCGCAGCGCCATAAGCAGTCAATTGCCATGAAGATCAGATAACGTCCACATGGAAACTATCCCCTATTTCGGCGAAATCATGGCGCTGCTGACGGCGGCGATGTGGGCAATTGCCGTTATTCTGTTCAAGAAAAGCGGCGAGACGGTCCATCCCCTGGCGCTCAACCTGTTCAAGAACGTCCTCGCCGTCGTCCTGTTTGTCCCAACCATCTACATCATGGGGCGAACGCTGGCATATCCGGCATCGCACTCCGATTACCTCCTTTTGCTGATCAGCGGCGGGCTGGGAATCGGCATTTCCGATTCGTTGTTTCTGGCCTGCCTCAACCGTATCGGCGCCGGACTGACGGCGATTGTCGATTGCCTCTACAGCCCGTTTGTCATAGGGCTGTCGATCCTTTGGCTGGCCGAAAGTCTGTCGGTATGGCAGGTGGTGGGCGTGGTCATGATTATCTCGGCGGTAATGACGATCACCAGCCGCAAAGGGAGCGAACAGGTCAGCCGCGAAAATCTCATATGGGGCATCACCTACGGTGTGCTGGCGATGGCGACAACGGCCGTCGGGATCGTCATGATCAAGCCGATGCTCGGCCATTCCCCCCTCCTGTGGGCGACGGAAGTCCGGCTGGTGGGCGGGATAATCGTCCTGGTGCTTATCTTGCTGTTTCATCCGGCGCGACGGCGGATATTGGGAACGCTGTTTATCGCACGCGGCTGGGGATATACGTTTTCCGGATCGTTTATCGGCGCGTACCTGGCGATGATGCTCTGGCTGGGCGGGATGAAATACACGCAGGCGTCGATTGCGGCGGCGCTAAATCAACTGTCGAACATCTTCATTTTCATTTTTGCATTCCTGCTGCTCAAAGAACCGATCAATTTTCAACGGACGATCGGGATTATTCTCGGTGTGGCCGGGTCGCTGTTGGTGATGTTCGCATAATGAACTGATCTCGCCCCGTGGGGCGAAGGCCCGCGGTCACACTTCGACACAGCGGGCCTTCTTAATGAGGGGTGTCACGGGGGCCAACTTATCACTTCAGTATCAGGCGGTCGTATTCAGTTTTCGCACACGGTCCACGCAGGACACGCTTCAAGCCAAACATCTGGAGCCCCATCGGCGGCGCTCATGCAGCAACACAATTTATCATATGCAGGGCGGTGAGGGGTGAGGAAGCGGTGGGTGTGCTCAGTATATATAGACGAGAATACTGCGGTTTTGTTTCGGATTTCTGGGCGTTCCAGATCATAGGATGCTCGAACAGGAAGGGCAACAATGTATTCCTGCAGTTGAAGCTGCAGTCCACCCGGGGATATACAATAGAGTCTCCATACTCATAGAAAATGAAGCTGTGTCATTGCGAGGAGGCATTCGCCGAAGGCGAATGGCCGACGAAGCAATCTTTCGGGTGGTCATGGATAATCGGCAGGCAAAGACGCTATAGATTGCTTCGTCGCTATAGCCCCGCTGGGCGGGGCAAGGCTCCTCGCAATGATATCATCATACTTTCGATCTGAAGGAAAGTTCTCGAAAAGAAGAAGCGAACAACAAAAAGCCCGCCGTGTGAGGCGGGCTTTTTGCGTCGTCCGAGGGAATTTATGCGGTTATGAAATCGTGCTACCGTTTCGTGTATCCCTCGGGAATATCGAACAACGATTCATTGGTCTCCTTGGTTTCCACCGAGGTGACTTCGGTGTTCACCGAAAAGAGCGTATTCATGCCGCCTTCGCCCTTGTCGCCCTTGGGAACGAACTGCTCCATTTTCTTCCTCGTTTCAGGATCCATGTTCTTCAGATCCTCTTCGGTGATCCCCATCGGCGACTGCGGCGTTTCGGTGGATTTTGCGGTAATCGCGACTTTCACGGGGAACCCCTCCATCGTGCCGGCTTTTTCGGTCATGGTGGTAAAAACCGTCCCGAACCGGGCCGCCATCCGCTTGATCATTTTTTCACGGGCATGCATTCCCATCCCGGTGACTTCGCTGAATTTGTTGTCATACGCTTCCAGCGTCTTGATGCCGGGAACGTCTTTGCTCGACCATTGCTCGTAGGTTATGGTGACCTTGATATCGGGGTCTTCCTTGCCGACACCCGTGGCCGTGACAATGATGCCGGTGGCGGGGATGTTATTGATATCGCCCTTCTCCTGCGGCTTCACGTTGTAGGTCCAGTTGAACAAATCGCTTTCGTCCTTTTCTTTCATCGGCCCCGGTTTATTCATCGCCTCCTTGAGATCGGCCAGGGTCATTTCCTTGTAGGTTTTGGAACCCTCGTTAAGGTTCCAGATGACACCCTTATCTAGGCGGGTGATGTTGGCCTCGGGTTTCTGCTGTCCGCCCATTTGAGCCATCATGGAATTCGGCGCGAACTCGGTGAGGCTATAACTGCGATCATTCGTCACCTGTTCGGTCGACGTCATATCGGTGGCGGGCATGCCCGGGATTTCGAATGTGATCTGCCGTTTGACGACAACTTCCGCCATGGCCGCCGCCGCCAAAACCATCAGGGCCAGCGCCGTTAATACCATTATCCTTTTCATGATCTCTCCTTAGTATATATTTTCCCACTGCCTGATACGAACGATATGGCGACATCGTGTGAGACGCAAGTTTAATTTGGGCGGGAAAAGAGTGAAATTGATCCATACACGCCGAGGGTCAAGCGCTCCAGAGATCCCTCGGCGGAACTTCCAAGTCGAGGGAACAGGCAGAGAGACGGAGACTGCTGGGTAGTTCCCAGCGTATTACTATCATTACCGATAGATTGCTTCACCCGCAAGGCGGGTTCACAATGACACATGCCGGAATAGGTCCAACAAAAATCCCCAGGTGTATCGGGATTACTCCGGGCCCATGACATGCGCCTGGCGGTGCCCGTAGTCGGCCACGGGATGCGGTACTTCTTCAGCGGCGGTGAGATCATCCAGCCAGTAGGCGTTATCGTCGCGATGATAGATCATGAAGCGGGAATCGTCGGAGGGATACCGTGCGCGATGGAATTTCAGGTACATGTGGTTTTCCGTCAGGCCCACGATTTCGATCTTGCCCAGCGAATGCGACATCACCAGGCGGGCCCGTTTCGACAGGCCGCTCACGCGCCGTTTGGCCTCTTCGAAAATAGTATATGTCTCGGCCAAAGGCAGCACAAACGGCATGTTTCCCTTGGTGGGGCGGCATTGGAAGAAATAGTAGGGGGTCACGCCCACCGCCGACAGTTTGGCCATGAGTTCCCTGAGCGTCGCCGGATCGTCGTTGACTCCTTTGAGGATCGGCGTCTGGTTGCAGACGATCGTTCCGGCCCGGATGAGCATATCGAGGGCGAGATAGGAGGCATCGGTCAATTCGCGGGGATGATTAAAATGCGTCATGATATAGATGCGCCTTCTTCGCGTGCTGTAGCGGTTGAGCACATTGGGCAGCACCGTATCGTCGATGATGCGATAGGGGTTGTAGGCGGGCATCTTGGTGCCGATGCGGATGATATTGACGTGATCGATTTTGCGTAGGGGCCGAATAATCTGTTCCAATTTCTTGGTCGACATCAGCAGGGGGTCGCCGCCGGTCACGAGGACATTGTTGATCTGCGTATTGTTCTTGATATATTCCAGTCCGGGATTGATGTCGTTGATGACTTCGTCGCTTTCATTCATAAACAGCCGCTTGCGGAAACAGAAGCGGCAATAACCGCCGCAGACTTCGTTGACCAAAAGCAGCGCGGTGTACGGGTATTTGTGCTGGAGGCCGGGGACGACATAATTGGATTCTTCGTCGGACGGATCCAGGTCGCCGAAGTCATCCAGCTCGGACAAATCGGGGATGACGATTTTGCGGAGAGGATCGTCGGGATCGTCCCAATTGATCAGGGATAAGTAATACTCGTTGGCGCGGAACCGGTATTTTTCCTCGACAACTTTCAGCACCTTACGCTCTTTCCTGCTCAGTTGCTCGATCTTGCCTATATCCTGTATATATTTGGTTCTGGGCATAATCATACCTCCATGTTACCCCGTTCCACCAGGGATACTGAGGCTGGTTCCAACTCCCCAGCTTTATGGAATTGGCCGGAGTGACGCGCAAACGACCGTGGAAAAACACTTGTCAGTGGTCGTCAATTACCGGCCTCTCACTATATTATACGAATTTACGACCGAATGACAACCGTATTCCACGGATTTTGCTACGGAAATATTCCCCCGCTTCCATTTCTCGGGTAATATGTTGTTGTTAGACAATTACTTGTCGAGCATGTGCCGGGCCCTCACCGAGTGATTGCAAAATCTTTGTTCTAACGATATTCGAGCTTCGTCACTTTCGAAAACGACTCCGATCGGTAACGAAAATCGCGATTCTGTCGAAAACTTGAGAAAAATCCAAATATTCAATGGGGAGAAAAGCATGTCGGTTATGATGGAAGTTATCGAATGGATGGACCCCACCGGGGAAGAGATGATTCATCGTATTCCCGGTCAGGGGTCGTCCGATTTTAAACTCGGCGCGCAGTTGATCGTCCGCGACAGCCAGATGGCGATATTTTTCAAGAGCGGTCACGCCGCCGATTCGTTCACGACCGGGCGGCACACGTTGTCGACGCTCAACGTGCCGATTTTGACCCGTCTCTTGGCGTTTCCGTACGGCTTCAATTCGCCGTTCCGGGCCGAGGTCTATTTCATCAATCTCAAGACTTTTACGAATCTGAAATGGGGCACCAAACATCCGGTAACATTCAAGGACAGCAAACTGGGGCTGGTACGGCTGCGCGGGTTCGGCGCCTTCACGATGCGAATCGCCGAACCGATTCTGTTTCTCAATTCGATCGTTGGTCGGCAGGCCCGGTACACGACCGATGAAATCCAGGATTATCTCCGTGACGTCATTATCGCTCGCCTCAATGATCTTCTGGGAGAAAAGCTCGATACCATTCTTGATCTTCCCGCAACATATACCGAGCTGGCCGGTGAATTCAAGGAGGTAGTCGAGGTCGAATTCGACAAGTACGGCCTGGAATTGGTCGATTTCTACATTTCGTCGATCACCCCGCCGGACGACGTTTCCAAGATGATCGATCAGCGTTCCGGGATGGAGGCGGTCGGGGATCTGGATAAATTCCTCAAGTACGAAATGGCCAAGGGGTTAGGCACTCCGGGCGGACCGGCCAGTTCCGGAGCCGGGATCGGCATCGGCGCCGGCGTCGGGCTGATGGTCCCGGGGGCGATGTCGAAGGTCTTTTCGCCGGAGCAGACGGAGTTGAAGCGCGAATCGGTGGCGACGGTCACCTGCCCGGTATGCCATACCGACACCCCGGAGCAATCGCGGTACTGCTATCGCTGCGGGCATCCGATGGTCAAACAGAACAACTGCCCCTCCTGCGGCCAGGAACTTCCGACCGAAGCCAAATTCTGCCTGCACTGTGGACATAAACTCGACACCAAACTGACCTGTCCCCATTGTCATGAAGATCTGATTCCGGGTTCGAAATTCTGCGGCAATTGCGGCCAGAAAGTGGGCGATGAGGACAGCGGCGAAGCCTAACACCGGCTTTTTCATCGGGGTCACCTGTCCCGGGTGCGGAGCCGACCTGGAATTGCAGTCGGATTTTTTCGTACTCGAATGCGAACATTGCGGGTCGGTGCTTCGGATTATCATGCCCGAAGCGCCGCCGGCGTATATGATCGCGTCCGGGAAGGACAACCGGGAAATTCGTTTCCTGCTGGATCGTTATCTCAAAACGCACGGTCTTTCTCTTACCGGTCCGGGTTTTTCGCTCCATCGCGTCTATTATCCCTACTGGAAAACCGATGCGGTTCTTCTGAAGGTAAAAGAAAAACGCCGGACATCGCCGCCGGCGTCGATGCTGACGGCCGACGTCAGCTATGGCGATATGTTTCAATTCGGCAGTATGGTCAGTGATTCCATAAATCAGTCATCATACGGAGAGCCGGTAATCGAACATTCCGTGGAAGCGTCAGTGACACCATTCATGGTGACTACGGCGGCGGGACCGACGACTGCCGGACTGCCGTCGGATTTGGGACTTCGGGCCGAGTATGTCGCCATGAAGCCATTCAAGAGCGGCGAAGTTTCACCGGATGATGAATTTTATCCCGTCGTCGGCCATTGGAAGGATACCCTGGCGCGGATTTCGAAATCGATGTCGTTGAACCGGATGTCGTATTCGGGATCGGAGCGGGTTTTGCAGAAGCAGATATTTCGGCCTCGCTGTTCGGTGATTTATTTTCCCTATTTCATGTGCGAAATCGGTTCGGGGTCATCCGGCCGCCGGTATATCATCGATGGCCTGTCGGGCCGAGTATTGTCGTCCGTCGAGAATGATGCGGGCGAGGATTCCTCCGGGGCGGATTCGCGGCCGGCGATCGAGTTCGGCGAATTGACGGTGACGTTTCATCGCTGCCCCACCTGTGGCGTGGATTTGCCGCCGTCCCGTTCCTGCGTCTACATTTGCCACAATTGTCAGAGTGTCGTTGCGCTCGATCAGGGCGAAGTTCCGCGCGGCGGGATTCAGCTGGCTGCTGGAGAAAATACCGCAGGCGACCGGATGTTTCCCTTCTGGCTGTTGACTCTCAGCCAAGGTGAGGTCGGCCGCATCGCCAAATCATCGGCGATAGACGGCGCGTCGGATGTGCTGGCGATTCCCGCCTTTCGCATATCCAATTTCACAATGATGCGGACACTGTGTCAGCGCATCACCTGCGCCATGCCGAATATTCCGACAGTGCCGGCCGAATCATACAATCAAAATTTTCTCCCGGTCGAAATAGGCGTCGCCGAAGCGGCGACGTTGGCCGAGATCTGCCTGTACTGCGAGGATGTTACCAAGCGATCCGAATTATCCCCGGAAAACGTCGCCTTGTCTCCCCGGGAGGTGGGGCTGGTGTTTGTGCCGTTCCGCCCGCAAAGCTATTTTTATGTCGATTCCATCATCAACGCCGTGACCTTCGCGAAGAATTCCCTGCCGGGATAGGCATTCGGTATTCGTACTTCCACAGCGCAATCGTTTCTCGATAGAATATTGTGGCGCAGACCATCCGTATTGTATTATTTTCTCTGCAGCTAATCGAAATCCAACTGACGTATATTTGACAGTACTCCGCCGGCAATGCGGAGGGTATAAGCCGCATGCGGTGAAATTGCAGGCGCTTGACGGATTCCCGCAGAGGAGGTTCCATGAGACAGATAACCATTATCGCAATCATCGGGTTGATCGTTTCCGCGGCGGCGATCGCATCCGAACCGGTGGCGTCATACTATGCGCGGAACGATTTTCTTATGGCCCCGCCGGGTGAATTCGGGGACGGACTGGTGGGATTCGTCAATCCCGCCAACCTGGGTCTGATGCACGCTCCCGAAATGCGCTTCCTGTGGTCGACCCGCCGCACCGACGCCTGGTCATTGGAGGATTGGGGTCTTTTCACGGCCGTGCCGCATCTCGGATTCGGGGTGGTGCGCCGGTACGCCGGCGGATACAGGATAACCGATTATCGTTTTTCCCTGGGGTTCGGTAACGATCGGGCGGTGTCGGGTATCGCCTATGGATGGTCGACCGGCGATACCGGGGAACTGGGACGACAGCGGACGCTCAGCTTCTCCAGCATATCCCGCCCCAGCCGGTACGTTTCAGCCGGATTCATCGGCAACGTCTCTACCCAGAGTAATTGGAAGGAAGCCGTGCTGGAATTCGGAGTGCGGCCGCTGGGCACGCCCGTGGTGACCCTGTTTGCCGACGGCGCCTGGGCCTACAAACAGCAATTCGATGAAGTGCCGTGGAGCATGGGGGCGGCGGTGCAGGTCATACCGGGGCTGAATGTGACGGGACGGTATTTCGAGGGAACATCATTCACACTCGGGCTGACCTTTGATTTCGGCTATCAGGGCGTCGCCGGACAGTCGTATTTCGATACCGAGCAGAAAATTGCCAAATACAGTTACGGCGTCCGCGTCGGTGGACTGCAACCCAGCTTTTTCCCGGAGGCGATCGATCGCGGCAAGCGAATGTTGACAATGGAAATGAAGGGAACCGTCAATTACAATCGGTACGAACTGTTCGATACCGGGCATCTCCGCTTCATGGATATCCTGACGGATATCCGCGCCGCCGCGAATGATCCGCGAGTGGCCGCGATAGTCTTGAACCTGTCGGGCCTTAAGGTCCTACCCGAGCAGGCATGGGAAATCCGGGAGGAATTGCGGAGAGCGCAAGAGTCGGGCCTGATGGTCGCAGTCTTTATCGACCGCGTCGATATGACGCTGTATCATCTGGCAAGCGTGGCCGACGCGATCGCCCTCGATCCCGAGGGATGGGTGGCGCTGCCGGGCTACCGCATGGGGCGGACGTTCTTCAAAGGCACGTTGGATAAGCTGGGATTGGGCTTTGACGAATGGCGGTTTTTCAAGTATAAGTCGGCGCTGGAATCATACAGCCGGGACAAAATGTCGGCAGCCGATGCGCAGCAACGGCAGGATCTGATCGACGCCGAATACGACCTCGCCCGTGCCGAAATCTGCCGGGCGCGCAACCTGACCTACGAGGCATTCGACAGCATCATCAACAAGCAGGCGTTTCTTCTGCCGCAGGCCGCGATCAAGGCCGGGCTGGTGGATACGCTGGCGCGCTGGCCGGTCAAGGATGAAATCGTGGCCGAGATCACCGGCCGGTCGCTCCGATCGATCGGAGCCGACGGTTTGTTCGCCAACGCCCTGCAGCGCCGCGACTGGGGCTCGCGGCCGAAAATCGCCGTCGTCTATGCCTTGGGCGTATGCGATCTCGATACCGGCATTCGGGCCCGCTGGCTGTCGGAGATGTTTCGCGGTTTGAAAGACGACCGCACGGTCAAAGCAATCGTTTTCCGCGTCGATTCTCCCGGTGGCGACGGCCTGGCCAGTGACCTGGTCGCCCAGGCCATGCGGGAATGCGCCAAAGTCAAGCCGGTCGTGGTCAGCCAGGGGCAGGTGGCGGCATCGGGGGGATACTGGATTTCGATGTACGCCGATACCATCGTGGCCGCCCCAATCACCTACACCGGATCAATCGGTGTCATCGGCGGCTGGATTTATGACAACGGACTCGGAGAAAAACTGGGGATGACCTCGGATTTCGTCAAGCGCGGCGATCATGCCGACCTCGGTTTCGGCATCCGTCTGCCATTTGTGGGCCTGCAACTGCCCGCCCGCAATCTCACCGATGAAGAATATGCGCGGATGGAAGAGATTATCCTGACCTTCTACGATGATTTCGTATCAAAAGTGGCCGACGGCAGGCATATGCCGGTCGCGCATGTCAAAGAAATCGCCGAAGGGCACGTCTATTCCGGAATCCGCGGCCTGGAGATCGGTTTGGTCGATGTCCTGGGCGGGATGGAGGATGCCATCGGCATCGCCCGGCGCATGGCCAATCTGCCGCCGGAAGAGGACGTCGAAATCGTCGAAATACCCAAATCAAAAGGGCTGCTCAAGATGCCGGGGGTGCCGGTTCCTTCGTTGACGACAGAAGTCGAACAGGATCCGGTCTATCAATATTTGAAAATGGTTTCCGGGCACCAGGGACAGCCGTTGCCAATGCTGCTGCCGGGGATGTACCCGGTGATCAAATGATTATCCTGCGTGTGAGGATGAAACCGCGCGGGGACGGCCGCGTATGCTGAAGATAAAGCAGAAAATGAGGATACCATGAAAGCCAAAGACAAAAAGAAAAAACGGTTCGTGAATGTCGACGACATATGTAACCTGCAGGTGATAAACGCGGCGGCGATATCTCCCGATGAAAAGAAAATCGCCTATGCCGTGGAAATCGCGGCCGATGACAGGAAACGGTATTTCTCACACCTATGCGTGGCCGATATCGATTCCGGAGAATCCCATCAATATACCTTCGGCGAGATTCATGACCACGCCCCGGTCTGGTCGCCGGACGGCAAATATATCGCCTTCATTTCAACTCGCGACAGGAAATCGGGAATCTATATCATCCCGGCAGCGGGCGGTTCGGAGCGCAAGGTTATCGAAAAGGACGGTGCCTTTGTAGATATGAGTTGGACGCCGGATGGAAAAGAAATCGTCTATCAATTCCGGTTCAACGATTCGCACGCCGAGAAGGACGAAAAGAAGAAAAGGGAAGCCCCGGTTTATCGTCACGTCACCCGGCTGTTCTATCGGTTGGACGGGTCGGGATTTTTGCCGCAGGATCGATTCCATATCTGGAAGGTGGACGTGGGGAACGGCCAGGCGACGCAATTGACCAAGGGTAAATACGACGATTCGAATCCGGCGGTGTCGCCGGACGGCAAGTGGGTGGCTTTCAGCTCCATCCGCAGCAAGGATCCCGATCTGGATTCGCTGCGTGGCGACCTGTTTATCGTCTCGATAAACGGCGGCAAACAGAGGAAAATCCCGACCCCTCCGGGACCGGTATGGATGCCGGCGTTTTCGCCGAACGGCAGAAAAATCGCCTACTACGGCCATACCCAGCCCGACGATCGCGGTTATATCACCAATTTTCACCTGTGGACGGTGGGCGTCTCCGGGAAACCGGCGGCGAAGGATTTGATCCCGAAATTCGACCGTCAGGCGATGGATCAGACAATCGGCGATCTGGGCGAGGGATTCGGGATGATCCGCCCGCAATGGTCACACGACGGCAAACGGATCTATTTTCCCGCATCCGACAACGGCAGCACGCATGTATTCTACGTCCCAGCGGCGGGCGGCTTGCCGACGCGCGTCACCAAAAGGCCGTGCCATGTCAGGCATTTCACGATCAATGGCCGGACGCGGCAGGTAGCGGCGGTGATATCCGACCTGAAGACGCCCGGGGAAGTTTATCATATCCCGGCGACATACAACGGCGACCGAAAGGCCAAGGCGCTGACCGATGTTAACAGAGAATTGTTCGCCGAAATCACCTTCCCGCGTGTGCGGGAGATATGGTTCAAGGCGAAGGACGGCATCGACCTGCAGGGGTGGTTGGTGACACCGCCGGATTTCCGCAAAAATAGAAAATATCCGGCCATCCTCGAAATTCACGGCGGGCCGCAGGCGCAATACGGGTTCACGTTTTTCCACGAGATGCTGCTTTTGGCGTCGCGGGGATACGTGGTGCTTTACACCAACCCGCGCGGCGGCGGCGGCCGCGGCGAGACGTTTGCCGAAACGATTGTGGCCGATTGGGGATCGATTGATTACAGCGACTGCATGGCGGCAGCCGATTATCTGGAACACCTGCCATACGTGAACACCAAGCGCATGGGCGTCACAGGTGGTTCCTATGGCGGCTATATGACCAATTGGATCGTCGGGCACACGGATCGATTTCGCGCCGCCGTGACACAGCGGTCGGTGGTCGATCTGCACAGTTTCTTGGGTTCATCGGATATGGGCTATGATTTTCAAAGGGAATTCGACGGCTACCCATGGACCAATCCCGAGGTGTACAAGCGCTGCTCGCCCCTGACGTATGCCGCCAATATCAAAACGCCGCTATTGATCATTCACTCAGAACAGGATTTGCGGTGCGGCATCGAGCAGGCCGAACAACTATTCGCGACGCTCAAGCTGATGAAAAAACGGGTTGAGTTCGTCCGTTTTCCGGAGGAACCGCACGGCTTGTCGCGGCACGGCCGTCCCGACCGGCGGGTGGCGCGCCTGCAATGGATCGTCAAGTGGTTTGATCGATATCTGAAGTAGCTATCAGAAGCCGTGCTCGGTCAGGATCTTGTCCGCCTCCTGCTGCGATCGCACGATCTTACTGATCTGACCGGTGCCGCCGATCCGGAACATTTGTTTGAGCTGGTTCTTGGTGATCTGGTTGTCGATGATATTCACCGACAGAACCATGCCGTTTTCGCGGCACCAACGCAGGTGCCGGCCGATGACCTCGACCATTTCCGGGTACGACGATTTCCAGTTGGTCAAATTGATGATTTTGGCCCATTTCTCGCCGAGCAGCGGTTGCACCGTTTCCATAAAATCCCGGTGGTACGATTCGGCGGTCTCGCGTTTCCACGTACCATAGATTTTTTCGATCATCAGGCGGCGGTCGGTATCGACGTCCAGCGTATAATACATGCTAAAGGTCATACCCCTCCCCCCGGTTGGTTTTTGTGCATGACATGTACCGTATACTCCATCCGTTGCGGGCACCTGAGAATCGATCTTGTGCTGAAATGAACACCCTATGGGCCGATGGCCGAAAATTCATCTGCGCCGCGATCGACCGACGCACGAACCAATGTAAATATAATACGCCAAAAGGCAACAGTTTTTATCGGTGACGACGAAATTTCTTATCCCTTCCGACGGGCCGAATCGACCGGGAATATTCGGATGCCAAAAGAAACGGCAGGGAAACCGTCGTGGTTTCCCTGCCGTGTGTTTCATATGAACGACGGAGTAGGGGGATCTGCCAAAATGTCGTTTCCGCCCGTCGTTCCAAAAATTACATCATCGAGTTTACGGCACGCAACCGCAAACCGGCGGCGGACCGCTCTTGAAGATGTAGTTAATCAGGTGCACCGCATCGCCGATGTTGATGGCGCAATCGCCGTTGGCGTCACCCTCGTTCAAACATGGCGGCGGCGGACCGCTCTTGAAGATATAGTTGATCAGGTGCACGGCGTCGCCGATGTTGACGGCAGCGTCGTCATTGGCATCACCGGCCATATCGCAACAATCACCGGATACGAAGCATTTAATTTCGTCGTGACCGGCGATGAAATCGTTGGCCAGATCAACATTGGCCTTGAGATCGCTCGCGCCGGGATCTTCCTTCGACGTGGTGAGAATCTTGACCACGCAGAGGGTGTCGTTCGGATCCATGTCGTAGACGCCGAAGGTTACCACCGTGTTCAGGTCTTCGCCCGTGTCGGCCGGATTATTCGGGTAGTTCTTCCACCAGTACCCGTCGTTGCCGGTCATGGTGGCATAGGTCGTATCCGGCGAGAACGGGTTGTCGGCGAACCCTGCCCCAGTGGGCGGTGTCGTCGTGTACACGAAGACGTCGTTTTCGAGCACCAGGTAGTTCTTGAAGCCCAGAGTATCCTGAGGGGCTCCGACATTCTTGGCCGCCGCAATACCGGCAAAGCGGTCGCAGTCTTGCAGGGTGTCGCACGGATCGTGCTGATTGTCGCCGCTGCAACTTTGATAGACCAGGTTGCGGGTGGGATCGTTGCCCGGGAAGTTCTCCGAACCGTGCTCATGCGATTCGACGTCCCAGTCCAGGACCTCACCGGCAGCCACGCCGGTCAGGGTCACCTCGGTCCGGTTCCAGAATTTCAGCTTCTGAATGACGTAGCCGCAGTTGGTCGCATCATTCTTCGGCGCATAATACTCGACGATCATGCCGATGGTCGAGTCGCCGGTCAGAAATTCGGCCGTGGCGTAGGTGTAATCGGCGTTGCCCGTGCTGTCGACGAACAGCGGCGAAATCGCCCGCATGGTGTTGGGCGTACCATAGTAATTGTCAAACGCGGAGTGGTAGCACACCTTCGTCCCCGCGACGTCGCGGCAGATGAGCGGCGAAGCGTCGTAGAGATAGACGGTTGCACAATTATCCGCATCGTCCGTGAAGTCGAGCGAGGCGTTGGCCGCGTTATTGCTCATCTGGCCGTTGTTGTACACCCGCAGACGCTTGCAAGTCGTAGCAATGACGGCGTGCTCGATAGCCTGATAATAATCGCTCACGAGAATGCACATCGGCACCGTTACGAGATTGGGGGGTGTTTCACCGGCCTGCTGGGTGATGACGATTTCGTAATTGACGATGACGAATTCGTCTTCGCCGGTTGTCACGATGTGGAGATCAACCAACACCTGACCGCCGGCCGGGGGTATCGAGATTGCCGCATTCGGCGTGGCGGTCACGACGGTGTTACCGCTGCCGCCGCTGACGTAGTTAACTGCAATATTAACCGGGCTGTTGGCGAGAATGCCGGGGTTTTCCATCGTCATCGTTACCGTCGTGTCGCCGGTGGTGCCCAGAGCGATGACGCCCTGGTCATAGCAAACACCGAATTCATTCGGTGTGACCAAGAAGCCCGGCTCGGGAACGGCCTCACGGCACGGATACACCATCCACCGCACCGGGTTCAGATTCCACACGCCCGATTCGGTCTGGAGGCAGGCGCCCGGAGTCAGGTCGTTCACATAAATGATATCGACCGCCGGACCGCTGACGGCCAGCTTGCAGTTGTCGACGCGGCCGTAACGGGCCATCGACGACCAGTTCTCACTGTTGCAGGTGCCGTCGCTGGCACTAAAGCCGGTTGGACGGGTGCACTCACCCGGCGAATGGGCCGGACCGGTTACCGTCTGCGGCCTGTCCCAACCATCGTACACGGGGTCATAAACGGTCATATAGAGCTGCCCCGCAACAACCCGCCCCTGGGCGCCGGCTTCGCCATCATAGGTGCCGCACGGATTTGTCTCGGTACCGAATTGCGTATAGCAAATATAGAATTTGCCGTCGCATTCGGAGATCGTCATCTTGGCCGCATCGGTGCCCCAGGCATGACCGATGCAATCGCCACCGGTATCCCAGTAGGCCTTGATGACAGGCCTGATTTCGTCCGTCTTCTGGTTCCAATGGTAAATCGCGCCCTGACGACGATAAAGCGTGATAGCGCTCGGATCATCCGTACCCCAGCGACGACCACCCCACACGATCTGCAAATAATCGTTCGGGTCGTCCTGAATCGACCACAACGCCGACATATCGCAATAGGCTTTAATAACGCTCAACGAATCGTAGCTGGTCAGGTTGCCGCCGACGTTCGGGTTGTACCCGCCGCCGATACCCAGATCTACAGTGTGGCCAATCGAGGGATTGCCCAGCTTGGTCGTGTTGGTCGCCCAGGCAGCGCCGTTATCGGTCGCGATGGCAAACCAGACATCGTTCTCGTACTGATTGGCGTATTCTGTGGCGATGCCCTGATCACGATGATAATCGACGGGCGCATTCCACACTATCGCCACTTTGTCGCTGATCGGAGAAGAGGTCACCGTCACGTTGAGATTCATCACGGTATCGATGACGTGCTGATCGGACCAGACTCCCTCGTCGAGACCGTAGGGACCCACGCGACGATAATAAGAGATCGTCTCAGGATCGCCCAGGGCACCACCTGATTCGGCGGCTACCATGTGGAGCACATAGTCGGCGCCGTCGATATCCCAATCGTGCTTGGGCCAGACATTTGAGTTGTCCACGCCAGAGCCGGTGCCAGCGTTCTGATAATAGCCATATATATCGGTCGGTCCATCAGCCAGAAAGACACCGAACACCGAACCGCCCTGATAATAATCCCAATAGGCCACTGGGGCATATCCAGTGACGGCCTGATGGGCCACCGGCACCGCCCAACTGTTGCTGGCATCGAGGTTGTGCGCATCCATGCCGACATACCCGGCAAAAGCGCCCTCGATACGAGTCCCGCCGGTCGCAAACGCATACCCCGAACAATCGCCGATATTATACGCCTGGTAGCCGACGCCAGCATTAACGCCGGCATTGGCGTTCTGCTGGTCCATCCAGTCCATATGAATGTAGGTCCCGTAGGGGGCATTGTTGGTATAACCGACGCGATGTTCGATCTGACGACCCATCGTGCAGTTATGCTGAAAATCATGCGACGTCTGCCCGACGCCGTCAGGGTTCGCCCGCGAACCGCTTCCCCCGAGAAACATCTTCTCCGGGGGCGCCGTAGGCGCGGTAGAGCTTTGGCCGGATTCATTTGGGAAACCATAGACCGGCACAAAGCGGGCGGGGATAGTGGCCTGCTGGTCGGTCGGTTTCTGCATTTTGTCCGCGCCAAGACTCACCGATACAAACACAAGAATAAGGAAGGAGAGGAGGAACACTGCTGCAAGTTTCCTTACCATACCAATCTCCTTTCAATTGGTAAAAAGTCTTAGCAGTTGATCTTTTCATTTACACATAGGTGTAAGACACACAGTCAGCAAATCCCCTATGCTTCAAATGAATATATTATAAGCTGAGATTTTTTGCAATGATTTTCTACAGGGAAAAATCAAATATCCCCGCGAAAACCGCGAAAAATGAGGCTTCCCGGCTCATTGGATAAAATGGACTTATAGATTCCAGTTTAACGCCGCCGCACGATCACATCCTCCGCTTTCCCCACCGGAACAGCAAGATCCCAAAATACCTTCGAATATGAAACGCTTTGCACTTCCGGTGTGACAGAGGCGTCGCGCTGTTCGTATCGGAAAGCAGAATCTGCGAGTCGGTCGAAACCGGACTGATTCAGTGCAAGCGCAGAATCTGCGAGAACGCTTTTCGACACGAAAGGAGGTTATTTGCAGAATATTTTTTGTCGAAGCCGGCTCAACACGACCCCGGGGCGACATACCTGTCGCCCCGGGTATTGTCCTGTGCCGCAATAGTGCGGGTGCACCGAAAAAGCTACTTTAACAGCACCATCTTGCGGCATCGGCTGAATTCGCCTGCGTCCAGCCGATAGAAGTAAATACCGCTGGCCACCGGGCGGCCCTGATAGTCGTCCCCGTCCCAGGTTCTGACATATTGCCCCGCCTGGAGGTCATCGTCGACGATCGTTTTGACCGTCTGGCCGAGAATATTGAAAACCGTCAGCGTCACATGCTGCGGCGACGGCAGGGCGAACTTAATAGTAGTGACGGGGTTAAACGGGTTGGGATAGTTCTGGTTGAGAGCGAATTGCTTCGGCAGAATATTTCCGATATTACCCGTTAGATAAAGTTCGGTACCGATGATCAAGCGCCCGGAAACGACATTGTCGCGCAGCTCGATCCGGCTGTTGTCCGAAAGCTCCGCGACGCCGCCGTCGCCCAAGACGATGACGGCCCGCATGCCGTGAGGAAGCCGGTTGATACCGGTTACGACAATGGCGCGGCCGGTTCCCGGCGAAACCACGAACGTCCATTCGGCGCCGTCAGCGAAGGGCGGCCGGTAGTCACTGCGCCGTAGGCGACTGAACTCGTTTTCCGGCAGCCGGAATGCCAGATACGCCCCGCTTGGGGCCGGTGGCGGTTCGCTCATGTCGTGATCGTCCGAACCGACCTGTGCGTCCGGTTGGACGCCGGCGAAGTTGCCGTCGTCTATCAAACCGTTCGCTTCCAACCGCAAGTGGACGCTCCAATTATCCGCCGACCACGAATTCGCGAATTGGTTCAGCGGCTTAAGCAGCGATTTGGTCGCTTCCTGATAAGGGAATAGCATCTTGACGCCGGACCGTTTGACGAAGACAAAAAAACCATCCCACGGCGGGATAGTCGGAGGCTCGTAATAAAAGCTTCCATTGTAGTAATAATCCGCGTCATCGATAACGCTGGTGCTGTGCCCGATCACCACCCCGCCGGTGTCCAGCCTGACATCGTTCCAAGTGACCCCGAACGCCAGCGGGTTGCCGACCAGATTCCAGCCGGAGTCAAGGTCGACTTCGTAATAGTCGTTTCCGCCCTCGTTACGATTGGGGCGGCGGGAAAATCCGGGCGCACCGTATGATTTGAGCGTCCGCTGAATCAGCCAGTACCCTTTTCCGGGGGTGGCCGATGTTGCGCTGGGGTACTCAATGGCCGTCCCGGTGCTGCTGGTGAAACTCCACAGCCGCCACTGCTTATTATCAATCGGGCCAAAGTCGTCACTAAATATCGTCACGACGTCGGTCGGGCCTGCGATTTCCATGGGCACCCCGACGATGCGGTATTTCATCGATGTTATTGGCGTCGGCCGTTGCGCCTCGGCGTTGGTCAATTGCACCCGGAAGGCATAGGGCACGGCGGGGGTCCCGATATTGACCGTGGCGCTTCCTTGGGTAATCACGAAATAGTATTCGAGACCCCGCACCGTCAGCAGGTTGGCGCTGACGGTATATACCAAGGTGTCTCCGGTGCCGGCACTCATCGCGGCCGGTTGGTAGGAAGCACCGCCGCCAAGCCGGTAATAGACTGTCCCCGTGGTTGCGCCGCCCGGAACGTAGCCTACTTTTAGTGTCTGGGATGTTTTCGTCACCGTCTTCAGCGGCGGGCCGTCGTATACGGCGGTAAATCCGGGTGTGACGAACGTCCCCGGCACGACGCCGCCACCAAGGGTATAAGCAGCGCTCATCGAAATGCCGCCGCCGGTCAGCGGTACGGCTCCGACGGCGCCATAGTTGGTCGAACCCGACGTGCCGCCTCCTCCCACTGGAGTTGCGGCCGTCAATTGGTAGCTGGCGCTGGATGCCTGGGCCGCCGCAATGCCTGACCAAAGGACGACCAGCAACAGGACGATCAGTATATATAAAAACGTTCTCATATCTCTATCTCCTTCACATCATCGGCCTTCTTAGCCGGCACCTGATGATCGAAGAATATCGGTGCCCGCTCATGGCCAATGACTGACTGGCTTGAAATATCGAAAATTCTCATTCTCAATACCTGTTGGGGAAGAAAATAGCCGTCAGATAGAGATCCGTCAGGTTTATCGAGTTGGAGGAGAATGTGGCCGACTTTTGCCCAAGGGCATAAAACGTCCTATTCCCTGCACTTACTGGCGCAACATAGCTTGCCGAATAAGCTTGATAAAATCGGGCGGTGCCGGATCCATCCAGTCGACCGATACCGACTCCACTGGACATGGAAGACGTGGATGTGCTGACGCCGACCGTAGCAGTCGTATTATCTCCGAAGAATACGGCACTCCCGGTCAGCATTACGAGTACATATCCCGACGTGGGACAACTCACGGTAACGGATCCAAGATTGGTCAAAGTCGTTGTCAACCCACTATAACTCCCGATTGCATTGTACTCCACACCTGCGTTGCCGGAAATCTTGCTTATAGCGATCGCAGCGCTGGCGCTGATATCACCATTACCGATAGTGCCGTCGACGATATTCGACGTCGTTACCGAATTCCCAGCGAGATCGCTATTGGTAACGGCGCCCCCGGCGATTTTGGCTGATGTGACCGAGTTGTCGGCTATATCATTCGTGGCAAGGGAATACGGGGCCGCCGTGAGAA
>CAZJWR010000057.1:0-23448 GCA_964549765.1 uncultured Ignavibacteriales bacterium
CCTCTTTATTTAGCCAAAATCACCTAAAATTTACACACAAGAATTTACACAACCAGGGGAGTCGGTTGCGTCACGAAGAACGGACCTTCACGGGAATATACTGGCTGGCCATCGGAGGCTGTCTCGCAAGTCGTATTCCGATCCTATGCGAAATTCGGCATGAAATGATAATGGCCATGACTCATTGTATGCCAATCAACTACACCCCACCCGTGCAAAGCACGAGTGGGCCACCGAGACTAAAATACTTGCATCGACACTTATCAGACAACCTCATCGGGTGAGCCGGCAGAAGAACAAGGGGCTATGACGCCGACAACAGCCCGGTGGATTTCGCTAAAACGACCAGTTGACGATGGGGAAGACCGGGAACTGGCCACCCTGTTTGATGATGTTGACCAGACCGATCTGCAGGCCTTTCATAGTCCGGGCGTAATTAACAAACCCCAATTGCAGCCCATTGGCAAATCCGGCCGTGTTGACCAACCCCCACTGCATTCCCTCGACGGTTCCGCCGGTGACGTTGACGGCGTTGTATTGGAGGCCGGTAAAGTCGGCATCGGCGAGACTCACCAACCCGACCTGGAGTCCCTGAGAAATGCCCGAGGTCGTATGATTAATAAAGCCCCAATCGAGACCGACCACCGAGGCGTTGCGCCCGTAGAGCAGATTGATCCGTAAGCCCGAGATGGAATAGTCGGCGGGGAAAATCTGAATTGGGGTCACCAGCGACAATTGAAACGGCCGTTGCTGCGCCTGAGTCGGTATGGGAGCGAACAGAATGACTGCGACAAGCAGCCCCGTGACTACGAGAGATAATCTTGACATATTGACCTCCTGCTGGATGCGCTTGTTACTACGAAATCCTTTCCACGCAATACGCAGGAATCGTCCCGATTTCGCGGTTTTTTAGATTCGGTTACGGGCCGTGGTGCGCAAGATTTCGCTTGAAATGGGGACGGGATTTGCCTATGTTGACAGCCTTAACTCGATAAGGCAGGCCTATGTATACGAAAAAGCGAACCGTGGCACGGGAGATCAGTTTCGCCGGAATAGGGCTTCATACGGGCGAAAAATGCACGATAACGTTCAAGCCGACCGATCCCGACCACGGGATCAAATTTCTCCGCACCGACATCGATGGGGCGCAGGCGGTTCCGGCCGATATCGACCATGTTATCGATATCGAGCGGGGGACGACGATCGGTATCGGCGAGGCCACGGTGCACACGGTTGAGCATGTGCTGGCGGCGCTCACGGGATTGGGGATCGACAACGTTCTCATAGAGCTGGACGGCCCGGAGCCACCAGTCGGGGACGGTTCGGCGATGCCATTTGTGGAGAAACTGCTGAAGGCGGGCATCCATGAATTCGAAATCGACAAGGAATTTCTTGAAATAGACACGCCGATGTCGTATTCGGAGCCGGAGCGCAAGGTCGATATCGTGGTGACGCCGTCGGACGATTTTCGGATCACCTTCCTGATCGATTACGCCAATCCCGCCCTGGGCACGCAATATACGTCGCTGGTCAATCTGGAACAGGAGTTTGTCGAGGAGTTCGCGCCAGCCCGGACGTTTTGTTTTCTGTCCGAAGTGGAAATGCTGAAAAATCAGGGGTTGATCAAGGGCGGCGGGACGGATAACGCTATTGTCATTTCCGACGCCAAAAACGGAGACGACGAGATCAAGCGGATCAAGGACGCGCTCAATATCAAAGGCGAGGTGTTTGTCGGCAAGACGGGAATTATCAACGACGTCGAGCTCAGGTTTTACAACGAACCGGTGCGCCACAAGGCGCTCGACCTTATCGGCGATCTGACGTTGATCGGGGTGCCTATCAAGGGGCATGTACTGGCGGCGCGTTCGGGGCACAAGGCCAACGTGGCGCTGGTAAAGAAACTCCGGTCGCTCTATCAGAAGAAGCAGATTGTCAGCCGGTTTCAGACGAGAAAGACCGAGGCGCTTCTGGATATCAACGGCATTATGAAAATCCTGCCGCACCGGTATCCGTTTTTGCTCATCGATCGGATTCTCGATATCGAGCCGGAAAAAAAGGTGGTGGCGATCAAGAACGTGACCATCAACGAGCCGTTTTTCAACGGTCATTTTCCGGGTCATCCGATTATGCCGGGGGTGATGATCGTCGAGGCGATGGCTCAGGCGGGCGGGCTTTTGCTGTTGAATACGATCGGCGATCCGGAGACAAAACTGGCGTATTTTATGTCGATGGATCATGTTAAATTCCGTAAGCCGGTCGTTCCGGGGGATCAGATACGTTTCGAGGTGGAAATGGTCGATTTCCGCCGCAATACCTGCCGGATACAGGCCAAGGCGTATGTAGACAATGCATTGGTGACAGAGGCGACCTTCATGGCCGCAGTGGTGGATCGATGATACATAAAACAGCGATAGTATCTCCGAAGGCCGAATTGCATGAATCGGTTGAAGTAGGACCGTTCACGGTTATTGAAGACAATGTACACATCGGCGAGGGAACCGTCATCGGGTCTTCGGCGCTGATCGCGTCGGGGGCGCGGATCGGGAAAAACGTGAGGATACATCACGGCGCGGTTATCGCTACCATACCCCAGGATTTGAAATTCGGGGGTGAGGAGACCGTCGCGAATATCGGTGACGATTGCATTATCCGGGAATACGCGACGATGAATCGGGGCACCAATGAGAGCGGTTCGACCGATCTGGGCGCGCATTGCCTGCTCATGGCGTACGCGCACGTGGCCCATGACTGCAAGATCGGCGACAATGTCATCCTGGCCAATGCGGTCAATTTGGGCGGGCATGTGCATATCGGCGAACACGTCATCATCGGCGGCGTCGTGCCGGTGCATCAATTTTCCAAGATCGGCTGTCATGCGATGATCGGGGGCGGTTTCCGGTTGACTCAGGATTTGTGCCCGTATGCGCTGGCGGGCGGGTATCCGTTGAAGATTTTGGGCGTGAACCTGATCGGCCTGCGGCGGCGGGGTTTTTCGAATGAGACCATCGGTGTTCTGCAGCGCGTGTTCAAGGTCCTATTCTTCTCGGAACTCAATACGAAGCAGGCCGTGGCGCGAATCACGAATGAAATGGAGCAAACGCCGGAAGTGCAGGAAATTTTGCGATTTATCGGGGAATCGACCCGGGGGTTGATAAAGTAGCGCAGGATGCGTAGAGAATTGCCGCCAAATGTATTGCCACCCCTGCGGGTGGCTTTTATTATAGGGCGTGATGGATAAAATAAAATATGGCGTGATCGGCGTCGGCGCTTTGGGGCGTCATCATGCCCGCTGGGCGTCGCAGATCGATGCGTACGATTTCCAGGGAGTGTATGATCTCATCGGGGAACGGGCATCGGCGGTGGCCGGCGAGACGAACAGCCGGGCGTATGCGTCGGTCGATGAGCTGATTGATGCCTGCGAGGCGGTTTCGGTGGCGGTATCGACGACCAATCATTGCGAGGTGGCGCTGCGCGTAATCGACGCCGGAAAAAGCCTGCTGATCGAAAAGCCGATTGCGGCGACATTGGACGAAGCCGATCGGATCATTGCCGCTTCGCGCAACAAGGGCGTTACGCTCATGGTCGGGCATATCGAGCGGTTCAATCCGGCGCTGGAGGCGCTGGCGGGATACGAAATACGTCCGAAATTCATCGAGGCGCATCGCCTGAGCGCCTTCAACCCCCGGGGGGCGGACGTGGCGGTGGTCCTTGATTTGATGATTCACGATATCGACCTGGCCTTGCATTTAATCAAGAGTCCCGTCGCCGATATTGCCGCGTCGGCGGTGGCGGTCGTGTCGGATACGGTGGATATCGCCAACGCGCGGCTGACATTCGACAACGGCGCCGTTGCCAACCTGACCGCCAGCCGCATCTCGCTTCGCCCGATGCGGAAATTGCGCATATTCCAGTCGTCGGGTTATTTTTCGCTCGATCTGGCCGAAAAGCAGGCCGACCTGTATCGTTTGCTGGGCGCGAAGCCGCATGAAGGCGAAATAGCGATTCCGCTGGGCGAATCGGGAAAGAGTATCGGGTATCTCAAGCGGGGCGAATCGTCGCATGATATGCTGCAGGCGGAATTGACGGCTTTTGCCGGGGCGGTTCGCGGAGATCGGCCGGCGCCGGTGACCGGGGAAGAGGCCCGCGATGCGCTGGCGGTGGCGCTGGCCGTGATCGACAAGAGCCGGTCGGCATCGGAAGCAACGTCCATCGATGACAAGCAGTGATTCGATATTCATTTCGGCAGGCGATCCGTCGGCCGATTTTCCCGGAAAAAATCTCATCGACGAAATTCTGCGCCTTTATCCCGGCATAGATATCGTTGGCCTCGGCGGGCCGCTGATGCAAAGCGCCGGGTTATCTCCTCTGGCGGATCATCGCGATCTGGCGATTCTGGGCCTTTGGGAAGTCCTGCCGAAATTCATGTATTTCCGCAAGCTCATGAAAAAGGCCGCTGCGATCATTGCCGAGCGGCGGCCGCGTGCGATTATTCTGATGGATTATCCCGGATTCAACCTGCGGCTGGCCCGGAAGGTCAAACCGCTGGGGATTCCGATCATTTATTACATTTCTCCCCAGGTATGGGCGTGGGGCGGAAGGCGGATATCAGCCATTCGGGAAACGGTCGACCGGATGCTGGTCATTTTTCCGTTCGAGGAAGAGTTCTATCGGAAGCACGGTATTGAGGCGCGCTTCGTCGGACATCCAATTGTGGATCGATTCCAGTCGGTGCCCGATACGAAGGCCTGCCGGGATAAGATTCAGATCAATGGTGAGCCGTTGATCGCGCTGCTGCCGGGGTCGCGGCTCCAGGAAGTAAAACGGATGCTTCCGGCGATGGCCGATGCGGCAGAGATAATCAGAAGCAGATTGGATTCGGCGGCGTTTGTTGTGGCCGGGGTGAGCAATATCGGGATGGATATCTATGACGACGTAATCGGCGGCCGGAAAATCGAGGTGCGATACGGCGAGACGCCGGAGATTATCAACGGGGCCGATTTTGTGATTGCGTCGTCGGGGACGGCGACGATTGAGACCGCGTATTTTGCGACACCGATGGTGGTTGTGTATAAGACCGGTTTTTTGACGTATCAGATAGCCAGACGATTGATAAAGCTCGACGCTATCGGGATGGTGAATATCGTGGCGGGACGGAAAATCGTGCCGGAATTGATACAGGGAGATGCCGACGGGCCGGCCATAGCGCGGTCGGCGCTCGATATCCTCAATGACCGCAGCCGCTATGAGGCGATGACGGCCGACCTGATGAAAGTCCGCGAGAAATTGGGCGCGGGCGATGCGGCCCGCCGGGCGGTGGAAGCGATCATGGAAACGGCGCCGCTATGTTGACGCTGTATAAATTCCTGACCAATGCCGCCTACGTTGTGCTGCAGCCTTATATCGCCGTGCGGAAATCGAAGGTGCCGAATGAATGGCGACAGCGGCTGGCGCGCGACGGTGGCATATACCCGAAAACATCGTCGACGGATTCGTCGCGTGATGCAAAGAACGGCCCATGCCTTTTTCATGCCTCGTCGGTGGGTGAAGTACGGGTGCTGGAACGATTGATCGATGCTATGAAGAAGATCAGACCGGATATGCCATACTGCGTATCGACCTATACGCGGGCCGGGAATAAGCTGGCAAGGGAGCTTTTCGGCGACGCCGAAGCCGTGTTTTATTTTCCGCTGGACTGCCACGCGCCATTGAAGCGGTTTTTTGCTCATTATCGTCCGCGCGGCGTGGTGATCGTCGAAACCGAAATCTGGCCCTATTTTCTGGATTATTGCCGGCGGTTCGATCTGCCGGTGGCGCATGCCAACGGCCGGCTTTCGCCGGGATCGGTACGCTGGTACAAATTGTTTCACCGATCATTGCGTCGCCTATTTGAAATCTATCGTATATTTCTCATGCAAACGCATCAAGACAAAGAGCGGATGATCGCCATCGGCGCCGATCCCAAAAAGGTCCGGGTGCTGGGTAATATCAAACATGATCTGGATGAGAGCATCGACATCGAGGGTAAACGGGCCGAGGTGAGAAAGCGGTTGGGACTGGCGGAGGATCGGTTCTTTTTTGTCGCGGCGTCGACCCGCCCCGGGGAAGAGGAAATAATCTGCCGGACGCTTCATTCGATACCGGAGTTTCCCGAGCGGGTGGTCGCCCTGATCGCACCGCGTCATCTTGACCGGCTGGATGAAGTAGAGAAGATTCTCGCTGATAATAATTATCCGTTCACGCTGCACAGCCGTCTCGAACCGGGCGCGCCGTCGCCGACACCGGTGATCCTCATGGATAAGATAGGGCTATTGGCCGAGCTGTTCTACGGCGCCGACCTCGCCTTTGTGGGGGGAACGCTGGCCGATCTCGGTGGACATAACGTGATGGAGCCGGTTCTGGCGGGTGTGCCAACGCTGTTCGGGCCGTCGATCGATAACGTGCGCGACGCCGCCGAGCGTATCATCGATGAGAAACTGGGTGAGATGATACACGGTGGCGACGAGCTGACGGCGGCGGTCAATGCCTGTATTCAGGGTAAGATATCGTACGCCAAGATCAAGCCGGGGGAATATTCTGTGGCGGAACAGACGGCGCGCATTATCGTTCGGGAGCTGGGTTTATGAGGCGGCTCTGGGAAATCGTCATCACGTCCAAAGGCGCGGACAGGTTCTACAGCTTTCCTTTTTTGGCGGCGTTTCGATTGGCGACACCGATATATCAGTATTTTTCGCGGCGTCATCTTCACAGGCGGCGTGAGCGGCAGTCGCGGGAATGGCAGGCGAAAATGGTCTCCGTCGGCGGCATCACCGTCGGCGGCGCGGGCAAAACGCCGATTGTCGCTTATCTGGCGGATAGATTTATATCGGAAGGGAAAAAGGTGGCGATTGTCCATTCCGGTTATGGAAGGAAGCGGACCGGGGATCATGTCATCGCGTACGGCAAGGCCGGGGAATATTCGATTGCCGATATCGGCGACGAGGCGGCGATGCTGGCGCGCATGATACCGCAGGCGGCGTTTGCCGTCGGCAAGGATAAGAAGAGTATGGCGGCGCGGGTGGATCGTGAATGCCGTCCCGATGTGATAATCATCGACGACGGTTTCCAGCGCCTGGATATGGAGAAGGATATTGATATCGTTGTCCTCGGGGCGAATTCGATGCAGCCGCATTCTGACCGGCATTTTGTGCGCCTGTGGCGGCTCTTTCCCCGGGGAGTGTTGCGCGAGCCGCCGGAGGCAATCAACCGGGCGGATGCGGTGTTCGTCACCGGGGTCGAGCCGGAATCGGTCGATTCGAATCCCGCGCGATGGTTTTCCGAGACGGCCGCAGATATACCGGTTGTGCATTGGCAATCCGAGCTGGCCGGGGCGGAGGGCGAGGAGGGGGAGGTTTCGCTCGATAAGCTGCGGGGGATGAAACCGTATTTATTCGCCGGGATCGGGTCGTATTCCCGCCTGGTGCGGATGGTCGAGAAGGCCGGAATTCAGGTGTCCGGCGATTACAGTTTCGGCGATCACTTTGACTACGACAAGCTCGATATCGATATGCTTCGGCGGATGGCGGCGGCGCGGCAGGCCGACTGCTATTTGACAACCGCCAAAGACATGGTTAAATTGTCGTCGGATGTCTTCGACAAGCCGCTGTACAGTTTCCGTCTGACCGTCCGGCCGCTTGAATCGGATCGATTGCAGGAGATTATCACCAAGGGCCTGTCATGAACGATTATTACGATTTCATGATTATCGGTTCCGGCATCGCCGGGCTGTCGTACGCCCTGCACGTCGCCGAACACGGCACGGTGGTGGTGATCACCAAGAAGCAGGCGACCGAATCGAGCACCAACTATGCGCAGGGCGGCATCGCCACGGTGGTGTCATCCGAGGATAGTTTCGCGGCGCACCTGAAAGACACCCTGATCGCCGGGGCGGGGCTGGTGCATAAGCATGTGGCGGAAAAAATCATCAAGACCGGCCCGTCTTGCATCAAAGAGCTGATGGATATCGGCGTCGAGTTTACCGCCAACAAAAACCACGGTTTGTCGCTGGGGCGCGAGGGGGGGCATTCGTACAATCGGGTGGTGCATGCCGAAGACCTCACCGGGCGTGAGATCGAGCGGGCGCTGCTGGAGGCCTGCCGCCAACACAAGAATATTTCGATCTTCGCCAACTACATCGCCGTCGATTTGATCGCGTACAGAAACCGGAACAAAATCTATTGCGGCGGGGCATATGTATTTAATCCGCAGAACCAGATCCGGATGGCGGTGCGGTCGGCGGTGACGCTCTTGGCGACCGGCGGCATCGGCCAGGTGTATCGCTACACGACCAACCCGCCGATTGCGACCGGGGATGGGATTGCCATGGCGTTCCGGGCGGGAGCGCCCGTGGCCAACCTGGAATTCGTGCAGTTTCATCCGACGACACTGTCGTTGCCGGGGAGACGGACGTTTCTTATATCCGAGGCGGTGCGGGGCGAGGGGGCGATTTTGCGGACGGCGGACGGCGAGGCCTTCATGGAGAAGTACCATCCGCAGAAAGATCTGGCGCCACGCGATATCGTCGCGCGGGCTATCGACAGCGAGTTAAAGCGGTCGGGCGAGGAGACGGCGTTTCTCGACCTGCGGCACATTCCCGCCGATCATGTCAAGAAACGATTTCCGAATATCTATATCAATTGCCTCGAAGCGGGGATTGACATCACCCGCGAGTTGATCCCGGTGGTGCCGGCGGCGCATTATATGTGCGGCGGCGTGGTTACCGATGTCAACGGCCGGTCGAAAATCGAGCGGCTGTATGTGTGCGGGGAGACGGGATGCACGGGAATGCATGGAGCCAATCGATTGGCGTCGAATTCGCTTTTGGAGGCGGTGGCGATTTCGCGATTTGCCGCCGAGCATTCGATCAAGACGTTTGCGGCCGGCAAACCGCCTAAACCGCCGTCCATCAAATTTCCGCATCCGGGCGCGCCCGACCGGGCGTTCGAACAGGTTTTCGTGTCGCACGACCGCCGCGAGATAAAGGACCTTATGTGGGACCACGTCGGGATCGTCCGGTCGAGGTACCGGTTGGACGAGGCGGCCGAACGGATCGCTCTGATACATAACAGCGTCGACCGGTTCTTTTTCACCCATCAACTCACATATGCGAGTATTGAATTGCGGAATATGGCGACGGTGGCGTGTCTGATCATTGAGTCGGCTTCGCGACGGAAGGAATCGCGGGGGTTGCATTATAATGTCGATTTTCCCGATACCGACGATGAACAATGGCTGCGGGACACGGTTTTTATACGAAAAGGGAACAGCATATGGCCGGAAGACATGAACTGATACTTATTCTGGATTTTGGGTCGCAATACACGCAATTGATTGCCCGACGTATCCGCGAACGGAACGTCTATTGCGAGATCGTGCCGTTCAATGCCGATTTGTCGGTCTATCGAGATCAGAATATCAAGGGATATGTTCTTTCCGGCGGCCCGGCGTCGGTGCTGCAACCGGATTCACCGCGATTGCCTCAGGAATTTTACGATACCGACCGGCCCGTTCTCGGGATATGCTATGGGCAGCAGCTTATCGTGTATCAACTGGGGGGCGAACTTTCTCAAACACCGAATCGCGAGTACGGCCGGGCGACGTTGTCGGTCCAAGAGGGGGGCGAGCTTTTCAATGGCGTCAAACACTCCAGCCAAGTGTGGATGAGTCACGGCGATATGGTCGAGCGGCTGCCGGACGGATTTGCCGCTCTGGCGTCGACGTCGGATATCTTGTTCGCGGCGATCGGCAATACGGTCCGTCGCATATACGGGGTGCAGTTTCATCCCGAAGTGATGCACACCGAGGAAGGCCGGAAAATTCTGAACAACTTTCTTTTCGATATCTGCGGCGTATCCGGCGACTGGACAACCGAGTCGTTCATCGAATCGTCGGTGCGGCAGATCCGGGAGACGGTCGGCGATCACAACGTGATACTGGGGATATCGGGCGGCGTAGATTCGACCGTTACGGCGGCTTTGCTCAACCGCGCTATCGGCGAGCGGATGACGGCGATATTCGTCAACAACGGTCTGTTGCGCAAGAAGGAATACGAGCAGGTGATGGCGTCGTACAAATCGCTCGGCATCAATATCAAACCGGTGGATGCGTCGGAACGGTTTCTTGACCGGCTGGAAGGAGTCGTCGATCCGGAGAAGAAGCGCAAGATTATTGGCGAGACGTTCATTGATGTGTTTGACGAAGCTGCGCGGGATATAGGCGACGCCAAGTTTCTGGCACAGGGAACGCTGTATCCGGACGTGATCGAATCGGTCAGTTTCAAGGGGCCGTCGGCGACGATCAAGTCGCATCACAACGTCGGGGGGCTTCCCGACATGATGAAATTGAAGATCATCGAACCGTTGCGGGAATTGTTCAAGGACGAGGTGCGGGCGCTGGGGCGCGAACTGGGTTTGCCGGAGAGCGTTGTCGGGCGTCACCCGTTCCCGGGGCCGGGTCTGGCGGTGCGGATTATCGGCGAGATTACGCGTGACAGGCTGCGGGTGCTTCGCGACGCCGACGATATCTATATTTCCGAATTACATGCCACAGGCCGATATGATAAAATCTGGCAGGCATTCGCGGTGCTTCTGCCGGTACAATCGGTCGGCGTGATGGGGGATGAGCGAACTTATGAAAACGTCATCGCCTTGCGGGCGGTGACCTCGACCGACGGCATGACGGCCGACTGGGCACGGATACCGGACGATATCCTGGCCAAGATATCCAATCGTATTATCAATGAAGTGCGCGGGGTCAACCGAGTGTGCTACGATGTTTCATCCAAACCGCCGGCGACTATCGAATGGGAGTAATCGCATACCGGCATCGGGAGCTATTGGCATAAGAGGATGAAGCTGTCTACGTGATTTTCATGTTGTCAATGAGGCGGACGGGGCCGAGGCGGACGGCGAGGGATGCAACGGTGTTTTTCCCGACGGATGTAACGGGTTTGAGGCTTTCCATTTCGGTTAGAGCGATATAGTCGATCTCGGCGTCTGGGGCGTTTTTCGTTATAATCGACCGCATTTTTCTTTTGATGTCCTTTGTACGGGTTATCCCATCGCGGACCATCAGGCGGGCCGTTTTGAGCGCATGGTACAGTGCCGGAGCCTGCGCTCGCAATTCCGGTGACAGATAGCGGTTGCGGGAGGATCTGGCCAGACCGTCCTTTTCCCGCACCGTGGGGCAGACGATCATTCTAATCGGCCAGTTGAGGTCTTTGACCATGCGCTTAAGCACCATCGCCTGCTGATAATCCTTCATGCCGAACAAGGCCACATCCGGCTGGACAATATTAAACAGCTTGGCTACGATAGTGGTCACTCCCCTAAAATGGCGGGGCCGGGAATGGCCTTCGAGAACGCCCGTCATATGCTCGACGGTGACGTACGTTTCATATCCGTGGGGATACATGTCAGACCGTTTGGGCATGAAGACAATGTGCGCCCCGGCTTCTTTGATTTTGCGGATATCGCCTTTGGGGTCACGAGGGTAGCGGTCGAAATCCTCATGCGGGGCGAACTGGGTCGGGTTGACAAAAACGGTGACGACGACGATGTCGGCTTTTTGGCGAGCGCGGCGGATCAGCGAGAGATGACCGTCGTGCAGCGCGCCCATTGTCGGCACGATAGCGATGGTTTTTCCGGAACGGATAATTTTTCGGGATAATCTCTGCTGGCCGGCGATGGTGCGAGTGACGGTGAAAGCGGTCATTCCAGGAATGATTCCTCATCGGTGGGATAGGTGCCGGCGCGGACGTCTTCGGCGTACTGCCGAGCGGCGTTTTCGATCTGGGGCGCAACGTCGGCGTATTTTCTCACGAAGCGGGCTTCGAGTTGGGGGTATAAACCGATGATGTCGTTGATAACGAGCACCTGTCCGTCGCAGTGGCGACCGGCGCCTATTCCGATGGTGGCCATTTTCACCCGCTCAGAGATATCCTTGGCCAGGGGCGCCGTCATCAATTCCAAGACGCAGGCGAAACATCCGGCTTCGTCGAGAGCCTCGGCGGATTCGATTTCATAATTGTACCCGGCTTCATCGCGCCCCTGAACGCGGGCGCCCCCGAATTTGTTTACCGACTGCGGCGTCATGCCGATATGCCCCATGACCGGGATACCCAGTTCGACGAGACGTTTGACGGTGGCGGCCATCTCGATGCCGCCCTCCAGCTTGACCGCCTCGGCTCCGGCTTCCTTGAGGAAGCGCCCGGCGTTGATTATCGCCATCTCGGTGGAGGTCTGATACGACATGAACGGCATATCGGCGATCACGAGGGTGCGTTCCGCGGCGTCGGCGACAGCTTTGGTATGGAACAGCATCTTATCCATCTCGGCCGATAGAGTGCTTTTCCGCCCGTAGACGACCATGTTAAGGGAATCGCCGACCAGAAGGGCGTCGACGCCGCCGGATTCGAGCAGACGCGCCGTGTAATAATCGTAGGCGGTCAGGACGACGATCTTCTCGCCTTTATGCTTTTTCCGGTGGAAGGTCCGGACGGTCACTTTCCGATTTTTCTGATGAGTCGACATGGCGGATTATATCACCTGTTGATCGAGATCGCCGGCCGGGGAATAATACATGATATGCGGCTGCGGCTTCTTGACTTGCTCGATCAGATCGTTCAACTGGTTTTCGTTGTGCACGAAATCGATATCGTCGGTTTTGACCACCAGCAGCGGCGCGTCGCCATAATTGAAGAAGAACTGGTTATACGTTTCATTGAGGGCATCGACATATTCCCGCTCGATCGGCTTTTCGATATCCAGGTTGCGGCCGTGGATTCGCTGCATGAGGACGGGCGTCGAGGCCTGAAGATAGATGACCAGATCAGGTTTGGGGACGTCCGATTTGAGGGCCGAGGATACTTTTTCGTAGAGCTGCATTTCGCGATCGGTGAGTGTCACCGATGCGAACAGGGCGTCTTTCTGGAATAAATAGTCGCTGACGATGCGTGAGAAAAACAAGTCTCGCTCCAGGAGCCGCTGCTGCTGCTGGAAGCGCGCCAGCAGGAAAAATATCTGAGCGGGGAACGCATATCGCGACGGGCTTTTATAGAAGTCGGCCAGGAAGGGGTTGTCGGTCGGGTCTTCGAGGATCAGCCCGGCCTGCAGTCGTTCCGCCAGAAGTTGCGCCAGGCTGGTTTTGCCGACGCCGATGACGCCTTCAATGGCGATATATTGCGGCAGTTCGTTACTCAACGGTGGTTTCCTTGACGATCTTGACGCCCTGGTCCCCCAGCAGGGAGAGCATATCGCAGAATTTTTCATTCGTGCGCGGGTCGACCAGTTCCGGTTCGATTTCGCACAGCGGAATGAGGACAAAGGCCCGTTCGTGCATGCGGGGGTGCGGGATTTCCAGCCGTTCGTTGCGGAAAATCCGGTTGCCGAACAGGATCAGATCGATGTCGATGACGCGATTGGCGCGGGAGTTTTTCTCGGTCCGGCCGAATTCGATTTCCAGCCGTTCGGTGTTGTCGAGAAGCTGGACCGGCTTGAGGGAGCATTCCAGCTTTATGACTTTGTTGAGAAAGTCGGGGCAGTCTTCAGGACAATCCAGCGGCCGGGAATGATACAGGGAGGATGCGGCAATGAACTCGAGCCCCATCATCTGTGACAGGCGCTGGGTGGCACGGTTAAGATAGGATTCACGGTTGCCCAGGTTCGAGCCAAGAGAAAGATAGACGATATCACTCATCGGTAGTCTCCGCATCTACGAGCTTTTCCGGTTCCGTCTGGCGGCGCACGACCTCCACCTCGATGTAATCAATATGGCCATTGATGGGGGGAGTCAGTTTGCGTACCGCGATTTTGACTTCGATCACCGGAAAGGCCGAAAGTATTTCCGAGGCCAATCTGGCGGCCAATCCTTCCAGCAGGGAGAACGATCGATTCTGCACGATGTCGGCGACCAGTTCGAATACGGCCCCATAGTCTATGGTATCGGTCAGGCGGTCGGTTTTGCCCGGTTCGGCCAGATCGACCGCCAGTTCGCAATCCACCTCGAAACGGCGGCCGGTTTCTTTTTCCGCCGCCGATACTCCATGATACCCATAAAAGGACATATTGACAAGTCGTATTCTATCCATTGCCGGTTCCCCGCTCTTTGGACGATTGGAACAGTCTCCGCGTGGCGTCAAGGGCTTTCTGATAGGTTTCCGGTTTACCGGTGAGCGAGAAGCGGATGAAACCCTCGCCATTCTCCCCGAAGGCGACGCCGGGGATAGCCAGGATGCCGGCTTTCATATACAAAACGCGGCAGAACCGCCGGGACTGCTTCCGGCCGGGCAGTTTGGCCCAGTAAAACGGGCCAACCCGGTACGGGGAGGGGATAAGGCGCAGTTTATCGCAAAGCTTGTCGATCATGTCCCGGTTTTTGGCGAAAGCGTTTTTCATCTCATCCAGTTTCGATCCCGAATCGGCGCAGGCATCCATCGCCGATTGCCATTGGCCGGCGTCGATGCGATGCGAAAATACCTCGGCGATCCGTTTCAGCGACGCGATTATGGCCGGCTGGGCCACGGCGAGGGCGCATGACGGTTGCGGCCTTCCGAAATTATACGCATAAGAATAAAGTTCGACGGCGACCTTTCTGCCGCCGGGAATGGAAAAAAGCGAAGCCGGATTATCGCCGTCGATGAACCCATCGAAGGCCTGATCGAGGATGAGCATGAGATTTTCCCGCCCGGCGACGTAGAGGATCTCCGCCAGGTTATCCTTGTTGAGGATGGCGCCGGTAGGGTTGTGCGGCGAATTGAGCACCATGGCGCGCGCCGTCCGGGCGACGCTGACAGAAAAGGAGCTCATGGCCGGTTTGAAGCGGTTCCGTTCGCTGAGGCCATAGGGCATGGTTTCCGCGGAGGCGAGAACCGCTCCGGCGCGATAATGCCAGACGCCGGGGTCGGGAACGAGAACCAAGTCGCCCGGATTAAAATATGCCAGGGCGAGCAGGTTCAGGATTTGGCGGATGCCGCCGCCGATGAATAATTCTTTGGCGGGGTTGATCCGGCCGCCATAGCGGGCCTTGTACCAGGCGGCCGTTTTTTCGGCGAGGTCGGCTATTTGATCTTCACCGGCGTAGGGAGGGGCGTCGCCTGAAGTTTTGTCGGACGAGCCGGTCGGCCATGAAAATCGCGCCAGATCGATGATTTCGCGCCCGAGCATTTTCTTGCGCTCTCTGCGCGGGAGGAAATCTCCGAGCAACGGCGGCAGATGATAGAGACGATCGGCCTTTTCCAGCACCAGTTTCCTTACCATATTGACGGCTCCCTGTTCGGTTCCGCTCGCATTACCCATCGGCCCGGTCGGACCTGCACGCGATATACACCGTTGTCTGAATATGGCAGGTGATTCCGGCACAGGGCATTATGTCGATACAATTTATCTATTTTTCCTTACAAGTCAAGAGGTTGGCGCGATTTTTCGGCGCTGCGGACAGGGTCGAGGTCATAGGTTTACCGTTTTGGAGATCCCGGGTCTGGCGGACTGGTTTAGTTATCCGTATTCGATAGACCTTCTTGGGACCTCGATTCGTGCACATCGTTTTGATATTTGGATGACAGCGCGCACAGATTTTGTGCGTTCATGTCAGTAACAAATCTCATCGATTTATCGTAAGATTATATGCCTGAGTATAATACACAACTTGGCATGATTCTTGTAAATGGCAAGAATAGATATATGGCACATTAAGCGGAGGTAAAGAGCCATGAGTTGCAAGAATAGACAAGAGCAATCGCGGATAACCCTTCTGACAATATTGTTACTCGTTTTGACGGTACTTGCGAGTTCGAGCGCATATGCGGTTCGAGTTCGGCATAGAACGCCGGTCATTGTCGAAAAGGAATCAGTCAGTCGATGGGCGTTTCAGGGCGGAATCGATGAATTGATCGATGACGACGATGATTACAGCGGATTTCAGTTTTCACTGAGCCATTTCTACAATCGCGACAAGGCCCTGCGTATCAGCCTGGGTGTGTTCGACCGGGGAACACAGTTTACCGAGAGGCGCGTGTTCCGCTCCGACGGCCTGATCTATATATTCGATGATTTAGGCGGCTATGACATCACCGGTGCGACATTATCGCTGCAGGGCATGTTCTATTCATCGGCGCAGCGGGGCCCGCGTCTCTACCTGGGGCTTGGTCCCCGGTTCAGCGCCAGCGACGCCAATCCGAATGTATGGGTGACCGATTATGACGACTACAATTACGATTGGGCGGAACCGTTGGGATACGACGACGGCACGCAGATCGCCTTCGGTATCGAGGGAACCATGGGTTTCGAATGGTTCCTGGGAAGGTCGCTGAGCATGTTCGCCGAGTACGGCGCGACAGTGCAGAACGAGTGGTACATCCTCGAGTTCAATCGCTATACCACCTATGGTCATCGGGTAAGCGAGACGGAGGCGTTCGACGACGGTATCCATCTGGACGACTCGCACATCAAGCTTGGGCTCTCCTTTTACTTTTAGATAAACGCGCTCGAATTCCTTTCGACGAGATGGCCGGCGGACATCCTCAACCGCCGGCCGTCTTAATATTCAGGCAATATCAACCCGTAACAATAATCGAAAAGATTAGAATCGTTTCGTCCGCCTGCGTAGGTATTGTGAAATAATCAAACGCGAACAGGAAGAGCAGATTCATCCTGATCAGAAAAGGGCTGTTATGGAACGCGGTGATGTAGTGAAAGAGATTCGTGCAAGGAGCGTATCATGAAATACCGGATCTTATTGTCGGGCGCATTTGTAATCATACTGATCGGCGTTACCATATTATTCGCCGCGGGCAGCGATCTGCATGAGCAAGCCGTGGCGAATTTCTCGCCGCTTCCGGAGTCTATTTTATCCAAAGATAGTCCCATCACGCCGGAAAAGGTGACGTTGGGGAAGATGCTGTTTTATGACACGCGGATTTCGGTCGACCGGACGGTGAGCTGTTTCAAATGCCACTGGATCAATCTCTATGGCACGGATGGTTTAAGAAAGGCGATCGGCAATCATTACAGGATCAATCCGCGCAATGCGCCGACTGTGTTCAACGCCGCCGGGCAGATTTCGCAGCATTGGGTCGGCAACCGGACGACAGTCGAGGATCAGGCCAAGAAAGCGCTGCTGGGAGCAGGGTCGTATGGATTGGCGTCATATGAAGACGCCAAGAAGAATCTGAAAGCGATTACGGGCTATGATGCGCTCTTTCGTGAAGCCTTCCCGCAAGATACCGCTCCGGTTTCGGTCGATAATTTTGCATCGGCGATCGGAGCCTTTGAGAGAACACTGGTGACGCCGTCGGATTTCGACGCCTACCTGAAGGGAGATACGACGGCACTATCACCGGAGGCAAAAGCGGGATTGAAGACGTTTATCGGCATCGGCTGTGTCGGCTGCCACGGAGGAACCTACGTCGGGGGTGAACAATACCAAAAATTCGGCCTCACCGGACCATATTGGAAGGCGACCGGAAGCGAATCGATCGACAGCGGCCGGTATGTAATTACTCATGACGAGTCCGATCTGTACAAATTTAAGGTCCCGATGTTGAGAAATGTCGCGATGACCTCGCCATACTTCCATGACGGCAGCGTCGATTCCCTCGTCGATGCGATTCGGATCATGGGGACGCTTCAACTCGATATGACGCTCGATGCGAGTCAGACGGAGGCGATAGCGGCGTTTCTGAAATCACTGACGGGGGATATCCCGGAGACTGCCCGTGCGGTGCCCGCGCTTCCACCGGGGGAATAGCGAAATTCGCTTTTCCATCGGTTTTTGCCGCATGCTTGCAACGGTATGGAGAATGCCGGTTCAGGCAAAATGCAGGAGTCGGAAGGGGCCGTTTATCAATGACAATTTTTGACAATCCCGCTTGATTTTATCATTCGAAATAGTTATGGAGAAGTTATCACATAGCCCGGAACCAGGGGAGATATCCGGGCGACGATACTCTCGCAAGGAGGGCAGTATGGCCAGAGTGTGGTTTCATCTCATCATTGGATTGTTGTTGTTGTCTCCGGTTGTGTTCGCCGAGGAACCTCCCGTACCGCCGATCACGACGTCGACCAGCTATTCGCTAGGGCCGGTACAGGTGGGGAATCTATCCGCGGCTCCGATACCGCCAGGTAATCCGCAATCCGGCGCCAAAATTGAGCTCGGGAAAAAACTCTATTTCGATACGCGGTTATCGAAAGACAACACGGTCAGTTGCGCGACGTGCCACAGCCCCAGCATGGGGTGGTCGGATGAAGGTCCGACCAGTAAGGGAATTGACGGTCAGCGGGGCGGACGGCGGGCGCCGCCGGTGTCGAATTCGGCCTATAATCCGCTGCAATTCTGGGACGGCCGCGCGCCCAGCCTGGAAGAGCAGGCCAAGGGGCCGATCGAGAATCCGGTCGAAATGGGCAACACTCACCAAGCCATGATCCAGACGGTCGGCAGCATCCCCGGGTATCGAGAGGAATTCCTGAAGGTGTTCGGGACTTCACCGGTTACTATCGACCAGGTGGCCGATGCCATCGCGGCGTTCGAACGGACGGTAGTAACGACCGACTCGCCGTTCGATCGATACGCCGTCGGCGACGACGGAGCCATGACGCCGCTGGAGAAAAAGGGCCTGGAGATTTTCAACGGCAAGGGTCATTGCACGGCCTGCCACTGGAGCGGCCATTTCAGCGACGGGCGGTTCCATAATCTCGGCGTGGCCCAGACCGATCCCAGCAAGCCGGACCAGGGACGCTACGACGTGACGAATGATCCAGCCGACATGGGCGCCTTCAAGACGCCAACGGTCCGCGATGCCGCTACGCGTCCGCCGTATCTGCACGACGGTTCGGAGAAAACCCTCGAAGACGTCGTGCGGCTCTACAACCTGGGCGGCGGCCCCGACGACGCCAACCTCGATCCGTTGATGGTTCCCCTGCAATTGAACGAGGGAGAGATCAAGGCGCTGGTGGCGTTCATGACGCGGGCCATGACCAGCGTCAATCCGGAAGTGTCCAACGTCAAACCGATTCCGCAATCGGAATTGCCGAGATAGGGGGAGCCATGAAGATCATCGGATATACTTTGCTGGTTTTGGTGGGAATACTTCTGGTTATTCCTGACACGTCATCGGCCATACCGGCCTTTGCCCGGAAATACGGATTCAATTGCAATATGTGCCACGTCGGTTTTACCAAACTGAACGATTTCGGACAGCGGGTCCGGGACGACGGGTACCAAATACCGGGTCAGGAAGGACGCGAAAAGAACGTCTTCCAGGTGGCTCCGCCGATTTCGATGCGAACATCGACCGGCTTGATGGTATCGCATTACCGCAAATCTATGAGTTCCAGCTTCACAATCAACGGACTCGACCTGCTGGCTGCGGGCGTCATGCACAAAAATATATCGTTTCTGGTGATTTACACCCCGAGGATCGATGAACCGGCAGGCGATTACAGCGGCCCGGACGACGGCGCCAATCCCAGTCAATTGGGAGGATTCGAATCGGCCAATATCGTATTCAGCAATCTGATCCCGGACGCGCTGAATATCCGTGTAGGACGGTTCGAGCCGGCGTATCATCCGTTCAGTTCCAAGCGGTCGTATTATCTGCTTCAGCCGTATGAAGTCTACACGTTTACGACGCCGAACAACGACTTTGTATTCGATGACAATCAACTCGGCGTCGAAGCAACCGGTCATTTTCCGGTGGGATTCAAGTACGGCGTGGGTGTCGTCAACGGCAGCGGCGGCAATCCCGATATCAACAATGCCAAGGATATTTACGCGAATGTTTTCCAGACGATTGGACGAGGCGACGGGCAGACGGCCGGACAGAGGATAGGAGCGTTCGGATATTACGGCTGGCAGCCGACGACCCGGGTCGGTTGGTACGTGGGGAATGAAGGCAGCACGGACGGCAAGAACAATGTTGGATTTTACCGCGTCGGCGGTGATGTCAGTCTGAACTGGCGGACGTTCAATCTCATGGGTCTGATCATGACCGGGAAAGACGACAAGAAGCTCAACGAGGATTACCCCAATGCCGATTACGAATTCACCGGCGGGTTCCTCCGGCTCGACTGGGCCGGTTTGCCGAATAATCGTCTGGCAGCGTCGGCCATGTTCAATTGGGTGAACTATCCGCCGTCGTATAGTCGGCCGGGATTGTCAAGGACCGGATCGGGATTGGTCCGGTATTACCTGGGCGATTGGACGGCCGTCAACATCGCATTGCACGCCGAGTACACCTATCGCGAAGTTGTCGGCGGGGACGAGGATCATTCGGCGGCGATGTTTATCGATTTCGACTTTTAGGCGCCTTGATAGTCACGGTGACGCCGTTTTTCTCAGGTGTCCCAAGACATGCAGTCGATGCGGCGCATCTCTCCATGAGAGAGATGCGCCGTAGTTTGTTTGACCTGCATTTTATGGAAAGGTGCAATATATGTGATATATGAACAACGGTTTTGACTTGAATAAATCCGGTAGTTGTGCTAAATTCTTAGCAGTTGATAACAGGGATCGATCAGGTGAGGTATGTAAATTGACAGAACCCGGCGAAAACAAGAATCTGGAATCATTGGTTCAACACAGCTCATCTGAAATGGCGGATAAAATGCTTTATATCGCACGGATGAGCAATTCTGAGGAAGATGTGCGCCATGGATGTAATACCTTAATTGATAAATTCATACAGGAGGCTGGACTTGAGGTCAAGGGAAAACATGAATATGCGCTGTGCGGCGGCTCAATAGATTCGAAATATGGAGCATTAATCATTGAATATAAAAATCCCAAAGGAAACCTAAAAATCTCCGAAAAAAAGAGTTCCCCAGGTACGAGGGCCGTTATTAAGCAATTACAGCGTCGTTTCAACGACTTCCAAATGCAGGAACGGATGGGTGGTGAACGAATATTGGGAGTAGGGTGCGACGGGAATACAATAATATTTATTCGCTGCCGCGGGGGGAAATTCGAAATAGAGGATCCACAGCCCGTAACAGGCCACGCGGTAGAGCGGTTATTGCGCGCCATTTTATCGCTTGGGGCAAGGGGATTTTCATTTACGCCCCAAAATCTATGCCAGCACTTTGGCGCGGAGGGTGAAGTAGCTCAGTCGGGCATAAAACGAATATATAAAGTCATAACAGCAACTACAAATTCGAAAGCCTTGATCTTCTTCCGCCAATGGAAAATATTATTTGGCGAAGTGTGCGGCTACGATGTATCAGGATCCAGCACTAAAGTCGCAAAGCTTGCCGAACACTATTCAGTCAAAGATGCAAAGCCCGCGCAACTTCTCTTTTCTCTTCATACTTATTATGCCATATTCATCAAACTTCTCGCAGCGGAGATAGCTTCTGTTTTTTCGCCAATCGGGGTGTCGACAATCAAGAAGCTAGTCGCTGCGCCAACAAACGAGAAGTTGCTTATTGAGCTGCGCCTTTTAGAGCAGGGAGGCATATGGTCACAATTGGGAATCAAAAATTTCCTTGAAGGTGATTTATTCTCCTGGTACCTAGATACGTGGGACGATACCTCCGCCGCTGCGGTCCGTAAAATGGTAAACACGCTTGACCGATATGATCCGACTACCCTAAGTGTGGATCCAACGGAATCCCGCGACCTACTCAAGCAACTTTACCAACACCTATTTCCGCGCTCCGTCCGTCATGATCTAGGTGAATACTATACACCTGACTGGCTTGCCGAGCTTGTTGTAGATGAGTTGGGATACGATGGCAATCCAGACAGGCGCCTATTGGATCCCGCGTGCGGTTCGGGTACATTCCTGGTAATTGCAATTAATCGCGTAAAGGAATGGTATGCGGAACACCGGCATGATTGTGGATATGGTGAAGACGGTCTTTTAAGGCGCATTTTAGGGAACATTGTCGGATTTGATCTCAACCCGTTGGCAGTAATGGCGGCCCGTACGAATTACCTTCTGGCTATCCGGGACCTGTTGCGTTTTATCGATTCCGTCGAGATTCCGGTCTATCTTTGTGACGCGATCATGACACCCGCAGTCTACGGAGACCTGTTTACGGGCGCGCATGGCAAGGCGAGAAGACTTAAAACAAGCGCAGAAGAATTCCTAATACCGAACGAGATTGCCAAAAGTCGGGAAATCATTGCGCGGTATACCGATAATCTTGAATCCTGTATTCGGAATAAATATAGCCCGAATGAATTCGTTGAGCGTTGTAAGCTAGAAGGAATTCCGACGACGGAAATCGACATCCATGAGAATCTATACCGCGAAATCCAGCGATTGGACGAAGCCAATCAAAATGGGCTTTGGGCGCGAATTATCAAGAACGCATTTGCCCCGTTGTTTATAGGTAAAGTTGATTTTGTTGCCGGGAATCCACCATGGATTAATTGGGAAAATCTGCCCGATGATTATCGCAAAGGAATGCAGCCATTATGGCGCGACTATGGCCTGTTTACGCTTTCCGGGTCGGCAGGACGACTCGGAGGAGGGAAAAAAGATCTGGCCATGCTATTTCTCTATACTTCTGTCGACAATTATCTTGATATTGGTGGGAAACTGGGATTCGTAATTACTCAAAGTGTCTTTAAGACGAAAGGTGCAGGTGATGGATTTCGGAAGTTGTCATATAATAAGGACGGACGAACTATATATATTCGACCCTTAATTGTTCATGATCTAAGCAATATGCAGGTGTTTGAAGGAGCAACCAATAGGACGGCCGTAATTGTTTGCAAAAAGCAAAATCGTGTATTCAAGTACCCAGTTCCATATTCTATTTGGAAAGGAGCTTCGCGTATAAGCCATGACATTTCAAGTGACGAGGTGCGGAAAATCAAAAGAAGCAGATCAAATGCAGTTCCAGTTGACCCGAGAAAGGAATCGTCGCCTTGGTTAACCGCACCCAAGGGCGCGCTGACTGCGCTTCAAAAAATAATTGGTGATAGCCACTACCAAGCATATGCAGGATGCTGTACATGGCTTAATGGTATATATTGGATTCGAATTTTAGAGCTGCTTGATAACGGTGAACTCCTAATAGAAAATCTCCATGATGTTGGCAAGATCACCGTCGAACATGTCCAAGTCGCTATCGAACCAGACCTTGTATACCCCTTGTTAAGGGGGAGAGACGTAAGTCGTTGGAAGGCGGAGCCTTCGATTTCAATAATTCTCACACAGAATCCTCAAACGCGGCAAGGGATACCTGAACCGATAATGAAAATGAAACACCCGAAAACTTACGGCTATCTGAAGCGTTTTGAGGGTGATAGGGATCGTCCGAAGCGTGGTTCTCTTCGTGGCCGATCAGGATATCGCAAATATTTTCATCCATCGGATCCATTTTATTCCATTTATAATGTGGGTGCATACACGATGGCTGAGGTGGTCCCGGTTTGTTGGACAGTTTGGCGGCCGAATTAAGGTGGCTTGTT
>CAZJWR010000058.1:0-530 GCA_964549765.1 uncultured Ignavibacteriales bacterium
AATCAATGCCCACTTTTTATACCGAATATCTCTCGGGCGAACACAGCGGGTATTACACGCCAGAAAGAGTCTTCGTAATCAGCTCAGCGCGCACATTCAGTTCCGGATTTACTCTCCTGTACTACCTTTGGCAAGCGGGAGCCAAGGTCGTGGGCGTGCCATCGGCTCAGGCGGGGAACTGCTTCGGTGACATAATGGATTTCACTCTAGCGAACTCCGGATTGCATTTCACTGTTCCGTGTAAGTACTTCATGAAATTCCCCAACGATCCGGACAAGGGCAAGGTTCTTATGCCAGATTTCCCTCTGACTTATGAGATATTGAGATTTTACAATTTCGACATACATGCATCGATCCTGTATGCGATCGATTTGGCCGGCGAAGCGGGATATGGCGGCAAGTGAAGCCGCTGTCGTCGGAGCAGCCCCTAAATTCCAGTCTAATACCAAGCTGTGGTCAGTGAACAGAGACGACCCAGTTCAGTAGCCCCTAGGCACAATGGCCGTCCGACGACTTCCGCCGATTCGGTT
>CAZJWR010000058.1:540-23382 GCA_964549765.1 uncultured Ignavibacteriales bacterium
ATTGGGGCCGCCATCAATGATACGCCGCTGCAATGCAGCGCCTTATTGACCGCCCGAAGGGATGGCCAGCCGGCCCGTATACTCAAATGAAGACAGACTATGCTCTGCGATAGAATATCGGATTCTGCAATAGCTTCAATCCGAAACCCGCCGGAACTCCACGTCTTGCCAAGGGCAGAAGGCTCCCTTGAATGAGATCACCTGGTCCTCCTGACCCCGCGTAAGGCCTACTTCAAATGGATAATGATACTTTTGGTTCAGAGCTTCGAGTGTGCTGTCATTCACGTATGACAAGGGAAGCTGGACCTGCTCATTAAACCAGATGGCCGCCATGGTGTCCGTCACTCTTACTTCCGCATTTCCATAGGCCGCGTTAAAATACACGCCCCGCAGCCTCTCCGCCAGTGATGGGGGTATCGCGACTGAGCGGACGGGTTCATGTTCTGATGATGCAAGCTGACCCTCTGCTTCTTTGGCCAGAATGGAATCCCAGTAGGCGATATCAATGCCGATCGATTGCTCTGCTATAATGTAGCTGAGATAATACGGGAGCATCGTTCCGGCGTTGCTGAGAATGCCGATTCCGATATTATCCCTGGGGAGCCAGGCGACCCAGCTGGCGAACCTATCTGTCAGTATACCGCCATGATTGATGAAGAGATGGCCGCGGTAGACCTCAACATTCCAACCCAGGCCATAGGCTTCCATCGGGCTGGTCGTACTCCAGGGGACGAACTTGGTTATTATTTGCGGCGTATATGTCTCCGTCAGATTCTGGTCGGAGATAAACTGTTTGTCACCCACCTTCCCATGCTTCAGATAAAGATCGAGCCACTTCAACATGTCTTTAAGAGAGGAATTGATCCCCCCCCGCAGGATTGGCTGATCGCGCGTTTCGAAACGTGTTCGCGCGCAGCAGTCCGTCCTTGTATTCATAGGGATAGGCGAATTCCTCCGCCTGCTGTAGGTTCAGATCGAAGCTGCTTTGATCCATGGCAAGAGGGTCGAAAATATTCTGTTGGACAAAATCCTCCCAAGTCATGCCCGTGATACGGCCGACCATGTAACCAGCCACGGCATAGACCACGTTGTTATAATGATACTCCTGCCGAAAGCTGAGGGAAGGTTGAGCGTACTGCAGGCTACTGACCAAGCGCTCCCGGTCGGAAGGAAAGATGTCATAGAGCAAGAAGTGTTCCGGCAGGCCGGTGCGATGGCAGAGCATATCCCGGATGGTTATCTCGCGATTGACAAATGAGTCTGCTACTTTAAATTCGGGAACCACATCGACCACCGGCTTGTCCCACTCCAACTTGCCTGCATCAACCAGCAGGGCTGCGGATAGCGAAGTGAATGCTTTGGAGTTTGATGCGATGCTGAATACGGTGCTCGGCGTCACGGGCTGTCCCGTCTCGATGTTCCGGACTCCATACCCCTTGCAAAGCAGCACATTGCCGCCTCTCACCACGCCCACTGCCATGCCGGGAACATTCCAGTCCTTCATCCACATACCGATCTTCTGATCAAGGTCAACGAGTGAGGTGTCTACCTGCTGAGCATAAGTGGGCGAAACAAGTAGCGTAACCATCAAGAAATAGACCAAAAGCCTATTCCTTTGAATCATGGGTCAGATACCTCCTTAAAATATGACCAATTCATATACGACGTATTATTGTGTTTTGTTTCAAGTGAGATTGCCTTACAAGGTCAAGGATCCCTTCGCTGAATGCGGTTGCCGCTGCCGGTAGTGCACCCGCCGCGATGAGTTCTGGACTTACTGAGGGATTTGTCCGGAAGCGATCTTGTAATGCGTCTCGACAGCTACTTCTAATTGCTTAAGGCTGGTTATTGTCGTGCTCGTCATTCGATTTCAATCTATTGTCTTCCAACGTGTTCCGTTTACCGCACAATAGCTCATTTTCACCTTGAATTCGAATTCCACCGGAGTTTGCGGAGAGTGATATTGGGGCCGCCATGGCATATAATTGACAGCGCCCCTCAGATCGCGAAAACCAGCTCAAAAGTTCTGAGTTCTGGACAGTCGGGGGAGCATTATTATAAGCCAGTGAAGCACAATCAATTACAGATACACCCCTGCTGCACACTCGAACTTCCTTAACATTCCTTCGATTCTTTAAATCTGCGATTGTATTATCCTGGAAAAGGATACGCTCATGTTGGCGTATCCTTTTTTGCTATTGATGTATTGATTGCTTTCTACTTGCGCGGTGTGCCACAGATCGTGTACCATTCGAAGTATGACACCGGGGCGGGGCCACCTTTAAAGATGTAGTTGATGAGGTATACCGCGTCGCCGATGTTGCAGGCACAATCGCCGTTGGGATCGCCGCTGCAGATTTCGTATGGAACCGGTGGTGGGCCGCTCTTGAAAATATAATTAATGACATGAACCGCGTCGCCGATGTTGATCTGAAGATCATTATTGGCATCGCCGGGAAGGCAGTCCGCGGGCAGAATATGCGCATTCGCCCACGCTTCTGCCGCAGCCATCTGACTCAAATAATCGGTCGGGCCGTCATTCGTGGTCACCAGACAATACAGGTAAGTAAAAGTCTCGCCGGGGCCCATGTCGGTCTGGTCAAAGGTCAGACCGGTGTGCAGGTCGATGAAGTCTGGCTGGCCATAGCCGGGGGTATAAAGATCGATTCCCGTCAGCGACGACATCTGTGCATACAGGAATTTCGGATCGTAGCCCGGCGGCTCCTGATGGGCCTGATTGTCCGCGGTCCAGGCGTTCTTGAACGGAGCAGATAGGAGAACGACTCCGCCCAAACGATTCGTTTCGCTGATATCGCACACCCCCGGGTTGTCGGCATGATATTCGGCGCCGTATTGCCAGACGGTATTCATATATTCGTCGTACCCGCTGCCGTTGTCGGCCAGCGTATCCGACGGGATATCCCAGTCGGCAATCATTCCGATGCATACGCCCGTCTTTTTCGCAACGCCGTCAGGCAAGTAGAAGTCGTATCTGCCGAACATGAAACACGACCCGTCAGTGGGCACGATAAACGTCACGTCGATTCCGAAAACGGTGTCGGTCGTCATGGCGCTGTACCGGATCATGTCGAAATCAGGTTCCGACGCCTTTATAAAACCCGTCAGCGGCCGGAAGGTCATGGGATCGGTAATTATCTGCTGAAAGATCGCCGTATAGGCGACCGTGTCGTCGGCGTCGTTGACATAGGCGATCACGGGCGATGCGTCGTAAAAATACATATCGGCGTCGGGATAAGCATCCACCGTATCACAATCCCCGGGAATGTTGAGCGAATAGCCGGGATGGTTGCCGCCGGTCTGACCGGTGTTATAAACGATCAAAGATCGGCAGCCATTATTAATAGTATCGGCCTTTGGCTGGAACTCATCCGAGACGACGATCAACGTAACATGCGCGGTATCCGGGTCGACCACTCCCGGATAATCGCTTGCCGAGATGATAACCTCGGCCTCCCATACCGAGGGATCGCCCGGCAGATCATGCGAATTGAACATCAGCGTCGCCATCCCGGTATTATTCGGCAGCCTGTCTATCATTCCCGACGAAGGCGCTATTGCCAGCCAGTCATGTTCTCCGCCGGTGATATAATTGACTGTGGCTTCCCAGTTGAGCACACCGTTGCCGATATTGGTGATTGTCAACGCCGTATCCATGGTCTGATTCGGTTCCATCATCATGGGATAGCCGAAATCATTCGGTTCCAGGGTGATTCTTGGCAGGTGGACAACATCCCGGCAGGGAATCCGGTAATGCATGACATTGTTTACCGTCCACGCGCCCTGACCCATTATGACCCAGCCGGCATCTTTGTCGTTAATATAGATGATGTCAAGGCTATCACGAGCGTCGGGGTACCCAGTTCCATATCGAGGCATGGATGGAAAAACATCGCTTTCGCACTCCCCCGGCGTACATCCCGGGGTGCGGGTATCAGTCAAATTAACGGCCGTATCCCAGGTTAGGCCGTCATCGTCGGATGCCGCCATATAGAGTTCCCCATTTGCAAATCCCCCCTCGGAGCAGTCGTCTAAATCGTCATAATTATTATATTGAGACCAAACGACATATAATTGGCCTTCACATTGCGACAATGACATTTTTCCGGCGTACATATCGAACTTATTCGACGGGCACTCTGCCTGATACCGGGCTTCAGTGACTATGCTGGTCTGTTCATCAGCCGTCGACCAATGAAGAATTCGGCACTTGTAAAGCCAATAAAATGGCGGTTCCAATTCGCGCGCATTCCAGACAATATGCAGATCGCCGTTGTCGTCCCATAGAGCCGATACGTCGAGATAGGCTCTCCACAGGTAATCCGGAGTGTAATCGGATACGTTTATTTGCGGCCCCCATGTCAGACCCTGGTCGATCGACAATCGATAAACGATGTCCCGGTCGCCGGCGTCACCATCAGTCCCGATCCAGCAATAATCAAAGTAAACGACCGCCACCGAATCCGTATTCTGTCGGACGACAATGGTATGTGCCCAACCGATCCGAGATTCTATCATGCGACCATTGTCGAAATCGCCCTCACCTACTTTTCGGTACAGGACATGATACAGCCAGTCCGAATCCATATAATCCGACGTATCAGCCGACGTCAGGACATAAACCACAGTATCGGTCCCAAAGTGCACCTCGGTTGCCGGGATTATTGTCCGCGTTCCATTGACGTACCATTCAGCAAAAGGATCAGGCATCAGGAAATGCTGGGTGAATGCACCAAGGTTCGGCTCGTATTCCAGATATACGACGGCATTTGATTCGTGAATATCGGGAGCGCTTGCGATAACAGCTCGATTGTCGGCCAGGATGCCAAGCGATCCCTCCACACAAAATGGCTGACTCGTCACCGGCGTACCACCGGCAGGATACATATAGACTCCATTATTGTACACCTGATAATAGTATCCAACATAGCCGGTTGAGAAATTGGGGTTCTGCTGGTATAACCAGATCATGTGAGTGAATTCATTCTGAGGATGACCCAGAGCGATTTTGCGGCCGAGCGCGCCCGAATTCTGATATGCAACGTAGGTCTCGCCAATGATATTCCCGGGTGAATTCGTCATCGGCGAGCGGAGATTTATCGCCCTCACCATATCGCTTTGAGGTGCGATGTGCCTTTGCCCAGTGAGTTGCAGTGGAATCGCGTATGCGGCGGCTCTATCGAGTTGTATCCCGCGTTCTTTCTTATCCAGCATTGATTCAGCAACTGTGATCGTCATCATGAAGACAACAGCAAGGAAGAGAACAATCGAAAGGGATATTCGCAGCTCGCGCATACTGTTCTCCCGGGGACGTCGCAGATAACGCGAAAAGGATTGTGTTTGACCAGGACAGTCCCGTTTGAATTGCCATTTTTATTATAACATATTGTCTTATTCTGTCAACCTCTAAGTCAGCAGGACGCTATCATCAAGCGGTCGACGGCGCACGATGCGCCGATGTTATCGGCGCATCGATTATCTCCTTGTGAATCCCGCATTCTTGGACTCGCGACGTGACTATGGACAGCATGGGATCATCGGCTCCGGCCCGCCCTTGAAAATATAACTGATCAGATATACCGCGTCGCCTATGTTGACTGCAATATCCCCGCTGGCGTCGCCCCTGCAGAGCGGGTCGGGCTCCGGTCCGCCCTTGAAGATATAATTGATGATGGCGACGGCATCGCCGATATTGACGGCCTCATCGCCGCTGGCGTCACCACAGGGATACTGGCAGGCGTCGCCGATCCCGTTATCATCGCGATCGGCCTGGGTGGGATTGAAGATATCCGGGCAATTATCGCAGCCGTCGGCAATGGTATCCCCGTCGTAATCGGCGAAATCGTCGAATCCCGGGCAGGCGTCGCACGGGTCACCGACGCCGTCGGCGTCCGCATCTTCTTGATCCTCATTCGCGATTTCGGGACAATTGTCAATCTCGTTGAGGATGCCGTCGTCGTCCAGGTCGCGGCTGTCGATCCAGGCAAGGGCCGCCTCGACGACATCGTCTTTACCCTGCGCTACCATCTCCGGAGTCAACCAGACATCTTCATAGTCCACCCAGGAAAAGACTGGGTCGATGGGGAAAATATTATCGTGCAAGGGATCACCGGGATCAGACGTCAATATAAGGACCGGCTTTCCACCCTGAATGCACCAGCCATTTATGGTATTGAAATAACTTGGATAACCCGAAAAACTCAGGAGTCCGGCTGTCGGTTTGCCGAAAAGCCTGGCCATAGGATGGTACGACAGAGCAATGGGTACCTGATCTCCCAGGCTCCCGGCGCCGGGACCGATCAATACAGCGATAGGATGATCATATGACTGCCCGGGACTACCTCCGACGATACCTATGTTGGGCCAGCAATCACCCTCACACAGGCTTAGTCTGTCGGTCAGATTGCAGCGATCCCGACAGTCGGCAAAATCGAAAGTGGTATCGAATAGCTGGTGGAAGGTTGGCAGCTGTGACACCCAGCCACCAAGATTGTAACGAAGGTCTATAATTATTCCCGAAGTCTCATATTCGGCGAGTAGTGAATCCAGAGCCGCCTCCCACTGGTCCAGCGACGGCGGCAGCATTGCGGCGTAATAAATATAGCCGATGTCCGTACCTGGATATATGCCCCAAGTCACGAATTCGTCCGACAAAACATCCGGTCGATCAATGCCGTCTATTGAGATTTGTTCGGTACACCAAATCGGCGTTGACTGGCCGATCAAGGGACCGGTACTGTATGTTTCCGGCAGTCCGGTGTTGTACTTCAGCACATTGATAGAATCAAAAAAGTGCCAGTTCAGGCCTGCAACCGAGGTCCAGGCATGATGCCGGGCGAGGGCGTGATTTTGAAACAAAGCGTGCAGCGGTGGTTCCGTCAGTCCGGACAATGGTATCTCTTGGGCGTACAAAAGGGGGTATATTTCGGACCAGAGCATGTCGTCGTAGCCCAAGATGATATCGCCGGGTTCAAGACCTAATGGATGATTTGGTACAACATCATATACCAATGCTGTGCCGTCGGGCAGCGCCGTCAGACCTGCCCCAAAGTGAGTATTATTACCCCAAGGGAAACATTTCAACAGGGGGACGCCCGGAGCCAAGGGTGTATTGGCGATGCCAGTGTCAGATGCCCAGCAATGACCATCATTCATCACTGCCACCCATCGTTGAGCGATTGCACACAGTTGGCCACGGCTAATCGTGTCCAGATCGCAAGAACCGCTCAGATATACGTCGTATATGGAATCCCACGAATTGGAAGACTCTTCCGTAAAGACAGCGGCGTGCCTATCAAATGAATTCCATATGGCCAAAAGAGTGGCTTGGTTGAATCCGGGGGTATTCAACCCCCACATTGAATCGACGGCGGTTTCGAAATTGAATATTTCCCGTTGGCCGGTGGATACTGAAGCCTGGTCGCTCTGAGAAACCAGAGCAGCCACACCGGGAATATGGTCGGCGGCCATGATGGACTGAATGGTCGAATCGAGGATTTCGGGATTGGTCAGGGTCGAGACGAGTGAGGATGATTGCATGGGATTGACAAACGGCCTTTCTTCGATGTCGTCATGATTCACCACAGGCGTCACGTCGGCGCTCACCGGAGACTGAAAACCGACCACCAGTGCGCCGAGCATCAACAACGTGATTGCGGACTTCATAATATTCCTCCTTGCTATATCCTATATATGATTTTCTATGGACAGCATGGGGTGATCGGCTCCGGGCCGCCTTTGAAGATATGGGCAATCAAATAAACGGGATCGCCGACATTGCAGCGGCCATCGCCATTGACGTCACCAAAGCAAACCGGGTCGGGCCCAGGACCGCCCTTGAAAATATAGTTAATTAGAAAAACGGCATCGCCGACGTCCACGCTGCCTTCGGCCGTGGCATCACCGCAGGAATAACCGCAGGCATTCCCGACACCGTCGCCGTCATAATCGGCCTGGGTGGGATTATAGGAACCCGGGCAATTATCACAATGATCGGGAACATTGTCACTATCGCCATCGATCTTGTCATCAAACCCCGGACATTGTTCACAAAGGTCGCCGATACCATCGCCGTCACTATCCATCTGGTCCTCATTGGCGATTTCCGGACAATTATCGCAGACATCCTTCCACCCGTCATCATCCAGATCGTTTTGATAGGCGTCATCACAGATATTCAGGTCGCAACGAAAAATGCCCTCGCTGCTAGCCGCCAATGCAACCCGATTGGAGAAAACGGCAATTCGTGAGCCATACTCGGGAAGGCCGTTGCCGATGTTCTCCCATGAATCGCCGAGATTTCTGGAACAGTACAATTGCCCGGCGGCCCACAAATAAAGGTCGTTGGCAGGACCAGGGGCTATATCTGCTATAGGAGACATATCGGGCGAGATTGATGTCCAGGTTTGCCCATGATCGGCGGAGCGCCACAGGACATCGCAATCCCAGTAGCCGCTACCGCGTTTGACATAAATAACGCCTGCGTTGCCTAGGGCAATATCCATGACCGAGCCACAGGTCACACCCACTCCACTATACCCTTCCCATGAATCACCAAAATTGTAAGAATAAATCACATCACAACCGGCATTGGCAAAGACCGTCCCATCAGAATGGATTTCTACTTTGGTTCCGCCATAGCTGCAGACATTTAGCCAATTCTGCCCATTGTCTGACGAACGGAAGATGCCATAGCCAAAAACTCTGGCAAACAAATATCCGTCTTTGTGTAGCGCAAGCGAGCCTACCTCCCCTTCCGGAAGATTCGACGAAATATCGCCCCATGAGATACCATGATCGGTCGAGTAGTAAATCCGATCACCGGCTATATAAACATTCCCTGATTCATCGGTGATGACATCGAGAATCGTTTGGAAAAATGAGCCATAGTTGTTGATTTCGACCCAGTTGTGTCCGCTGTCATCCGATCTGAAGACGCCGGCATAACCACCTGCATAGACGGAACCCTCGGGTCCGATGCAAATATCGCTATAGCTATCGACAGGTATCCCGTCCGTAGCATGAACCCATTGATCTCCATTGTTGTTGGAATAGAATATGCCGTTTCCCAGGCTCCCGGCATAAATCCGGCCGTCATCCGAAATTGCTATGGCTTTTATTCTGTCATTGTGCATTCCGTTATTGACCTGTTGCCAGGTATCACCATCATCTGTCGATCGATAAATTCCGCCTCCATCGGTCCCGGCAAAAGCGTCACCACCGGAATTCGTCGTCAACGCCCGAATCCACGGATGCGACACGCTATACAACACTTCCTGCCAGTTCTGTCCATTATCCGTCGAGCGATATATGCCCTGGTCGTGGGTGCCGGCGAACACGGTGCCGCCGGCGGTCACAACCAAGGACCTGACCTGAGATTCCTGCAAATTATCATTGGCGGGAAGCCAGTTATTGCCATCGTCCGTGGAGCGAAAGACCCCATTCATTGTTCCCAGATAAAGATCGCTGGCGGTCCCGGCCGCAAGGCTGTATATGGAGGCTATTAATGATCCGACTTCCGGGAGTCCATTATTAATCTGCTGCCAGCTTTCCCCATTATCTGAAGACCGATACATGCCGTGGTACAGCGTGCCTGCATACAAGATGCCCGAAGGGGCTCTAAATAAAACCTGCAATCCTGAGATCGAGAGTAGTTCCTGCCAGTTTTCACCACCATCGGTCGATTTTATAATACCGTGCCCTTCACAGACATATAATTCACCGGGGTCGCCGACAATAATTCCGACCACATAAATATCCGGCTTGATAACCGCCCACATTTCGCCGCCATCGGTCGTTCGATATAAACCGGCGCCGGTGCCGGCATATACGGTGTCACCCGGGCCGGCCGCCAGGGCAGTAATGGTGCCCCCATACGGACCGTTCATTTTTTCCCACGTCTGTGCCATACTACTGATGGGCAACGGAAAAACGATTATTATGCAAAGCAATATTGCCCGCTTCATGCCGACCTCCTCGCCATGTATCTTATGTCTTCAAGAACTGTCCTGCCCCCAAGCTGTCGGCCGATGGAATTTCTTGCAGGGAATCGACGACTTTTTTCCTTCTTTGAGATTGCGCCTCGGAAGCCGTTTATATATATTGCCTTACAGCAGGTCGCGGTTTTCTCAAAATGAATATCAATGAATTACATCAAGGCTTCCTTGACGGGGCGGTTCCCGAAGATCGGTTGTATTCTTTTTTGACTGCAAGATTTCGTTATGTGGCGCAGCTACGAATCGGCGACCGTGGTGATGCCGAGGAAATTGTACAGGAATCACTGGTCGATATATTTGAGAAGATCAAGAGCACGGAAATCGAGACCAGCTTCTCGGCCTGGGCCATGCGGATACTGGATTTGAATATCCTGCATTATTTTCGCACCCGGGGCCGCCGGGAAAGACTGATGGTAGCTTATGCGGGCGAGGCTTCTTCGCAGAATTCTGAGTCGGCGATGACCCTTAAACAAAGGCTGCTGAAATGCCTGAAAGCCATCAGTGAAATAAACAATCGTTATGCACGAGTCCTGAACTTCTGCTATCAGGGATTTGTGCCGGATGAGATTTGTCAAAAACTGAAACTTAAAAAGAATAATTATTATTCTCTGTTGTCGCGGGCCAGAGATATGCTGGAAACCTGTCTCGAAACGGGAGACGTCAGATGAGCCAGTGCACGGATAAGCGCATCGGAGACAAACTCCATGCCTTCGAGCTAGGGCAATTGTCCGACGATGAACGCCGCGAGGTCATGGCTCATTTGTGTGAGTGTGAATATTGCTTTGAGCGGGCGGGAAAATTCCTCGAAGCAGCGCGGTTGCTTCGCGGGGATGATGATGTCGCCGGCGCCATCGCACAGATGGCAGGTAAACAACTCGAGGCCGGCGGCCCGATCGAAAAAACGGAACGCCGGAGATGGCCCAAAATTACGCGCCTGGCGCTGGCCGCAGCGGCGGTACTGGTGATTCTGTTGCTCAAACCATGGGATATCGAATTTCACGTCACGAAAGAAGCCATGGCTTATGAAAATCTGCTGGCAATAATGTATTTCGATGACATGACGCATGAAGGCGGCCGGCAGGGAGAAATCGTTTCGGATTTGCTGATAAACGATCTGGCGGAATCGAAATTTGTCACGGTGGTATCCAGCCAGCGTCTCTATGATATTTTGAAATTATCCGGACACGAGGGGCTCAAAAACGTCTCCAGAGATATTGCCACGGAGGTGGCCAATAAGACCCACGCCCGGTGGATGCTCACCGGGAGTATCCTCCAGACGGAACCCGTCATGGTTTTGACGTCTCAGTTGGTTGACGTACAATCCGGGAATGTTCTGGCCGCGCAAAAAGTCACAGGTAATGAGGATGACGACGTGTTCGCTCTGGTGGACCGCCTGACGGTGGAGATGAAACGCGACCTGTCCTTACCGGCGGAGGCCCTGCAGGAGTATGATCCACAGGTCAAAACCATTACGACAACGTCGGAGAAGGCCTATCGGCATTACCTCGAAGGCATGGATTATTATTACAAGTACTTCGATGCCGAAGCGGCCGAAGAGTTCGACACCGCCGTGTCACTGGATTCCGCCTTCGCACTGGCCTACTTTCGCCTCTACCTCGTCGGTTCCGAACCGGATTATAACATTGCCCAAGCAGTGAAATACATCGACAATGCCAACGATCTCCAGCAGCGCTTTATCAGAGCGGCCAATGAATGGCATCATGAACGATATACCGAATCGATCGAGATATTTAAAGAAATCGCCCAGAGGTATCCGGATGAGAAAGAAGTCTATATGTTTCTCGGACGGATATATACAGCCATGCGAGAGCGAAAACAGGCCATCGTCGCATACCGTCGGGCTATTGATATCGATCCCCTGTATAAGCAAGCGTATAACAGCCTGGTTTATCTCTATCGCGACGACGACAACTACGATGAAGCCCTGTGGGCAATCACCAAATATATCGACCTGGCTCCCAATGAACCAATGCCTTACGTCACACGCGGCATACTATACGCCCATTCCGGACAACTGGAGAATGCCATTTCGTCATTCAAAGCGGCAATTAAGATTCGGCCTGCCACCTATATAGCCTACGAAAAACTGGGCGATATGTATATGTTCATGGGCAGATTTGATGTCGCCGACAGCGTTTACAGGAAAACCGCATCACTCCCCGGTCGTGCTGGGGGGGAGGGAGTAAAATTCCTGCAGTCGAGAATTGCCCGTTACCGTGGCCAATTCAAGAAGGCTTTGCAGCTTCTTCAGAAAAAAATCGATATGCCCGGAGGCAACACGGGTTGGACACATTTCTTCCGAGGCGCCATATATGATATCTATTTTGATGACCAGAAGACCGGCCTGAAAGAAACCCTGATGGCGGATTCATTAATGCAGGGTATCAGTCTCAAACTTCATGATCTTCAGAATATGAAGGGGGCGGTGGCGATAAACTTCAATAACATCGGCGATACGGTTCGCGCCGATTCGGTTTTGAATATCGTCCGCCAATTGAGTGAGCAGGCGGAAATTCCCCAAGACGAGCGATACGCATATTTCAAGGGCCGTATTGCTTTTGACCGGGGCGATTTGGATACGGCGATTTACTATCTCGAAATCGCCTACCGTCTGATGCCGCGATTTCCCGAGCAGTACGATCTCGCCCGAGCTTATCATAAGGCCGGTCGCCTGGCTGACGCCGTCAAGGCATATGAAACCGCGCTCGGACGGTATGATTTCTTACGCGCCAATTGGCCTGATTGGTCGGCTGAGGCGCATTATAATCTTGGCATTTGTTACGAGGAATCGGGTTGGGATGACAGAGCCATTGAGCAATACGGGATCTTCTTGAATCTCTGGAAAGACGCCGATACCGATCTGCCTCAAATCGGCGATGCTCGGGAGCGCTTGACCCGCCTGCGGCAAAGTCTGTGAGCCGACATTGCGTCGTTTCGTTCTATCACCATAGGATGCTCAGACGCGACAGGTCAAAAGGCACCGTTCGCTGACCAAAAAGTTGCGAAATTCGTCCAATTGGGGGAGCTAGTTGTTGTTATACAAAAGGATACGTCGGTTGTGGCGTATCCTTTTTTGTTATTGGTGTATTGAATGCTTTCTACTTGCGCGGTGAGCCACAGGCGGTGTACCATTCGAAGTATGACACCGGGGCGGGGCCGCCCTTGAAAATATAATTGATCAAATAAACCGCGTCGCCGATGTTGCAAACGCAATCGCCGTTGGGATCACCACTGCATATTCCATATGGAGCCGGGGGCGGGCCACCCTTGAAAATGTAATTGATGATGTGAACGGCATCGCCGATGTTGATCTGAAGGTCATTGTTGGCATCGCCGGGCAGGCAATCGGCGGGGAGGACATGCGCGTTTGCCCAGGCTTCAGCCGCGACAACCTGACTCTGATAGTCTGTCTCGCCTTCATTTGTGGTCACCAGACAGACAAGATAGGTAAACGTGTCATTCGGTGTCATATCGGTCCGGCTGAATGTCATCCCTGTATGCAAGTCAATGAAGGCCGGCTGGCCATAGCCGGGGGTGTAGAGATCGATTTCTGTCAAAGACGACATCTGTGAGTACAGGAATTTGGGATCGTACGCCGGCGGTTCCTGATGGGCCTGATTGTCCGCGGTCCAGGCATTGCGCAACGGCGCCGACAAAAGCGCAAGTCCGCCCAGACGATTCGTTTCGCTGATATTGCACACCCCCTGATTGTCGGCATGATATTCGGCGCCGTATTGCCAGATCGAATTTTTCGTCACATCACACCCGCTGCCGTTATCGGCGGCGGTATCGGACGGAATATCCCAGTCGGCAATCATCCCGAGGCACACACCCGTCTTTTCCGTAACGCCGTCCATCAGGTGATAATCGTATCTTCCGAATATGAAGCACGACCCGTCGGTGGGTACGATAAACGTCACGTCGATCCCAAAAACGCTGTCGGTTGTCATGGCTGTGTATTGAATCAGATCGAAGTCGGTCTCCGACGTTTTGGTAAATCCCGTCAGCGGCCGGAAAGTCGCCGAATCGGTGAATATCTGCTGAAAAATCGCCGTGTAAGCGACCGTGTCACCGGTATCATCCACATAGGCGATCACCGGCGATGCGTCGTAAAGATACATGTCAGCCTCAGGGTAGGCGTCAATCGTATCGCAGTCTCCGGGTATGTCGAGGGAATAGCCGTGATGATTGCCGCCGGTTTGACCGGTGTTGTACGCGATCAACGACCGGCAGCCGTTATTGATCGTGTCGGCTTTCGGCTGAAGATTGTCCGAGGCCACAATTAATGTAATGTGCACTGTGTCCGGATCGACTACTACCGGATAATCGATGGCAGAGATGATGACATCAGCTTCCCATACCGACGGATCTCCCGGCAGATTTTGAGAATTCAACATCATGGTCACCGACCCGGTATTGTTCGGCATGCGATCGACCGTCCCCGATAAAGGCGATGCCGTCAGCCAGTCATATTTTTCGCCGGTGGCATAATGTACCGCGGCTTCCCAGTTGAGCACACCGTTGCCGATATTGACGATAGTAAACGACGTATCCACGGTCTGATCGGGTTCCATCATCATCGGATACTCGAACTTGCTCGGTTCGAGGGTGATTCTCGGAAGATGAACGACGTCCCGGCAGGGAATCCGGTAGTGCATGACATTATTTACCGTCCAGACGCCCTCGCCGGCAAATGCCACTCCGGCATCCTTGTCATTAATATAAATGATGTCAAGAGTATCGCGCACGCCCTCATATTCGACCCCGTACCGGACCATGGACGGGTACACGTCGCTTTCGCAGTCGCCCGGGGCGCATCCGGGCGTGCGGGTATTGGTCAGGTTGACGGCGGTATCCCATGTGAGGCCGTTATCGTCGGATGCCGCCATATAGATCTCACCGTTCGCAAATCCTCCCTCGGAGCAATCGTCCGGCACGTCATAATCGTTGAACTGCGCCCATGAGACATAAAGTTTATCTTCGCATTGCGATAATGACAGTCTCCCGGCATTCCAGTCCCAATCGTTGGAAAAGCATTCAGCGCTGTACCGGGCCTCGGCAACCACACTGATCAGTTGATCGGCGGTAGACCAATGGAAAATTCGGCACCGGTATCTCCACCACAGCCCGGATTCAGCGTCTTTTTCCCGGGCGTGCCAGGCAATGTGCAAATCTCCATTGTCATCCCACAGAGCCGATACTTCCGTATCGGATAACCACAATGAATCCAGAGAATAATTGGAGACATTTACCACCGGTCCCCAGGTGATTCCCTGGTTGGTGGATAAACGGTAGACGGTATTCAATCGCGCCGAATTCTCGCCGCCCCCTGCCCAATTTTTGTCGATGTATACGACAGCCACAGAATCAGTGTTCTGCCTTGCAACGATCGTTTGAAAAAAACCATAATTGGCATCCAGAAACCGGCCGTTATCAAAGTCACCGTCCCCGACTTTCCGGTAGAGCACCTGCCCGCGGTACTCATCTGGTACAATAAGATAGGATGTAAAAGCATAAATAACCGTATCTGTGCCATAATGAACTTCGACGGACGGCATAACCGTAGACGCCCCCGCATGATACCATTCAGCATCCGGATCGGGCATCAATTCATAATAGGAGAATATCGATAGATTCGGCTCGATCTCGACATTTACATTCGACCCGAAATACGATCCGGGCGCCGGCTCGATATATGTGTATCCCACAACTGAACGATTATCCGGTAAGACCGCCAGAGAAGCGTCGATCTCATACATATGAAATGCAATATCTATTCCTCCAGCCGGGAGATCATATCCGCCATTATGATATACTTGATACCAAATTCCGCACTGGGGGTCCCAATAGAGCGGATTTGCCTGATACACCCAGACCATGTGAGTGTATTCGTTCTGCGGATGACCCGTAGCAATCCTTCTTCCCATCGAGCCGTCGCACTGAAATTCGATGTAGGTATTTCCAATAAGACGCCCGGGAGAATTTGTTGTCGGCGAGCGGAGAATCATCTTTGCGGGATTGCTTTCGGATTCCGGCGGACGCCGGTTTTGTGATAGCCGCATGGGTCCTGAATGTATGTCGGCCCCTTCGATTCTCGCGGTTACATCTTTTCGCGTCGTGTAAGATCCCGAAAAACTCGAACCGACCGATATCAGGCAAACGGCTGTCGCAACCATTGCGATAAAAAGTCGATGTGGATACATAAGGAACCCCTGAGAGCGGCGCCGAGCATTGCGATATCAATATTATCGATGAGGAACCGCTCAGGTTGAATGGCTAAACTCAATATATCATTTTGTCTCTTTCTGTCAACTCGAAAAATCATGGCTGCCCAAATGACCATCGGGGAGAAAAGAACGCGCTTGCGAAGGCGCGTCCGTTCTACGTTGATGGTTTCGGGATCGCACCCGGATTCGTCCTGATGATGCCCATCATTTACGGGCAGCAGGGCTCCACCGGGGCGGGGCCGCCTTTAAAAATATAGTTCACCATGTGCACGGCGTCGCCGATGTTCACGGCGTCATCTCCGCTGCAGTCACCCTCACAGATCGGATCGGGCGGCGGGCCACCTTTAAAGATGTAGCTTATGACGTAGACCGCGTCGGCAATGTTGGTCGCCGCATCGCTGTTGGCATCGCCGCAAACATACTGGCAGGCGTCGCCAACCCCATCGTTATCCATATCTCCCTGATCGGGATTGTAGACCTGCGGACAATTATCGCAGCCATGCGCCAGACCGTCGGAATCGTCGTCGATCCCGTCGTCGTATCCCGGGCAGACATCGCACTGATCATACACACCATCGCCATCGGTGTCGATAGTACCTAAAGTATACATGAAAGCCTCGCCGGGGCCGGGAACACCGCCGCCGCCGTCCCAGCGATAGGGCGCTCCCACGAGTAATTCCGTAATGCCATCGGCATTAATGTCCCCGACAGTATTGACGTTAATACCAAAGGCCCCATGCGGTGTCTGACCGTAGAAATTATGAAGCAGTACCCCGTCTTCGACAGAATAGATGCGTACTTCACCCACCTTTCCTGTGTAATATTGAAATGCGCCCAAGGCGACGTCGTCTTTACCATCACCGTTAATATCCCCCACGCCACAAACGGCCCGACCCAGTCGATCATCGGCCTGGCCATGAAAACTCCAACCGGCGTCGTCGGCATAGATCGTGTCGGGATATGGTCCCGCCTTTCCGGCAAAAATACACCCCTGGCCCGACGCATAGCCATACTCGTCGTTGGCCGGGTTGCCGATTACGACGTCGTCGAAACCGTCACCGTTGACGTCTCCGGCGCCGTCGACAGCCATTCCGAAATAGTCATTGTAATGGCTATTGAGATATGTCGTCAGAAGAGAGCCGTCGGCGCCGGAGAAAAGATAGGCCGACCCGGATATGGCCATGTAAAATGGGGCCCCGACGATGATATCGCCAAATCCGTCGCCGTTCACATCTCCCGCCGATGCTATCGATTGCCCACCGAACGCATCATCGGTCACGTTGCTGGCAAGGACGAATAGGGTGTCGAGCGTTTTGCCCGAAATGACCAGGACATGCGGCGTCCCGGGATAGTCGAAGTACGATACGGTAAAAGCAAAGTCGTCATAACCGTCGCTATCGAGATCAGGTAGCCTGGTGCCGGGAAAGCCCAGATTATCGCCGACCTCGGCGCCAATGATGGAATCGGCGGCATCGTTGGGTGTCAGCATAAGCGGGAATGGCCCGGATGAGCCGTGGAAGATAAAGACCTTTCCCGGACGGCCGCTTTCCCAGCCCGAGGCTCCCATCACGAAATCGTCGAAGCCGTCGTCGTTGCGGTCCCCGATTCCGCACAGTGGGCCGATCCAATCTTTTTCATACAACGCATCAATAATGCCCATCAGAGAAGCGTCTTGTCCCGAGTAGATATATATGCGGCCGGAACGGTTGTTATAAGACGATGCCGAAATGGCTACATCAGCGTAACCGTCCCCATTAAAATCGCCGATCCCGGTGCTGATTTCGGACCCGAAAACATCGCCGGAGTTTTCACCTACCCACGAGTATATCATCGGGCAGGTCTCGTCGGCAGGGCAGATCGCCGCCGACAGCAGGCCGAAGATCGACGCTGCGACGAGTATGAATATCGATTGCTTCAAGGTAACCTCCTATGGTATTAATGTTCTTGAATTACTTTCACGGACAGCACGGTTCCGGGCCGCCTTTGAAGATGTAGTTTATCAGGTGAATAGCGTCGCCGAGATTGATTTCACTGTCGCAATTGGCGTCGCCCGCCCCGACCGCGAACGGCGGCGGCCCGCCGTTAAAGATGTGACCGATCAGATGCACCGCATCGCCGATGTTGATCGTGTAATCTCCGGTGGCGTCACCGCATAGATATCCGCCATCGCACCCAACGCCCAAGGCGCCGATTATTTCACCATTATTATATTCGGGGGCACAATAGGAAGCACTGCTGAGGTGGAGATCACCATTGGCGGTATCGCAGAAGAGGGGATTGACAGAACAGTTGCCATTGGTGCCAATCTGGCTCATCAATTCGGCGTAGGCCGTATCAATTTCAATATAATAGCTATCCCAGAGATTATTGAAGAAATTGCTATTCGACATAAAAATTGAAGAGCCCCAATACTCAAAGGACTTCGAATTGAAAGAAATAATGTTATTATCCAATGTGATAATGGAATTAGAAACATTTATTGCACATGAATAATTGTGTGAAAGCGTGTTGTTGGTCGCCGCCACCGAAGAATTGTTGGAAAACCATAATGCTGAACCATCGTTAAAACTAATAACATTAAAGAGAATCAATCCATTCGACACCGAATCGCAGAAAACACCGCCGCTCTCGCCATAGGCGTCTTGTGAGAAGCTGTAGGCTTCGTTATGGCTAATCGAGTTATATTTGATTACAGGACTGCCGCCCTCACAATAGATTCCCCCACCATATCCGCCGTACCATATTGGATAAGGCCAACCAATGCTTGCCCGGTTGTATTCGATGATATTGCCAATAATTTGGGGGGAGGAATTCCGACAAAAGACAGCCCCCCCCCAATTGGCCCAGTTACCATTGAATATGTTATTATCAATAATTGGGGCACCCCCACTGCAGAAGATTCCTCCTCCCTGACCGGGAAAAATAGGGCTCCCATTGGAAGCAAGAATATTGCTTCTAATCGTGGGAGAAGCGTCAGTACAGTATATGGCCCCGCCGTTATCAACTTTCCCGCCAGTGATGGTAAACCCCTGAAGGGTGGCAGCCTGGCTTTCTCCGTTTTGGAAAATGAATCCTCTATGAGGCTCAGATACTTCTCCCGCGGCATCTATTATTGTCACCTCCGGGCCGTTTTCGGATATGACGACGATATTTTTGCCGCCAAAGTCAATATCCCGGTTGCCATCACCGGTATAGATGCCGTCGCCCACCATTACCGTATCACTTTCTATTGCACCGTTGATTCCAGCCTGGATCGTGGCCGAATCGCCGGGGACATGAATTGTTGTCGCTGAAATCAGACCGGAAGATGCTATGACCGCCCCCAGCACGAGAAATAACCATCCACACATCTTCGTCATTGGGTAACCTCCCCTGAAATTTGCCGATTTATTCACTTTGCGGATTGAAACGTGGATTTCTTGCACAGATTTTTGTGTTTGCCTTTTTCCCCTCTCAGATTATATTTAAGCAGTCAAAATTATCAGCCCGACTCATATGAATCTGAACGACTTACACCAGAAAGCCTGCGCCGGCGGCAAAGACGCCGAAGACCACCTGTTTCAAATTTTGTCTGCAAGATTTCGCCTCGTGGCCCGGCATAGAATATGGCATAGAGAAGACGCCCAAGAGGTGGTCCAGGATTCTCTGGCGACCGTGATTCAAAAATACCGGGACGTCAAGATAGATACCAGTTTTGCCGCATGGGCGCAGCGAGTGCTGGACTTGAATATACTGGAGTATATCCGGAAAAAAGGGCACCTAGCCAAACGATTCGAGCCGATGCCGGAGAAGGAAACGACATCGATGGCGGACAATATTAATCCTTCATTGAAGATGAAGCTGTTGCATTGCCTGAAGAAACTGAGCCGGGTCAATCGCCGTCACGCCCGCATACTGGTGTTTATCTACCAGGGGTACGGCGTCGAGGAAATCTGCCGCATGCTCAAGTTGACGGTCAATAACTATTATTCCGTCCTGTCGCGAGCCCGCGATATGCTGGAATTGTGCCTTGAAAAGGGCGAGGTAAAATAATGGATAGATGTACTGACGAGCGGATCGGCCGGAAACTGTACGCCTATGAATTGGGCCAGTTATCCGATGACGAGTGCCGTGAAGTCGAGATACATCTCTTCGAATGTGAGTATTGCTACCAACGGTCGCTGAAATTCCAGGATTCGGTCCGCATGATGCGGAGTGATGCCGGCATTCGGGATGAAGTCGAACGGTTGGCCGAGGAAGCCTCGGAGGAATTGGAGGAGGTCTCGCCGACCGACTCCAGGCACTGGCCCAAAATAGTCCGCTTATCGCTGGCGGCGGCGGCGGCAGTCCTGGTGTTGCTCCTCCTCAAGCCGTGGGATCTCGAATTCCACTTCACCAAGGAAGCGGTGGCCTACGAGAATATCCTGGCCGTGATGTATTTCGACAACATGGCTGAACCCCGGGACGATTCGCGACTGGGAGAGATTGTCACCGATATGGTAATCACCGATCTGGCAACGTCGGACTATATGCATGTCATGTCGAGCCAGCGGCTGTATGACCTTCTGAAGTCGATTGGCCACGAGGGCGAGAAGTCATTTGGTCGGAGCATCGCCACCGAGGTGGCCAAAAAAGGCCGGGCGCGCTGGATGATGACCGGGGGTATCCTTCAGCGGGAGCCGACGATTGTGTTGTCGGCCCAGATCGTCGACGTCGGCACCGGCAATGTTATCGAGGCCAGGCGCGTTAGCGGCGAAGAGGGAGAAAACGTCTTCGCCGTCGTTGACCGTTTGACCTCAGAGGTGCGCACTGCGTTGAGGATTCCTCACGAAGATATCAAAAAGCATGACCGCGCGATCGCCGATATCACGACCAATTCACTCGAGGCCTATGGGCATTACATTAAGGGCCTTGAATATTACTACAGGCATATTACCATTGACGCCAGGCTTCAGTTTGAAAAAGCTTACGAAGTGGATTCAACCTTCGCCATGGCCTATTACATGTGGACAAGGTGCTGGATCGAAAATAATATTGAACGTAAGGCCGCGATCGACGCCGCCATGAAATATATCGACCGGGCCAATGATATCCAGCAAAGGTATATCAGGGCTCGCCATGCCGAGATATACGAAGATTATGAAACGGCCATAAATGGCTATAAGGAGATTATCGCGAAATATCCCGATGAAAAGTGGGCCTATTATTTTCTTGGGGCCAAAGATTATCCAAGTGCAGTTTATTACGACGATAAAACCCAGGAAGCGATCGATTTATTGTTGAAAGCGGTAGAAATTGATCCCGGGTTCAAACGTGCGTATTCGGAGCTGTATTATCGCTATGTAAACATCGGTCAACGGGACCGAGCCCAGTGGGCATTTGACAAATATGTTGAGCTGTCTCCCGGCGATCCGGGGCCATATTTATTACGCGGTAGTAAATATAGGTTGAAGGGTGAATTTGAGGAGGCGCTCGCGGCGTATCGAAAAGCACTGGAAATTTCGCCGGATCATATCAACGCGCTGATAAATATCGGGAATATTTATCATTTCATGCGTGATTTCGAGCATGCTGACAGCGTGTACACTATTTTGGCCAATCACAGGGATCCGGACGCGCGCGCCTATGCCCGGTTACGATTGACGCAAACGCCACGGGCGCAGGGTAAATTCAAAAAAGCGATTGAGATGCTGGAAGAAGGTATCGAAACCGACTTTAGGGAACTTGGGCCGAGTCTTGCCACGGCATTTAAGTATGGAACGCTAAGTTATGATTACTCTTATTTTTTGCATGACTATGACAAGGCTATCGAGGTGGCGCTCCGTGACGCGGATCAGAATAAGCAGGTTGGTGAGTCGTGGTTTGCAAACCAGGGTTTGGGAAACCTCGCGTCATTTTATGCCGTTGCCGGTCAATTCGACAAGGCTGATTCGCTCATTGATGAGATAAAGGCTTACTACGACAGTTCGTATTTGGAGCCCGATCCATTTCTCGATTTTTACATCGGTACGCTTGATTATGAAAAAGGCAATTACGACTCGGCCATCGTCTGCTATAAGTCATGCCTTCATCAATACCCTGTGCTCACAGTACTCTTCGAGCTGGGCCGGTCATATTATGGCGCCGGAAAAATCGATTCGGCTATTCTCGCTTACAAACGTGCCTTGAGAAGTTACGAACAGTTGGCGGCCTGGTGGCCGGAAACTGTGGTCGCCACTGAATATGAACTGGGCAAGGCGTACGAAGGCAAAGGCGAGAACGATATTGCTATTGCACAGTACGAAACTTTCCTCGATCTGTGGAAGGATGCCGATTCCGGTTTGTCGATGGTCGAGGACGCGCGGGCACGGCTGGGGCGCCTAAAGAGCAGGCCGTAGGCCTGAGTTAACTCATTACGGCACAACTCGGTAGGTCTCATGATAGTACTTTGGATCATATTGGGCGTTTTTCAAAAAGTTGCGAAAATCGTCCAATTGGGGGAGCAATTATTGTATTACAATAGGATACGCCGTTTTCGACGTATCCTGTTTTATCAATTTTACCGCGATTACTGGCAGCAAGGTTCGAATGGGGGAGGAGCTTCGTGGACTATTTTCGAACTG
>CAZJWR010000059.1:0-22403 GCA_964549765.1 uncultured Ignavibacteriales bacterium
TACACTCGGCCAAAATACTATCTTAGAATCAGCTTGACTAATGGGGAGCACTACAATACCTTGATACAAACATCCTGTTTAGACTGCATGGCCACCTTGTAGGGCATAGGGATGAAGCCAACAAAGATGTGCACAAGCAGTGCTATGAGTTGGCCAAACAAAAAAAAGAGATCTTCATATCTGTTCTAGTGTTAAGCGAATTCCTGCACAGGTATTTTGTAGACCGGGCCAAAAGTTATCTCAAAGCAAAAGATATTGAGTTCGATCCACGCGGCATCCTTAAAGCATTTAAGCAGGGGCATGCCCGGGAATACGAAAGGTTCTTTCAGGATAATTACATTGTGTACGATGAACTACTAAGGGTATTACAAAAATATGGTATCCAAATTATCTTCCCGGAAGATCCGACGCGAGATATAAATGAAATAAATGAGCTCGTTCGGAAATACGCCGCATTTTTACATTATAAGTATCCATCTCTGGATGCTGCAGACTCATTTCATTTGGCAATAGCGAAATATAGTGGTGTCGACAACTTTCTCACTAAGGACAAAGACTTCAATTCTGTGACAGATCTCAAGATATTCACAATTGATTCCGGAAATCGACGCAATCGGCAATAAATTGAATTGATGCGAGCGCTGTCCGACACCTAATTTTCTTGCGCGTCATGCCTTAGCATTTCCCGGCCTTCAACGAATACGTCAGGGGGACGTCGTTTTTCCGATCGGGGTAGTACCACCAGGCGCCGTCTTTCACGAACGTCGGCCAGGCATCGTAAACGCAAAACGGAAATTCATGCAGAAATTCGATGGTTAATCCGGCCTTGGCCAGGGCCGTGAGGATATCGCCTATCGGCCAGCGCCAGCCGTATTCTTTTACTATCAAATCCTTCGCACAGTAGTCGCCTTCATCTTCATAATATTCCGGTTCCGGCAGATGAAAATACGGCTCAAATATTTTCTTCTCCGCGTCCAGCATACTCCTCACCGGGTGATCGTCGGCGATATAGAAAAATCCGCCTTTTTTGACGTAGCGCGCAACGATCTCTCCCCAGCGAACGATATCGGACATCCACCATGTCACGCCATAGGATGAAAACACGATATCGAATTCATCATCGAGCACATCGGGCAAATCGAACAAATCGCTGCGAATGAAACGGGCGTCGAGACTGATTTTGGCCTTCAACTCGTTGGCCCGTTCGATGGATCGATCCGATATATCGACGCCCGTCACAAGTGCGCCCCGGCGCGCCCATGACAGCGTGTCCATCCCGAAGTGGCATTGCAGGTGAAGCAGACGTTTGCCGGTCACGTCGCCGACTTCCTCCAGTTCGAGCGGATGCAGGGATATTCTGCCGGAAAGAAATTCCTTTACGTGATATTCGGGATGATTGAAATGCGGATCGGTGCGTTGATTCCATCCCCGGCGGTTGAGTTCATGATACTTATTCATGGCGCCATCCTTCCGGTTTGCAGATTATTTCCGGGCTTTGAAGAAGATGAACAGTCCGACGAACAGGAAAGCGGCGTTGATCGACCAGGCGGCGAAGTCGGGAGGAAGCTTGCCGCTGTAGCCCAGCGACTGGTTGACCTTGAAAATGACGAAATAGACCAGCGAAATCCCCGAGGCGATGGCGAACGACACCGCCACGCCGCTCCGGCGCGGATTGGATGCCACCGGGATGCAAATAAACATGACGATGAAACTCGTGAAGGGAAACGATAGTTTGGTTTTCAAGTCGACCAGTTCATGGACGTAGGGCGATCCGGTTTTCTTCAGCGTTTCGATATAGCCGCTCAATTCACGGTAGCCCATATCCTCGGGGCGGCCGCGATATTTGACGAACTCCTCCGGCCGTTCGCGACAGTCGTTCAGCACCAGCGAATCGAATTTCTGATACGTCTCCGTACCGCCGGTAAAGGTCCGGTGCGTCCCGTTGTAGATAATCCACCGGCCGCGGTCGAAGTGCATTCGCTCTCCGCGATAGGATTCCTTGACGGTATCCGATTCGAACCGCTGGATGAGAACGTTGCGGGCTTCGTCCCGCCCGGGACGCAAGGTTTCAAAATGATAGATATAGCCGCCATCGCCCTGTTTGGATACGTTGTACAGAATAGAACCTTCGCGGCTCTGATCTTTCTTGATGCCGCCGTGTTTGATGCGGTTTCGTTCCTCGGTCGCTTTCGGCAGAACTTCCTCGTTGAAATAGAAATTGAACAGCGAGAGGAGAAAGGTGAACACCAGCAGGGGGGTGGCGATGCGATAGAGCGAGATACCGACCGATTTCATGGCCAGGATTTCGTTGTTGCGGGCCAGGAGGCCGATGGAAAATAACCCGGCCAGAAGCACCGCCGCCGGAGCGATGACTTTGTATATCCAGGGGATAAAATAGATGTAATACAGGACAACGTCCTTGATGCCGGGGGCGTTGTCGACGATGTTATTGAGGTTCTCGACCAGGTCGACGATCAGGGCCACCAGGGTGATGGCTCCCACGGCGATCACCAGCGAGGTGATAAAGCGGGTAAGAAGATACCGGTCGAGCGTTCTGATCACTTTTTCCCCCGCTCGGTTTCCCGGGTCAGCTTGAAGATCACCCAGAACGGTTTTTCCATCGAGACCACGTATATGAGGTACAGCCCGGCGGCGCCGATGAGTATATTGGCCGTCCACATGGCCCAGAAGGCGGGGATGATTCCGCGGTCGGCGAGATCCTCGCCGCCGATTAAAAACGCCCAGTACAGCACGAAAAGTCCCAGCGATATGCCGATACTGATCCCCATACCGCCGCGACGGGCCAGAATGCCCATAGGCGCGCCGATAAGCACAAACACCAGGCAGGCGACCGGGATGGAGTATTTTTTATATACCTCCACATAATAGGAATTGATCAGCTTCTGCTGGGTCGCTATGCCCTCGCGTTCTCGGGCGACCGAGCGCGCGTCGGCCTGGGCGATCCGCGCCAGGCCGGCCAGGGCGGCGTTGTCCGGCTCCAGGGAATCCGGCGAACTGGGAAGGGAATCCGAGAAATATTTGCCGATTCGGGTGGTGACCATCTCGTCGATCTTCGTCCGATACGGGACGATGCCGCTTTCCCATTTCATGATATCTGCGACCATCTGCTGTGCCGACTTTTCCCGGTCGGTGCGAAATTCGTCTTTCGACTCCTTGAAATCCTGGGATATGTCGCTTATCACTAACCGCTGGTTGGCAAAGGCCAGCCGCCGATACTTGTCGGGATCATTGGGATCGAACTCGTGGATTTCACCGTCATGCAAGTCGAATATCAGGTCTTTGCCGTTATTGGCGAAAGCCAGGTGACCGGATTGGGCGACGATGGTCCGCGGCGGTTTATCTTGCTTACCGGTTTCCATTATCTTGACGCCGGTCAAATTCGACGTCTTATGGTCGACCGAATCGATGAGAATAATATAGCCGGGGATATCGGTCACAAAGGCGCCGCTGCGCATCTGCAGCGTCGGCCGCAAACGTTTGATATCCTGCATCAACACGCGGGCGCGATGATTCAGGTCCGGCAGCACATGGTTGTTGAAATAGACCATACCCCAGGCGACCACCGCCGAGGCCAGAACGACCGGGTAGATAATCCGGAGCACCGGAATTCCGGATGATTTGATAGCGATGATTTCGAAATCGGAGGTCAGCCGTCCGAAGGCCATCAGGGTTGCCACCAGCACCGACATCGGCACCGACAGAGCGATCATCCACCCGATCTGGTAGATGAACACCCGCAGGATGACCGTGAACGGCAGCTCCTTGCCCACGATCATATCGACCAGACTGGGCACGAAATCGATAATCAAGATGAATGTTATTATGGCGAAGGCGAAGAAGAACGGGCCGATGTGCTCGCGCAGGATATACCGCGCCAGGCGGTTTCGGAAGTCGAAAAACCGCAGGAATCTGACCGGCGGCGACGGTTTCTGCGGGGCTTGATTTTTGGCGATGGTTTCCATGTTCGAACGGGAATATATGAATGTGCGCCAATAGTGTAAAGGGATTTCGGTCGATCCTCTCCTGTTGTCGGCCGGCCGCAGCCGGCCGGTTTTTTCCTCCCAGGGCTTGACACCACCCCGTTTACCCCTATTTTACAATTAATCACATGAAAGAGACTTTCGTCGATCAAATAAAGCCGGGCGATCACATCACCGAATATTTCGCCCTTCGCAAAGCCGATGTGCTCGAAAAAGACGGTCGTTTTCGGCTGTCGATGGAATTGGGCGACGCCACCGGGCGGATCGCGGCCATCATGTGGGACGCCACCAAAGAGCACGCCGAGCTGTTCACGCCGGGGAAAATCGTCAGAGTGCGGGGCTTGGTGGGCGTCTATATGGATCGTCTCCAGATACGGGTCGAACGGATGCGAACGGCCAAGCCCGAGGAGTACGACCTCGGCGATTATTTCCGCAAAGCCTCCAAAAGCACTGAGGAGCTCGGCGGCATCCTGAAGGCGATGATCGAACGGGTGGGCAATACCTACCTGCGCCGGCTGCTTGATGCAATCTTTACCGACGACCTGCGACAGAAATACCTGACCGCGCCGGCGGCCAAACTCCTTCATCATGACACCATCGGGGGGTTGGCCGAGCATTCGCTGTCGATGGCCGAAATCGTCGTCCGGCTGGCCGACCACTACCCCAAACTCGACCGCGACCTTCTCATTTGCGGCGCGCTCCTGCACGATATCGGCAAATTGTGGGAGTACGAGATCAAGACATCGATTGATTTCACCGACGTCGGGCGGCTGGTCGGGCATATCACGATCGGCGACGAATTCGTGACGACGCGCGCCCGAACTATCGAACATTTTCCCGAAGATCTTCTGACCCATCTCAGACATTTAATCGTCTCGCATCAGGGTGAGCGCGAAAAGGGTTCGCCGGTGGTGCCGATGACGCCCGAAGCAACCTTTCTGCACTATGTCGACGAACTCGACGCCCGCATGGGGGCCATCGAAAAAATCCGCGAGCGAACCGGCGACGAGGGCTGGTCGATCTGGAGCCCGGTTTTGGCCCGGTTTTTCTTTTTCGGCAACGCGGAGCAAACTGGTGAAAATGATGAAGAGTCGAGAAATGACGGATAATGGACATTTCCTCTGCGCAAATCGTATCCAATATTTGTAACCACAAAAGAGGATCATGGAAGAAACCGTAGACTGTTTTTTGAATATACCGATATATCGGTGCAGCCCCGACCAGTATGAGAAGGAAATGGCTGTCGTCCTCGAGAAATTCGTGCGAGATTTGGAAAAGGGGACAAAGCCGTATCAGAGGGCAGTTGATTATTTCAATGCGAATAGATGGTATCCATGGCGATATAATCAGATAATTGGCTGGCTAAGCCTCCATAGACTCCACACTCAAATCCGAGCATATTGCGTGATGGCACGCGGCAAGAGATTCACCCGGACCATGCGAAAATACTTTGTTTACATCGATCAATTTCTCATCCTTGATACGGCCACAGATATTGAGAAATCTGAAACGTCAGACGAAATATTTGATAAGATACTTGAAGGTATTCGGGAGCTGAAAAGGGAGAAATTCTTAAAAAGGCGATTCATAGATTTTGAAGAATTGCGGCGCCAGGGAATTCTAATCGATTGGAAAAAAGCCCTTGGTATTAATTTCCCACGGTAGGTCGAAACCCTCTTAGAGCTTCGACGTCCCAACCGGAATCAACTCGATAGAGTCTTCCGATAAGAATGCCAGAAGGCAATCGCGTAACAAATCAACCCCATCAAAAGAAAGCTGTATAGATATGGCGACGGCATCTGCTGGTGCAGGGCCGCGTCTGTGTCGCGCATAAATGAATATAATATCGCGCCGGTACCGATCAGGGCAAATATCCACGTTATGATCGTCGGGTGGAATGCCCGGCCTTGCGCATAAAGCCGCACGATGAGTATCCCCGTGATAATCATTACGGCCGAGATCAGAGCCGGTGCGATAACCGGGCCGATCCAGGGGAGAGGTATCAGGAAAAGTATATCCCAGTCGAATACCGACGGGGGCCATCCGATGGTCACTTTCAGCCAGACATAATAAAAAATATCCCAGACACCGAACATGATGACGAAATACCCGAACCGTTCCCAGAACCGCCTTCCGGCCAGCGCCGCCGCCACAGTAAGCATGATCATCGTACAAAACTCGCGTCCCAGTTCCACCTTCAGCAGATGATTGGAGATCATTTTCAGGGGAAACGAGAATCCTTCGGGATAGAAAATCTGCCGCAAATAGACCACAACGGCCGCCTCGAAATATCCCATCGCGACGGCGAATAAGACGGCATACGCGATTCGCTTGCGATAATTCATGATATCCGATGATAACATTGCGGGATTCATCGTCTCTAGTACTAATTTATCAAAGCCGTCACGTGCGCCTCGACCGAATCGGCCAGCGCCGACAAATTATACCCACCCTCCAGCATGGAAACGATCCGGCCCCGGCAATGCTTTTCGGCGGCCTGTTTGACCAGCTGTGTCATCTCGCCGAACATGACCGTGCTCAACCGCGTCCCGGATAGCGGATCGTCGGCGTGCCCGTCGAATCCCGCCGAAATGAGAATAAATTCCGGCTCGAAATCATCGATAGCCGGGATGACACGTTCGGTGAACGCCTCGCGATACTCATTATCGCCCGCACTCGATCCCATCGGAACGTTGAGCGTATATCCGGTTCCGGCCCCGACGCCGATCGCGCCGGCATGCCCGGTGCCGGGATAGTGCGGGTATTGATGGAGGCTGATATAGAGCACGTGCGGATCATCATCGAACATCCGTTCGGTGCCGTTGCCGTGATGAATGTCCCAATCGAGTATGACTACTCGTGACAGCCCGCCGGTGTCAAGCAGATCGGCAGCGGCGATGGCAATATTATTGAAGATACAAAAGCCCATGGCCCGGTCGGCTTCGGCGTGATGTCCCGGCGGCCGCACGGCGCAGAAGGCCGAGGAGAGCTTCTCTCCGAGCACTAGCCGGACGGCCATGACGCCGGCGCCGGCGGCATGAAGCGCCGCCTGCGGCGTGGCTTCCGTCGCCACCGTATCGCCCCAGTCGAGCACAACGGCGTCATCGATCTTGAGCGACAGAATGCCGTTCACATATTGACGGTCGTGGACCCGTTCGATCCAGGCCGGCTCGGCGGGTTGGGCCTCGATAAATCGCAGCTTTGTCGCCAACGGCCCGGATTTGATTTTCTGTATGATGGCCTTGATCCGTTCCGGCCGCTCGACATGCGTATAATTCTCGAGATGTTTCTCGAACAACGGATGATACAAGAATCCGGTCATGGTATCCCCGATTGCCAAAGTTATCCGAAGAATAACAGATTATTACTTACCGGGCAAGAGCGAAATCGCCTTCATTCGGATTGTGGGACATGCTGTTCCAGTACATCCAGATACTTGTAACCGCTGCCGGTGATGAAGAGGACGATGCGATCGTCAGGGGAGACGTCGCCGTTCGCAAGCATCCGTTTCAAACAGGCCAGCACGGCGCCGCCCTCGGGCGCGGTGAAGATGCCCTCTTTGGATGCGATCTCGAACGTATCATGGATGATCTCATCGTCAGAGACGGCCATCGCCAAGCCGCCGCTATCGCGAATGGCCCGCAGCATCAAAAAGTCACCGATGGCGCTGGGGACGCGAAGCCCCGCCGCCAGGGTGTGCGGATTTTCCCATTCGTCGGCGTAGTCTCTGCCCTGGTCATAGGCCCGGGGGATGGGCGCACAGCCATCCGATTGAACCGCGACCATGCGCGGACGGCAGCTGTCGATCCATCCCATCCGTTCCATTTCGTCGAACGCCTTCCACATGCCGATCAATCCTGTCCCGCCGCCGGTGGGGTAGATGACCACTTCGGGCAGATCATAACCGAAATGCTCGGCCAATTCATATCCCATTGTCTTTTTGCCTTCGATCCGGTATGGCTCCTTGAGGGTAGCCATCGAAAACCAGCCCTCTTCCCGGACAAGTTCCGCTGCGCGCGCTCCACAGTCCTTGATGGAACCGTCGACCAGCTCGATCTGCGCGCCGTGATAGGCGCAATCCACCAGAAAGGGCGCCGGGACGTCCTTCGGCATGATTACTTTGCAGGCGATTCCGGCGCGGGCGGCATACGCCGCGACCGCCGAACCGGCATTGCCGGCAGTCGGGATTATCACGCGCGAGATGCCCAGTTCCTTTGCGCGGGACACTGCCATACCCAGGCCGCGGGCTTTGAATGATCCGGTCGGATTGACCGATTCGTCTTTGAAGTAAAGATGCCTCAGCCCCAATTCGGCGCCGATGGCTGCTGACGGCAGCAACGGCGTGCCGCCTTCGCCGAGCGAAACTATATTGGCGTCGTCCATGACCGGGAGGACTTCCCGATATTTCCACATCGAGGACGGCCGCGCCGCCGAATCGCCTTTATCGATAATTTGTGCGGCGCGATCGTAATCATAATCGACCAGAATCGGCCCGCCGCAGGAGCAGAGAGTCATGACGGTGTCAATGTCGTATCCCTTGCTGCATTTGGAGCAGTACAACTTGGTGACGGTGGTTTCGGTTGACGGCATAAGAGTCTCTCCAGTCAAATCGTCTGGCGATATCGTGTCAATGTTTTCGCTGATTATAACTACGGGGACGGAATCGGGCCAGCATCTTTTGACGATGACGGGAGAAATTATCGAGTCGCGAGGTAATAATAATCCTTCTACCTCATGATCAATTTCGTCTGTCTTGGACAAAGAAATCGCGCGCCCGATTCTTCAAGCACGATGTCTTCCTCCAGGCCGACGTATCCGACCCCCTCAAGCCTGACGCCCAATTCCAACGTGAACACATTGCCCAGTTCCAGGGGAATCGTGGGAGTGGTGCCGTAGCGATCCCATTTCGGGCCGAGCACTGCGCCGCCGTCATGGGCGTCGCGGCCCAGCTGGTGACCGAGGGCGTGCTGGTATTCGGGATATCCACCATCAGTCAGGATTTTTCGCGCCATGGCGTCGACTTCCCATCCCTCCATCCCCGGCCGGCAGGCGTCGGCGGTCTTTTCGATAATTCCCTTTATGACATTAAACGCTTTCACCAATTCCCCGGGCGGTTTTTTCTCATCAGATTTGCGGAAGTAAATCAGCCGCTGGATATCGGAACAATAATCCTTAAGGCGAACTCCGAAATCGACATGCAGCAGATCGCCTGCTTCGAGCGTCGCATCGGTCGGCCGCCCGTGGCCGGGGTCGGATTTGTCACCGGCGTTGACAATGGTGGGAAACGATGGCCGACCACCGACCTCGGCGATGCACGTATCGATTATATCGGCGATCTCGACCTCGGTAAGTCCGGGGGCGAACTGGGCGGCGGCCATTTCCCATGCCTTGCAGGCGGCTTTGGCGGCATCCGAGAGTAATTCGATTTCCGCCGGAAGTTTTCGGCTCCGCAGTTTGGAGCAGAGGCTTTGCGCCGAAACCAGCCGATCCTTATATGGCGTTTCGGCCAGATATCGGTATAACATCAGGAACATGCCGTGCGTCAGGCCGTCGGCAGCAGGGTTATCGGTCGAATAATTGATGGCGATTTTTTGTGGATTGTACTGCTTGATCAGCTTGCGCAAAGCGGTCCCGGCTTCCTGCGTATATGTCAGAACTTCGTTGAAACGCCGGGTCTGGACGAACAGGTCACGGTCGAAATTGCCCACGAGGGCGGCGGTCTCACCGTCGTGCGTGAAGACAAAAAACGACTGCCAGACGACGTCCTCGCCGATCACCAAAGGCAAAACCGGATCGGCCATCAGCGACGTTTCACGGACGATGATCAACCAAAGGTCGATATCCAGTTCATTCAGGATACCAGCGGCCTGGTCGATTTTTTCCTTGATCAGGTCCATACTCATACCTCTGATACGTTTGTAATACCCCGGCGACGGCAGGCAGCGGTTACGCGAGGTGCGCGGCCGGTTGGAATTTTCCGGATGATCGATTCGGTATCAATGTTCCATGCCTTCCCGCAAAGGCAGCCTAACGGCAATCAGGCGTCGGGCCGTTCTTGAAAACAAAATTGATGATACAGACGGCATCCGAGATATTGACGTTGGCATCGCAGTTGCCGTCACCCGCTTCAACCACGGGGATCGGGGACGGGCCGCCATGAAAGATATAGTTTACCAAATAGACACCGTCGCCGATATTGACATCACCGTCATTGTTGGCGTCGCCGTCGCGAAATCGGGCGACTGCTATCGTGAAACTTTTCTCGTCGTATCGTCCCTGAATATCTTCGACGGTCGCGGTAAAGCTGATCTGGTTTTCGGTCGCCGGAGTTCCCGACAGCAATCCTTCGGGTGATATCGTGAGACCCGTCCCGTCGAGGCCGCCCCCGCCGTCCGTCCAGGTTTTGGCTCCCGCGCCGCCCGCCGATTCCAGTTGAAACGAAAGGGGCACGCCCAGGCTGCATGACGGGATACTATCGGTAACGATGTTCAACACCCCGGGATAGTTGACGTAGGACGCCCCATAGCCGATCCGGCAGCAGCCGTATTCGATCCGCATATATCCGCTTTCACCCCACCAGCTGCCCCACGAATTCCGCATGATCCAGACGCCGCTGTCGCCCTGATTGTCGTCCCAACCCACCAGGACCACGCCGTGGTTGACTTCGCCGCCGGCAGTTTGGTTAAATATACCGCCGTGATACGCTTGCATCGCCGACGTGGCGACGACGGCGACCGATATGGGTCCATGATCCACGATAGCCTGCTTCATGGCGTCGATGCCCGGGATGCTGTTGGCGTTGCCGATATACGCCCAGGAATAAATCATATAGGTATGGTCGTACGGGCACCCGCAGGGAGCATCGTTGGCGACATACGGGAACTGAGATTCGGGCACGCCGCCGAGGTCATTGCAGGGGTCTTTTTTCCATTGATGATAAGCGTGCGCCCACCAGCCGCCGTCGCATCCCCAATCGTTGGTGTTGCAACTGATAAGATACTGCTCCGACAAATCGACGCTGACGCCGTCTTTTATTTTGATATTACACTCCAGCGGCCCGACCGTCGCGAAGGCCCAGCAGCCGCCGCATCCACCCTGGTTTCTGATCGGCGTAACTCCGCTGGAGTCGCGCCAATCGAACCGGGCCGGAAGATCGCCCTTGGATACACAGGGATCGAATGTCGCACCCTCCCGCCAATTGTCGGGAACGACAAGGCCGCAGAGGTCGCTCATCGGGCGCTGGGTGGCGTCGTTTTCACCGACGGTAAACGTCCAGCCTTCGGCCTTGCCCTGCTCACGAAGGGCCGTGATATCCTTGGCAGACAATTGGCCGAAGGCGGGCGCCGTCGTCAGCACCAACAGAAAAATCGTTAATGCGGCCAAATATGAACGTCCGGGGTGCGAGATCATCGAGGGCTCCTGGTGTCAGATTATCGCTTCGCTCATTTATGCCTACAATATATGGCAAAACATGTATTTGTCCACAATTAAAAGACGGCCCGCCCAATCCGGCCGGACTTATCCCGAAAAACACTATTTCAAAAGCAGCATTTTCTTGGCCGCATCGAACGTCTCGGTTTTCAGCCGATAGAAATACACGCCCGTTGCCGCCGGACGGTCATTCTCGTCGCGGCCGTCCCAGACCACGCGATGACTCCCTGGAGCCACATCGCCGTCGACAAGAACCCGCACCCGCTGCCCCAGTATATTGAATATTTCCAGAGAGACGTGGACGGATTGCGATTCGGGATTGATAAATTCAATCACCGTCTGCGGATTGAAGGGATTCGGGTGATTCTGCAGCAGTTCGAATTCCTTCGGGACAAGGGCCGGGCTGTCATCATCGGCGGATACTACCAGGCCGAGGTCGGTCACGGCCTGATGAAGCGCGGCGACGGCGGCGCTTCGATCCATGAACGATAGCGGGATATCGAAAAAGACGTATTTATAATCATCGCCCCGATATCGCCAGCCGACCGGCTTGCCTTCGGTGATGGAATCATCGGTATTCGAGTCATAAGTGTATATGACGTCCGGCTCCGGGCTATTCAATTGTACGAAATCGGGAAAGGGGACGCCGGTGCACTGGTAGGGTCCGGTGTGATGGACGGTGACGGCTGAATCCCATACCAGGTCGGGATATTCCGCCATCAGGCTATGGGCTCCGGCAAAATCGGAATGGACCATCGCCACGGAAGGTTCGAAATATGACAACGGAATGACTCTATGACTCAGATGGAAATATTGGGCGTATTCTCCGCCATAACCGCCGGGAGTATAACTTATGGTCGTAAAACTGTCGGGGAAGATGGCGATATTTCCCCATCGTCCGAATATGACCGCCTTGCCGCCCATGGACAAATAATCACAGATATCATCGAGCAAATCGCTGCTCAGGATATCGTCCTGGCGGCCGCCCTCGGCGCTCACAATGACCAATTCATAATCGATCAGATTGTAGAGCGAAGCGCGGTCGGGATTCGATGACGATGTATCCGACATATACGTGTAGTTGAATTCCGCCAGCGCGTCCCGCATAACCTCGCCGCTGAGCGATTCATCCACCCAGGCTACTGGATTGCTCCCAGTTCGATTGAGCGCCAGCACCCGACCCGCCTCGAGTGTGGCGGCCTTGGAAATGACGGGAGCGACCCCGGTCGTATCCGAGAGGTTGCCGTCGGTATCGACCGCCACTACGAAATAGCTATGGAAATCATTGCCCAGCGCGGGGTCGTCGTCGATATAGGTATTTCCCGAAATTTGGTACGGTAAGAGTTGGTGATCGCGGATGACCTGATAATGGCTGAAGTCGAGTTCGGAGTTGTTCGCTACCCAACCCAGGCGGACCGATCCCACCTGCGGCAATGCTTTGAGCGATCTCGGCCTGGCCGGAAGCGAATAGGGTGTGCCGGAGATCGATTTCGAAACTATCGATGTCTCTCCTGTGCCGGTGAACGGCGTGATATGGAACACATATAGTGTTCCTTCCGTCAAACCTGAAATCGTATAACGGGTGCTGTCGACAGGCACGACAACCGAGGCCGCCGGCGGACTATGATATGGGCCGTAGTGAATCAAGTAGTGGTCGACCACATCCGGATCGCCGGGCAGCCACTCCAGCATCAGGGACTGGCCGTCGCCGACATCATAGATACCCGAAAATTTAATCGGAGGCATCATCAACCCGACGACATAATCGGTTGCCAGCGATGCCTGGACCATACGGGTCATGTATTCGAAGTTGATATAGGTTGTGCTGTCGGACGACTGATGGTAATGGGATGAGAATGCGTATTCCTGGACAAAGGTAGCATCGTAACCGTTGTCCAGAAAGGGTTTGTGATCGGAAGCGGTCTGCCCCCTCAAAATGCCCTGAATACCCACCAAGGGGCCGGCCAGATCGCTCCAGAGTTGCGAATACGCGTCCTCCGTTCCGTTATAGAGGTTGGCGTTGTCGCTGTTGGGCAAATGACCGATCATATCCAGATTCTGCATGTAGATGATATCTTTGCCGATGGCAGCGACCGAATCGGCGTAGTCGTATGATCCCCACATCCACGATTCTTCGGAATCGAAGGTAATGAAGATGAAGGTCATTTCCGTCTCGATATCTTTCAAGACCCGGGCGATTTCCATAACGCCGGCCGTTCCCGATCCGTTGTCGTCGGCGCCGGGACAATCGGGGACAGCGTCAAAATGGGCCCCGACGATGATTTGCCGGTCGGGGTATCGCCAGCCAACCTTGGTGGCTATTACATTGCGGCTTTCGACCGGGATCCGATCCCACAATTGTGACCCGACAAAAGTGTCGATAACGACCGAATCATAGCCAAAATCCCTGAATTTGGAGGCGATCCAATCAGCCGCGGCATAGCAGGAATCGGTGCCGGTCAGCCGCCGGTAAAACGCTTCCAGACGATACAGGTACGATTCCAGAGAATCCTGACTGACCAGGCCGATGAGGGAATCGAGCCCGATAGTGTCGACGGGGGATGTAGAAGCCGGGTTGGGCAGAGTCGGCTCTTTATAAAAGACTTTGAGGTTGCGATCGGGCAGACGCTTTACAGCGCGCGATGCATCTTTGTCCATGACCGCTCCCTGATCGATCCGGTACACCCGGATGTTGTCACGCTCGAATAGCAATGGATAAATATCCGACGAAACCCGTTCGGGGCGAGTATCCACACCGAGATCGTTGATTGTTATTCCTGACGCAAGATTTTGAGCTTCGGGCAGGGCCGCCTCCAACCTGCCCGCCTGTTCTAAATCCGCCAAAACCAGATAGCTATTATTGGCACGCAATACGGGTTTTGCCCCGATTTCTCGCAGAATTGCGGCTTCATGTTCGCTTTGGATCGGGATGAAGTACAGATCTTCGGCCTCGGCTGCAACCGAGATGGCACAGGCGATCAACGCCAAGATTAATCGTTTCATGATATACCGCCCCTCCTGAAAATCGTCTATCTGATAGACGCACTGAGCGCTCTCTTGCTCAATATATAATGCGCGGAGCAGAAATAAAAGGTTTCCAAAGAAAAGATTCTGCGAAACGAAAGCGGGTAATATTTGTTCTAATTTAAAATGATTATCAGATAGTGTAACGTCAAAACCCGATGCGCAGAGTTCAAATGAACATTTCGAGAAAGATTCGGTACGGCCTGATCGCGGTTATTGCCGCGACGATCCTGATTTACACCATTCATAACGGCATCTTTGCCAACGGCAACGTTACGCCCGGAGGACAAATGCTCACCGATGAACAGCTCAACGGCTCCGTCAACGCGCCGGATTTTCCCTCGGGCCTGGAATGGCTCAACACCGACCGGCCGCTATCCCTTGACGATCTCCGGGGCAAAATGGTCCTGCTCGATTTCTGGACGTTCTGCTGTATCAATTGCATGCATATCATACCGGATCTAAAGAAACTCGAGGCCAAATACCCCGACGAATTGGTCGTCATCGGCGTACATTCGGCCAAATTCACCAACGAAAAGCAGACCGGCGCGATCCGTCAGGCCATTCTCCGTTACGGAATCGAACACCCGGTGGTCAACGACAGCGGCTTCGAAATATGGTCCCAGTACGGGGTTCGGGCATGGCCGACCCTGGTGCTGATCAATCCCGAGGGAAAGGTCATCGGGAGTCATTCGGGCGAGGGCATTTTCGAGCCGTTCGATGCTCTTATTTCACATGCGATAGAGTACTATGACGGCCAGGGTCGGCTCGACCGGCGGCCGCTGAATGTTGTCCTTGAGAAGAGCCGGCGGCCCCAAACCCTTTTATCGTTTCCCGGGAAAATCAGCGCCGATACCGTCGGCCAGCGGCTGTTTATCACCGATTCCAATCATGATCGAATCATCGTCACCGATGCCGAAGGACGGATTCTCGACGTCATTGGCAGCGGCCAATCCGGCCAGGGGAATGGGACGTTCGAAACGGCCGAATTCAATCATCCTCAGGGGACATTCCTCGACGGTCATACGCTTTACATCGCCGACACCGAGAACCATACCATTCGCGCCGCCGATCTGGATGCCCGGACGGTCACGACCATTCTCGGCACCGGCGAACAGGCCCGGTCGTTTAATGTCGCGGGCCGAGGGACCGGCGTGGCGCTCAATTCCCCGTGGGATATCGTCGTCCGCGACGGAGTCATGTATATCGCCATGGCCGGCTCGCACCAGCTCTGGCAGGCGGACCTGAGGACGCTTCAGGCCGAACCGTTCGCGGGGTCGGGGCGGGAAGACCGCATCGACGGTCCGCGCTTGGCCGCCGCGCTGGCTCAGCCGAGCGGCATTGCTGCCGAGGGCAAAAGGCTTTATTTCGCCGACAGCGAAACCAGCTCCATCCGATCAGCTGGGATCGATCCCGACGGTTCGGTCAAAACACTGGTCGGTGAGGCGCTTTTCGAGTACGGCGACGTCGATGGACCGCTTGGCCGCGCCCGGTTGCAGCATCCTCTGGGCGTCACGATCAGAGATGGTTTGCTTTATATCGCCGACACGTACAATTCCAAGATCAAGGTTATTGACCCTGACAAGGGAGAAATCTGGACGCTGGCCGGGACAGGAAAGTCCGGCTACGCTGACGGAGAGGCGGCCTCGGCGCAATTCAACGAACCGGGCGGGTTGGCCTTTCTCAACGACAAACTCTATGTCGCCGACGTCAACAGTCAAGTCATTCGCGTCATAGATATCGCCGAGGGTTCGGTTTCCACCCTGACGCTCTCGAATTTGGATAAGCTTTCGCATGAAAGTCGATCGGGAGTTGCCGCCCGCGTGATCAGACTGGATCGCAAAGAACTATCTGCCGGAGAGAGAACAATCACAGTCGCCCTGCATCTTCCCGAGGGATGCAAACTCGCTGAAGACGCTCCATCCGCAATTCGGCTGGAATCTGCCGACGAGAATATAATCCGAGTCGCCGAACCGAGGGAACTCCCCGTCGATCAGATCGATTCTCCTTTCGAAATCGGAGTGGTTGCCGCCGTCGGCGAAACGGAAATTCACGTGGACGCCGTGATATATTACTGCGAGGCTGGCTCGCACTTATGCCTTTTCGACCATGTCCAAACCGTGATTCCGGTCACGGTCGGCGAATTCGAATCTCCGGCCATAACCGTTCCGATTCGGATCAGCAATCCGGCGGGCAGTTGAGGACAGATGTCACCAGTGTTCTATCCGCCCGCCCTTATTAGCCGGAGTGATCAAAACGGCGGTCCTTCACTGCTTGGATTTCATCCAGAATGCCATGCGTCAGGTGCGGGGCATGGTTTGCGCAGTTTGCAGCCTTTGTATTCTATTGTCTGTCAATTGATTGCGTCTGTCAAAGAAATTTCTTGCAGTTTGCCCCGCAGTTTTTCGGACCAATAACGAGATTCGAACCGATGTGAAATTTTCTGGAATTCTTGTAATTTATTGATTTGCAATACGTTAATGTCTATATGTTTCAATTTTGCACTTATCGGCACAGAACTTGTATATGTAGTCCGCATATGCAGGTTTCCCAGCCCCCTGTATAAAAAAGGCGGTTACTTGGCCTTATCGAGGGTGTCCACCATTCCTCTGTCAGGCTGATGACCGCTGAGGTTCACACCTCCTTCCCCTTGGACACGTGTGTGATCTGATGCCGTCACACACAGGGAAACCGCCGGGCCGTCTAAGTTTGTGTAGCAGACAGGGCGCATAAAAGCCTCCTCGGCCCGGCGGTTATTTTTTTGCCCGAATCCGAATTTCTTTCAATTATCGATCGAATAATTGTACTTTTTCCGGATAATCAGATGATATGGGTTGTTCGAATGCCTCGGTATCGATAGGAATAAGACCGCCAGCCGATCTACTTATCGGCGCCTCCCATTTTCAAGGGCAGGGCGGCATCGGTGGGGGCGTTGATCTTGGCGGCGTATCCGATCTTTTTCTCGATGTCCTCATCGGTGACAATATGGACGTCAAGGAGGCCGTCGGAGTGATACCCGGTCCGCATATAATTGATTTCCGCCAGACAACAGCTCCACCCCTTCAGCCACATATTCAGCTTCGCCAACTGCTCGGCCGTCCCCCGGAAATGGATCATCACATCAATGTCACTGTCCAGGCGGGCGGTTGCGTTCTTGGTGCTGCCGAAAAGATACATCCCGGCGATGCCATACTCGTCCGGTTCTATCTCGGTGGCGATCCGTTCGGCCATCTTATATCGCCAGCGCCAGAAATTTTCGCGCCGCATGTCGGTGCACTCCGGCTCGTCGCAGGGGCTTTCCCACTCCTCGCTGGGCTGAGTCAATATTGCCAAAGCTTCTTTGAGATCGGCGTTCATCAACACCTGGAGTACCTGCCCTTCGGTGCTTTGCGGCACGTCGATCACCTGAACGGTATCGGACAGGTAGGCGAACTCCGGCAGGAGATGTTCCAGCATATTGGGCGCATCAACGAAAAACGATTCGTTGAAGATAATCCCGTCGTCATCGGGATAAAGCGGCAGATATCGAATATCGGCCTCGACCAGGTCCTGGAAAAAATGCGTTCCGAACGACAGATCGGGGACATAATTACCGGTCTTACGCGCGATTTCGATGAGCAGGGCGGTGTTATTGATGTCGGAATAGGTGACATTGACACCGAGTTTGATGTCGCCTCGGCTGCCCCATCGACCGGGCCCCATCAGGATGAACTGCCGTTTGGGAAGGATTTTGTTCAAGCGTCCGACGACCCGGCCCACTGCCAGGAGATCGGACTGGCTTGTCAATTCGCCGTATTGCTTAGGGTCAACATAGACGACATGTGTGATATTTGGCACCAGGCCGTTGGAGACATATTTACGGGCGGTGAACAGGATTTTTTCTTCGGGAATATCCTTGGGGATCGGCGCCGCCGCGCTCTGGCGGGAAAAACTCTGCGGCCGGCATTGCAGCAAGAACAGGTCCGTGCCGTCGGAGGCGAACTCGATATCGACCGGCGTTCCCATAGTTTTTTCGAGAGTATGCAGAATACTTTGCATTTGCTTGACGAAGGGCGTTTGCTCGATCAGTCCGTCGAACGTCACCACCAGGTCGTCCTCTTCGAAATCGATGCTCATCCCCATCGGTTTGCGGAGATGATTGTCCTTCATGATCGACACCAGGCGATTGATAATCGGCATTTCGTAGCCGACCTCTTTCAGGAAATCGGCGACATCGATCGTCTCGAACTGGTTGGTTTCGATGTCGATGACGTCGATCTGCTTCGCGGAATAGCGGCAGATTTCGTCGACGGTGGAATTGACCCGCAACCCCGGTTGGCCCGGCGCCAGCAGTACCGGATAATCGTCACTGAGCCGGTCCACCGCGCGGGTGCCCAGGCCGGGCACCAGCCGCACCAGGCCGTCCTTGCGCTGAATCCGGGGCGACCAGCGAAATTCGTTGTTGCTGACGGCCACGCCCGCGAACGCCGGCAGGAAATATTTGCCGACCCGTTTGCCGACGACTTCCTGAATCATGATTCCCATTTCCTCGCCGAAATCGATCAACCCGCGTTCGGCCCGGTATTCGATCGGGTCGGGGCTGAACACCGACGCGTAGACTTCGGCAATAGCGTCCACAAGAGCATCCAGGCGTTCCTGTTTGCTACCCTGGTTGGCCAGAAACAGGCTCTTGTATTTCCCCGAAAAAGCCGCGCCAATCCGATCTTCCAGGAGGCTGGAACTGCGCACGATCAGCGGATGTTCGCCGAAATCGTCCAGCGCCATCGATAGACCTTTGATAATATCCGGCGGGAAACGGCCGCTCTTGAACGTCTGCACGATATGCGGGTATTCCAGCCGCACCTGGTTTATTTCCTTGTATTTCTGTTCGACGACCTCGTCGAGGTTGTTGTAATGCATGAAATCCAGCACCACATCCGATGTTATATACCAGCTACGCGGAACCCGGATATCGCGGAGGAGCTCGTCGTCCTTGCCTTTTTTCCTGAGAATCTGGGCGGCGAGATACAGCCCGGCGCTTTTGCCGCCCAATTTGCCGTGGCTTTCGGTGCTGAAAATGACGTTCTGGAGGAGATTATAAAAATCGCGCACCTCGATGAAGCTTTTGGCGATATTGATAAACTGGAGCTGGTCGGATAGAAATCTCCGGATCAATGAAACGCGTATACCGCGTTTACTGGGGGAGGGGATATCCGGTTCGTCGGCGGCAAGATGATGATATCGGCGGATAGCGTCGGCCACCTCGGCCAGCGAAAGATTGCGGTTGACCACCTGCACCAAAAAACTCAGCTTGTCCTCCTGCATCCATTTCTGAATCAGGCGCAGGATTTCCTGATCGCTGAGATGATCGGCGGCAATTTTGAATGCGGCCGAACTGAATCCCGCCGACAATCCCAGAGTGCGGCGGCGATGTGGCCGGTTCCATTCCTCCAGATCTTGGCGGCCGGCGGTCTCGACGTCCTCGCCGATCGATTTCAACACCTGTACGGCCTCGGCCACGCCGCTCCATGACAGGTGAATCAGCATTTTGCGGGAGATATTGTGATAGAGATTACTGTCGGTTAGCCGTAGCATGCGCAGGACGAACTGCCATTCTCGTTCCGGTTTGCCGTTGCCGTTGGTTTGCCGGGCGCCCCATTCCCGGGTGATCTCGCGCATTTTTTTGTACATCAGAAAATGCCCGAGCCGCTCGGCCACCGTCTGTATCAATTTGACTTCCTCGTCAAGGAACGGCCTATTGTCCTCCGCCGATATTTCCTCGACATAAAAAACACTGACCGATCCCAGGACGATCTCCTGCGGCCGGATATCCGCGCCCAGAACCCAGGAAGATTCCCTGAAGTTCGTCGACTGAAAGGGCGTTCCCTCGATGATAATACGCGCCACGCATTTTTGGGGGTACTGCATGCCGGAAGGAAGAATCTGGAGGATCTTGTTTATGATTTCTTTCAACGGCAGATCGGGATCGCCGAGGACGTCCTCGATTTTGTACAGGCAGTTCAACTCCTTGGCCCGCTCCTCCAGCGAGTTCAGCAGCCGCTCCAGTGATTTCTTCTCTTCTGCCATATATCGTCACTCCCGACCATACCGGGGCCGAACGGTCGCCCCGGCGGTCGCATATGATACAACGGTACCCCTATTAATATCAGCACTTTTCACCGGAAAGCAAGCAAGAAACCGCCGGGAAAGCGATACTCTCCCGGCGGTATACGATGTCGAACCCTTCTTCGTCATCGAAATTCGGTCTTAGACCCAGCCGCGGTCGCGGCAGGCCTGCGCCACCCGGCCGACGGCGATCACGTACGCCGCATCGCGCATATACAACTTCCGCTTGGCCGCCAGTTCGCTGACAGCATGAAACGCCGACGTCATTTTGGTGTCGAGCCTCTGGAGCACGTCGTCCTTTTCCCAGAAATAGTTGATATTCGACTGGACCTGCTCGAAATAGCTGCAGGTCACGCCGCCGGCGTTGGCCAGAAAATCGGGGATGTTGAAAATCCCGCGCTGGAAAATCGCCTCGTCCGCTTCCGGCGTGGTCGGGCCGTTGGCGCCCTCGGCGATAATCTTCACCCGTTTGCCGATTTTGCCGACGTTGTCGCCGGTGATCTGATGTTCCAGCGCCGCCGGAATCAGAATATCGACATCCTGCTCGATCCAGGCTTCGCCGGGGAGAATCTCGTATCCAAGGTCTTTCGCCTTGTCCTTGTTGATCCCGCCGAAACGGTCGGTGATGGTCAGCAAAGCGTCGATATCGACACCGTCGCTTTTCTTAAACGAATATGAGGTCTGGTCGCCCTGATCCCAGCAGGAAACGCATACCACCGTACCGCCCAATTGATTGTAGAGCCGGATGGCATATTGGGCGACGTTGCCGAATCCCTGCACGCTGGCTACCGTGTCCTCAATTCGGACGTTGAGAAGACCCAGCGCCTCGCGGACGGTGTGCACCACGCCATAACCGGTGGCCTCGGTGCGGCCCAACGATCCGCCCATTCCGACCGGCTTGCCGGTTATCAGACCGGGGTATTTTTGCCCGTGGATGGCCTCGAATTCATCCAGCATCCACAGCATATGCTGGGCGCTGGTCATGACGTCGGGCGCGGGCACGTCGCGGAGCGGCCCGATATCGCGGGCCAGTTGGCGCACCCAGCCCCGGCAGATCTGTTCCTGCTCGCGCTGGCTCAGGTTGTGCGGGTCGCAGATGACGCCGCCTTTGCCGCCGCCGAGAGGGATATCGACCACGGCGCATTTCCAGGTCATCCACATCGACAGGGCCCGGACGGTGTCGATCGTTTCCTGCGGGTGGAACCGGATGCCGCCTTTGCAGGGGCCGCGGGAATCGTTATGTTGAACACGGAAGCCGCGAAAGATTTTCACATTGCCGTCGTCCATATGGACGGGAATATTGAACTGATATTCGCGCATCGGATTGCGGAGCATTTCCCGAGTCGCTTCGTCCAGGTCGAGGATATCGGCGACTTTATCGAACTGGGCCTGGGCCATCTTGAAGGGATTGAACGCCTCCTTAGCCATTATGTCACCTCGATATGAAAAGTTGTATAAAAAAGGCCGCCATCGCGCCGCTCGCATCGTCCGCCGGGCCGTGGTCGGATCGCCTTATGCTATTGACGGATAAGGGAGAACGGCGCCGAACGGATTTCGCGACGGCCATGGTTGTGCCTCAGTCACCTTGTTATTTTTTTCACAAAGTAGTATATAGTCCCCGCGTCATTTTGTCAAGCAAATCCGCAAAAAACCGGGGCAAATCTTCGTCACGCTGGGCCGAGAATGAGCGCCTTTAGGCCGAAAATTCCTGACCGGAAATCAATCTGCTTCCGTTGGCCCACCCGTAACGCCCTTGGCGTTACGGGTGGGTTAATTTCTTTTGGGGAAATACTAGTGTCCTGCGTCTAACGCTTCTTTACATTTGGATATTTTGGTCATGAT
>CAZJWR010000060.1:0-22279 GCA_964549765.1 uncultured Ignavibacteriales bacterium
GGCTTTGGCGGCGGTGCTTTTGGCGAAGGCGAGTTCTTTTTTATAGTCCGGCATGATTTTTCACTCTTTCGACGAAGTTGAACTGGGTCTCGTGCAGTTTGTGGTAGATACCACGTTTGGCAAGAAGTTCCTGATGCGTGCCACTCTCGCGCAGTTCGCCCTTGTGCATAACAAGGATGCGGTCGGCCTTTTCGATGGTGGACAACCGGTGGGCGATGATAATTGACGTGCGGCCTTTGAGAAGGCGTTCCAGTGCGGCCTGAATTTTCATTTCGGATTCGGTGTCGACCGAACTGGTGGCCTCGTCGAGGATGAGAATCTTGGGATCGTACGCCAACGCTCGTGCGAAGGACAGAAGCTGCTTTTGTCCGGTCGACAACGTCGAGCCGCGTTCGTGCACCACGGTTTGGTATTTGGCCGGTTGATGTTCGATGAAATCGGCGATGCCTCCCTGGCGGGCGGCGTCGGCGATTTTATTTTCGGCGATATCGGGATTATGCAGGTTGATATTTTCGGTGAAATTCCCGGAGAAGATGAACACATCCTGAAGCACCAGCGCCATAAACGAGCGGACATGATCGGGGTCCATGTCCTTGAGGGAAATGTCGTCGATGCGGATATTGCCCTTTTGATAATCGTAGAAGCGCAGCAGAAGCGAAATCAGCGACGTCTTGCCCGCGCCGGTATAGCCGACGACAGCGATTTTTTCGCCGGGATTAACGGTGAAGCTGACATCCTTGAGGACGTAATTATCATCGTTGTAGGCGAACCAGACATGGTCGAATTCGATTTTGCCCCGGAAATCTTTGATGTCTTTGGGCTGCGGCGGGGCGATGATGGTTGGCTTTTCGTCGAGGAGTTTGAAGATTCGTTCCGACGAGGCCATCGACGCCTGGAGGGTATTATACATTTCGGACAGGTCGCGCAGGGGCCGGAAGAAGCGTTCGACGAGCTGGATGAAGGCGACCAGTTCGCCGAAGGTGAGCAAAGCGAGATTGATGCGGATGCCGCCGAAGTAGATTAGCAGGGCGATGGCAACGGTTTCGATAAATTCGACGGTCGGGAAAAAGACGGCATAGAGATAGACCGACCGAAAATGCGATGCCCGCAGCTTTTGGTTGATTTCATCGAAGCGGAAGAAGGTGTGTTTTTCACGGTTGAACAGCTGTACGACCGACATGCCGGTGATGTGTTCCTGCAGGAAGGAGTTTATTCGCGCCAAGCGGATGCGAATTTGCCGGTAAACGTCGCGGACTCTCTTGCGGAACAGCACCGTGGCCAGAACAAGGAACGGCAGGACGGCCAATGTGATCAACGCCAATTGCCAGCTATAATAGAACATGGCGATGACAATGCCGACCAGGGTCAGGAGGTCGCCGAATATGGACGCCACACCGGACGAGAATAAATCATCGAGAACGTTGACGTCATTGGTGACGCGCGTCACCAGCCGCCCGACGGGATTGCGGTCGAAGAATGACAATTGGAGGCGCTGGAGTTGGCGGAATATTTCCATGCGGATGTCATACATGATCGACTGGCCGATGATCTGCATGACGTAGAATTGAATGTATCCCAGCACGAAAGTGGCGATGAGGATACCGAGATAAAGCAGGGACAGCCGCAGAAGGCCGTGGTTGTCGCCGACGGAGATATACTTGTCGATGGCGATCTGCATCAACACCGGACCGGATAGCTGCAAAACCGTGACGATGAGAAGGAGAACAACCGAAATGAAGACTTTCATCCGGTACGGCCGCAGGTAATGCAGCAGGCGTTTCATCAGCCGGGCGTCGTAGGCCTTGCCGAGGATTTCCTCTTCATGATATTCCGCCGCGGTCGGCATAACTTACATATTCTCCAACTGCTCTTCCATCAACTGCCGCCGGTACAGAGCGGCATATGATCCGTTGCGGGCAATGAGTTCGCCGTGCGTGCCCTGTTCGGCGACGCGGCCGTTGTCGATGTAGACGATGTGGTCGCTTTCCTGGATACTCGACACCCGGTGCGAGATAATGATCGAGGTGCGTCCGGGGAGGACTTTTTCGAGGTTGGCGAAGATGGTCTCTTCGGTTTCGGTATCGACCGAGCTGGTGGCGTCGTCGAGGATCAGGACGGCCGGATCTTTCATGATGGCCCGCGCCAGCGCCGTGCGCTGCTTTTGTCCGCCGGAAAGAGTGATCCCGCGTTCACCCAAGACGGTATCGTATTGCTGCGGGAACTGCTCGATATCGCTGTGGATGGCAGCCAGCCGCGCCGCATCGGAGACGCCTTCGTTGATGGATTGATCAGTGCTGTAATTGATATTGGCCGCCAGAGTATCGGAAAACAGGAAGGTTTCCTGCGGGACAAAACCGACGGCGTGCCGCAGGGCCGGCAGCGGCCAGAGGGTGATATCGATATCGTCGACGAACAACTGGCCGGATTTGGTGGGATACAGCCGGGGGATCAGCGACACCAGCGTGGTTTTGCCCGATCCGGTGGGGCCGATGATGCCCAGGCGCGTGCCGGGTTCGATGATCAGGCTGATGTCTTCGAGGACCGGTTTGGATTCGTCGGTCCCGGGATAGGCGAAAGTCAGGTTGCGGAATTCGATTTTGCCTTTGACGTCGATAGGGGCGTCGTTGCCCCCCTTGGGATTGATAATATTCGGTTCGGTATCGAGTATTTTGTTGATGCGGTCGAGCGACGCCGTGCCTCGCTGATATAGCGAGATGACCCATCCGAGAGCCATCATCGGCCAGATCAACCAGGCCATATAGCCGAAGAAGGCGACCAATGTTCCCAGGGTGATTGTGCCGGCGGCAACATACCGGCCGCCCATATAGAGCACGACCAGCATGACGAAACCGGCGATCATGAGAATGAGCGGCCGGAACATACCGGCGACTTTCATCATATGCAGATTGAGGTCGACGTATTTGCGGGATTGTTTTGCGAAGCGATCGATTTCGGATTGTTCGCGCCGATAGGCTTTGATGACGCGGACACCGGCCAGGTTTTCCTGGGCCATCGACGTCAGAAACGAAAAGTGCGTCTGAATTTTCAAAAATCGTTTGTGCACCAGGCTGCCGAGGCGGTTGACGGCGAGGGCGAGAAAAACCATGGGGACGACGGTCATCATGGTCAGTTTCACCGACAGCGTGATCATAAAGGCGATGGCCACGAAAAGCGACACGAAGGTATTGAAGATGTTCATGATGGCGGGGCCGATGAGCATCCGGACGGCTTCGATATCGTTGGTGGCGTGGGCCATCAGGTCGCCGGTGCGGGTGTTGTTATAGTAGGTCTGGTCGAGGCTGAGGAGTCTGGTGAACAGCAGGTTGCGCAGGTCGTATTCGGCCCTGCGCGAGGCCCAGATGATGCTGCGGCGCATGGCGAAGCGGAAAACGCCGGCGACGAGGGCCAAAATCGCCATCAGGGCGGCGTACTTGAAAATCAACGACGTTGGCTTTTTGGCCGAGACGGCGTCGAAAGCAAGTTTGGTCAAATAGGGCGTCACCAGCATGAGGCCGTTGGCGAAAACCGTTACGATCGCCCCGAACCAGATATACCCTTTGTACTTGCGAAGTATGGGAAGCAGGTGGGTAAACCGCCCGCTGTTCTTATTTGCCATAACCTACATTCAAAATATTCGCCAGCAGATGAATCGCTTCTACATCCAGCTCGGCCGCCATTTCAAAAAGCGGCAGCCCACAGTAGACAACATAACCGTCACCGATCTTTACAACCTGCAAATAGCTGCCAAGTTCCCCCGCCGAAACGATTTCCGCGCCGCCGTCGATGATTGCCGGATACAGCGAGGTCGTCCCGGAGATGCCTTTGGCCAGGGCGTCGATGTCGATTTTGTAGGGGAAATTCAATATCGAAAGATCCTGATGAGCGAAATGTAGTTGTTTGTCCGATGAAGTCCGGGCAGGGTAAATTGAAAATTCGAACAGATCATGCGGCCAGTCGAACCCCTGGCCGAAAATGACGATGTCGCCCCCGTTGTCGACGAACTCGCGGAGGCGGTCACGCGTCCCGCGCAGGATATCGTAGTATTCATCGGCGTTGCTCCCGATGACGATAATGTCATACGCTTCCAACGTCGCGCGCATGAGGCCGCGGGTGGTCAGCGGCTGAAACGAGGATCGACTCATGCGGAGAAAATCCTCCAGGCGGCCGTCGGTGTCGGGAACAAAGCCGATGTCACGGGTATCCGGAATCTCGCAGCGGACAACACGCACGTCGGATTCTGTCCGGGCGACGGCCTGCCCGCCGACGACAAGAGAGGCTTTGACGGTGCGCCGATCGAATCCGATCGAGCGGCCTGCGGCAAGGTGGATATCGACGTATTTCGAGGTAATGCCGATGGGCATGAAGACGTTTTCATTGAAGCTTCCAACGACGATCCCCTCCGGATTGTCGAGGCTAATCGTGCCGGTCAGTTCGCTGGCGTACGGTTTGGTGATGCGCAACTGCCAGTCGAACGGCTGCGCCAGGGCGGTGAGCTGCCCCTCGGTAAACGGCTCCAGGAAGGCGTAGCCCGGGAGAAACGTCAGGCCGACGTCCCGGTCGGCGAATTCCCGATACGGCAGGTATAACGCCAGAGGCACCCGGTCGACGATCGCCTCGACGGCAAACAAGAGCGAATCGCCGGTTTCGGGCCGGACATCGATGGCGCTGATGTCGACCGGATATTCGCGATAAAACCGCTGATGCGGTTCGAGCATTTTCGAAATGGAATCGACGATAATCGGGTCCTTGCCCTGGGGGAGGAATTTGAAATAGGAAAGTTCGATTTCTTTGGGGCCGGTCACCGTCAGGTCGAGGCTCAGCTTGCCGGTTTTGCCGAACGGCGTATCCCTGATTTCCAGATGCCCCTGCCAATCGATTCCGACCGCTTCGGCCAATGCCGCGTAGGTTCGTTTGCGAAGGGATATTATCCGGTCGCAAAGGCCGGATTCGGACAAATGGCCCATCGATTCGGGATCACAACGCTCAGCCACCCTCACTATATCTTCATTGGCCGCCAGAAGATACGAAAGCTGATCGAGCCCGCCAATCCACTGCTTTTGCGCCGCCTTAATATTGGAAATGTACGAATCGATGCGGCCGACGACATTATCGCGCTCCGGGCTGTCGGCCAGACGGTCACGAAGCAGCCCCGGCAGACGGAACGGTTCCATCCCGGCCAAAAACCCGCCGGAAGCGCCGTTTATACCGGGCGAATCCAAGCGAGAATACCATCGAAACTGTTCCGGGATATAACTCTCGGGACCGTTGGCGGCAAAGACCCGGGACAGATTGGCTATTTTACCACTATATCGCTTATAGAGTTCGGCGTCGTTCAGGACAATGTCGCCTGGGCCGCCGCTGGGCTCTCGGGCGTAGATTTCTTCCAAGGTTCCAACCGACAGGCTGTCGATTAGAGCAGTTTGCCTAATGTGAGCAAGCATCGACATGATAAGCGTCAAATCAGACGACGATGCGCCGAAAATCGCCAGGTCGGGATAGCCGCCGTCGAATAGGACGGCCAGGACGGAATCGGTCAGGCTGTCGGCGGCAAAACCGACGCCCATACCGATTTCGGCCAGATGAAATTGACCGTCGGTTGAGGTCGTCAGTTTGGCGGCGTAGGCCGGCGATTTTTCCAGGACGGCGATATAGACCTGAACCCCATAGGTCTGATTGAGATACAGGAGCGCGGTCCACTGGATATCGGCGGGATCGGCGGCCGGGCAGAAGACTTTGATATCGCACCCGGCGGCCCGGACGGCGTCGTCAAGGCTGCCGGAGACGGCTGCGGCATGAAATATCAGGGCCGCAACCACAAGAATTATGGTGGCTGATTTTTTTCTCATCGACGGCAGTATATCGGTTTGGAGAATTTATGTCAATTTTGAATTGCTGCGTAAATATTTTAAACTTGATACGGGACTTTGGACGGGATAGGTTTCGGGTTGGACGAAATCGAGAAAAGAGAGGAAAAGGGTATGTCGGATTTTCTGTATATACTGGCGCGGCAGATTCTGGATTCACGCGGGACGCCCACGGTGGAAGTGGATGTGATGCTGGAGGACGGCAGTTTCGGACGGGCGGCGGTGCCATCGGGCGCGTCGACCGGCGCGCATGAGGCGGTGGAACTGCGCGACGGCGACAAGAAGAATTTCTTCGGCAAAGGCGTCACCAAGGCCGTGAAGAACGTCAACGATATTATCGCTCCGGCCCTGATGAAAGAGGATATCAATCCGTTCGATCAGGTGCGGCTGGACAATTTTCTGGTTCAACTCGACGGCACCGAATCGAAATCGAAGCTGGGCGCCAACGCCATCCTGGGCGTATCGCTGGCGACAGCCAAAGCCTGCGCCGAATCGTGCGGATTGTTCCTTTATGAATACATCGGCGGCACCAACGCAAAAATACTCCCCGTTCCCATGATGAATATCCTCAACGGCGGCAAACATGCCGACAACAACGTCGACCTGCAGGAATTCATGATCATGCCGCTGGGAGCATCGAGTTTCGCCGAGGCGCTGCAGATGGGCGCCGAAGTTTTTAACAGCCTGAAGAAAGTCCTCAAGGACAAAGGGTATAATACCAGCGTCGGCGACGAGGGCGGCTTTGCGCCCGATCTGAAATCGAACGCCGAGGCGCTGGAAATCATGTCCAAAGCCGTGACCAAGGCCGGATATAAGCTGGGTGAACATGTCATGTTCGCGCTCGATCCGGCGTCATCCGAGTTCTATGACGCCGACAAGAAGAAATATATCCTGAAGTCCGAAAATCGAGAGTTGACCTCGGCGGAGATGGTCGACTATTACGCGCAACTGGTGGACAAATACCCGATCGCCTCCATCGAGGACGGTCATGCCGAGGACGACTGGGAGGGCTGGGCGCTGATGACCAAGAAGCTCGGCGGCAGGATACAGATCGTGGGCGACGACATCTTCGTGACCAATCCCAAGCGGCTGGCGCGCGGCATCGACGAAAAATCCGCCAATTCGATTTTGATCAAATTGAATCAGATCGGCACTCTAACCGAAACACTGGATACGATCGAGATGGCCAAGCGGGCGTCGTTCACGGCGGTGGTGTCGCATCGGTCGGGCGAAACCGAGGATACGACGATCGCCGACGTCGTCGTCGCCACCGGCACCGGCCAGATCAAAACCGGTTCGGTCTGCCGCACCGACCGCATCGCCAAATACAACCAACTGCTTCGCATCGAGGAAGCACTGGGCGAATCGGCTCAATTTTTGGGCCGCGACGTGTTTTACAACATCAGGTAGGATGAAAACGTGACCGCCGCCGACTTACGACGCAAAGTCACCCGGCAATTAATCAGCCGGTTGATCGAACACGAACACGGGTTCAAGCGCAAGGGAATCCGGATCGGTATCGGGCTGGCCGTCCTATACCTGATCTATCTTTTCTGCGCCGGCGACTACGGTCTCTTGAGAATTCGCCGCCTGTACGATCAGCGTGACGATCTGCAAGCGGAATATCGGGATATCGTGGCGGAGGCGGTCGATTATTCGTACGCCCTCCGCCGCATCCACGAGGATCAGCACTTCGTGGAATGGCTGGCGCGCACCAAATACGGCTATTCCCGGCCCGACGAGATTATCTACCACCTGAAAACTCCTTCCCGCTGATATGGCTATTCACAAAACGGAAGGCATCATTCTGTCCAGCGCCGACTGGTCGGAATCGTCACAGACGTTGGCCGTCTTCACGCCCGACCGGGGCAAACTGTCGCTGGCGGTCAAAGGATCGCGGCGGCTGGTCGGCAAACGCGGGCGGCCTTTGCGGTTTGCGCGGTTGGAATTCACCTGTTACCTTCGCGATGAAAGCGAATACGGGTATCTTTCCGACGTGGAGCCGGTCGAGGTGTTTCTATTCGAACGGGACGGCCAGTTGGGACGTCTGACGTTCGCGTCGGCGGCGGTGGAATTGCTGAATAATCTTTTGACGGCGCTCGATCCCCAGCCCGCCTGTTATCAGATCACGCTGTCGTTTCTGCGCATGACCGATACGCTGGACAAAAAGCGGTTGCCGGGGCTGTTCGCCGGTTATATATTGCGGCTTATTTCGCTGTTGGGATTTCGGCCCAATCTGATCGGATGCGTCGGCTGCGGCGCGGAACTGGTCGCGAACGGAGAGGCCCCCGACAGCGACAAACAGTATATGGTCAGCATTGAACACGGCGGATTGATATGTGAAAACTGCCGCCGGACGATGCCGGGCCAGAACCAGTTGATCAGCCTGCCGGCGGATATTCATGGCAAGCTGATTGTGCTGATGGAATCATCGCTCGAGGAAGCATCGCGGATACCGGTGAACCTGGACGATCTGAACCGGATGGTCGATCTGCTGATTACGCTGTTGCGGTATCATGCCGGAACGATCCGGCAATTGAAATCGTTCGATTTTTTGGATAAGCTGGCTCGCGCAGTCAAAACCTACGGAGGATAAGTGGCTAAGAAGAATAAAGTCCGGGACGAGAAGATGGACAAGCTGGTGTCGCTGTGCAAGCGGCGCGGATATATTTTCCCATCGTCGGAGATTTACGGCGGCATCAACGCCTGCTGGGACTACGGCCCGCTGGGTGCGGAACTCAAGCGCAACATCAAGGATTTCTGGTGGCGCGAGATGGTGCACAAGCGCGACGACATCGAGGGACTCGACGCCGCCATCCTGATGCATCCGAAAGTATGGGAAACGTCCGGACACGTGGCCGAATTCACCGATCCGCTGGTCGACTGCAAGAAATGCAAATCGCGATTCCGGGCCGACGACATCGAGGGCGATGCCTGCCCCAATTGCGGCGGCGAACTGACCGCTCCCCGGCAATTCAACCTGATGTTCAAGACGTTCATGGGGCCGGTCGAGGACGACGCCAACGTGGTGTATCTTCGTCCCGAAACGGCGCAGGGAATTTATGTCAATTTTCTCAATGTGCAGGGGCCGTCGCGGCAGAAGGTGCCGTTCGGGATCGCCCAGATCGGCAAGGCGTTCCGCAACGAGATCACGCCGGGAAATTTCATCTTCCGCACGCGCGAGTTCGAGCAGATGGAGATGCAGTTTTTTATCCCTCCGGCGGAAGACGACAAATGGTTCGAATATTGGCGCGAACAGCGCTGGCAGTGGTACCTCGATCTGGGTATCCGTGAGGATCGGCTGCGCTGGCATGAGCACGGCCCGAATGATTTGGCCCATTATGCCAAAAAAGCGTATGACATCGAATATGAATTTTCATTCGGGTGGAAGGAGCTGGAAGGCATCCATAACCGGACGGATTTCGATCTGTCGCGCCACATGGAGGCAACCGGGAAGGATTTGCGGTATTGGAACGAGGAAACCAAAGAGAAATTCATCCCCTATATCATAGAAACGTCGGCCGGATGCGACCGGACGATGTTGATGTGCCTGCTGGATGCCTACGACGAAGAGGAAGTCAAGGGGGAACAGCGGGTGATACTGAGGCTGCATCCGCGCATCGCGCCGTTTAAGGCAGCCGTGTTGCCGCTGGTGAAAAAGGACGGGATGCCGGAGTTGGCGCAGCGGTTGTATGACGACCTGCGCAGGAAATTCAAGGTTTTCTACGACGCGGGCGGAGCGGTGGGGCGGCGGTATCGGCGCATGGACGAAATCGGCACGCCGTACTGTTTCACGATAGACGGCCAGACATCGGAAGACGACACCGTCACTTTGCGCGACCGCGACAGCATGGAGCAGACGCGGCACAAAATCGCCGAAATCCCGGATTTGCTGGAAAGCAAAACGAACGGCTGCTGAGTTGACGTCGGCATTGGGTCGAAGGTCTCGTGCGGCCTGAAGTCCGAAAAAGAAAAACCGCCGGTCAGTCTCCCCTGCCTATAGCTTTTTCCAGTGCGAGATGAGGTCGACCAACAGGCGGACACCGAAACCGGTCGGACCTTTGGGCACGTACGGTTTGCCCTTGGGTTCGACGTCGCAATAGGCGATGTCGATATGCGCCCACGGCCAATCCTTGACGAATTTTCTGAGAAACGAGGCGGCGGCCAGCGTCCCGGCGGGTTTTCCGGCGGAATTTTTGATATCGGCCACCGATGATTTCATCAGCTCGGCGAATTCGGGCCAGAGCGGCAGCTCCCAGATTTTTTCACCGGTACGGGTCGAGGCGGCGCATAGATTTTCGTTGAGCTTTTGATTGGTTCCCACGAACGGTGCGCCGGCATACCCCAGCACATAAAGCGCCGCGCCGGTCAGGGTGGCGGTATCGATCACGGCCTGGGGATTAAAGGTGTCGGCGAAGTCCAGTGCATCGGCCAGAATCAGGCGTCCCTCGGCGTCGGTGTTGATGATTTCGATAGTGTGCCCGGCGCGCGATTTGACGATATCTCCGGGACGAGTGGCGCCGCCGGAGGGCATGTTTTCGGCCAGGGGCATCAACGCTACGAGATTAACCTGCGCACCAAGCCGGGCGGCCGTCACCAGCGTCATCATCACCACCGCGGCGCCGGTCATATCGCCTTTCATTTCGTCCATGCCGGGTCCTGCTTTGAGGGATATGCCGCCGGAATCAAACGTGATGCCTTTACCGATCAGGACGATCGGCTTGTCGTTTTTCTTGCCGTTGTATTCGAGAACGACGAAGCGGGGTTTTCTATCGGAACCTTTCGCGACGGCTTCCAGCGCGCCCATTTTTTGTTTCTTGATCTCGGACGGGCTTAAAATATGGCATTTGACTTTATGCTCCTTGGCCAGTTTTTCGGCGATGGCCGCGAAACTCTCGGGATACAGGTCATTGCCGGGGGTACCGACGAGATCGCGGCAATAGGCCACGGCGGAGCTGATAATCTCTCCCCTCGCCAACCCGACCTCGGCCTGGCGCAGTTTGCCCTTTTGAGGCACGACGACTGATACGGATGCGAGTTTATTCTTGTCTTTGTCCTTGTCGGTTTTGTATTCGAGATATTGGTAACTTCCGAGGACGAAGCCTTCGACGATAGCCGATGTCACCGGGTTGGTATCGGGTCCGTCGTAGAAAAACGATACCGAGGTGATTTTGTGGCGGCGGGCCATGGCGCCGATTCGCCCGGCGGCTTCGCGATAGGCGTTGAGGTCGTCATCGCCGTTGATATCGCCGAGGCCGACCAGAAGTATCTTTTTCGCGGCCGTTTCGGGGACACGCCGCAGCATGATTTCGGAACCGGCCGAACCGTCGAACTCGCCGGTCTTGTACATCTCGCTGAGGAGACCGTCGGTCAATACGTCCAATTTTTCCACCACGTCGCCGGTCGGCTTGTCCGATTTCCGGCAGAAAATTACGACGGCTTCATCGTCTATGTCGAGAAAGCTGGAGACCTGACTGAGAAATTTCATACATCACCCCGGAATAAGAGATTTCATGTATATGTCATTATACGAATTTCGGCGTCGCCGTCAATACTCCCGATTCAGATATGCGGAATAAGCGGCGTCGATATCGGCGCGGGAATCGTGGCCGAATTTATCGGTGAACGCCGAGGCCAGAATCATCGCCGCCATCGCCTCCCCCACCACGGCAGCAGCAGGCACGACGCAGGTATCGGATCGTTCCACCTGCGCATCGGCCTTCGCTTTTGTGACGATATCAACCGTTTCCAAGGGTTGCCGCAGGGTGGAAATCGGCTTGCAGGCGACGCGGATAACGATCTCCTCGCCATTGCTCATGCCGCCCTCGATGCCTCCGGCAGCATTGGTGCGACGGTGGAATCCCTTGTTTGTTGAGGAAGCCGAGCGATCATCAAAAGATATTCGATCATGCACTTTCGATCCGCGCCGGCGGCTAGTGTCGAAGCCGTCGCCGATTTCCACGCCTTTGACCGACTGGATCGACATCATCGCCGCCGCCAGCATGGCGTCCAGGCGGGACGACCATTGCGCGGGCGACCCCAAACCGACCGGCACGCCCGCGATGCGCACTTCGAATACGCCGCCGAGGGTGTCCTTTTCCTTGATGGATTTGTCGATTTCGGCGATCATACGTTCCGATATGGCCGGATCGATACACCTGACCGGCCATGCGTCATCGGATTTGAGTATATCTTCAAATGTGTACGCCCGTTTCTTGATACGGGCCGACCCGATGGCGATGACATGTGAGGCGATACGGATGCCGTGGTTTTCGAGAAACTGCCGGGCGAGAGCACCACAGGCGACGCGCGCCGCGGTTTCGCGAGCCGAGGCGCGTTCGAGCACGTTGCGCAGGTCATGAGTATGATACTTGATGCCTCCGGCGAGGTCAGCGTGTCCCGGCCGAGGCGCGGTGACTTTTCTGGTCTTGGCGGCGGCTTTCGTTTTCGCCGACGGACCCGACGGGTTCATCGTATTTTCCCAGGCCGGCCAGTCGCGATTTTCGATCAGGCAGACGATGGGCGAGCCCAGGGATATCCCGTGACGGATACCGGAGAGTATCTGGGCGCGGTCATGCTCGATCTTCATGCGCGCGCCACGGCCGTACCCCTTCTGGCGGCGCGCCAGTTGGGCATCGATGCCGTCTATGGAAATTGCATATCCGGCGGGAAACGATTCGACCAGCGCGATCAGCGCCCGGCCATGCGACTCGCCGGCGGTGGAAAAACGTATCATGAAGCCTCCGTACGTGAGGACACAAGATAGTACGGAGGAAGCGGCGTGGCAATAGGGAACTACTTCTTGATGACAGCCGGATCGTCGGTGGGATCGGAGATGCCGTTTTCCATTTTGCGGAGCCGTTCCTTGACGCGATCGTCGATATTGATCGCCTGTGACTGAGTGTATTTTTCCATTTCGTCGAGGTTGGACAGGTCGCGCAATTCATGGAGGACGGCCAGGATTTTATTGACAGATTTTTCAATCACATGGACGACCGGTTCCAGCCGTTTATTTTTGTCGATGACTGTCCCGTTGTCGATGAGCATCGTGATGAGTTGCCCCCGCCCCGAGATAGCCATGGCGGCGTTGTTGATGTAGTGCGACAGGGTGGCGATGGCGATGTTCTTGGTTTCCAGCATAGCCGCCCGGCGCTCCTCGACCAGAATCCGCTGGGTTAGATCCTGCCGTTCGCGGAACAGGTTTTCGATGGTCAGATAGGAATTGAACAGCTCCTTGTTGGCTCGGGTCAGGACTTCGGCCGGCTCGCCGATATCGATGCCCATGAATTTCGCCGCCACCAGGGTTTCGGTGAGCAGAGAGAAGGAAATATCGTCGACCTTTTTCCGCTCGATCTTCATCATATGGCACATTCGGTCGATCGATCCGAGGCGATGTTCGATATTCCGGGGACGATTGTCGATTATTGGCTTGTTGATCAGACGCGATAGTTGGACGAAATGAACGATTTCGAGCGTATCAACCGAATCCGGCACACGGTGATGCTGGCCGATGGCCCGGCAGAGGCTTGACGGGAAATTCCATTTTTCGGCCATAATCTGTCCGATTTCGGCGTGATCGATTCCGAGAATATCCTTTTCGGCCTCCATCAGGCTGGGGTAGCTTTGATAGTTTTCGAGAACCCGGGCATAATCCTCGGGGTAGTGATGCATGAAGAAAACAAGGCCGATATCATGCAGCAAACCGCTGACGAAGGCTTCTTCGGCGTTTTCGAACTCCGCAGCCTCGGCCAGTTTGCGGCAGCCCAGCGCCACCGAGATGAAATGCCCGAACATCTCCTTGACGTCGATGTCGAATTCGTGCTCGAACAGATTCGCGTGGAAGACCGAGGTCGAGAGCGCCAGGCATTTGACCTGCATCACGCCGAGCATCATCAACGCTTGATTTACGGTCGCAATCTGGGCCTGCTGCCGATAGAAGGCGGAGTTGGCCATTTTGAGCACCTTGCCGGTCAACCCCGGGTCATGCATGATCACCCGCGCCAGATCCTCCATCGAGAATTCGTCGTTGTTGATCATGGTGAGTATCTGCGACAGACTCTGCGGCATGGACAAAAGCGAGTCTTCGCTCTTGATCTTCTCGACGTACTTCAACTCTTTCATGTGGCCCCAATTTCCAGGCGTGGCGGTTTTGGCACTTGTAGCTTTTATCGGCAAAACAGGGGGGTTCATTTAGACGCAATTACGAGGAAATATGCCGGGAGCCGGCCCGGGAAATAATCTCGGTCAATTGCTCGATCCGGAACGGTTTGGCCAACGCGTAATCGATGCTTCCATCGGCCTTGTCCTGGGCAATATCGACACCCCAACCGGTTAGCATAATGACCGGCGTTTCCGGTGATAGCCGTTTGATTTCGCGGGCGATATCCCAGCCCGAAACACGGCCGATGGCAAGATCGACCATAACCATATCGAATCGCCGCTGCTTGAACAAAGCCAACCCTTCCGACGGATCGCGCACCGCCGCAAGTTCCAACCCCAGGGACTGGCAGATACCGGAGAGCAAATCGAGGATCATCTGCTGATCGTCAATGGCCAGGATTTTCAATCCCGCGAGAGTGGACGTGGTCCCGGATTCCGGAACGCTCGGGACGGCGGCGTCGACGGGAAAACGGAAGGAAAGATAAGTCGGCCTCCGGCCGAACCGGTCGAACGACGCCTCGCCCTTATCATCTGCCAATACTTTCAGCAGTTCGTCAGAGATAATATCTCGCGGGAGGACATCGGGGTCGCCGAAATCGCGGGTGGTGGGATCGAACCGGCGGTGGGCGTCGCGCGCGCCGCGCACCAAACTGAGGTAAAAATAGCCGCCCCGGATTTCGCTTTTCAGCAACACCTCGTCGCCCTCGTCGAGCATGGTCACGAATTGCCGAAGCGCCGCCTCAATGAGGAGATTCAACCGGTCGTTTTTCGGCGCGATCGGGCACGGCTGAACAAGCTCTTTCTGGAGCATCACCGCCCGATTATCATCGAACATATAGAGATTCCCGGTAACATGGCGGCGCTGGAGGAAGCGATCGATATCTTCGTTGAGGTCCGAAGCGGGCGCCTTGGCAGGCTCCTCCTGCCGAGCCATATCCTTCTGCATATTCCGCACGGTTTCAGCCGCCTGCTCGGCGGCTTTCAGGATTTCATCGGTGGTATACCGCGCCGGCCCGCCGATATCCGGCTGTTGCTGGAGCAATTGCGCCCGCCCGATAATCGTCGCCAGGTCGTTGTTGATGCGGTTGAGAACGGCGCCTGTTTCCACCGTCGCGACAGGAATTTCGGGTGAAATCCGTGTCCGGCCGAGGCGGGCCATCGACAGTTTGATCGAGAGCAGCTGCACCGCCAGCAGGACCGGCCCCTTGGCCTCGGCCATCGACACCGACTCCTGCCCATGACCGAATACGCCGATCACGGCCATGATGTCGTCGAGCACACTGACCGGCACGCACAGTTGATATCCCGGCGCGCCTTTCTCGCCGAACAGCCGATTGAGAAAATCATGATTGGCCGGATCGAGATCATCCCAGGACGATTCGACCTTGACCGGGGAAGTGCATTCGCCGATCTGGCCCGTCGCCAGGGCTTTACCGATCGGCCCCTCCCCCGGCTGGAACATAGCACCCGAAATTTCGTCGTCCAAGCCGGGAAATCCGGCCGCGATTCGATATCCCGAAACATCTTCCCGAATAGCGGCGACCGTTGATGATTCCGGCGGTAGAATGGCGGCGATTTCATCGAGAAAGCGGCGATAGATTACTTCGATGGGGTCGTTGTAATTCAGTCTCAGGATGTTGAGCAGGGCGGCCGTAACGGTTTTGTCCATCCGTCCGGATTCGCTCCGGGTTTCGCTTTCCAGATTGATCGTCATCAATGCTTGAATGCCGTCCAGATCGGCCAGGAAATCGTTGGTCAGCGGCAGGCCGTTGCCCGGCGCCTCCAACAGCAAGGCATATTCTCCGCTGTCACGGGCTGCCAGGGGGCAGATCAGGACGGAACGGCTGATGTAGGCGTTGCCGTTGGCGTCTTTGGCTTCCTGATTAAGGACGACCGTCTTTCCCTGACGAACGGCGTTGATTGCGGCGATGCGAAACGATTCGCTCTGACGGCCGGCCGGTTTGGTTTCGAATCCGACGATTTCGGTGATATCTCCTTCGGCGATGGATATCACCCGTCCTGCCGTCAGCCGATAGTGTTCAACCACGTACCGGCAGATGGCGGCCAGGGATTGCCGGAAGTCCTCCCGCTTGGCACGCCGGGCCAATCCGGCTCGGAGGAGTCCCAATTTGGAAGCGCCGTCGTCGATTTGCCGGGCGAGCTTTTGATTCTCCCGGGCCAGGCGATTGGTTTCGACAACTCCGGCGACAGCTTCGGAGGCGGCGTGCAGCAACATCCGATCGCGTTTCTCGAAACGATACGGCTTGTCCGAAAGAACCAAAAGCGTGCCCAGAGAACGGTCGCGTATCGACAGCGGAACGGCGGCGGCGGACAGGGAAATATCCCTTCCGGCCAGGATGAGTTTTCGCGTGGCGCTGTCTGAGGTGCCGAGGTCGCCCGAGACATACGGTTCCTGCTCGTGCGCCGCCTGCGATATGATATCTCTTCCGACAGGAAACCGTTCCAGACGCCCCAGCTCGCTCTTATCGAGCCCCATATACGCCGCCAGGTACATTTCCCGCCGCGAGGGGTTTATCAGAAATATGGCCCCCTTCCCGACGGCGAGAAAACTTCCCAGTTCTTTGAGAACCAGCGTGAACAGCTCCGGAATCGGGTAGGGCTGGGAGGCGATCTGACGGACATTCTCCAGCAAAGCGATGCGGTCCGATCGCCCGTCGATTTCGCGGCGATGAAATTCCAGGTGCAGGGGGAAGGCGATCAGCGTCGTAAGCACCATGAAAAAGCCGATCAGAAACATGACCAAGAAGGAAATTTTGAGAATCGGATAGACCGCCGGCACGAACCAGTCGGGATACCCGGGGAAGCTCATGAAGACGGCCACGATAGCGGTCAAAATCCAGACTGACAGACCGATATAAAATCGGCCCCGATTGGGGAAATTTTCGCCGCCGACATGAGAGACTTTGGTGATTGTGAAAAGCAGCGCGAAGACGCTCAGGACAAAAAACAGAATAGCGCCGGCCAGTTCTATAGTCATGCCGCCACCTCGCCGTGCAATGTCCAACTGTCGGCCCGCTCGATGCCGACCGTCAGGATTTTCCCCAGCATGTCCCGGTTTCCGGGAAACAGGACGGTTTTGTTGCCCTCGGTTTTGCCCTTCCAGATGGCCTTGTCGCGGCGACTGACGCCGTCAACCAGAACCGAATGCACGCGCCCTACTTCCCGCTGATTGACGGTGAAGGATATTTCCTTCTGGAGCTTTATCAGCATCTGCAAGCGTCGCAGTTTTTCAGCATCGGGAATATCATCGGTTAGGTGGGCCGCGGCCCAGGTGCCATCGCGGACGGAATAGCGGAACATAAAGGCCGCGTCGAAGCGAATGTCGCGGACGGCGTCGAGCGTTTGCCGATAATCGTCGTCGGATTCACCCGGAAAACCGACCAGAAGATCGGTGGTGATGGCGATATCGGGCCGCGCCTGCCGCAGTTTGTCGACCAGACGGCGGTAATGGCTATAGGTATAACCGCGAAACATTTTTTCGAGGACGTGATCCGACCCGCTCTGCAGAGGCAGGTGAACGTGACCCATGAGCTTCGGCTCAACGGCAAACAGATCAATCAGATTATCCGACAAATCCTTGGGATGCGAGGTAATGAAACGGATCCTGCGGATGTCGGTCTCCCCCGCTACGCGGCGGAGGAGGTCGGGAAAGCGCACGTCGCCGGACGCGTAGGAATTGACATTCTGACCGACCAGCGTCACCTCGACGACGCCTTTCCCCACGAGACGATTGATATCATTGACAACCGCCTGCGGCTGACGGTGACGTTCCGGGCCGCGCAGGTAGGGGACGATGCAGTAGGCGCAATAATTGTCGCATCCCCGGGTGATAGTAACGTGGGCGCTGTAGGGGCAGTCGGGCGAGGGCGGGAATTCTGCCCAGTCCAGACCGTCCTGAAAATCGGTGGCAACAATAGGCACGCCGTTTCGTCTGGCGAGCAGGTGGGGAAGTTGAAAGAGCTGCTCGGTACCGAGGACAAAGTCGATGCCGGGGACTTTTTCGGCCAGTCCCGTTCCCATACGCTGCGCCATGCAGCCGACGGCGCAGACGACGGCGTCATTGTTTTTCTTGAATTGGACCAGTTCGGAGAGACGGCCCAAGGCGCGGGCTTCGGCGCGTTCGCGAACCGAGCAGGTGTTGAGGATGATCACGCCGGCTTCGGCCGGATCGCCGACCGGACGATACCCGGCGGCTTCCATGGCCGCCGACAGAATGCCGGAATCGGCCACGTTCATCTGACATCCGTAACTATGCAGATAATACGTCGTTCTTACCATAATCACCTATACATCCGAACGAAAGCACGGTAAGACAGCCCGAGCGGTTTCTCTCGGCTCAAAATATATCCCCGTCCGGCGGGTATTGTCAACAAAATACGCTCCGAAGCGGCCAAGAAAAAGCCCCGGAATCGTTCCGGGGCTTCGAAAAATCCAACGTGGACCCGTTTTACTCGACGCAGCCTAACACCGGCGGGGGACCGCTCTTAAAGATATAGTTGATCATTCTGACGGCGTCACTGACGTCGATACCACAATCGCCATTTGTATCGCCCCAATTCAAAATACACGGAGCCGGGCCGTCTTTAAAGATATAGTTTATGAGGAAGACGGGATCGCCGATATTGACGGTTTGATCGACATTGGCGTCACCCGGACGCGCCTGTTCGACCGGCGCCACATGCAGCGTGAACTCCGCCGAATCAGCATAACTCGTATAGACGTTATGCCGGACACGAACCATGAAAGAAAAATCTCCCGATTCGCAGGCGGTGCCGGAGATAACTCCCGTCGACGGCTCCAAGGTCAACCCTGCCGGCAGCCCGCCGGAGATAATCTGGCAGGTGTAATCGGGCGTCAGGCCTTTGACCACGACAGTATCGTCGTAGGGCGAAGCCTGAAGGCCGTCGGACAGGCTATCGCTGACAATATGCAATGTGTAGTTTTCATAGGAAGAAGACCGCGAAATCCAGCGGTCGGGATCGAGAAGCAGCGTGGTCGGTTCCTGGTCGGTATGAAGAATGAAATCCTGATCCCGGCTGTCGTCGAACACCACCTGCGTCTCGCTGCCGCCGGCGGTCGTGAGCTCAATATCAATCGGCATAGTGAAAACCTGCGGATCGGTCATCTGCGCCTGACGAATATGCAGGTACGTCCTCCACCCGCCACCCGGGTCTGGCTCGGTAAGGTACGAAAACCGGTAGGTGGGGCGATACTGGCCGTATATCCATTCCTGGAAAAACCAGTCGAGATCGCGGCCGGTGGTAGCTTCGACCACCGCCTGAAAATCCTCGGTCGAGGCGTGCGACCATTTGTACTGCTCCCGGTAATTGGCGAACGACTGGAAAAAAAGGCTGTCGCCAACGACGTGGCGAAGCATGTGTAGCACCCAGCCGCCTTTGTCGTACGGGAGAGCGCTGAAAATACTCCATATGGACGTGGTATCCTGAATATAGACGCTGCCGCCGGCGGTATATTCGAAGTTGTTCATGTAATTGTGGTAATAGGCGGTTCCGTATAGCGCCTCAAAGTACAAAGCCTCGGAATACGTGGCGAATCCCTCATTCATCCAGATATGATGCCAATCGGAACAGGTCACCATATCCCCCCACCATTGGTGGCTGAGTTCATGCACGACGACTGCCTGCGAGTAGCCGAACGACGATGAGGTCGTCGAGGTGTTCGTCTGATGCTCCATGGCGCCGCCCCAGTCGAAATGGGTGCAGCCGTACTTTTCGTCTATGAACGGGTATTGGCCGTATTTCACCGCCAGTATCTGAATCATCCGCGCCACGACGCTGTCGAAATACGGACGGGAATACTGATCCTGATCGGGATAGACGAAGAACTCGATCGGCATCGAATCGTTGGGGCCGTAATGGTAATAATCGAACCAAACGGCGTACGGATGGATGGCCAGACTGATCAGATAGGGCGCGATGGGATAACGCGATTTCCAATGAACCGTGTGCGTTCCATCGCCATTATTGGTGTCCGACTGCACCAGGCCGTTGGACGATACGACCAGCGAAGTATCGACGGTCGCGATCATATCGACCGAGTCGACCTTGTCGCGGGGGATATCGTTGCACGGCCACCAACTCCGGGCGCCCATCGGTTCCGAAAGGGTGGTGATCAGCGGCAGCCCGTTGTGGGAAGAGAAACTGAACCCCAGAAAACCGTCGCTGGACGACGGCGTCCCGTGATAGACGACGGTGAAATTGAACGGTTCGCCCATTGACGCCGCCTGGTCGAGATACACCGTGATGTGGTCATCGACATGGGTATAGGGAAGATTCCCGGTTTCATTATAGATGGAATCGACCGTGAGCGAATTCAGGAGATTTATTTTGATGGTGTCGAGCGAGGCGACCTGGACGGTACCGTACAGACCGACGCGACCGTAGATAACCCTGGCGATATGATCGATATCAAGTTCGATGTGATAATACCGCATATCGTATTCCTGCCAGTTGGTGGCGGTTTTCGACGTCCATTGCGGTTCGAGGCGGGCGCGCTCGACCAGACGGGGTTTGAGATTATCCCACATCTGCTGATGCAGTTCACGGGGATTATATTGGGGGATGGAATCCCCCCCGGCCTGGGCCCGGCTGTCGCTGTAAAATCCATTCAGGAACAGCAGGCAAAGGCCCGTAATGAGGGCCGATACTTGAATTTTCACTATAATCTCCTCAGTCAAGTCAACGGTGTCGTTCTGCTGTAATTGTCGGAATTATCGACGATAAACCTAAGCGAGGGCGCCGATTTCCGGGTCCCGGTTGGCGGCGGGTACATCGGAAGGATAACATATGGAAACAATTTGTCAATCCGTTTATCCATAAACAGTCGTTTCATATGGTTTCGCCGGTATCTTCTCGAATCCAAGCCTGTAGCTCCACCATAAGGAAACGCTTCTATTGAATTAAACGCTTTTGGGTATCAAAGAGTTTCTGGGTATGAAACATTTTGCCGGCCTTTTTTTGCCGCCGCCCGAAGTCGACACAAAAATAGCCGCCCGGGCCATCCCGGGCGGCTATATCCATTGTGATTGTTTTTCGGGCAACTATTATGGATTTCCGCAGGGGGCGTCGCCGTATTTGAAGATATAGTCGATCAGGTACACGACGTCTTCAATGTTGACAAAGTCATTGCAATTGCAATCACCGACCGCATGCTCGGGTTGCGGCCCGGGACCCCCGCGGAAGATATAGTTGATCAAATCGACAACGTCGGCGATATTGATGGTGTTATCCCAGTTGAAATCACCGTGCAGGCGCCACACCTGCAAATTGACGTAGCCTTTGACGGGAGAATTCGTGGCCGTCGAGGAATATACATAGAACGAATCCGGGTACACACCCCAGGTATACGTCCCGATATCAAGAGCAGCCTGCGGAAATGCCGGTGCCATGCCCGTGGAATCCACGAACCTCAGCCAGGGGATGTTCTCTTCGGTCCAGAAATCCATGCACCCGGGGTATTGATTAAAGATCTTGGTGACCGCCACCAGGTTAAAGGTGGTTCCGAATACTTCCTGGGCCGGGATATTGACGGTGGTGCTTTGCAGCCCGATTTCCGGTCCCTCGTCGCCGGGATTAACAGTCAGGGTTACGGGCACGATCTGGGGCGAGTTGGTGGCATCATTGGAATAGAAGACCAGAGTATCGTAGTAGGTGCCGACTGGATACCATTGCGCGTTATCGTCGGGCTGGAGATAGATAAAGTCGTCGTCGACACCCGAGGTGTCGGAAATAAGCAGCCAGTCCGACGTATGGGTCAGATGCCAATGCATGACGTCTTCCCCGGTATTTTCGACCTGGAGTGTTTTTATCCGGGGAAGAGCTCCCGGACCCTGCCAGCATTCATAGATGCTGAACTGAATGGAGGAGGGAAGCAGGACCAACCGCGCCGGGCTGTTGGAAATATGGAAATGGACGACCACGATCTGCGGCGAATTGACGGCCTCGGGGGAAGTCACGGTTATGTCGAAATAGTGGTCGCCGAGCCCCAAACCCGTCGTATTGAATGACACCTGCACCGCCTGCGGCGCCGACCCCGTCGACGGCGTGAGTCCGGTGATATATTTGCAGGCTTCGGTGGCCGAATAGGTCAATAACCCCTCTCCGGAATTACTCACCGTGATGAATTTGGGGTTCGGACTCTGCCCGAGCACTCCGACGACATGCAGAGTGTCGGGATCGAGTTCCATGACGGGCAAATCGGAAACGATCTGCAGG
>CAZJWR010000061.1:0-9674 GCA_964549765.1 uncultured Ignavibacteriales bacterium
GGTTGCCGTTGATTTTGACGTGTCCGCCGTCGGCCATTTCCTTGGCCTGTGTCCGGCGCTTGACGATACCCAGCGTCGAAAGAAAATTGTCCAGCCTCATTGATTGAACAGATCGACTTCGCGAATGTCGACGTACACCTTATCCTTGAGTTCGGCCACCCAATCATCGACCAACTCGGCGGTCTTTTCCTGAATCGCCAGCTTCTTGACGATGTCGTAATCATTGTCGAGAGTCAGCTTATGGCCGGGCGTGCGTTCGATCAGCTTGAGGATGTGGAATCCCAGCGCCGAGACCACCGGAGGCGCGATCTGGCCGGGCTGAATTTGGCTGAGCGCCTCCTGAAATTCGGGCCGCAGATTGTCCATACTGGTGGCTTCCATCTCGCCGCCGGTGGCGCGAGTGGCGTCGTCATCGGAATAGGCCTTGGCGACCTCGCGAAAATCGGCGCCGTCCTCGATGGCCTGATACAACGAATCGACCTCTACCCGGGCCCGCGCCGAATCGGCCCCGGTCGGCTGCAGCGGGAACAGCATCTGGCTGACATCGACACTATCGTTGGTGCGCGCGTAGCTTTTAATGATATGCCAGCCGTACTCGGTGCGCACCGGTCCCGACACAGATCCCGGCTGAAGGGCAAACGCCGCCCGTGCGAATTCGGGGACGAGTTCATCTTTTTTCACATAGCCGATGCGTCCGCCGACGGCGCCGGGGAATTGCTTGGCCACGTCGGCGAATTTCAATTTTTGATCGACGGCGATGGCGCGCGCCTTTTCGGCCATCTGCTTAACGGAGTCAGCGGTTTTATCCGAAACTTTGAAGGCGACCAGGATATGCGCCAGCCGCAGCGTGGTCGGGACCTGGGGCAACGAGTCGGCGTTTTTATTATAAAATTGCTCGACTTCCTGTCGCGAGACGGTGACGTTCGATAATTTTTTGCCGATGATTTTCTGTTTCAGCACCTGGTCCTTGATCTGCGACCGCAGCCGCTTTTCATAGCTGCGCTTGGTCCAGCCCTCACGGCTGAGTTGCTCCAGGAAGGCGTCCTCGGAGGGAAACCGCGAGATCAATGAGGCCATGTGTTCATCCAGGGCGGACTGAATTTCCCCGGGGGTGGCCGTGATGGTGGTGTCGTCGCGGGCCGCCGACAGGATCAGTTCGTCGTTGACCATCTGTTCCAGCAGATCGTGAGCCACCTGCTTGGGATCCAATTGCGCGTCCGGCCCGGCCTGCATCATGACCAGTTGCAGTTGATTGGCGACTTCCGAGGCCAGAATCGCCCGGTTGCCGACCACGGCGGCGATGCGTTCGACGACTTCGCCGGCGACCAGGTTATACAACATGACGGCCCCGACGAGAATCAGGGCCGTATAGATGAGGATTTTTTTCATATGTCTTGCTTTGTAAAAAGTCATCTCTGATCGCTGCTGGCAGTCGCCGTAGTCGTCGAGTCGGCGCCGATATATTTGGTCGTATCGACGGTTTGCGCCAGCACGTCGTCGTACACCTCGATCGGTATCCGTTTCTTCATCTGGGCGATCCATTCGGCGTAGAGCGAGTCGCCTTTCTGCTTGGTCAGTTTGTCGACGATCTGCCGCTTGACGTCGCCCAGCGTCTGTTTAACCGGCGGGATTCGGTTCGATACCCACAGCACCGAATATTTCTTGGCGACGGTTACCGGACCGGCGATGTGGCCGTCGGCGGCCGAGGCCGCCGCGTAGAGTTCCGGGTAATCCTGCTCGGTGATGACGCCCAGTTTGCCGGACATCTGTTTCTTGCCGGGCCGGGTCGTTTCCCGCGCGGCGATTCGTTTGAATTCGTTTTCGGTTTTTATCGTTCGCGCCCAGGTTGCCGCCTGTCCCGAATCGGACGTCTGAATTTCATAGACATCGAACCGCAGCGGCGTCGTAAATTCATCGGGATGCGAGTCGTAGTATTCCTGGACCTCACCTTCGTCGACTTCCACGCTGTAGGGAATGGTGTCGTTGCGCATGACATCGGCCATGGCCATTTCCTTGAACCGGCGCAGGTTGTCCTTGTACTTCTGGGTGTTCTCGATACCCTCTTTCTCGGCCTCGACGCCCATGATGTCCATCAGCGACATCTGAAAAACGATTTCGGACAGGGAATCGTATTTGTCGAAATCGGGACGTTTGTCCGGCGGGACGCGCCGGAGGTTGTCCAGGTATTGGCCGATGGTGAGCTGCCCGCCGGTGTATTTGCCCAGCACGAGGTCCTTTTCGGCCAGGTCGAGCACGGACGGGTCGATGTTGTTTCGCCAGCGGGGATGACCGTTGATCGTTTCCGGATACATCAATTCGAGTTTATTCAGAACGAATTCGCAGGTCGGTTTCTCGATGGTAATCGGGTATTTCTTTTTGAGCATCGCCTGGTATTCCAGCGCCAGTTTCTGCTGGCGGCGATCCATGATCAGATTGCGGATATAATCCTTGGATTCGGCGTAGCTGGGCCGGTGTTCGACCTTGCGCCGGTCGATCATTTTGATGATATGGTATCCGAAATCGGTTTTGACCGGAGCCGATACCTCGCCGGGTTTCATGCGGAAGGCGGCGTCCTGGAATTCATCGACCATCATGCCCCAGCTGATCCACCCCAAATCACCCTGGTTGCGTTTGACCGATTGATCTTGGGAATATCTGACAGCCAGTTCGCCGAAGGGTGTGCCGCTTTTCAGCTTGGCCAGCACCTCTTCGGCCGTTTTCAGGGAATCGACGACGATATGGGAGACTTTCAACTCCTCTCCCATCTTGACGTACCAGTCCTTGATTTCCGCTTCGGACGGGATCGACTTGGATACGATTTCCTTATCTATCAAGGCGTCCAATAAAAATTTTATTTTCTCTCCCTCGATGGCGCGAAGGACTTCCTCATGGTTATCGAGATTATGTTCGTAGGCGCCGATAATCAGAAGATTCTGATTGATCATCGAATCGAGCAGTTCGCGTTTGAATGAGAGTTCCTGATCGGCCGAGGTGAAACGGGCCCCCATCCGTTGCAGAAAACGGTCGATGTCCTCGGCCGTGATCTTGCGGTCGCCGACTTTGGCCACGACGTGTCCCTGATCCTTACCGCAGCCGGCCATGATGATGAGGGTCAACACCGCCGACAAACAAACAAGAGCCGTTGTCAATTTCCGAGTCATTTACGTCTCCTTAGTCCATCCATTTCCTTCGCTATTCTACTCTGCCATGCAGAGGTAGTTCCATAGCTTGACGGGGACAAAACGGAATATAGACCCCGGTGGGCCGGCGGGCAAGCGCTTTTTAGAAACACCCCTCGTTCAGTCGATCGGGCAGAGCGGGAAAAACCCCATATATGTTGGGCCGACGCGATTTTTTCGGCCGCCGATTATGACACCCAATCCCGCCATCATCGCCCTAACCGCCCGAGGTACGGAGAATTAAAGCTTCGCCGGCTCGAGGGCACAGGTATTGCATAATACTGTGGGCATGACAGTAGCCTTTGACATAGCCAAATTTTCCATCTTCAGAAACGGCGATCTGTATTACCCCGGCGTGGCGTCGATTCTGGCGATCATCCATTGCGGCGGATATGTCATTCTGTTCAGTTCCGACGGCCCCCCCACGAGGCAGGAGAAAAAATTGATCGATTCTCTCACCCAGACGTTCGGCGGGAGGATCATCTATGCGCTCGACGCCGGCAACGCCGATATGTGCGTCGATTGAGTCGCTTATGCCCGCCCGGAACGAACGGTGTCATCATTGCGGCAAAACGCTGGAGATGATCGGCGGCCTGCCGTTCTGTTCCCGATGCAACGACCGTGAAGGCAAATTCTACAACCCCCTGTCATCCTCCATAAATGATTTTGCCGATCATACCGACCGTGTTCTCATCACCTGTCACGGGGCGACGCTTTATGATCCGGCCACCAACGATATCATCGCCGGCGTCCGCTTCGTCGATGAAGACGACCCGTCGCGGGGCTATGAAATCGTCAATCGACCCGTATACGGCCCGAGCCATGTCAGGCACCGCTGGGTCAAGAAGGGCGACGTGCATTTGATCCGGCGCTGCGAATCGTGCCAGGATCATACGATTCGGATGAAACGCAAGGAAGGCCCCGATCTGTACATTCCGAGCCGAAAGGGGCCGCTGATGGGACACCAGCACCGTCTTTCGGAATAACCTGACATCGCAGTATTCCTTTCTCGTTGCCGCAACCCAGAGGCCACCTAATTTATTGAATAACAATAACATACGAGCATCTCTTTTTTGTGAATGCCCGGTTTTTCCCTTGCCGTGGGCGTTGAACTTAGTTATCTTATAGGTTGACCGAAACTTACGACGAAATCCGGGGTTGAAGATGATGAGCAATCAGCCCATCCGGCTGGATAAATTGATCGAGCAGATGCTCGGCGCCTTCGGACTCCGGGACAAATTTCACGGATGGAGAACGGTCAATCGGTGGGCGGAGATTGTCGGCCCCGATATCGCCCGGCATTCCCGGGCGGTTCGATTTGCGGACGGGATATTGACGATTGTGGTCGAAAAGGATGCCTGGCGGCAGGAATTGGAGATGCAGCGAGAGCAGATATTGCAGCGGATTCATGCCACACCGGGCGGAACGGCCGTAAAAAAAATCGTCCTGAAGGCAGGATCATTAACGGAGAATTTTGATGGCGAAAACAGCAGTGGAAGATAAAGAAAAAACAGCGCAAGCAGGTCCGAATTACGATGCCGCATCGATTCAGGTACTCAAGGGATTGGAGGCCGTGCGGCGGCGTCCCGCCATGTACATCGGCGATATCTCCAGCCGGGGATTGCATCATCTCGTCTACGAGGTCGTGGACAATAGCGTCGACGAGGCGATGGCCGGACATTGCACCCTGATCGAAGTAATCATTCACGATGATCAATCGGTGACGGTCATCGATAACGGCCGGGGTATTCCGGTCGATAAACATCCCACTCAGAAAAAGTCGGCGCTGGAAGTCGTCATGACCATGCTACACGCCGGCGGCAAATTCGAGCATTCATCGTACAAGGTGTCGGGCGGGTTGCACGGCGTCGGCGTTTCGGTCGTCAATGCTCTTTCGAAAAGCTGCAAGGTCGAAGTCTGCCGCGACGGCGAAGTGTATTTTCAGGAATATGTGCGCGGCAAGGCGGTGGCGCCGGTTAAAATAATCGGCAAGCGCAAAAAGAGCGGCACCAAAACAACCTTCATGCCCGATGACGACATATTCAAAAAGATCGACTTTTCGTTCGATCTCTTGTCGGGGCGCATGCGCGAATTGGCCTTTCTCAATCCGGGATTGAAAATCGATCTGAAATCGGAACGCAGCGGTCGCGAAAAAGAAGCCTCGTTCCAGTACAAAGGCGGCTTGTCCTCGTTTGTGGAATATCTCAATGAGAACAAGTCCAAAATATTCCGCAAACCGATCGCATTCGAGAAAGAGCTGGACGGGGTGGAAGTGGCGGCGGCCATTCAATACAATGACGGCTACAACGAGTCGGTGTATTCCTACGTCAACAATATCAACACCATCGAAGGCGGCACACACCTGATCGGTTTCCGCACTGCTCTAACGCGGACGATCAACAATTATGCCCAGAAAAACAATCTGCTCAAGAACGGCAAGAATGGCAAAAGCGGCGGCATGTCGATCATCGGTGACGACAGCCGCGAGGGATTGACGGCCGTCATTTCGGCGCGCGTCGTCGATCCGCAATTCGAGGGCCAGACGAAGACCAAATTGGGAAATTCCGAAGTCAAGGGTATCGTCGAGCGTGTCGTCGGAGAATACTTGTCGGAGTATTTCGAGGAAAATCCGCCGATCGCGAAGAAGATTATCGAGAAAACGATCGCCGCCGCACGCAGCCGCGAGGCGGCCCGCAAAGCCAAAGAACTCACCCGCCGCAAAACGGCGCTCGACAGCGCCGCCCTGCCGGGCAAATTGGCCGATTGCGCTGAGACCAATCCCGAGGGAGCCGAAATCTATATCGTCGAGGGCGATTCGGCGGGCGGGTCGGCCAAGCAGGGCCGCGACCGCCGTTTCCAAGCGATCCTGCCGTTGCGCGGTAAAATTCTCAACGTCGAGAAGGCACGCCTGGATCGTATCTTGGCCAACGAGGAAATCAAGGCGCTGATCACCGCGCTGGGCTGCGGCATCGGGGCCGATGAGTTTAATGCCGACAAGGTCCGTTATCACAAAATCATTATCATGACCGACGCCGACATCGACGGCGCCCATATCCGGACGCTGATCTTGACCTTTTTCTTCCGGTACATGAAGGAGTTGATTGAGCGCGGCCACATGTATATCGCGCAGCCGCCCTTGTATCTATTGAAAAAGGGCAAAACCGAAAAATACGCGTATTCCGACGACGAGAAAGACCAGATCGTCAAGCAGCTCGGCGGCGAAAGCATCGGCATCCAGCGGTACAAAGGTCTGGGCGAGATGAATCCGGAACAACTGTGGCGCACGACCATGGATCCCGAGACGCGGACGCTGCTTCAGGTGACCATGGAAGACGCCATGGAGTGCGATCATCTGTTTTCGATGCTGATGGGCGACGAGATCGGCCCGCGCCGGAACTTCATCCAGGAAAACGCCACCTACGTCCGGAATCTGGATATTTGATCAAATGCCGAAACCTCGAAGGGTTTCGACCTTGACAAGGGGCGCATCGCATATATTTTGGTTATGGGTCCGAGTCCGGTACGGGGTAGTTTTAAATAGTAGTTGGGTTGACATCGGGCATTAGCATCGTTTTCTGTAAATATGGGATAAGAAAGCGGGAACCCACCATTGCCCGCAGACGGGCGACGGTTGGGGCACCGGGCGACATGGATTGGCTGCGACACGAGAAATACTGGGATTTGAGAAAACATGAATTTTGAATGAATGAAAGGAGTAAATATGTCGTATTGGCGCATGCAATTGCATCCGGCTGAACCATCTAAGGCCGCATATTTCGCCGCCGAGAGCCTTGCCGCCGGATTTATCGGTCTTGATTTTGCAGAAACGACGGGAGACCTGACTGATACTAGGCCAGATGACTTGGAAAAGGGAAAACAGGACTACTTGGCATTCCAACGTGAAATGTCGCCTGATGATTACGTGCTTATAATTGTCCACCACCATCCTTTTGGACTTGTTAAGGTAAAAGGGGAGTATAATTATATTCGTACACCTGACCGTAGGATCGGAGTGTGGTTTCGGCATTTTAGGGAAATCACTGATGTGCGATATTATGCAGATCACGTCAATAATCCCAAAGATTGGGAGAAGATTATTATGACCGATGCCATTTCTGTTCTTAAAAACCCAAAGTCGAGGTCTTATCAGTTGATTAAGAAATGGCTGAATGCATAAGCCGCCAGTTGCTATACAGCTAACCGCGGGGGCGAAATACTAAATTAAAAAGCGCGGAAACCCAAATTTAATGGTTCGAAAATCGCTCAGTACGGAGTAGATTTAATTTTTGTGAGTCGGCATCGCCGCATTGATATCTTGATTCAGAGCTTTGCAAACGTAAGGCGGGAATCCAACCTCGATCCGTTCGCCATAGCGAACGGACCATCGGATGGGCCACCGGTCCTTTCATATCGGACTGTCAGATTAAATCTTGACTATTACATATTATCTTGTTTTGTACCCAAATTCGAAGAGTTTTTCAAGCCAATCGTCGACCAACTCCTTACTTGAATGAAGGGCGTCATCATTTTTCTCTACCCATCCGAAGTTTCCGGTTTGATCCTTTGAAAAATCATATTCATGTTTCTCAAAGACCTTGGGATGTTTCCTAATATAGGGATCATTTACGGCATCAACAATACTACAAATCAATTCGGAATCGATAAGAGTATTTGAAGCTATCCAATTCCAAGTAATGTTGAGCAAAAGACCAAATGATGAAATTTTGATTTCTCGGAGAGAATCGGTCAGAATAAGAAAATGTTTATTTCCAGCATAAGTCATTAGCTCTGTCATTCTCGCCTTTAAGTAGGTTTTTAGCTCGTTGAATTCATGCCCAGAATCTCGTACCGCTGCCTCGCTGTTTAGATATTTTTTCAGATCAGCCTCCCATTGAATTTCTTTTTCATTTCTTTCAATTTTTTCTTCCAAGGTTTCAGCTTTTGGTTCACCGCCATTGCGTTGAACATGTGCATCAATAATTGTAGCTAATGTCTCGATGTTATACCGTTGTGAGCAATTAAACCAGATTTGCGTTTTAGGATACCAATTAGGAATCGCTAGCTCTTGTTCAAGTTTTATAAAAAGCAAAAAATCAAACCCTTTAATCAGTACCCTACTCTTTATCGCGGCTTCTTCGATACGAGTCCAGTTGGTTTTGCCCCATTTTTCTCGATAGAGCACAATGACTACTCTTGATTCTTCACGGAATATCCTGGTGAATTTCTCAATACCATCTGTTCCTGCCACCTCACGTTGCCTGTTGGGATAAATAAAGGTTTTATAGGAATATGCATGCTCCAGTTGATTGCACAAACGTATTGCAAGGTTTTCATCCTCCCTTAAGAAAGAAATCCCAACATCATAATTGAATTTGCTTCCCATAATTATGCTCCTAAGCCTAGGACCCACCATTCATGATGGGAATGGGATTTGTTCCGGCGGCGCGGCTTACCGATATTCGGCGACGTCGTGCAGCGTGCCGGGGTCGGGCGGGCCGACGACGATGTTGGTTATGGTCATGGACTGATCGACCACGAAATTGATCGGGAAGCTGACCACGTTCAGCGTCAGCATGTAACTGCTGGCCGGGTCTTGCAGAAAACGGCAGTTAGAACAGTATTCCTTCTGCAGATCGCGCAGCTCGGCCGGATCGGCTCCCGAAAGAAGAATGAATCGGCTCTGCTGCGCCGGATCGGTCAATTCCTTCTTGAATAATTCCAACTGGGATTTGCACGCTCCGCAATCGGGGGAGATGAATGATATCATCGATCGCTGGCCGACAATGTTTTTCAGATCGACGGTGTCGCCGTCCAGATCCTGGAGCTCGGCGTCGGGCAGAGTGATACCGACATCGAGGCCGGTGCCCATTTTGTCGAGAATTTGCCTGGTCGTTTCAGCCCGAAACTGCTTGCTGCGGTATTTTTGCACGATGCCGGCGGCGGTGACGCCAAGAACATAGGCCACGCCGACGGTTACCGCGATCGCCAGCACAAAGACGACAGTTTTGCGCCCTTTTCCCATAGCCGCAGTTGCCTCCTTCCACGTGAAATCGTAAAATGCCTGACAACTATATAACCCCCCAAGGGAATCTTGTCAATATGGAAAGAGGCATCGCACCGGCGAAACAATGAGAATGACCCCGCGAAGCGTACAATGTAACTGAAGATTCGAGAGGAAACAGGGCGTAGAAGGAGCATGCAAGATAATGAGTGATACTCCCGTCGTATTCGTCACCGGGGCCAATCGCGGCATCGGCTTCGAGTACGTCCGGCAACTGGTCGACCGCAACGATCAGGTTGTCGCCGGATATCGCAGCGAAGCCCGATCCCGCGATCTGCTGGCGATGGCGAAGAAGCGTGCTAATCTCGATGCGGTCAAAGTCGATGTGACCGACCAGGCTCAGATCGAAAACATACGCGATATCATCTCCGACAGGTTCGGACGGCTCGATATGCTGATTAACAACGCCGGCATCCAGATCAAATACGACGACG
>CAZJWR010000061.1:9774-21895 GCA_964549765.1 uncultured Ignavibacteriales bacterium
GATTCGGTGGCGGGGATGCTGAAGGTTATCGATAATTTGAAGGAACAAGACAGCGGTCGGTTTATCGGCTATGACGGGCGGCCGCGGTCGTATTGAAATAAAAATCCGGGCCAATCACATCAGCCCGGGTCTTTATGCTAACGTGAATACCGAAAAGATTATTTCTTTTTGTCGGCGGGCAGGGCCTTGTATTCGTTGTACGAGTAGTCCCGATAATATCCGTCGCCGATATATTCGGCGATATCGCCGAAGGTGGCGGCGTTGATATATCCCGGCTGGCCGCCCAGCAGGGAACCGTCGGGGGCGAAGAAGAACGAGGCTGGGTAGCCGCGCACACCCAACTGGGTGGCGGCGTCGGCGTAGGATAGCTTTTCTCCCAGGAAATTGGTCGTGCCGGATGTTTCCGGATTGATTTCCAGGGCGATGAATTTATCGTTCAAAAGCTCCTGAACTTTCGGGTCGGTGAAGGTCGATGTTTTCATTTTCTTGCAGAAGGTGCACCATTCGGTATGCACGAACAGGTAGACCGGTTTGCCCGCTTCGGCGATGGCCGCTTTGGTGATGGCCGGGTCCTGCCACGTGATGCTTTTCTGCCATTCTCCGGCCGCCGCCCACGAGCTTCCCCGGAATCCGTTAACTGCAAGGAATCCGACGATCATGACGGCCAGAACGACCAGAATCGATTTTTTCATGTTTCTCAAACTCCTATCCGCTCACGGCGGAACTGCGATGTTATCCTCACGAATAGCGGCTGCTGGGCGCGCAGTTGCTGCAACTGTCCTTGGAGCAGGATGAAAACGACCCGCGCCTGACATTGGAAGCGAAAGTCGAAAACATGCGGCCGGTCTGATCCGATCCGCAGGCGGGACACACCGGCGAACTGTCCGGCACGGATTTGCCGACCAGTTCCTCGAAAACGTGCCCGCAATCGCTGCATTTATATTCATATAACGGCATAGCTGATCCTATTTCCCCGATGCCGCCCGATCGACAATCTCGACGACGATTTTATCGACCTCGCCGGCCAGCTGTTCCAGTCCGGCCTGAGGCATGAAGTCGGCGATCGCCGCCGGACGCATGGCTTTTATCCTGGTTTTTCCACCCTCGGTGTAGACATTGATTTTGCACGGCATGAACAACGATACGCTTATGTTCTCCTTGAGCGCCTCGTGCGCGAATTTGCCGTTGCAGATTTCGATTATTTTCAACGGTCCCCTTTCGAAGCCTTTTTCGGCCAGGGTAGCCTGAACATCATGCACGTGCAGCACCCGAAACGATTTTTCGGCGCTGAGCCTTTCAACATCGGCGACAACCTCGTTGAACGGCCGGTCGGTATCCACGTGATATTCTATTTCCATCGTCTCATTCCCCGTTTATCGTGATGCTGTGGGTGATCTTGGTCACTCCGGCCATGGTGTTTGTCACCGAGCAGTATCGTTCCTGCGACAGTTCGATGGCCCGTTCCAGCTTGGCCTGGTCGAGATTTTTGCCGGTGAAAACGTATTCGATATTGGCCCGAGTGATGAACTTCGGATGGTCTTCCTTTTGCTCGGAATCGATATGGATGGTCAGGGCGCTGATCTCCTGTTTCATTTTCTGGGCGATCAACACGACGTCGATTCCCGTGCATCCGGCCAGCCCGAACAGCATCAGTTCCAGGGGTTGATATCCGGCCTCGTCGCCGCCGGCTTTTTTCGAACCATCGGTCGTAATCTCATGTCCGAATCGGGAAGTCCCCGTAAACTTCAATCCCCCCTTCCAATCCATGCTAATCTTCAAGGCGTACCTCCATCATCGCTATTTATACTCTTTTAGATACCCACAACGGCAAAAGGATTCAAAAGTTTATGTCTTTTTTGATCCTGCCGCGATCCTTCAATCTCCGCGAGCTTCCATTTGCCGAAAGCCGCCGACGTGGGCAGCCGTCAATCGGTTGCCCGTTCCAGATCACCGAAATATAGCCGATTGGGGACGATAAGCCAATGGCTGATCATCCGTTTTTCATCAAATTTTTGGAACCGGGTACGTCGGGGAGGAGTATATTTAAGTGAGGAAAGCATTGCTGGAGTTTTCGAGAAGGAACACGTAATTTTCTCCTTTTAACTGGGAAAGGCGGGTCGAGACAGCCCGCCTTTTTTAATACTCGCAGGCGCATTTCGGATCGTATCATTCCAAAAGCTCATTCCCGGTCAAAAAGCAGTTGACAAGCCGCGCACGGAGCCTATATTGAAAAGCTTGAAAAATATTCGGGGGTGTAGCTCAGTGGTAGAGCATCTGCCTTTTAAGCAGGTGGTCGAAGGTTCGATCCCTTCCACCCTCATAGAGAATGCGCCATTAGCTCAGTTGGTAGAGCAGTTGACTCTTAATCAATTGGTCCGGGGTTCGAGTCCCTGATGGCGCATTTTTTATTGGGGGAGATTTTCAAAACGTCAGGTGCAGCTGCGACCGCATAACATAATCGACCCGATCTCCGTCGATACGGCTGTGAATCAACCATCCGCCATCGTTCTGCCATTTAAGCGAATGACCTTCGATGTACACATTGAATCCGACCGTGATTTCTTCCTCCCGGACGACCCGCCCGGCGTCTTCGTACCGGGCTTTGACGGCGTCGAGTTGCTGCTGGGCGAGAGGCGACTCGGATATATCAGCCTCCTGCCTGGCTTCGGCGATCAACAGTTGTGCGCGATTATAGGCCGCCGACGTTAATTCATCGGTGAAATCGACGATGGCATAGCGCGCCGTCACTTCATAGCGGCCCGCGAATCGATACGCGCCCTGAACGAGTCCGCCGGTCATGCCGGTGCGCGTGACATGAGGGCAGCCGATATCGACCAAACCGATGTATCCGATTCCGTCGAATGATGCGCCGTGATATTTCAGGAGCACTTCCGGGGCGAAGCGCCCGGTCAGGTTTTGATAGCGATTCGGATCGAAATCCCATCCGGCGCTTAATCCCACGCTGCCGCGCAAGTCGCCGCCCTTGTCGTCGCTGTCGGATTGCAGGGAGATGCCGTCCGGATTATATGAAACATGCGCGAACAGCGCCGGATAAAATCCCGCCATCGGGCCGGGATCGGCAAGATCGGAGGGGTTGGACACCGGTTCGCCATAGATGCCGGCCAGGCCGACGGCGTGCGACGCCCGGGCGTTCTGGCCGGAAAAGATGCCGATTTCATAGCCCCACTTCGGCGGCTTTTCGTAGCCGTTGTGGATGGTCAGACCCATCTGGCGTTCGGCCCCGAAATACCCGGTCACGATGGCCCAATCGGCGAAAGTCAGGCGCTGGAAGGATTGTATGCGGTATCGGGTAAACGGGATTTTGTATTGACCGATGCGAATGTGATTCGACTTGTACCAGCGATAATCGAATTGCATATCCATCAATTCCAGCGAACCGGGCGCGAGGCTGAGGTGCAGCTTGAAGGTGAGTTTGTGCTGCGGGAAATCGCCTTGGAGCGTCACGCGAACGCGGCGGGCTTCGGCCGACAGTTTCTCCGTGCGTTCCTTGCCCGGCCCGGCGTCGCGCGATTCGAACTGGGCGCGCAGTTGGCCCGCGAACTGCAGACGGATTTGGCTGGTGCTGTCGGCGTTGGTTATTTCATAGGGACCGATCGACAGGGATATTTGCGGCGCCGGAGGTATGGCGGCAATCGGCGCGGCATGTATGGCATCGGCAAGACAAAACATACCAACCAGGATTATAAGGGACATCATATATCGCGGCATAATCATCCTCCCTGCCCGTGCGGCCAATGATATGGTATTTTGGAAACGGACGCCATAGCTTTTTTCGACGGAGTTTTTTGGATCGGCGGTGCGGCGTCGACCGCCGCCGGGATGCGATTTCGATTTGGACAAATGACGGTCGAAATGTGTTTGAGTAGTAGAGGGTTATGGGTCTATTCCAAACCGTTGACATGTAAATTGTGATTGACAATTCGGGTCGGAATTCATATATTTTAAGTGTGAACATTGAAGTTCATTCTGTTCCGCCGAACCCCCACCTGTTTAGTGGCCAGAGAATGGAAGCTCGCACGACTTGAAAGCGAATAATCTTATATAAACGAGGAGGAGTGGTGTTATGTTATCCAAATTACTTATCACGGTAATGACGGCCGTTCTCCTGGCGGTCGTCTGTTTTCCGGTTCAGGCGCACAACGGGCGCCTTACCAACAAGATTGATCCGCCTCCGGGAGATGAGCAGCCCTGGGGCGGGGATACGCAATATACCGGAACCGATCAGCCGCTATTCTCGGCACCTGATCCCGGCATTTATCAAGGAACGTTTTTCTTTGTCCGGTTGACTTTAGACTACGGCTGGTTCACCATCAGCGAATATGTCCTGGATATTTTTTCCGGGAACGAAACCAAAACCGTCACTGCCACTGCGGTGCCGATAGGCGAAACGTCCACGGAAACCCAAAACAGCGACTCAGGAGCGGGGATCAAATAACCATGATAGAGGATTCGATCAAGAAACCGGATGTCCGGTCCGAACTCTTGCGGCAATTGACATGCGCTGTACAGTTCAAGGATCTTTCCGGCGGCATGCGTCTGGCCGAACAGGCCCGGACGGTGATGACCGACCGTGGCGATCCGCGCATCGGACAATTTCGGCGTCTTGAAGCCGAGCTTTACTATCTTTCCGAAGATTACACCAAAGCCCTCGCTTCGGCGCGAATCGCTGCCTCCCTCCTGAGCACTTTCGGAGAAACTGAGGAATTGGCTGAAGCCTTTTTGGTGGCCGGCAAAGCGCTGTTTAATCTTGGGAAATATAAGGAAGCGGAATCGGCTTTTTTGGACGCAGAATCGCTTTTCAGACGTAATGACAATTTTACCGGCAAATTAATCGCTACCAATCAGCTGGCGCGCATCTCCTTTGTCCGCGCCGAATACAAAAATGCCCTCAAGTACCTCCTGGAGGCCGTCAGATTGGCCGACCGGACGGGTGAGAAACGTCGGCTGGCGTACCTCTGGGGCAACATCGGCCGCGTCTACACCATGCTGGGCAATTTCAAAAAAGCCTCCGAGGCGCTGTCGTTGAACCTGGCTATATCGGAAGAGCTGAATGACGATCAGGAAATCGCCAAGGCGCTGTTGTCGCTGGGGTACATCGAATTGCTTTCCGAGCAATTCGAAAAGGCCGCCAAGCGACTCGATGATGCTTACCCGATTCTCGTCAGGAAAAAAATGGCGCGCGAGCTCGTCATGCACCAGACCTTCTGTGGCGAACTGAAACTGCGATGCGGAGAATTTTCGGCTGCCGAGCATCTCCTCAATGAAGCCGTCGATTCGGCACGCGCTCTCGCCCCGGAAACATCCCTGGTGGTGACGCCGATTCGCCTGCTGGCCGAAGTCAAGCTGGCCACCGGCGACCTTTCGGGAGCCTCCCGTTTGGCCAACAAGGCTCTGGCGCTGGCCAAGAAGATCGGCGAAACGCTCGAAAAAGGCGCCGCGCTTCGCATTCTGGGGCAGATCGCGGCGGCCGAAAACGAAGCGGCCGACGATGACAAAGCCGAGGATCTGTTTGCGGAATCGTTGGCGGTGTTCGATGAAATCAACGCCCGTTTTGAACGGGCCGAAACGATGGTCACCATGGTCTCCTGCGGTATAGGTTCGATCCGCCGGCGGCTGGCCAGCCTGTTTCGTGCCGGTGACCTGTATCGTGATCTCGGTGTCGGCTCCAAGTATGCCAAGATTCAGAACATGGTCAACAAGATCGAATCGCGACAAATGGACCACGGGACGGTGAACCGTGATTCGTCGGACGACGGCCCGGTTATCATCACCGCCAACTGCCAGGTGAACCAGGTTATGACACAACTGCGGCAGGCTGCAACCTCCTCGCAGTTGCCTGTGTTGCTGGTCGGCGAAACCGGCACCGGTAAGGACCTTCTGGCCCGTTACTATCATGCCCATTCGGGCCGCCAGGGGGAATTCGTGGCCGTCAATTGCGCCGCTTTTCCGGATTCGCTGCTCGAAGCCGAATTGTTCGGCTATCGCAAAGGCGCTTTTACCGGAGCCGACGCCGACAAAGAAGGCCTTCTGCACCGCGCCAACGGCGGCACGTTTTTCCTCGATGAAATCGGCGAATTGTCGCTGGTGTCACAGGCGAAGCTGCTAACCGTGCTCGAATCGTATCGGGCCCGGCGGCTGGGCGACAACGACGAGGTCGATCTCGACATCCGTTTCATCGCAGCCACCAATTCCGACCTGACGACGATGATCGAAGAGGAAACCTTCCGGCGCGACCTGTTCTATCGGCTGTCTGGCCTCACCTTCAAAATTCCGTCATTGGCGGAACGCCCCGAAGATATACCACTCCTCATTCATTATTTCCTTGAAAAGGAAGGCGTTCTCGACGACGACGGTCAGGTCGATCCGTCGCTGATTTCGGAATTTTCGTCACGACCATGGCCCGGCAACGTGCGCCAGCTCGAATCGGAGATCAAAAAATTGATCCTGTTTTCGACTATGGCCCGTGAGGATTCTCTCGGCGATCTGGCCGGCGTGCTGGCACAGAATGAAAATGACGCCCAGACAACTTCGCTATTTAATCAAGTGGAGCAATTCGAGCGGGCGCTCATTCTCAAGGCGCTGCGTCAGGCCAATTGGAATAAATCACAGGCAGCGCGGGCGTTGTCGATCCACGAATCGACTCTTCGCGCCAAAATGAAACGGTATCAATTGAGCGAGGCGGCGATTTCGTAAAAACGTACGAATCGCACAAAAACTGTGATTATGTGATAAGCGCATGCATTGCATGCGTTTATCTTTTTGTCCGCACGATTTTTTCGCACGAAGGTACGAACAAGCGAAATTTCCCTTTTTCGACAAAAATTTCGTAATTTATTGCACTGCAATTAGATAAATGTCGCTGAGAGGACTTCGCGTGTGAAAGGCACAGCGCTTGCTATTTAGATTTATGTCATTTATAGCTCCTTTTGCGCTGCTTTAGTAGTCCTTTTTTCTCGGAAAGGTCGCCCGTGCTTGAGGGGTGCGCGGGCGACTTCTTATTATCCTTGGGACGAAGCAACAGCGCAATTCTTCAAAAAATATTAGGCTTCCGTTAAAAAATGTGTAAAATTTCCCGAGACCGTTTGTACGGAAGAGATATTCATGCGATTTCGCTCAATACCCGTTTTTCTAATTCTGCTTTTGCTTGGCGGCTTCTTTTCCGCCGGGGCGAGACGTTCAGACGAATTCCGCCTTCGGGCCTTGGCCGGCGAATGGGAAGGCGAAGGAGAGGTTCTTATCCCCAAAACGTCGATTCCGATTTCCATTGAGGGTAAGGCCATATTCACCTATGATTCGCTGACCGCCCGTCTTCATACGGAAATCGGAGCCAGCAAATTCCTCTTCAAGTATGCCGACTCCGGCTATATCTACCATGACACCGCCACCGATTCGATATCATGGGATATCTGGGACGGATTCGGCAAATACAGCCGCTATATCGGCACGGTCGAAAATAACGTCATCACCGGCGCCAATATGCGACACGGCTACCGGTACCGGGTCAGAATCGATTTCATCACCGACGACAGCCTGAATTTCACATTGACGGCCACCGACAAGGACGGCGATTCCAGCACCCGCGCCGCAATAACCATGTGGCGGTTGGAAGCAGAATAATCTTCGGCCGGACCCCCCGTCGATTACCAAGTTTCACCAACTGTTTCGCCGACAATTGGAGTTGATCTGGGGGCGATCAGGGGATATCTTGTCTGTCATGGATTCATACAACGAGCAACGACGGAAACAACTGGCGGAATTTTCGAAAGACACTTTGATCGGTATGATCGAGGATGCCGCCAAAAACTGGCTGGCGCATGACGGCCTCTGGTTTTTGGCGTCCGAAGCCGAATTCGGCATGGACGCCGCCATTGAGCTGGACCGGGTCGCCTGGGAAAAATTTACTGTTATCGAGGCCAAGCGGATTATGAAACGGCATGGAATCGCGCCGAATTCCGGCCTCGAGGGATTGAAAAAGGCCCTGCGGTTCAGATTGTACGCCCATCTCAATATCCAGGAGATCGTGGACGAAACCGACCGCAGTTTCGTTTTTCGGATGAATGATTGCCGGGTGCAGTCGGCAAGAAAACGGGATAATCGACCCGACTTTCCCTGTAAACCGGTCGGGTTTATGGAATATGCCAAATTCGCCGAGACGATCGATCCCCGGATAAAAACCGAATGTATCTGCTGTCCACCGGATACGCATCCGGGTGAATATTACTGCGCCTGGAAATTCAGCTTATAAAAATACAGACGGCCGGTTTGGGGGAATTCCGGCCGTCTGCTCTTGCAGGGGCAATTAAGGCAAGGAGGTTACCTTACACCGGGCTCTTTGCAAGCCCGGTGTAAGAGAAAACGGCTGCGAATCAGTTGCAGTTTCCATGCTGTCAGTCTGCACAGTCCGCTTTCCAAAAATTTATAACGCCGCCCGCACAAAATAGTTCCAGTTCCGGCGAAAATTTTTATGATAAAATGGATTGGGTCAAGGCTCGATTTTTTACGATTGTTTTTGGGACAAAAGGGTATATATTGGGGCCGGTTTCCCGCTGCTTGTTGCCGCCGGGGTGAGAATGTCGGTCGACTCACGGTCGCTGATTTTCGAACAACTGAAAGGCGCGTTGGTGATGGACGATGGATAGTAAACTCATTCAAAATATTCAGGGCGAATTGGCCCGCAACGGTCTCGACGGCTGGTTAATATACGATTTCCACGCCTCCAACGATATCGCCGTCCGATTTCTCAATTTGACCGGAATCATCACGCGGCGGTCGTTCTATTTTATCCCGGCCAGCGGAACGCCGACGGCGTTCGTCCATGCCATCGAAAAGAAACCGTTTCAGAATCTCCCCGGGCAAAAAATTTATTACTCCTCCTATCGTATTCTGGAAGAAAAGCTCCGTCAGACGCTGGAGGGCAAACGGCGGCTGGCCATGGAATATTCCCCGTTCGGAAGATTGCCGTATATCGGCAAGATTGACGCCGGCACCGTCGAATTGATCCGGTCGTTCGGCGTGGAAATCGTCTCGTCGGCCAATCTGGTCGCCAAATTCGATGCCTGCCTCAACGAAGAACAGATCGAGACTCATTACCGGGCAGCGGAACATTTGTTCGCCATCAAAGACGCCACCTTCAACCTGATAAAGAAGCGAGTGGCGACGGACAAAAGGATCACCGAGTACGACGTCGTCCATTTCATGCTCGATGCCTTCGACAAAGCGGGCATGGTGACCGACGAGCCGCCCATCTGCGCCGTCGGCCCCAACGGCGGGAATCCGCATTACGTCCCCACTAAAGACGGCGCCGCCGAAATCGTCCGCGACAGTCTGGTCCTGATCGATCTGTGGGCCAAGATCGATCTTCCCCACGCCGTCTATGCCGACATTACCTGGATGGCCTTTGCCGGCGCCAGCCCGCCGGAACAGTATACCGATCACTTCGCGCTGTTATGTCGCGCCCGCGATGAGGCCGTGGCGTTCATACAGAACAACTGGGGCAAGCGGCGGATTTACGGCTATCAGGTAGACGATGTCTGCCGGGGGATAATTGCGCGGGCCGGCCTGGACAATTATTTTACTCATCGCACCGGACATTCCATCGCCGAAGAAACTCATGGTCCCGGTCCCAATATCGACAATTTAGAAACCGAGGATCGGCGCGAGTTGATGCCGGGGCATCTGTTTTCGATCGAACCGGGATTGTATTTCGATGACTACGGGCTTCGCACCGAAATCGACGTGCTGATAACCGCCGACGGACCGAAAATAACTCAGACACCCGCCCAGGCTGAAATCGTACGTCTTTTTGAATAGAGGAATTTCATACCGCAGTCAATGTACGTGACGTATCGACATATACAAGAAGCCGCCGACAGACTGGGATACCCACCGGTGATCCACATGACCGCTCCGGTCGATCCCGAGGAATGGGAGTTCATCCGTTCCACCCAGCATTATGGCCGCGCTCACGACGTCACCATGTTCATTTTTAAGGGAGCCGAGGTCCTGGTCATCGCCAAACATCATTATCCGCCGGGGCTGTTTCGTCCGCCATCGGGGGCCATCCATCCGGGTGAAAGCCTGATCGAGGGGGCCAAGCGCGAGGCATACGAGGAAACCGGCTGCCAAATCGAGCTGTTCCGCTATATTCTTCAGATCAATGTCCGCTTCACCGATGGCAAGGGCGTCATTCCGTGGATATCGCATGTGTTCACGGGTCGCTGGGTCAGCGGCGATCCCAAGCCGATCGACACCCGTGAAATCCGCGAGGTGCGGCTGGCGAGCCTGAACGAATTCGATACCTACAAGCAGATCATCCGCCAGAAGACGATCTCCGGCGGCCTCAATTACCGCGCCCGTCTGCACGATGAAGTCCTGCGGCTGCTGTAAAGCCCAATAAATTCTTTTGAGTGATTAGGCCGCGGTTAGGTCGCGGAGGCGTTTGGGAATCTGATCCCAGGTTCTGTTTTCGAGAAGGCGGCCGTTTTTCTTTTTGTTGAAGCCACCCCATTGTTTAAAGAAAAATGGTACTCTGGTGGAAAGGCATTGATCTCTGATGTCAATGACCCACTCTTCTTTCATCGGTCGAGCCCCCGGTCCCGATTCGCCGCCGACAATCACCCAATCGATTCCATTCAGATTCAAGTTCGGCAGGGGGCCAAGAAGGGGCTCCAGCGAGAGGAATTTGGTTTTGGCCGGAGTTTGCCGCAGGTGATCGATACGATGTACGAATCGCGCATTTTCCACGGAAACGCCCATCCAGACGTTATCCGGCCACGACAATTCGTCGCTCAGGTGGAGTAGTCGTTTCGTGCGTTTGGTCAATATCTGGAATTGATGCTGCGATGCCCCAGCCATGACATCGAAGACTTCTTTGATAAATGCCGTGGGGACGGATCGATGGAAAAGATCGCTCATCGAATTGACGAAGATCATTTGCGGCTTTTTCCATTGAAGGGGCAGCTCCAGAGATTCGCGATGGACGGTCAGCTTGAAGCCGTTGACATAATTGGGAGAACCCATAGCCTGCAGGCGTTTGGCCATACGCTCGGCATAGCAGTTTTTGCATCCGGCGCTGACCTTGGAACACCCGGTGACCGGATTCCATGTCGACTCCGTCCATTCGATTGCGGATTTTGTGGCCATATGCTCCCAACTCATCGTCTATATTTGGTAAATATATCATCAACTATTTTACGTGCAATAGATTTTGCAGACGCAAAGAAAAGGTAATAAACGACTGCGTTTTTGGAATTTTTCATGGCGATAGGCTGCGGCACGTATGCATAACCCGCAATCCTTTTTAAGCGTTCCCTGTATGCATTTTTGATGTCTTCGTTCGTCTTTTTTTCGGGGAAGCCAAATAAGTTTCCGTTTCTATCATAGGCGATCTCTTTCCATGATTCATCGCCCCAGAATAAATTCATTTTTTGAATTTCTTTTTCATCCACATTGCCCGGATCACGGCGTAGAACATTCCTGTTCATATCCATTATCGAAAAATTGATAAAGATATCGATAGTTCCAAGCCCACCTGCCAGTTTGATGACTTTCCAATCAAGGTGCATGCCATATGGATCGAGGAAACATAGCGCGCGACGATAAGAATTGCGAGTAATTTTTGGAAGTATACTTTCCTTCAATATGACGTTACTATCCCCTTCAAGGATCCTTACTTCTGGCAAAGGTTCTTCATAACTCTCCAATTCCCTGCTTACAAGCTTTTTCAGCATTTCCACTTTTTCTGGCTCAATGTCAATAAAATAGTATTCTTTGAAGCTAGGCTCGATCCGTAATGCATTTAGCGGACTCCCCGGAATTATTTCATTTGTTTTGCGAGAAATATGTTGCCCGCGATCAGCGAACGCATCGATATAAACGGGAAAAAGAGGATGATGCTTATTCAGAATTTGCATACAAGGCTTTACGTACTCCCTTAAAATATTGAGTTTGGCCTCTGACCACTCACCGATAGTGTCGAATGATTCATTTGACATTTGCTTCCCCTTGAATATCATGGTTCACACGGTCATAATTATAATGGATAGTCTGAGGTGGTCCCGGTTTGTTGGACAGTTTGGCGGCCGAATTAAGGTGGCTTGTT
>CAZJWR010000062.1:0-21692 GCA_964549765.1 uncultured Ignavibacteriales bacterium
GGGTGCGGGAGGAATTAGAAGAGGGGCCGAAAGTGATCGAGGATTTGGCCGAAAGGCCGGGGCGGAAGATACGGAAAGGTGCGGATCGATATACGCAGACACAGGTATCGTCTACCGACGCAAAAAAAATCGCCGGGCGGGGAACCCACCCGACGATTTTGCAGGTGATGAATACTGCTGCGGAAAGTCTTGCTACTTCTTGGCAGTGAATGTCACATTCGTCGACAGAGTCAATCCCCCGCCTCTGAGATCGCCGTCGCTGACGGTGATAATCGCCGACTTGCCGCCGGTCGAATCGGCCGGAGCATTGTAGCGGAATCCGCGCGCTTCGCCGAATGTATCGGTTTCATGCGTGGCGGTTCCCGGAGCAATCGCGCCGGCTGTCGCCGTTGCGGTCATCGTGTGGTCGGCCAGAGGATTGCCGTAGCGATCCTGGATGACAACATGGAACGGCACATCGGTGGCGCCGTATGGAATCGAGGTCGCCTGCATTTCCAGGCTGGACTTGTCGCTGAAAGCATACGACGTCGTCAGCGTACAGACGACACTGCCGCCAACAAAACCGCTCCTGACGGTGATAACATCGATACCGCCAATACCGTCGTCGTCCCCGCCGGTGACGGAGTAATCTTGATCCAGAACCGAGGAATGATATTCGCCCTCGTAGATCGAAGCGTGACAGCCGTCCTCGGTACCGCCGCTGCTGGCGGTTCCGTACAGCGTCTTGGCGTTGACCTCGGTCCCTCCCAGGACGAAGTTGTTGTTGAGGTCACGGACGTCGGCCCAGAAGGTCGCCTGCGTCTTGCCGTTGGCCAGAAGCTGCTGCGGCGACATAATGACGTTGACGGTGGACGGGATATAGCTGTTGTAGAAGAAGGTCGATCCGACCACGGTTCCGCCCGACGTTTCCGCCCACACCCAGACGATACCGTCAACCTGCGGTTCGCCGGTGCGGAAGATGGCGCTGGCGACGCCGGTCGAATCGGAGGTGATATTATAAGCGTCAATAACACCCTCGTCGACCGTGAAATAGACGGCGACCGTATCCTGAACCGGATTATGATAAATATCGGATACGACAGCGTTGACATACTGCTCGCGGTTCACCGTGTTCCATCCATCCATGTTGCAGAAGTCGGCGCCGACGGCGATATAATAGGGCGGGCCGGCATAGACCGCAACGAGAGTGGTGTTCGACAGAACGGTATTGGCGCTGGCGTACAAGCGGACCGTACCGGAGATCGTTCCCGACCATACCCGAACGGTGGCGACACCGTCGCTATTGGTGTAGGCCGTGACCGGACCCCAGCCCTGCCCGGCGATATTTTCACCGCCGTCGGGACCGTTGGTTATCAGGAAGTCGACCGCCAGACCTTCGGGCACTGGATTGCCGTTGACGTCATAGCAGATGGCATAGAGATTGGTGCTCTCGATACCGCCGGTATGACGAACCTGAAGCCCGGTGACATCGGTCGAAAGTTCTATGGAGTAGATGTCGGCGTCGGGCGTCAATTGCACCGAGGTTTCGATGCTGCCGTCGTAATCGCCGCCGGCGTTGACCGTGGCCTTGATATAAGCGGTGGTGGCTTCCGTCCCGGCTGTATAGGAAACGGTGGCGACACCGGACTGGGTATAGGCTGTCGCGGGGATAATGCCGATCGGATCCCAGTGGTCGTTGGCGTTATAATCGAACATCAGAGAATCGACGTTTTGCGTGAAATAGCCGTTGCCGTCGACGTCATCGAATCGTTCCCCGGCCGTAAACTTGACGACCGTCGAATCGGGGGCCAGATTATCGCCGGCGTCGCGCACCGTCACGGAAACGGTGGCGGTCGACGCCCCGTCGGCCAATAACAGCACCGGCGTGCAGGCGATTTGAAGATTGCCGCTGGCCTGCTGGCCGGTGGCAGCGACAGTAATAGTCAGATATTTGGGAAGCGCGTTTTCAGCGGTGGCGCCGAGTGAAACCGTGCCTGATCCCTGGGCCGAAAAGATCGTTCCGGCGATACCATTGGTGTCGGTGGTGACCGTCGGCGGGCTGAAATAGCCGGCGGCGACCGGTGATATAACAAAATCAATCCTCACTCCGGCGACCGGATGGCCGTCGGCGTCGGTCGCGGTAATCTCCACCACCGATGTTTCACCCTGAGAGATATCGGACGGCGTTGCCGTCGGTTCGCTCAGGATCACGGTAGCCTGGCCGCCCCCGCCTCCGGACGAGGTCGGCTCCGGGCTTGTGCTGCAACCGGCGAGGCCGAGCATCCCCAGAATGAGGACGCCGAGCAGTATCGTCGGCAGGCAGTGTAGTATCCTCTGCAGAGTCATGTCCACTCCTTGTGTACTTATTTGTTACAGCGTTTATTGCCTTGCGAAAGATCCCGGGATACCGATATCCCGCTATTCAAACGGCTTCCGGCCTGGCTGCCGGAAGCCGTTGAATATTCACGAACTTTTCCCGGACCCCTATTTATTTTCCGTGTCGACAGCCGCGTAATCGTCGACGATTGTCGGAGTGACGAAAATCACCAGGTCGCGGTTGGTGACCTCTTTGTGCTTGTAGCTGAAAAGATATCCAAGGATCGGGATATCCTTCAGAATCGGCAGCCCGATATGATTTTCGATCTCGTCCTGAGTGGTCAGGCCGCCGATGACCGCCGTCTGACCGTTTTCGACGACGACGTTGGTTTCGGCGTTGTTGGTGTTGATGATGACACCGGCCTGGCCGTATTCGTAGGTGGACCGTTCGGGCATCAGATGCATCAATATCTTGTTGGCCGACGTGATATGCGGCGTCACCTTCAGGAGCGTTCCCACCTCTTCGAAGGTGATGACGGTATTACCCGACTGGTCGAACTGCTTGATCGGAACTTTCTGTCCCATCTGGATACGGGCCTCGGAATTGTCGATGGTGGTGATTTCCGGGTGGGCCAGAATCTTGCCCTTGCCGTCATCCACCAGCGCCGATATGCGCGCTTCGAGGTCCCAACTGTCCTGGATCGTCCGAATCCAGAACTGACCGGCGGCGTTGGTGCCGAGCAGGTCGGTGTTCTGGGACGCTGAAGTACGGGTTTTGTTGACCTGATCGCCGGCATTTGCTCCATCGCCCGCGATCGCGTCCGCGCCCCGGAACAAATCCGGCGAAGTGGCCGGGCGCACCGAACCGTCGTAGCCGTTGAGATTCCAGTTGACACCCAACTCGGTCAATGAGCGCGAATTGACTTCGAGCAACTGGGCCGAAATCTTGATTTGTTTCGGCGGCTGATCCAGCTTCGATATGTACTCGATGACCTTGTCGATATTTTCAGGAATTTCCTGCAGGACAATCGAATTCGTTCGCGGATCGGCCGTCGCTTTGCCGCGCGGCGACAGCAGCGACTGCACGGCATCGACGATGCTCGACGAGGTGGAATTGCTGATCTTGATGATCTTGGTATCCAGATCGGTCAGCGTGTTCTGCTCCTGCTGATACTTCTTGATATCGGTCATTTCCCGTCGATAATCCGCGGCCGGGAGAATGCGAATATACCCGGCTTCTTCGTAGACGACCGCCAGATCGTAGGTCTGGCCAATGATCTCGAGAGCCTGTTTCCAGGTGACATCGCGCAATGCAATCGTCACGTTGCCCTGGACAGTCGGCGCGACGACGACGTTGACGTGGCCGTAGTCCGCCAGAAAACGGACCACCGACCTGATTTCGGCCGCCTGAAAGTTCAGCGTCTTAATCGGTTCCGATGGATCCTGCGTCTGGCCGGACGTCACCGAAACCATCGCCGTAATGCCCAGCAGGATGCCAAGGCACAACAGCGCGTATTTTCCGGTCTTCAACATCTGACGTTCCTCTCTCTATTGCTCTAATTGCTTTTTTCCATATGTTTCACGAGGGTGCGACTCCAGCCGTATTCATTTATCTGGAAATAGACGGCGTTCTCGTCGATCTGCGCCACGTATCCGTTCTGAACCCGATCACCGGTGCGCAGGATAAACCCGATACCATCCCGATCCTGGAGCAGGGCGGCGTCTTTGCCGACCACCGATTCGAGAATACCGACCAGGTGGAGCGCTTCGGCGTTCGGCGGCTTGCTCAAATCCGGCATGCGTTTCTGATTGTCGTCGGCGAGGGCGATCAATGTCTCGAACGGGTCGCGCGAATTGGACTTTGTATATTTTATGACCATACGCTTCGGAAATTCGACCACCTTGCTCGCCTTGATTTCGGCTTCCTTGGCCGTTGCGCGGCGGTAGCGGGAAAGATCGACTTTTTCCTTGTCGGCCGGAGCGCCGGCGTCGGCCAATTCCGTGTCTTTATTTTTCGCCACCGGAGACGGCTTGGCCGGTTCGGGCCTGGCCGTCGGCTTCACCGACGGAGTCGTCTGTTTGGCCGGGGACGGTTCGGAAGATTTGCTTGTTTTGTGGGAAGCCTCCGGTTTGGCTTCGTCATTTTTCGGCTTCTCGTTGACCGTAGGAGTCGGCTTGGCCTTGGGCGCGGACTGAATTTGGGCAAACGCTTTTGCCCGTTCTATGCTGTCATTGGCCAATTCCTGAGCCGGAACCGGTTTTTTAACCGGTGTCTTTTCCACCGTCGGCTTTTGCGCGACATCCTGCTTCTTGGCAGGCGCGGTCGTCTTCGAGGTGGTCGTCGCCACCGTCGGCGCTTTGGCGCCCTTGTTATCGGGGGCGGGAAGCTTTGCCACCTGCGGCGGTGTCGTTTTGGTCACATTCTTCTGTCCGGTCTGCTCCGCCTTGGCAACAACCGCCGGCTTTTTGGCAGGAGTTTCGGCCGTATCGGCTGTTTTGGTCGCGGTCACGGTCGACTTCGGTTTTTCGCTGCCGGGTTTTGCCGCTACCTGCTTGGATTCCACGGGCGGCGGCGTAATGATTTTGCCGGACGTCCAGACGGGAAAAGGAGCGGTCTTCTGATCGGAGACATAAACCTTGACATTATCTCCGGCCGCTTCCACGCGATAAACGGACTCGTGCGCCAGATCGAGGACGACGCGAACGACCTCTTCCGGCGTCACCGAATACTGCGAGGTGCGAATCGCCGTCACGACCGACGGCGGCAGATCGGTGAAATGAAACTGGGGCAGATTGTGCCGCGCCGCCAGGCAGTCGATGACAACCCGGAACGGTTTGCTCTCGGTCGCCTCGACCGATTCATGCGCGTACCGGAACTGGCCGTTGCCATGAATGGTCAGCACGGTAAAGCTGCCGTCCCGGCTCAAATCGATCTGCGTAATCGCGGTCGACGCCGCCGTCATGGTGGCCGCGCCCGCCACAAGGGTAAGCGCGAGGATTATTGCCGTGTATGTTTTGCCCAACATGGTCACCGTCTCCATTTATAATTCGAGCTCTTCGAGCCGCTCATCAGCCTTGACGTAGTAGGTCGACAGGGTGAAGTGCGCGTCTATGGTCAGCTCTTCTCCTTCGTCGCTGGTCTTCCCCCCGCCGCCGGCATTGGTGAGAATGGACGTGATCTCCATGTTGCTCACGTTGACGATGAACGGGAAGTTCGCGATATAGCTGATGAATTTTCCGAAATCGTGATAAGTGCCGATCAGTTCCACGTCGAAATTGGCGGCATTATAGAATGACTCCACTTTGATCGGCTGCGGCGTGATCGACACGATCCTGGTCCCGGTAAGCGACGACGCCGTGTGCAGCTGCACCAGAAACGACGGCACCATCTTGACCTCGGGCAGCAATTGCTCGATCTCGCGATATCTGGCCAGGAGGCTTTTGTACTCCGCCTGCAGGCCGTCGAGCGACTTGGATTTCATCTCGACATTCCGCAGGTTGGTGATCATCGTCTGGTACTCGCTCTGCTTGGCCGTAATCTGCGTGGCCTGCATGGTATACACCCGGGAATACCAGAAATAGATCAGGACAAAAAAGACGACGCAGGCCAGCGCGATCTTTTGAACCTTCGGATCCTTAAAATCCATCTCCCTCTATCTCCTTAATAACTGGCCAGCAGTTTGGGGCCAGACTCCTGTTCCAGGAGTTGTTTCAATTCCTCATCGGAGAGATAATGCAGCGTGGCGTTTACTTTATAATTGTAGATCTTCTCGTCGCGGAAGTTCACCTCATCAACCGAGGCCATTTCGACCTCGCTGAAGAAATTCGACCGCATCAATTTGATCATGAAGTTGGCCAGCGAATTCAGCGTAAAGGCGTATCCCTCGATGCTCACCGGCCGCGTCGTCGGCTGCGCCGTCGGCTTCTTGGCCGCGTCGGCGCCAGTGTCGGCCGCGGCGGGGGGCGGTGGCAGTTTGCTTTCCTTGAACGACGACAGCCACATGAATTCAGGCACGCGACTCGACAAATCTTCCAAGATCCTGACCCACACCGTCCGGTGCTGATCCAGCTCGTCGACCGCCGCCATGCGCTGCATAATCTTCTGCTTGACGTCGATGAGGGCATCCACGACGGCGATATCCTTCTGGAGCTGCTGCGTCCGGAAACGGGCAATCTCCATCTTGTCGTCAAGTTCCGATAGCTGGAACATCTGATAGAAGGTCACGACCGCGACCATGATGACGACGCCAGCGACGGCGCCGATGGCGTAGAATCCGGACTTGCCGAGAGACAGCTTCCCGGTCCTTCTGCGAAACTCCTTGGGGAGCAGGTTGACTTGTATCATATCCATACGCTATCTCACTTTCCTCATGGCGATCCCGATCGGTACCGTCAGCATGGGCGCGATCTTCTCCAATTCCAACCCCTCGAGCCGTTCCGGATCATATTCGACATTCCGGAGAGGATTGAATATCTCCAGAGGAATCTGCAATTTGGACTGCAGAAATTCCGGCAGATAGGGAATCAGGGCCCCGCCGCCCGAAAGGACCATCCAGTCGATGCTGTCGGTCTTGGCCTGCGACTTGAAGTAATTGAACGCCATATCCAGACCGTTGACAACCTCCTCGGCCGAGGAGACGATCGTGGCCTTGAGCATATCCTGGTCGATCGATCCCTCCATCTGTCCCCGGATGGCGCGGTTGGTCAATTCGTGATTGAGCCGGAATTCCTGCTGGATGGCGTTGAAAACCACCCGGCTGCCGACCGAGATGTCGCGGGTGGAATGATAATACCCGTCGAACAGATACAGCACATTGGTGACGTCCTGCCCGATATTGACCAGCGCCGTCGTCCGGTTGGGATCGACTTCGTAATTATTGACGTAGGCGTTGTAAACGGCAAAGGCGTCCGTATCCACAATCGCCGGCCGCAGCCCGCTATCCATGACGAGATTCAGGAAGCCTTCAAGAAACTCCTTGCGCGCCGCCACCAGCAAGACTTCCATCTTGTTGGTCTCCTCGTTCACCCGGATGACCTGGTGACTGAGCGCCACGTCTTCCACGTCGAACGGGGAGCGTTGTTCGGCCTCGAATAAAATGGCCTGCTCCGCCTCGGCGCCTTCCTTCTTGTCGATGACGAGCTTGTCGGTGATCAAGGCGTGCCCCGAAAGGGATACAACCACGTCTTTTCCGGCCGGGTCACACTCATCGACCACCGATTGAATGCTGAAGATCACCGCATCCCGATCGCGGATTTCATCAGCCACAATCGCTTCGGGGGGCAGTTCTCTCATGGCCAGGGAATTGACCCGATAGCCGTTCCGCCCATGATTGAGCTCGACCATCTTGATGGAACTGGCTCCGATGTCGAGCCCTAACGTGTTTTTGCTGCCTTTCGATAATACCATGGTCTTCTCTTCTTTATGTTAGACTTTGTTCTATCCTATCTGTATATCGTCCCGCCTGACAAATAATTAACCGATTTTTCACGGCGGCCTTGGGACTCACTGAACGTCACCTATTGATGGTTTTTTACTTTTTCGGCACTAACCCGGCAACTCTTAACCAGATTCTCTAATTTCCTTGAAATCACCAAATTAAAAGGGCCCCGTGCCAGCAGGGGGCCCTTCGGAGGATGGGAAGGAGGGAGCAAGAGCAACGGAAAATTTTAATAATAATTGAGCGACGCAATCTTGGTTCGACCGGTCGACGAGAGCACGTCGATAGTACCGATATTGATACCGTCGCTCTGATCGTAGGACATGAAATAAACGTGGCCCGTCTGGGTGGCCGAGCCGTTGGGCTGGTAGATCAGGGTCGGCAGCCCGAAATCGGTCCCGACGTAGGCGAAACCGTCCGGCAAAGTATCCACCGACAGCACCGAATCGGCCGTCTCGAAGGTATTGGCGCCGGGGTTATTGGAATTCATAAAAAGAGTCAGACTCTTGACGTCATTGTCGAAATAGACGCCGAATGGCTGCTTGTGAGTCACGGCGTTCGACCGCGCCAGGCGCATTTTCGACACGATATCCCGGGCCGATGTGCGGAATTTCAACCGGTTGATCGCCGTGGAAAACCGGGGCACGGCTATCGCCGAGACGATACCGATGATGACCACGATGGACATCAATTCGATCAGGGTTATGCCTCGTTCGGATCTGCATTGTCGCTTACTCATATCCACCTCGCTTCCGGACCGGCGGCGCTGCACCGGGCCAAATTTCCACACCGGATCATGCAAGTTCGATGCCACGGTCGAAAAGTCGCCCGAATTCCCGGAACTTCGGACAAGCCTTTATGTATCAAGCTGTTGGTGGGATGAACCCAAACCTGCCATATAGCGGAAAGGATGCAATATTACCAAATATGCGGGAACCGCCCCATAGGTATAGCACGTTCTCAATTAAGAGGTTGACAAAATCGCCAAACGTGGTACTTTTGAATAGATGAAATACTGTATCCGCCGGCCATAGATACAAAAGCTGAAAGGCGACAACATGCGAAAACAACTTTTTCCGGCAGTCCTCTTGATTGCCGTTTTGGCCGCCTCTCCCCTGATCGCCGCCAATAAACCCCTCCAATCAGCCCCATCCGTCATTCCCAAAGAAACCAACAACGTGATCGAGGTCGTTAAGACCTTCCTGACGCCCCGCGCCGACCACGGTATGGTGAAAATTTGGACATACTTCACGGATAAACATATTTATACGGATCAGCAGTTCGCGGCCGCAGCCGCGACGATAACCCTGACCGACGCCACCCGTACCCGCCGCGCAAAAATGGGACTGGACAAAATCACTTTCGGAGACATCCCCGTCTACACGGGTTACATCGATAAAATCACGGCTATGGGCGCAACCTTCCGTCGCGCTTCCCGATGGTTGAATGCGGCCAGTTTTGAGATTCCGCTTGAAAAAATACACGCCGTCAACAGTCTTCCCTTTGTGGCCAAAGTCCGGCCGGTTGCATTATTCGTCGGACAGCCCGTGCCGGAAGAGCCGTCGTTTCCGGCCCCGGCGCTGGCGCCCGGCCAGGGGACGACCCTGAATTACGGTATATCGTTCGGGCAACTCAACCAGATCAACGTCCCGGCCGTGCATGACAAGGGCTTCAACGGAGGCGGTATTATCGTCGCCATGTTCGACACCGGATACCGCAAAGATCATCAGGCCTTCGAGGCCGCCTATGCCGAGGGACGGGTGCTGGCCGAATGGGATTTCATTTTCAACGACGGCAACACTCAGAACGAAGCCGGGGATTCATACGACCAGCACAATCACGGGACCCTGACCTGGTCGACCCTGGGCGGCGAGGTGCCGGGTGTTCTCTATGGCCCGGCCTACGGCGCGTCCTTTATTCTGGCCAAAACCGAGTATGTCCCGACCGAAACCCAGGTCGAAGAGGATAATTGGGCGGCCGCGGTCGAATGGGCCGATTCGATCGGCGCGTCGGTGATTTCATCTTCCCTCAGCTACAGCGATTGGTACACATACGCCGATTACGACGGCGTAACCTGCGTCACGACCATCGCCGCCAATCTGGCGACGTCATATGGAATCGTCGTCGCCAACGCCATGGGCAACAGCGGCCCCGGTTCGGGAACCCTGGGCGCTCCCGCCGATGCCCTCGAAATTCTCTCCTGCGGCGCCGTCAACTCCAGCGGCACCATCGCCTCCTTCTCGTCGCGCGGTCCGACCGCCGACGGCCGCATCAAGCCCGAGGTGTGCGCCCAAGGGGTCTCGACCTACGGCGCCAGTGCATCGTCCCCGACCAGCTATGGCTACGCCAGCGGGACGTCCCTGTCGACGCCGTTGATCGCCGGATGCGCCGCCGTTTTGCTTTCTGCGCGACCCGATATGACCCCGCAGCAGGTTCGGATGGCTTTCATGCAGACCGCCAGCCGGGCCGACAACCCGGGCAATATCTACGGATGGGGAATTCTCAATCTGGGCGCGGCATTGACGTGGGGCGCTCATGCGGGAGCCGACGTCAGGATAGGAAACAGCCCGCTAACCGTGTCATTCATGGACAGCTCCTATGTATCGGCTCAAAGTTGGTCATGGAATTTCGGAGACGGAGAATCATCCACCGAGCAGAACCCGGTTCATACTTATGATACTCCCGGGGCTTATGACGTGAGTCTGACGATCATGTCGGACGGCCAGCCGCTCACAGATTCGGTGCCGAATTTCGTCGTGGTCCTGGCCGATACGCTGACCTATGTCGGCGACACGGTGTATGCCGGGGAAAAGACGGTAGTCGATATCAATCTCAAAAACTCGCAAACGCTGCAATCGGTCATCATCCCCTTCGATTACTCGAATGGCATGAACATCACCTACGATTCCTTTTCGGTGGCGGGAACGCGCGCCGACGGCTTCACCAAATTGCGCCTGGCCGGAGGTTCCACCGATAGGAAATTCGCCGTTCTCATCCAGAACATCAGCACACCGCTGCCCCCCGGCGACGGCCCGGTGCTTCGATTCTACTTTACGACCGATCCGTATGCGGTGGGTAACCAACAGCTATCGCTGGACACGTCGACCATCGGCGGCTATGATCTCAAAGCCCAAGCGGACGGGTTCGAATACGTGCCGGCGTTCTTCAACGGGAATATCGTTATTCGCGATGTCATGCGTGGCGACGCCAACCATGACGACAAGATTAACATCGGCGATCCGGTTTATCTGATAAACAACATCTTCAAGGGGGGTCCGTCTCCGATTACAATAGAAGCCGGCGACGCCAACTCCGATTTCATTATCGATATCGGCGACGCCGTATACCTGGTGAATTACATTTTCAAAGGCGGTCCCCCGCCGAATGATGAATAGGTTGGCGAAAGAGATTGAAAAAGCCGGCTCCGGTAGCCGGCTTTTTTTATTGTTATTTTCGCGCAGGACTCCGGCGCTGAACATTCTCATGATTCAGCAATTTCCGCTTCATCGGCAGGCCTCCCCCGTAACCGCCCAAACCGTTTGATGCCACGACCCGGTGGCACGGAATGATTATCGGAATCGGGTTGGCGCCGTTGGCCGCGCCGACCGCCCGCGTCGCTCGCGGTTTGCCCAATGACGCCGCAATCTCGCCGTAGGTCAGCGTCTTCCCGTAGGCGATTTTTTTAACCTTGCCGAGAACATCCTTCGCAAAACCGCTTTTGCGCAGGTCGAGTTTAACGCCGAATGTCTTTCGTTTGCCGTCAAAATACTCGAACAGCTCTTTTGCCGCCTGCCGGTTGACGGTCCCGCCGGCTTTGAATTCGGCGCCCGGAAAATTCCTCGCGATATACGCATCGGCGGCTTTCCCCCGCGCATCCTTGAGGCCGACAAAAACCAGGCCCTTGTCGGTTGATACCAGACTCAGCGCCCCGACCGGCGTTTCGATCCGATCACGATAGATTGTCATCATATCATCTCCTTATAGGCTTTTCCATAAATAGAAACTGGCCAGCGACCGATACGGCCGCCATTTCTCGCCGAGTTGCAACAGGAAATCGATGTCCGGTTTCTTGGGCAACCCATATAACGTACGTACCGCCCGGTTAATTCCAGAATCACCGATGGGAAACGCGTCGGCGTGCCCGGTTCCGCGGAGCAAAATATAATTGGCTGTCCACGGCCCCAACCCCCGGATCGAAATCAATTTCTCATACGCCGTGTCGTAATCGAGCCGTCCCATATTTTCCGGATCGAGCTCGCCCGAAGCGACCAGGCGCGAAAAATCCAGAAGATATTCCGCCTTACGTCCGGAAAGCTGGATCGACCGCAGCTTCTGATAATCCAGATTCGCAATGTCTTCGGCGGTCGGGAAAAGAAAATGCGTCTCGCCGTCTACAGTAATTGATCGGTTGACTAATGTCTTAATCCGGGATTTAAGCATAAAGGCGAAATGAAGCGTCACCTGCTGGCCGATGATGGCCCAGGCGGCGGCTTCGAAAACACTGGCCGTCAAAATCGGGCGGAATCCGCGAAAACGCCGGATCAATCCGCGCATCACCGGATCATGCCGGTGGCGGTAGAACCCGTCGATATCGCCCTCAGCGTAAAACATCCGGCGCACCAACCGCCACAATTTCTTCGAATCGACCGCGCCGTCGGTCGATAACCAATCGACCCGCAGCCCAGTCGATTCGGAGCGGCTGTATGGCGTAACCCGAATCACCACAGGGATATCTTCGAGCAACAGCAGGCGACCGAATCGGGCCGTATCGTTTATATCCAGACATTCAAACCGGCTGCGATGGTAGAACGCGAGCGACAGATCGAAATCATACGGCCCTATCGGGTGCAACCGGAATGTACCCTGGTTATTCATGGACTATAGATTAAAGACGGTTTTGAGGTCGGTAAATCGCGGCAGCAGCATATTCGGATGATGACTGTTCAGATCGTCATCTCCAAACGGCGACCGGATCGCGATGACCGATATTCCCGCCGCCTTGGCGGCCTTGATGTCGTTGACGGTATCCCCAACCATGACGGTTTTGTCCGCGGCTGCGCCCAAACGTCGCATCGCCAGCAGCACCGAATCCGGCGCGGGTTTGACGTGCGCCACTTCATCGCCCGAAGCCGTGGCCGCGAAATACGGCGACCATCCCATTTTGTCGATAATGCCTTTCGTATGGTCTATATATTTGGTGGTAGCCACCGCCATTCGATACCGTGCCTGATAGAGAAGCCGAAGGACTACGTCGGTCCCCGGCAGCGCTTGGGCCGAGGGGATGACCGTCTCGCGGGCCTTCTCCTGAAATTTCTCTTTCAACTTTTCCATAGGGGCGTTCGTGAACGACTCGAACATCTCCTCCAAAGGATGACCGATAAACCTCTTGATCTCTTCCGGCGAGCGCGGCGGCTGCCCGAGTTGGATCAGGGCGTAATTGGTCGAGGCGATCACGCCGCCGGAGGAATCGACCAGTGTCCCGTCCAGATCGAAAATAATATACCGGATATTTAAAAACATATCACATTCTCGCTTTCCCATTGATAATACCGCAGGAACATCCCGGTGTCAAACGGGAAAGGCCCCCTGCCGGTGATTTTCTCCCGAGACCCTGCCCGCCGGGCGGCGTCATATGGAGCAAATCATGCAAGGCGATGCATAAGTCGCTGTAACTTTCGAAGTTGTAAGGGACAAGGACCACACACGGCGGCGTGCGGTAAAATCGCCGTATTTTGTTCAGCTATAATAACTTTCAAAAAAGCTGTAAAAGTGTTCAAAGATTGAAACCAAGATAAGTTATTTGGCGTTAAATGTATAGCAAACACTGTATACCGGCCGGACATTTTTTTGCTTTACTCGCTACTGGAGTTTTGCTTATGTTAGATAATTCGATTGTGATATGCTCGGTTGAAGGTTTCTTACCAGGAGGCATGAATGACTCAGCTTAGGAAATTAGCCCTTCAGGTCGTTGCTCTCGCCGTTGTCGGCCTCGGATTGATATGGATGTCGGGAACGGGCGTGGCATTGCAGACTTCTTCGGCCGAAGCGGAAAACGTTTACAATAAATTGCAGGGCGACCTAACCGGTAACGGCGGCCCCCTTCTGGCCGATACGGTCAATATCGACGCCACCGAGCACCCGGGGGCATTACAAACCGACAGCGACGTCACCGACCAAGATACCCGCGAAACGCTGTTCAAAAATATCAAGCTGTTCAACTCCATGGCCTACCAGATCAAGAACCGGTACATGGAGGATATCGATTCCAAGGAATTGATCCACGCCGGAATCCGCGGCATGCTGCAGAATCTCGACCCGTTTTCGGTCTTGATGGAACAGAAATCGTACGACCGCCTCATGGAATCCACCCACGGCAAGTATGAAGGTCTCGGGATGCAGATCGACAGCCGCGACGATCATATCCGGATCATCTCCCCCATCGAGGGCACGCCCGCCTACCGGCGCGGTCTTCAGGCCGGCGACATCATCATGGACATCGACGGCACCCCGACCTATCAGATGACCACCGAAGACGCCGCCAACCTGATGCGCGGCCCGGCCGGAACATCGGTCGATCTCAAAATCAAACGTCAGGGCGTCCCCGATCTGCTCGACTATCAAGTCGAACGAGCCGTCATCGAACTGAAATCGGTCAACTACTACGGCTATGTCGACGGCACCGACATCGGCTATGTCCGCCTGTCGCGGTTTGCCGAGGAAACCAGCACCGAATTGAAAGACGCTCTGCGTGACCTGCAGTCGCAGAAAAAACTCGAAGGCCTGATTTTTGATCTCCGCTCCAACGGCGGCGGACTGCTCCAGCAGGCGGTGGAAACGGCCAATTTATTCCTCGACAAGGACAAGCTCGTGGTCTACACGCGGGGACGGACCGAAGAATCGGAGCGACGCTATTATTCCACCGAAGACCCCTTGTTCCCCAAGGGCAAGCTGGTGATTCTGGTTGACGAGGGCACCGCGTCGGCATCCGAAATCGTCTCCGGCGCCGTGCAGGATTGGGATCGCGGGATAATCATGGGCCAGACGACCTACGGCAAGGGTTTGGTGCAGCAGATATTCCCTGCCGGCGGCGACAACACCGTGGCTCTCAAGCTGACGACGGCCAAGTACTATATCCCCTCCGGGCGATGCATCCAGCGGCCCGAGCACGACAAGAAGCAAACCGCGATAGCCATGGAGGGCGAAGGGACGGGCGATGAACAACCCGCGGATTCGACCGACTCCGACACGCTCAACGTCGTCGATAAGGAAGCATTCTTCACCAACGGCGGCCGGACCGTTTATGGCGGCGGCGGAGTCAATCCCGACGTGGAAACCACCCGCGAAAAATGGTACCCGATCGAAATGAATCTGGAACGTAAACAGCTATTCTTCGATTTCGCAGTGGACTACACCTCCAAGCACTCGGATATCGACACGACCTTCACCGTGACCGACGACGTGCTCAGCCAGTTCAAAGCCTACATGGCCGAAAAGGATTTCGACTACAAAACGGCCCTCGAGGTTTCTCTCGACGACATGAAGGACATCGTCAAGGACGAGGACAAAGAAGACATCTTCTCGCAGTCGCTGGACAACCTCAGCGGCCTGATCGAGAAGGAAAAAGAGGCCGACTTTGAACACTCCAAAGATTACATCAAGCGGGCCATCAAGCGCGAGATCATGACCAAGCTGTACGGCCAGCGCGGACTGTATGAACAGATCGTCCTCAAGACCGATCCGGCCGTCCAGCAGGCGCTGAAGGTCATCGAAGACAATCAGGAATACACGAAGATTCTGGAAGAGAGCCATCAGCCCAAGAAAGCCGAGCTTTAGCGGCAACGGCACTAATTGACAAGCAACCTCTCTGACTCATGTCAAAAAAACCCGCCGGGAAACCGGCGGGTTTTTTTCATTGAAGTCAACTCGCTACAGTATGTCTCTGTCGAATTCGGATAGTGCACGTCCAGTTAATTCCCACTATCCCCCTCCTCGAGCGGTTCGTCGATGCGCGGGCCGATCTGCTTGATCCGCCAAATATCGTCTTCCTTCTTGAGCGTGATCGTCACGTCCGCCACCGGACCGTCGGGTCCGGAAATCGACGCGTCCACCCGCGCCGCGTCCCCCCGGAAAAATATCTGCTTGTCGCCGAAGCCGACGAATTCCGTCAGGGTGTCGTTCTCCCCGGCATGGTAGACAAAATCGAGTATCGACCGGGCCGTGGTGCCGCTTTCGGCCGCTTCGCCGGATAGCAACGAATCGAGACCGGCGTCGTCGTCGGCTCGGATGGCCGTCTCCATCTTCCCGATCGACTGTTTGATAATCGGGATTTCCTCACGCGAAATGTTCTTTTTGAATTCACAGCCGACCAATGCTGCAATTAACGCGGCTATGAGTATCGATATCGGTATGAGTCTTTTCATAAGCGCCGCCTAATAGGTCACCTGAACGCAGTCAATTCCCGTTTCAGGTGGATGATCGACAAAATATCCGCCGAGAGCCATCCGGTAGATGTAGTCGGCGAGATATGCTTTCTTGTAGGGCGGGCAGAATTCGAGGCCGGCCTGCGCCTCGTCGATGACCGGGTCCAGCTTGGCCGCCAGCTCCTTGACCAGCCCCTGCTTCCGGGCCTGCTCCACCGCCTGACGCAACCGGGCGGCATCGATTCGGGTCAGCGCGCCGTCCGCCTCCTGGACAGCCTTGCGCATGTCGAAGATCGTCGCCTTCTCATAGGGCAATTCCGGATTGGGGCTGAAGGTCGCCAGGTGCAGTATCCCGTTGTCCTTGAATACGGCCAGACACCGTTTTGGCAGAAAGAAATCGCCGCCCTCCATGATCCAATGAGGCTGATTCTGCGTCTTTATATCATCATCTTGATTTTCGAAACCGATCGCTTCGAGGCCGATTTCCGGGTTATTCCACGGCTCTTCCAGAAGCGCCAGCAATATCGGTGTCTGGACTGAGGGCAGTTTCCGGGCGCGCGAATCGAGATCAAGATCGGCGAGGATACCGTCGAGCTTTTTCCCGCCGCCGTTTTCATACCATGCCGTAAACGCCACCAACGCCGCCTGCACTTTTTCCTTCAGCGGGTACCCTTCCCGCTCGGAGACGGCCAGCAGGCCCGGCGCCAAGCTGTCTTCGGCGCGAGGGAAAAACGCCTCCTTGCGAAAACGATCGACCGTCAGAACGGTGTATTCCATCTCGGCTTTAAAAAGGGTGCTGATCTCCTGCAACGTCTGTCCCCGGGCCAGAAAGTACAACAGCAGCGTGGGATATTCGAAATTGAGCTGGAAATGATCCATTATGGAATAGGCCGGTCCGACCGAATGCCTCTTCCCGGCGTATTGACCGGCCTCTCCTTTCGGTTCGAAAACGTTGGTAAACACCTGAAACGTCGAATCCGGCCCCATGGTCGGCCGGTTGTCATACCGCCAGTAGATCTGGGCGCGGATGCCGACGCGGCCGAACGATCCGGGAATTTCGAATGATGGAAAAAGATCCACCGAGGCATTTGGAGGTATCGCCGGGAACGTATCGACGTCCAACCGATCCAGGCCGGACAGGTAATGATGAGGATAGACGGTCTGAATGTATATCGAAAGGCGGGCGGTATCGTCGCGGTGGTTCTCGACGGGGACCTTGAGAAGCCTCTCGCCCCACTGCAGCTGATCGATCGTCATATCGCCGATGGTGACATCCTGCGCCTGCGCCGCCGCCATCCCCCCCAGCATCACCGAGAGGAGAAATATCAAAGCCGTTCGTCTTATCCCGTTTCCAGACATGAGTATCCTTTCTTTCCCGCCAGTTGTCCGCACGCCGCCGCGATATCGCCGCCCCGGCTCTTCCGCACCGTCACCGCCGGAGTTCGCGGGTACAGTATCCGGGCGAACCGGTCGACGTCTTCGTCCTCGGGCCGTTCCAGCCCAGTTCCACCGATCGGATTGTAGGCCAATAGATTAATTTTACATGGTATACCCTTCACCAGATCGGCAAGTTCCAGGGCATCCTCGCGGCTGTCGTTGAGTCCCCGGAAAATAATATATTCAAACGTTACCCGCCGGGTCCGCACTGAGGTCCATTCCCGGACTGCCGCCATGAGTTTATTCAACGGGTAGGCTTTGGTCACCGGCATCAGTTCCCGGCGAAGATTGTCGCTGGCGGCGTTCAACGAAACCGCCAGGTTGACCTTGGATCCCGACGCCGCCAGCCGGCGAATGCCCGGGATAATGCCGACCGTGGAGACGGTGATCCGCTTGGCGCCGACCATCAGTCCCAGCGAATTGGTCAGCATCTCGATCGCCACCATAACGTTGTCATAATTGAGCATCGGCTCGCCCATGCCCATGAACACCAGATTGTCGAACGCTTCGGCACCGTATTGCCGCCGGACGGCCATGACCTGTCCGATGATCTCGCCGGCGGTCAGGTTGCGCCCGAATCCGAGCTGTCCCGTCGCGCAGAAGATGCATCCCAGAGGACACCCCGACTGCGAGGAAACGCAGAGTGTAGTCCGCCCCGAACTTTCATCCGGTATCAGGACCGATTCGATAGCTTTGCCGTCGGTCAACTCGAAAAGGAATTTTTCGGCGCCGTCCCGCGATTTTTCGCGGGCGGCCTGCCGGGGCAGGGCGATGATGCAGCGTTCCTGTAATGTACTGCGCAGGTCCTTTTTCAGGTCGGTCATCCGGTCGAAGTCGAAAACCAGATATTTATACATCCATTTATACAATTGGCGCCCGTGAAACGGCTTGTACCCAAGATCGACGACCAACCGCTCGCACTCGGCGCGGGAATATCCGCAGATATTGATTCGGGCATCCATAACTATGGTGCAATGTACCTTTCCGGGACGCGCGGGGCAAGGGCAAACCGTTCCACTGCCGTCCTCTTCCCGCCATTTATACCTTTTGTACGAAAACAATACCGTGATAAAACGGGGATTCGATGCATAGCAGGGGGAAGTCTGTGCAAAATTGAAATAATGTCGGACCGGATTCGTTGTCTGCCCGTCGACAACAGCTCACCCGAGCCGGGCAGGGGTGGGGCGCCGAGGCCGTGTTACATAAAATCGATGATTCAGGCGGCTCTGTGCACAGCGGACGGCGCCGGGGCCTTGATATGCTCCCTCCGCCGCCCGGGCCGTGACGACGCGTTACTCGGTCTTGCCTTCGCCTGCGTCGAGCTTCTTTTCGAGGTCGGAGATTTTCCGGTTCAGCTTGTCAATCTTTTTCGAGAGCGCCTCGATGTCTGATTTTTTGGTGATGCTGACGCTCTTGATGGCTTTTTCGATTTCCTTGCCCACTTTGCTCGTCGTTTCCCTGGTCTTGGTCTCGGCCTTGGCCAGAAGCTCCATGACCGCCTCTTTCTTCTCGGACTTGGACAAATCGCCCGTCTTGATCAGCGTGTCGATCAGCTCTTCGGCCTTCTTCTTGGTCAGTTCGGCGAAGCCGATGCCGGCCAGTACCGTGTTTTTCAGGATGCTCATGGATCGTACTCCTCCTAATCTGATGACGGCCCGCAGGATATCCTGTGACGCGGTCACGTCTCTCCAGCTGTGTACACCTTCGCTCAGTACCGCCGTCAACATCGACAACGTGATATCGTTTCCGGTGGCGGTGTCGATGACTCGAAACCGTACGCCCTGTTTAACCATACGCTCCAGGTCGGGCAGGACGATAAACGATTTTTGTTCGGTATCGTACAACCGCCGGTTGCGGTACCGTTTGATCGTTATCATACTCATAGTATAGTGCACTGCACAATAATGTCAAGGAGAAATTTGTGCCTCGGCCCCGGCCGATTTGTAAAATCAACCCTTGCCGACGGATAGCAGGACGATATTGACAATTTCCAGCAAACGTTCGCAGCTGAACGGCTTCTTGATGAACATGTCCCCCCCGGCCTGGAACGACCGTCCCTGATCGTCCTTGGAATCCTTTCCGGTCAGGAATATAACCGGCGTATTGACCATCGCCGGATCTTCCTTGAGGCGGTTGCATATGGTATATCCGTCCACGCCCGGCATCATGATGTCGAGGAGAATCAGATCCGGCTTGAGCTGCTTGGCCAGATCGACCGCCTTGGCCGGTTTGTTTTCGACTTTGACGCTGTATCCCGCGTTATCCAGAAACGCCTCGATAATTTCCGTTATTTCCGGTTCATCGTCGACGACCAGGATTTTCGCCGTTCGCACGGCCCCCGTATTTTTCATGCTTTTCTCCTGCAAACCAGAGAATACATGCCGACCCGACGATCGGCGAACATGTTGTTGTACCGATTCATGTTCTTTATATCGGATGATTCCGGCGTAATCTTGACTGCCCTAAAGCTCTCTTCCGTCCGGGTAAAACGAATAAGCCGCTTGCCTTTGGGGTCGGTCATCTGCGAACGGCCGGTAAAGGTCAGGCCGATCTCGGGTATATTCTCCGTCCCGACCCGGTTGGCCGTCATGCAATAAACCGCATTTTCCAGCGACCGCGTCACCATGGCGTCCTGGCAATAATACATCACCAGATTCGACGGATGACAGATAATCTGGCTTCCGGCCAGAGCCAGCGACCGCGCCGCCTCGGGAAAAATCCAGTCGAAACAGATCATCAATCCGATCCGCACACCGCGCCACGTGAAAACCTTAAATCCGCTATCGCCCGAATTGAAAAGCAGCTTTTCCCGGAAAAAAAGGTGCGTCTTCCGATACACACGATGATCGCCCTCGGGCGTGGTCAAAACCGCCGAATTATAAATCTTGCGGCCGCTTTTCTCGGCCATACCCCAGACAACCGCACCGTCGGTCTTGGCCGTCAGATCAGCCATAAACGCGAATGATTTCCCTCGCCGATCCTCGGCCAGCGCCAGGATTTCCTCGCGGTGCGAGAAATTATACCCGGTCGTCGCCAATTCGGGCAGTACCGCCAGGTCGAACTTGCGGCGGATGAGAAATTTCCGGATGGTCTGCAGATTGGCGTCGACGTCCGCTTTCTTCGGTCTGAACTGCAATATCCCTGCGCGCATGGCGTTTCCCTCACTGTCGTGACTTTTTTGGAGCCTTTCGGCGGCTCCCGCTGTAACAATTATATTGCCATAACTATGACACGAACCTAAATTCATCGCATGGCGGATACGGAGAGAAAGATAAAGATCATCGCGACTAACCGCAAGGCCTTCCACAACTACCACATCCACACCAAGTACGAGGCCGGTCTGGAATTGGTAGGCACGGAAGTTAAGTCGCTGCGCCTCGGTAAAGTGCAGATGTCCGACTCGTACGCCTCAGTCGAAGACGGACAGGTCTATCTGTATAACATGCACATCAGCGCCTACGACATGGCCAGCCGCGAAAACCACGATCCGATCCGCAAGCGCCGTCTGCTGCTCAATAAACGCGAAATCCGCAAACTCTGGGGAGCCACCAACGAAAAGGGCTATACCATCGTCCCCCTGAGAATCTACTTCAAAGGCCCCTACGCCAAAGTTGAAATCGCCACCGCCCGGGGCAAAAAATCGTACGACAAACGCCAGGATATCGTGCGCCGCGAAGCCGAACGGGAAATGTCGCGGAAAATAAAGGACTCGAATTAATGCTCCGTCTTGTCGGCATATATATCGCAATGCTCATGATCTTCTCGATCCCCGCATCGGCTGGAGAAGTCAAAGTCAAAACCTCCGGCGGGACACAGAAAATCGAGGCGGTCGGGGACGGTGAATCGCTATATTACAGCTTGTCCGGACTCCGCGACGTCATCGGCGGCGACCTGCGCTGGATCCGCCCCGGATATTCCATCCGATATACATTGGAAACCAACAAGTTTCGCTTCACCGTCGGCTCGCCCTATATAAGGCTAAATGATTCCGTTTACAACCTCATCCTACCGATCAAGGCGATTCGCGGCGAATTGTTCGTTCCGGCGGAGACATTTACCAAAATCCTGAATCTCACTTCCCCCGATGTCATATCGTGGGATC
>CAZJWR010000063.1:0-19863 GCA_964549765.1 uncultured Ignavibacteriales bacterium
CCTGTTACCTATGTCCTCGGTCTAAACTGTTACCTATCTGCCCGGTCTATACCATTCGCTTCGCCCACCCTTCGGGTGGGGTACCGTAACCTCATTGCAACATACTCATCTTATGTGAACCAATATACGGATGTCAAGCAATATAATTATAAATTGTATTATAATGCGGAATGCATCATACGGGTACCACAGGTCTGCTATATACGGGTACCACAGGTCTTTAAACCCGTGAACCGGAGTTTTCGTAAACCACGGATTTAGCAAAAAGGCCCCGGTGGTTGGGGCCTTTGCGTCACACTCTAAGGAAGAAATATGTCTGAAGCTTTTATGTCCGGTCGATATCGTCTCTCTCTTGGTTTATTCTACGTTGAAATCTCGAAATGGTTTCTTTTTTGGGACGAAATTGGCCCGATTTAGGGATTCTGAAAGCGGATTGTCGGAGCGCCCTTCACTTCGTTCAGGATCTTCGACCCTTCGCAAAGCTCAGGGCCTTCGGCACGACTCCCGACCTATAATTGTCGAAAATGATTGCTACTTGGTGGTGATCTTGATGGTCGAGCTCTTGCCTGTTAATTTGACGGTCGGGTCAGCCTGACTGACGGTAAATTCACCCGAACTGATGTTGCCGTTGGACGTCATCTTGAGTGGCAGATCGGACTCGATTTCGCCGTAGGTCGTTTTGACCAAAAGATTAAATTTCTTACCCCGAGGCAGTTCGAGAATGATATCGCCGAACGTCGTCGTCACTTCGCAGTCGGCCGATATTCCCATCACCCGCGTCAGTTCCACCGAGCCGTTGCTGTTGGCGATGATAAACGGCCCGCCCAGGTTCTCGCCGGTGATCATCCCGAATGTCGTGCTGACCTTGGATGCGCCGTCGATATCGACCAGATCGACCGACGCATTCTGGTTATCGACGTCAACGTTGCCGGCCACGCCGGAGATATACACCGGCCCGAACAAATTAACGACGTTCACCAGCGCCTGCGCGTCGGTGACGGTCACGGGGGCGTTGGCGTTGGTGATGCGGATGGTGCCGCCGGTCGATTCGACCCTGACCTCCCCGAAACGGTTGGCGATATTGACATTGCCCTTGACGCCGTTGACGCTGATGCGGCCGTTGGAGGATTTGACGGTGAGATCTTTGCCGACATTCTCAACGGTGATCGGCGCAAACTTGTTGGAAACCGTCAACCGCCCGCCGATCTGCGTAACTTCGGTCTCGGCATTGGCGTTTTCGATCTCGGCGTCGCCGGATACATCCTCGACCCGCATCTTCCCGAAGGAGTTGACGGCGATCAGATTCCCCGTCACGGCATAGATATCCATCTCGCCGTTGCTGGAATGGATGTCGGCGTCGCCGGTATGCCGGTTGATGCTGACCAGTCCCGACGTGCTGATATCGAGCCGCCCGGTGGACCGTTTGATGGTGATGGGGGCATAGCTATTCGAGAGGATGGCGTCGCCTTTCAGGTAGACAATTTCGATCGGCCCGAAGGAATTGCTGACGTCGGCCCGGCCCGTGACGTCTTCAAGATACACCGATCCCGACGAATTGTTGATGCCGACATCGCCCTTGATTCTCTGAATATCGATGCTGGAAAACCCCGATGATACATCGAGACGATTGTCGAGTTCATGCACCGTGACCGGGCCGAACGAATTGGTAATCTTGACCGGATTCGACCGGGGCATCGAAACTTCCAGCTGGGAAGAGACAATGTTTATCTTGTCGTTGTCGCTTTCCGGGTAGACGACTCGGATCGTAGTCGACTTGGGCGATTCCTCGAGAACCAGCTTGATTTCTTCAGCCAGGTTTCGGCTCTGTTTCGATCCCTCGCTGTAGCCGACGGTCAAGACCGCACTGAGCTCAGATTTATTCCACGTCTCGGCGGTTATGCCGCCGAGCGGATTGACCAGCTCGACGGTGATGTCCTTGCTGGTAATGGTCGCCTTGGTTGTGTGGGTCAGCGTAGCGCTGAATTCCGGAGTATATAAATTGTTGAGTCGATTAAGAGAACTCACCGCCGCGGAGGGAGGCACGGGCGGAACCGGTATCGCCAACTGCTCCTGATAGGCCTTCTGCGCTTCCTTCATGGCGCGCGCAGCTTCGGCCATAGCCTGGCTGATGGCTCGCGAGAGCGTTTCCGGATCGATGTCCTTGCGAAGATGCGAATCGCCGACTTGATCCCGCAATTCTTCGCGAACATCCTCAAGATCATACCCAAGCGACCGCAGGTTGCGCAAATCCCGGCTTTGCAGGCTGGATTTCTCATCGGAATTCTTGTCGATATCCTCCAGGTTTGTGATGAGCTTGTCCAGCTTTTCCATCATTTGCTTGTACGATTCTGCGGAATATTCCCGCCCCAGCGACTCCCGGAATTGCTTGATCGATTTTTCGTATTCCTTCATCGATACCAGGCCGTATTGCTGGAAAAAATCTTCGTATTCCTGCAGAACGTCTTCCAGCTCATCGAGCAGGTCGACATATCGTTCCGCCAAAACAACCGTTTTGTCTCCGATTTCGTCGCCTTTCTGCGTTGAAGTGCGCGGGTATGGTTCGGGGATAGGCGGCCCCGCGAAAAGCCATGTACCCGACGCCGCCACCAAAAGCGTCGCCAGAAATATCATCAGGCGCGCCGGTTTCAACATATGCCATCTATTATTCATAGCGATGATCCTCTTTATCATACTCACCGCCCAGCCTGTCCGGAATATATCCGCCCCGCAATGTCGATGATTCCAGTTCCTGGTACAAGCGGATTTTTTGCCCGTAGGCCATAGCTAATTGGGCCTGCATCTGACGATTATTCGGATAATGGGCAAGAGCCGATTTTATCGTCCGAATTTGCTGATCCAATCCCTCGGCGTGGCGCAGGTAATAATCCTGCACTTCGGTGGGGAACCGGTCGCCGTTGGCGATCATGAAAGCGGAGAGATTCTGCAGATCGTTTCCCAGTAATGTCTTGTGAGCGGCCGGCACATACGGGTTGGGAGCCTGCCGCTGGAATCCGGCGGGGAGCCCACCGATCATCAGGATCAAGGCCACGCTGACCACGGCGCCGACTAATCTGAAATGCCCATGGATAAATCCGGCCAACACCGTCAGTATACCCGGACGATTCTGGTCCTCGCCCCAGGGATGTTCATCGAGCTGGACGGCGATGCGTTCCCACAGATAGGCCGGAGGCCGGACCTGTTCCATCTCTCCGGCCGCCGTCTTCAAATCGACGTAGAACGCATACTCCGACCGGCAGGCCTCGCATTTCTCCAGATGCGCCGTCACCCGTTCTTCGTCGCGCGACGACAGCGGAGCGTCAACCCGGTCGGAGAGCAGGCGTTCGATGCGCCGGCATGTGTACGCAAAACTCACCATGACTTACGACTCCCGTCCGGTCAAAATTTTCCGCAGCATGGCCCGCGCTTTGAAAAGCTGCGATTTCGATGTCCCCTCGGCGAGATTCAATTGCGCGGCGATTTCCTTGTGGTTGAATCCCTCGATATCATGGAGGATGAAAACCGTGCGGCACCCGTCGGGCAATTGCTTGATCGCCTCTTCGAGTTTTCGCCTCAGGATGAGTGTTTTCTGGTCCGGCTCGACGGCGGCGATAGACGTATCCTGCATATCCTCAGAGGAGAAAGTGCCTTTTTTGCGTCGCAGGTGCTCTAGGCCGACGTTGAGGCAGATACGGTACAGCCAGCTCGACAACGTCGATCGCCCGGCGAATAGGTGGATTTTCTGGTAGGCGCGGACAAACGTATCCTGCACGATATCCTCGGCTTCGGCGGTGGTTTCGGTCAGGCGGCGGGCAAGGTTGAAAAGAATCGGAATATTTTGGTCGTAGATTTCCTTAAACCGGGTGCGGTCGCCCTCAGCGACCGCTTGGGCGATATTATAGTCCGTCATAAACTCTGTTTTCCGCTCGGTGGCGATGGACGCAATATCCATAGTCATGGCTGTCTGCCGGCCGTTCATATTGTCGCCTTTCTCCTTCATTACCTTTGACGTCCCGGCAGGCGTTTACGTTGCCTGCTTTCTTATGTTAATGTACGATTGCCGCTATGACATGTTTCCCCTAAGTACTTGACAAACCGGGCATTTTGGGTATATTTCCGTGGGCGGCGGCAAATGTCCCCATCATACATACCCGCCGACGCGCCGAATGTCGGCTTGCTGACCGGATTTGCATAATGTGCACGGAGTTATCCAATCACCCGCTTGCGGGGGGTGGAGAATACCGGTCGGAGTGAAGCCAAAAAGACCGCCATAGTACAGCGTATTTTGTTGTGGAACAGGTAGTAAGGAGGGTTCGGGCAGAAACGGCTCAAGAACGGCAGGGGAAGGCGATTTCCCGGCATATCAGTTGCGCGCCAAGAGCATGAATCTATAAGCCAGGGACCTGTGATGAACTGGAAAACACTCCATTACCTGATGGCGGTCGGCCTTCTGACGGTTTCCGTCTTTGCTGCCGATGGAGGAAACGTACCGCCCTCAGCCGATCCACATCAATTTCGCAATAATCTCCATGTCGACCGTGAGTATATACCAAATGCGATGAATTCCAACCTGCCGTTAGTTATTCCGGCTATCAATGAATCTATGACCAAATCGGGATTATTCGACGGCGAGGTGCTGGTGTCGGAATCGGTCAGTCCGGCTAATTTCATCCAGGAAGATGCTGATATCGCCGATTTGAAAGGCGGCCGGATGGTAGCCGTTTGGGCCGATAATCGCCAGGGGCCGGTCGGCGTGTACCTGCAGATTCTCAACGATGACGGAACCGCCATCGGCAATAATCTGGCGCTGATCGTTGCCGAGGATTATGATTTGGCCGATCCCCATGTCTGCGCCGACACCACGGGCGCGTTCTATGTCGTCTGGCGGGAAGAGGTGCACGGGTTTCTGCAGGCGGCCCGGTTCGATTCGTTGGCCGTTCAGGTAACGCCGGTATTTTTCGTCAGCGATACGGCGCTCGGCGGCTACGCCGGCGAATTCGACGCGGCCTGTCTCAGCGATGGCCGATTGATCGTAGCTTGGGAAAATTATTCTCTTGAAAATACTATCGTCTGCCGCGCCTTCTCTGCCGGCGGCGTCGTTTCCATCGCGCAAACGACCGTCAACAGCGACGGTCTTGATGTGAGGCACTGGTCGCCGGCCGTGGCCGGCGCACCAAGCGGAAATTTCGCGATTGCCTGGGAAGACTATCGCAGCGGTGAGGCCGATATTTTCTATCGCCGATTCAATACCTTGGGCATCCCTTTCGGGGCGGAGTTTTCACTGGTGGACGCCTCGGCTCCGGATTCGGCGCGCTATCTCCCGTCGCTGACCTACAGCGGCACCGCCGGATATGTTGCCGCCTGGGTCGATCTTCGCGACGGCCAGAAAATCTACATGCAGCAACTCGATCAATCGGGCAGTCCGGTCGGCGTCAATCGCCTGCTGTCCGATGAAACGGCGGCGGCCTCCAACTGGGGAATCGATCTTGCCGTAACGCCGGGCGGCAAGGTGATGGCTTCGTGGACGATCTACGGTGCAGAAAACGCCATAATGCTCCAGCGGTTTACGACCAATCTGCAGAAAGATGGATCATCGGCCGTCGTATCGACCACGGATAAGATAAATTTCGACCCCGCCGTAACGGGTACTATATCGGGCGTTGCCGGTATCGTCTGGACCGGAGCCGACCTGGGCAAGCTTGATGCCTTCGGCGCCGTCTACACGACGGGACCGACAGCCGTAAAACCGGAATTCCGTCTCAACGATGATACCGTAGGCGCGCCGTCGTTCGAGCCCGATATCGTCGCTTTCGGCCCGTACGACTGGGAGGTCATCTTTACCGATATGCGCCGCGACGCCGGCGATATCATGATTCAGGATTTGTATGTCGGTGGGGATATTATAGGCGAAAATCACCGCATAAACAGCGATGCTCCCGGCGGTCTCCAGACACAACCGGCGGCCGCGGCGGCCAATGACAAAATGCTCGTTTCGTGGACGGATAGCCGTCAGGTCGGCGTCGGCGGTCAAAACATCGTTTGCCGGTTCCTGCGCCCCTCCAATAACCTCACCGACGAGATTACCGTCAACGACGACTCCGGCGAGGCGGCGCATTTCGCGTCCGATTGCGCCATCGACAAGAACGATATCTCACTTGTCGTCTGGACCGACAACCGCAGCGGCGTTCCCAAAATCTATGGCCAGCGGTTCGACCAGACTTTTGCCAAAGCTGGCGCCAATGTGCTGATTGGCCCGGCCGATGCGGCCCAAACAGGCGAATCGGCGGTCGTTTCCGCAGACAGCGCCGGCGATTTTATTGTTGCCTATCTCAACCAGTTAAATCCTGCGGGTCCGGCCGTTGAATTCAAGAAGATCATCGCTACCGGACAGACAAACGATCTATTTGTCTTCACATCGGATGTCGATGGTTTCGTGATCGATGATTTTGACGCGGGTGTCACCGGGGACGGAGAAATTGTTCTCGCGTGGCGTGGTTTCAATGCCGGCGAAACGAACCTGTTCGCCACGGTGTTCGACTATACCGGATCAATCCTGACGCCGACTCTCGCGATAACCGATGCGCCGGAGGCCTTGCCCGGCGACCTCGATCTGTCCGTGGATAATCGCGGCTATACGCTATTTACGTGGATCGATCATCGGTCCTCACCGGCCATGCCCTATCGGCAGATATTCGACCCGTCGATGAATCCGGTCGAGGCCAACATTCCGGTCGCGACGGCTGCGGGGCGGTTCATGCAGCAGCCCGCCGTGGCGGGATATCGCGGTCGCGGCTTGTTCGCCTGGGTCGATGCCCGCGCTAATGGCCTCAGCATTTATGCGTCGCAAACTCTCTACGATCCAACCGACGTTGGGAATGAACATACGACAACACCATCGGTGTTCGATCTGGGACAAAACTATCCCAACCCGTTCAACCCCGTCACGACCATCCGGTTCTCACTGCCTCAATCGGAGCGGGTTGTCCTCGAGATCTTCAATCTCATGGGGCAGAAGGTCCGCACCCTGGTGGATAACACCCTCGCCGCCGGGAATCATCTGGTCACCTGGGACGGAACCGACGGCTCCGGCCATAAAGTCGCCTCGGGGATTTATCTCTACCGCATGAAAAGCGGCGACAATATCCGTACCCGGAAAATGACGTTACTCAAATGATGCGGGGGTGAAGGTGATGCCTCGCGTGAGTCGATGCTTGCCAATCTGCCTGCTGTTGATTATTTCGGCATCGATATCGGCGGCCATCGATTGGCCGATGGACCCTCCCAATATCTCCCGTCCCATCGGCAATTCCTACGGTGAATACCAAAACTATGGCACCGGATCATATTATCATCCCGGCATCGACATTCTTTCGGCCGCCGGGACGCCGGTGTATGCCGTCAAAGCCGGTTACGTCAAAGCCGTCCTGACCACTTCCGCCAGCCTGCATTGGCGCGTGGCTATCGGCGATTCTGCCGGAGCGGCGACCTGCGACGGATGGCTGTACGCTCATCTCGACCCAATGACGATTGCTGTCAATGTCGGTGACACGGTCTTTGCGGGTCAATATCTAGGCGATCTCGTCTACTGGCCGGTGGCCGATTTCCATCATCTGCACTTCGTCAAAATACGCAACTCCGGCGTGACCTGGAATTCCGACTGGCAATTCATCGGCAATGCCCTTGACGAATTAAGCGTCATAGACGATCCCACCGCACCGACCTTTCAGGCGGCCCTCGGCACAAGTTGGTTCGCCTTCTGCCAAAACGAGGAAATTTCCTATTTCGCCCCGGGCGAGCCGCTGGCCGGCGATGTCGATATCATCTGTCGCGCCGGCGACAGGATTAATAGCACCTGGCAGCTGGCTCCCTACAAAATGGAATATAGAATCGAGGGCGATTCGTCGGTTCCCTGGACGACCTCCGTGGTCTTCACCGGCGATCTGGATTGGGACAATCTCGTCAACGTCGTGTACCAGGACGACGGCTATCTCATTTGCCGGGGCGATTACGACAGCCGCGTCTTCTATTTCAACCTGACTAACACCGATGGCGACGGTATAATCGAAGCTTCCGATAAACCGCGGTCCTGGCAGACGGCATATTTTCACAACGGCGAATATATGATTTACGCCCGGGCCACCGATCGATTCGGCAACGCCACCACCGTTTCAATGCCGGCGAGCGTCTCTAACCTGTTCGAACTGAGCGGGGTCGTCGCATATGGCGACGGCAACCCCGATGGCGCCGGAGCGTACGTCACGATATCATCGGACAATCTTGCCGATACGACCGACTCCGACGGCGCGTATGCTATCCCTGCCGTCGGCGGAGGAAGCCAGGTGATCGAATTCAGTCGTCCCGGATACGAGAGTATTGATACGACCGTTATGATGAATCAACACCGGCAGATCAGCGTCGTTCTGCAGACAGCCGCATTCACCCTCGGAGACGCCAATTTCGACGGGACCATCAATATCGGCGACCCGGTCTATCTCGTAAATTACATCTTTAAAAGCGGTCCGACTCCCATTCCGTATCCCTCCGGCGACGCCAACTCGGACGGCTCGATAAATATCGGCGATGCCGTCTTTCTGATAAATTATATTTTCCACAGCGGCCCGCCACCGGGGGGAAAATGATAATCGGCTTCGGGCAATGAATCCAACGTCGGGCAGGTCTCGTATAGAACGTGGATATAACCCGGTGACCTCACCTCATTGATCTCTGCCGCTTAGTCCAACTCTTATTGGATAAGGAGGCGTCTGTCACGAACCGAGCTAATGTTTTCCGTATCGCCGTGGCCACAGCTATGGCTATAGCTTTTCTCTGTACGACGGAAATAAAGGCCTATCAATGGCCGATTTTCCGCGACAGCGTGTATAAGCCAATCGGAAATACATATGGGGAATATCAATGCTACGGCGATCCCTGCACTCCCTATATGCATACCGGGATCGATATCATGGCCCCGGCCGGAACGCCCGCGTATGCGGTAAAAGCCGGATATGTAAAAGCCATTCTCACCACCTCAGCCGAAACACACTGGCGCGTTGTTGTCGGAGATTCCGCGGGCCCCGCCGAATGCGACGCCTGGATGTATGCCCATGTCGACTATATTTCAATGGTGCTGAACGCCGGGCTTGATATCGGGGACTGGGTGGACGAGGGACAATATATCGGCGACGTGGTCCTCTGGACCTACAACGATTTCAATCATCTGCACTTCTCCAAGATCCGCTTTTCCGGCGAGTCGTGGGATAACTGGCAGGATTGGGACTTCATCGGCAATCCGCTCGACGAATTGACTGACATCGATGATCCCGATGCCCCGGTGTTCGAAAATGCCTATGGCGATCAGAAATTCGCTTTTGCGAACAATCAGACGGGGTCGTATTACCAGCCCGGCGAGATTTTGACCGGAAATGTCGATATCATCTGCCGGGCCTACGACTATATCAATGATTATGAGCACAAAGTGACGCCGCATGGTATCGAATACCGGATAGACAATGACCCGTGGAAAACCGGATATTGTTTTACCGGACGGATCGGGCCATACTCGGAGCTTTATGCGACCACCCGCGTCATCTACAGCGACGACGGTCTCTGCAATTCACAAGGGGATTATGACGTGCGGGATTATTATTTCACCGTGACCAATTCCGACGGCGATTCCGTAATCGAATCGAGCGACGCTGCTTACGCCTGGCCGACGGCGGTCTACAACAACGGTCAACACGTGGTCTATATGCGGGCGTGGGATAGAGCCGGGAATGCGACGCTTGATTCGATGACGGTCGGTGTGGAAAATTACTTCCCTCTGTCGGGCGCGGTCACGCTGAATGACGTCGTCCCGCAACCCCTGAACGGCATAAGTGTGACAATATCTCCCGACGGCCAGTCCGACACGACCGACCAATCCGGAGAGTTCTCGTTTGATGCCGTGGGCGGCGGTATGGAAACCATAAGCGTGTCGTTTCCCGGATTCGTTACCGTCGATACCGCCGTGATGATGAATACCGACCACACGATTACCGTGACGCTGCTGCCGGGCGGGTACGTCAACGGCGACGCCAACTGCGATGGATCCGTCAACATCGCCGATGCCATACACATCATCAATTGCGTCTTCAAGGGCGGGCCAGCGCCGCTGCCATACGCCTCGGGAGACGACAATTGCGACGGCGCGGTCAACGTGGCCGATGCGGTCTACCTGATTTCATATATATTTAAAGGCGGCCCGCCGCCCCAGGACTGTCAGGAACCGACAAAGTGAGAATAAATGACGGCGGAAAAATCCTGAATAAAATGGGCCAGGATCGCCGGCCAGAGCGATTTCGTATATAGGAACAGGCCGCAAAACATCGCCCCCAGGAAAAATAACAGGATCAAGCCGCCCGGCCCTTGATAGCCGTGCCCGGCGGCAAACGCGAACGACGATATGCCGACCGCCAGCGCCCAGCCGCCTCCGGGGAATATGCCCCGAATACGGGTAACGATATAGCCGCGGAAAGCGACCTCCTCACAAAACCCGGCCGTGGCCGATAAGGCCAGCCACCACCAGAACGATTGCCCGGCTTTTTCCACGAGCAGATTGACGTTTTCGTTGACGGGCAGCCCGATCGCCGATAGCCCGACTTCAACCGGCATCAACACGATATTTGCCCCGATTAAAAATAGTATGGCTGTCGGCACATCGACGAGCTTCGGACGAACCAGGCCGATGGATGCGAATGACGATTTTTCCCGGCGGATACCCAGGGACACGGCCAGAACGATCAGCCATTCGATTATGATCGTCGGGATATAGATGTACCGAACGGGATCGACCATGTCCAGGCTGATGTCGCCGCCGCCGACGAACATTACCAGCAAGCTCAGTCCCGGCCAGATGACAACGAGAAAAACCAGCAGGATGTATGTGCCCAACCGGGGCGTGAACGATTTCCCCGGCTTCTGTTCGCCGGAGGCAAAGTCTTGAGGCAGCGGGCCGGGCGACTGCGATGGGTCGAGCATAGTCATCGTTCCTTTGTCGTAATTCTATACGCCGAAATAACGGCCAATCCTCGTCAATGTCAACCGAAGATTCCGGCAGGCGGCGACAGAACCGGCCGAAAAGTGAATCATTATGATATCGCATTCGGCGATGATCCCACCGGCCGTTCGATGTGACCGTCGTGTCATTGACGTTTCGCGATTCATCCGGCATTTTAGCCGCGAACATCAACGGAGGAGATGCCATGACGGGACATCGAATGATCACGCGGAATTGGATAATCGAATCGGCCGGCGATCCGTCGGCAGTATGGTCCGCCGATGCCGAAAGAGGGGCCGGCTACAACGACGAAATTATCGCCGCCGTCCGCTGGGCTATCGATGGCCTCGAACCCGATGAAGCCGAATTCGTCCGGATGTATTATTTGCGGGGGATGACCTACCCGCAGATATCGGCGCTCATCGGTTGCCCGCCGCGACGGCTCGTGAATAGACACCGCTCCGCCCGGAAGAAAATTCGCCTGCGGCTCCACAAAATGCTGGCCGGGCGGTACAATGTCCCCGTACGGATCAGGCTCGAATGTCCCCTCTGCGATCATCCCCGCGAGGCTGAGATAGATGATCTTATCCGGGCCAAAAGTGAACACGACACGTGGAGGAAGGCAATAAGAATTTTGAGGATGAGTTTCGACATCGCGGACATCAAGCCGCAGACGCTGATGACCCATCGGAAATATCATATGATATGAGGAGGTATATTCATGGAACCAATCAAAAAATTGCGCGGCGACCATAACATCAATATGCATGTCTCCTATGAACTCAAATCGCGGCTGATCGACATAGCCAAAAAGTACGACCGGCCGATGGCGGACACGATGCGGGCCGTCTTGAGAGTAGGGATTCTCGTCATGGAGGGCGTCGGCGCGGCCGAGGAGGTTTTGGTGAAGGAATATCTTGACGTTTTCCGCCGATTGCGGCGGGTGCAAGACCGGAAACGGTAGGCGATTATATTCCAAGGGGATAGACGGTTTGGCACATTCTGTCAACAGATTGTAAACAAGTTTATCCACAATATAAAGTATGCATTTTCGCCTTACGCTACAATATGTTGTGCTTTTTTTTAATTTTTTGTTATTTTTTAATTGACAGAGGCGTATCAGCGATGTAAATATCACCCTGCTTGCTTTAAATCAGCATAGTGAGGACAGTGGGGTCGGCGTGATACTGCCGACGCCATTCAACTTATTATATTTCAAAGGCTTAGGCGAACGCTTATGGGTAATTACGCGCCGGAACGAGAAAAAAAACGATAAGAAGTGATATACAACCGCATGGAAGGGGATGTTATTATGAGTGAGAAAACCGAGGTTTTGGAAATGACCGATCTGAAAAAATTGGAGGCCTCGCCCACGGTGGAGTTGATGGCGATAACGCCCAATGCCGAGGATGTCATCGAGCGCGCCTGCCGCACCTGCTATCTGTCATTCCACCGGTACAATCCGCCGTCCTCGACCGAGGATTTGATCAAGAAAGTGATTCGCAAGAAACATCATTCCGTGCTCGAGCACGCCATGGCGACGTTTCGGATCAAGGGCGGATCGAGGGTGATGACGCACGAACTGGTCCGGCACCGGCTGATGTCGCCGTCCCAGGAATCGCAGCGATACGTTGAATACGGCAAGACGCGCGACTATAATCTGGTCGTTCCGCCGAGCATTAAAGGAACGGCGTATTATGAGCGCTTTATGAAGCTGGCGGCGGAGACGGAACGGCTGTATTCCGAGATGGTTGCCGCCGATATACCGAAAGAGGATGCCCGGTATATCCTCCCCAACGCCACCACGTCGGAAATCGTGATTTCGGCCAATTTGCGGGAGTACCGGCATATTTTCGCGGTGCGCTGTCATCCCCGCGCCCATTGGGAAATCCGGCGCCTGTGCCTGGAGATGTTGCGGGTTTTAAAGCGCGAGACACCAATTGTGTTTTGGGATTATGAGATCGACGAAGAGAATCAATGCGTAAAAATCATGGATGAGTAGCAGCGGAGGTTTTGACATGGACGATGTGAATATCAAACGGCCGGTTTTGACCGAAAACGCCCTCAATGTGCTGGAAAAGCGGTATCTGGCCAAGGACGGCAAGGGACGGGTCGTGGAAACCCCGGAGGGATTGTTCCGCCGGGTGGCCAAGGCGATCGCCGCGCCGGATAAGTCGTTCGGCACCAGCGACGAGGAGGTCCAGCGAACCGAAGATACCTTCTTCGAGATGATGAGCAACCTCGAGTTTATGCCCAATTCGCCGACCCTGATGAACGCCGGCCGACCGCTGGGTCAGCTTTCGGCTTGTTTCGTTCTGCCCATCGACGACAGCATGGAATCGATTTTTACCGCCGTCAAAAATACTGCGCTCATTCACAAGTCGGGCGGAGGAACCGGATTCGCCTTTTCGCGGCTGCGTCCCAAAAGCTCCGTGGTGGCCTCGACCTCTGGCGTCGCCTCCGGCCCGATCTCATTCATGAAGGTCATTAACGCCGCGACCGAGGCGGTCAAGCAGGGCGGCACCCGCCGCGGCGCCAACATGGGCATTCTGCGGGTCGATCATCCCGATATCCTCGAATTCATCACCTGCAAGGATAACCTTACCGAACTGACCAATTTCAACATTTCCGTCGCCATTACCGATGCCTTCATGGACGCCATCGAACGCGACGATTACTACGATTTGATAGATCCCCGGACAGACAAACCATACGTGAGAGACAGCGACCGGGTGCGGCTGAAAGCCCGCGACGTATTCAATATGATCGTCGAACACGCCCATGCCACCGGCGAGCCGGGGGTAATGTTTTTGGATCGTATGAACGAAGGCAATCCGGTGCGCCAGGTCGGCATGTACGAATCGACCAATCCCTGCGGCGAACAGCCGCTTCTGCCGTATGAAAGCTGCAACCTCGGTTCGATCAACCTGGCCCGGATCACCCGGGCGGTCGTCGATCCCGATAATACCCGATCGATGTATAAGTACGAAGTCGACTGGGAGCTTCTCGATCAGGTTGTCTCTGACGCCGTCCATTTCCTGGATAACGTCATCGAAGCCAATCGCTACCCGCTTCCGGAAATCGACGTCAACACCAAAAGCAATCGCAAGATCGGACTGGGCGTGATGGGCTGGGCGGATATGCTGATGACTCTCGGGATCAGATACAATTCCGACGACGCCTACGAACTGGCCGAAAAAATATCTGCCCGCGTCAACGAAATCGGCCACAAAACCTCAACCGAACTGGGGAAAAAGCGCGGCCATTTTCCGCTGTGGGAAAAGTCGATCTTTTTCGAAGGCGGCCGAGGCATGGAAATGCGCAATTCCACCGTGACCACGGTCGCCCCCACCGGCACGATCTCAATCATAGCCGGCTGCAGTTCGGGGATCGAGCCGATTTTCGCCGTGAGTTATGTCCGTAATGTCATGGATAATACCAAGCTGGTCGAAGTCAACCCGCAGTTTGAGCAGACCGCCAAAGATCGCGGCTTCTATTCGCCGGAGCTGATGGAACGAATCGCCGAAGTGGGGTCGATCGCCGGTTTTGACGAAGTCCCCGACGATGTCAAGAACGTCTTCGTCACTGCTCACGACGTGCCGCCGGAAGATCATGTCCGGATGCAGGCGGTATGGCAGAAACATACCGACAACGCCGTTTCCAAGACCATCAATCTTCCCAACGAGGCGTCGGTCGATGATGTCCGCAAAGCCTATCTGCTGGCCTATAAATTGGGATGCAAGGGAGTGACCGTTTACCGCGATGGCTGCCGGGCCGACCAGGTCTTGTCGACCGGCGCCACCGGCAAAGCGGAGAAGTCGGGCGCCACGGACGGCGCTCCCATAAAAGCCGTTCCCGCCAAGAAGAAAGATCGTCCCGAAGAACTGACCGGTATTACCACCAAGATCAAGACCGGCTACGGCAATCTCTATATCACGGTCAATTCCTTCGACGGCAGACCGTTCGAAGTATTTGCCCAAATCGGGAAATCGGGATATTCGACCATGGCCGATACCGAGGCCATCTGTCGGCTGATTTCGCTTGCCATGCGGTCCGGCGTTCCCGTCAATGAGATCGTCGAGCAGCTCAAGGGAATCGGGGGTTCGTCGCCGGTATTCGGCAACGGCGGCTTGATCTCCTCTATCCCGGATGCCATCGCCATCGTTCTCCACAAGAATTTCGGCGGGGGCAAAACAATCAAACATGATGTCGATCTCAACGTCGAATTCTGCCCCGATTGCGGCGCCCGTATCGAACATGAATCCGGCTGTGTCGTCTGTCGCAGTTGCGGATTCTCCAAATGCTAAAATAGTCTCGGGCGGGACGGCCGATCACTGCGGCCGCCCCGCCGGACGGGTGGTCGTAAGCCGATGGTTTCACAATTCATCCCCGCCGGACGTACCTCGATAGTCAGGAAGGGGAAAACCGAATTCCAGCTCCAGACGGAGTATGCCGCTATCCCTCAGCCACGCGTTACGAGCACGATCTTCTCCCAGGGTCAGGTCCTGCACAAAATCGAAAAGTCGATCGACAGCCCCATCGATTCGATCGAGGAAATGCACCGCATCGAAGATATCATCAAATTCCAGCACAGCGAAATATCGAAAACTCTCCGCGAGCGCGGAGTGCCAACCGCACCGTCCAGCATCACCGGCGCGGAAAGCGAACTGAGCCGACTGGAGCGAATTCGGCGTCTTGAAGAAGTTGAGCGGGTCTTTTTGGTATCATCGGAGGGCAAAATCGTCGATGACCGCCATATCACCAAAGATTTCAAGAAATTATTCAAGCATATTTTCAAGGAATTGCCCCAACTGATCACCGTCTTTGCGTCCCTCCCGGGCGATGAGGGGGCACGCGAGGAGGGAATCTTCGAAATTGAGCCGGGACGAATTATCCTCATCTCGACGGGAGTCGAATTTTACCTGATCCTCGTTCGTCCCGGAGAACAAAGCGCCGGCATCAAGGATAACCTCCGCAAAATCCTCGCCGCGTAATATCTTCCGTTAGGCTCACTGGATCAAAGCGCTACGTCCGGGTTTCCGCCATCGAAAACGAGTAGCTGAAATCGATAACCGCTATCAGCGGGACGTCGTCGCCAGCGAATCGAAATCGATTATTTCGCTTATGTCCTCACCATCTCCGAAATAAACATCAAATGGATCCGCGTCTCCAACGGTTACGACGAGCTTGCCCCGGGTGTCAAATGTTGTGCAGCCTACGGGCTTTATGAAATATGCGACGCCGCACTGATTGGTGTAAACTGTGTCGAGCGAATACGGTCCGGGATCGACCTGATCCATCACCGTGACTATCACCGGGACGCTGTCGACACCAGTCGGGTTGCCGCCATTAACAGTAAGAACAACAAGTGACAACTTGCCCTTAAACGCGTTAGGGACGTCCGATGTCGTGGGCGAATCGCTTCCGCATCCCCCGATAACGAGTATAAGAACGAATACCGGAAGCAACACAATAAGGCGCGATTTCATGATAAGCTCCCCCCCTTGAGAACATTCCGGAACTAATGCCTTTTTTTCTGCACGCCGTCCCCGGCAGTTCAGCCCCGCTACATGGAATTCTATATAAAGAAAGAAGAGAGAGACGTCATTTGAAAAAACTCCTCAATCTCCCATTGGGTAAAGGGTTTTTACAGCCACCCCGGCATTTCGCTTTCGCTACCGTCCGTCTCCGTACGGGTCCCGGCGTACGCTCAGCCGAAAGGGGCGACCTTCATTATTGAGGTGTTAGAGATTTTTCAAATATCTCTCTCTCCCTTCTTAATCTACGCGACACAACGTAAATCGCAACAACTTTTTTCGATCATTTTCGCTTTCCTTTTCACCTCTCGGATGATATACTATCCGGCAATAACCAGGGAGAAGAAACGGCGGCAGTATGCTCTACGCGACCGGCATAGATCTGGTGGATATCGGCAGAATCCGGGACGGTTACAGACAATTCGGGGACAAATACCTGGCCCGTCTGTTTTCCGACGATGAAATCGCCGACATGAAATCGCGCCGGGCCGGCATGATCGAAACCATGGCCGGCAAATTCGCGGCCAAAGAAGCCGTCATGAAAAGCCTTGGCGTCTTTTTCAAAGACGGGGTGACGGTTAAGGATATCGAAATTCTCCGCCGCCCCGACGGCATGCCGCATGTCCGCCTGCCGGAACACCTGGGGAAAAAACTGACCGGGAAATCGATCCTGATTTCGATCTCCCATGAAAAGCGCTTCGCTGCCGCCGTAGCGATAATAACCGACGAGGGATAAATGACCGAACAGGAAATTTTGCAATTATTCTACGACTCCGGCGCCCTGCTGAAGGGCCACTTCAAGCTGTCCTCCGGCCGCCATAGCGATGTCTATTTCGAAAAATTCACCCTCCTGCGTAAACCGCCGTTCGTGGAGAAACTGTGCCGGGAACTGGCCGACCGTTTCGCCGGCGACGGAGTCGAATTGGTCGTCGGCCCGACGACCGGCGGCGTGTTAATCGCCTACGAGGTGGCCAAACATCTCAATACCGATTCCATATATGCCGAGGCTTCCGCCGACGGCGCCTCGCGCATTTTCAAGCGCGGATTCTCAATCGATCCGGGCACCAAAACACTCATCGTCGACGATATCATGACCACGGGGGGATCGGTCCGAGAGGTCATTGATCTTTGCCGGAAATATCAAGCTGATATCGTCGGTTTGGGGGAGTTGCTCGATCGTTCCGGTGGCGCCGTGACATTCGATTATCCTTTCAAAGCGCTGGCGACCGTCTCGGCCGATAGCTGGACGCCGGAGGAATGTCCGCTCTGCCGCAAGGAAATCCCGCTGACCCAGCGCGGCAGCCGCAAGTTTGCTTAGACAACGGCGTTTCGAGGATCGTCTTAATAATGGAGTCAGGTAAAGAACATGCATAAATACATTGTCCTCGCGGTTTCGATACTCCTGCTTGCGGCCTCTACGGCGACGGCGCAATGGAAACCGGCCGAACTGAAACTCGGCCTGAAGGCAGGCGCCGGCATCTCCGACGTGGCCTACCATAAGCGGTCGACCGATTCGAGAACGGCCTACGCCGTCGGCGGCATCCTCAATTATAAGCAAAACAAGTGGGTCTCCTTCCAGATGGAATTGCTTTACACCATCAAGGGATACCGCCTGAAGGACGTTGTTGTTCGGGATACGGCAGGCGAGATAGCTGGGACCACCAATGCCGAATTTATTCTGGGCTACGCCGAGATCCCGGTTCTGGCCAAATTTACTCCGCCGGTAAAGGGGAAATATCGCCCATACGTGCTCGCCGGTGGCTTTATGGGAATTTCCGTCAATGATAAATACCGCCTCAGCAACGAAACCGTGGCGGTCGATTTCGGCCTGGAAAACGCCGAAACGGTCGACATGGGCGCGACGCTCGCGGTCGGCGTCGACATCAAGGCCGGCGACGGATGGGTGTCGTTCGAGACGCGTTTCGACAGCAGTCTCCTGCCGGCCATAAAGGACGAGGATCAAAAATCCCAGGTGCTCTTTTTCCAATTCGGATATTGGTGGTAATATTCCACGCGGCTTTCTTCCATCCGCACGTTTTCCATTTACGGCAATTGTTCAGGCAAAGCAACCGGCCCGGCCGACCCATTCCCGGCCGACGGCTTCGGCCGTCGACCGGAAAGGGCAATATTTTTTCAGAATGCACTTGACAGGGGCGCCCTCTATGTGAATATCTTTATATATAACTATTCCTATAAGGGGTGGAGCATAATATATGACCGACGGTACAGGGGTGATTCCGGATAAAAATAGATTCCGTGGCTGTCTGATCGGGCAATGCCTCGGCGACGCCTTCGGCGCGCCGGTGGAAGGCATGCCGCGGATCGCCTGCAGCCACTTCATCGACACCTACATGCAGGCCTGGTACCGTGAGGACGAGGACGTCGTGCCCATCTACATCGGTCAGTATACCGATGACTCGCAATTGGCCCGTGAATTCATGCAGAGCTACGCCGAATGCGGCGATTTCGACCCCGTGGATTACGCCCGGCGGATTGCCGACATTTTCCGCGAAAACCGTATCGTCGGACGGGGTATCGCTACCGACCGGGCCGCCATGCGTCTGATCGACGGTACGCCCTGGAAGGAATCCGGCTGTCCGTCGCCGTCGGCGGGCAACGGCAGTGCCATGCGGGCCGCTCCGGTGGGGCTCTTGTATTACGATGACCCGGAACGGATGATTCAGGTCGCGCGCGACCAGAGTTGGATCACGCATCAGGACCCTCGCTGTCTGGGGGGTGCGGTCGCCATTGCCGGAGCGGTGGCGCTGGCGGCGGTAAGCGAATTGATCGACCCGCACGCCTTCATCGCCCGATTGATCGAATGGACCCGACTCGTCGACGCCGGATTCGCCGCAAGCCTGGAGCGGCTGCCGGATTGGATAACCCTGCGGCCCGAGGAGGCCGCAGATGTCATCAAAGTCGAGGGCAAACCCGCCGAATACGCCGACGGCTGGCCCGGGGTTTCCCCCTTCGTGGTCAGCAGCGTCCTGTGGAGCCTGTATTCGTTCCTGCGTTTTCGCGATGATTACTGGGATACCATCCGCACCGCTATCGTGGTCGGCGGCGACGTCGACACCACCGCCGCCATGGCGGGCGCGATCAGCGGCGCCTATCTCGGTCTCGACGCCATCCCCGATCATCTCGCCCGATACGTCCACGACAACAACACTTGGGGCTACGACGACCTGGTCGCTCTGGCCGACCGCTGCCATCGGATCAAACACGGCGATACCGAAGCAGGCTAGTGTAGTGCGTCGTAATTATCTTGACATTTAATTTGAGTTTTGGTATGCT
>CAZJWR010000064.1:0-6846 GCA_964549765.1 uncultured Ignavibacteriales bacterium
CAGCCGTTTTCGGTGGAGTATAGCGTTGACGGTGAACGATTCCGGCTTGCCGACGGCGCGACGATGCGATCCGAGGGATATCAATTTGCGGTCTCCCTGGATGACGCTTCGGACGTGAATCCCCGATCCGGCTGTTTCAGTCAGGTGAATCCGCCGAGCTTTTCCTGGCAGGGTCAGGGGGATTTCGATTTTCAGTTGGCGTCAGATATTTCGTTTTCCGCCCCGATCGTGAGCGCCACGGTTTCCGGCATGACCTACTCCCTCGACTCCCCCCTGCCGGTAACCGACACCACGATATATTACTGGCGGGTCAAGCCGCACGGCGCCCCGGATTATGATTGTCTTTACACCATAAATCTGGTGAGCGGCGGAGGCTCCTTATGCGGAGATATTACGGGCAACGGGAATGTTGATGTCGGCGATGCCATATACGTCATCAATTTCATTTTCAAGAACGGGCCCGCGCCGGATCCCTACGAAAGCGGCAATGTGAACTGCGACGGGGCCGTCAACGTCGGCGACGCTGTCTATTACATCAGTTACATCTTCCGAGGCGGCCCGGCGCCCTGTTGCCAATAGGCTCAACAGTAACTGATTTTTACGAGGGCCGGTCATTCGACTGGCCCTTTTCTTATTATCGCCTTGATTATCCCGGCTGGGGACGGTACCATATAGGGCGTAACTTCAGAAGGGTATAACCCATGCTCGATATTCGTACAATGAGGGGCTCCGATATCGATTTTGCCGTCTCCATGACCGATCATGAAGACTGGGGCAACGTTGCCTCCGATTTTACGCGATTGATGACGCTGGAACCCGGCGGGTGTTTCGTCGCATGGGAAAACGGAGAGCGGGTCGGGATGATTTCCACGACGACGTACAACGACTATGCGTTTGTCGGCAGTCTGATCGTCCACCCCGACCGGCGCGGCAGAGGAACGGGCGAGTCATTGATGCGGCGAGCGATGGCGTATTTGCGGGCAAAGGAGACCGCGTGCGTCGAACTGGATGCGACGTCCGAGGGAGAACCGCTGTACCGGAGGCTCGGCTTCAAGGATAAATATCTCTCATTGCGGTTCTTTCGCCCGGCCGACAACCGTCCGCACCTCGAAGCGAGACTCTCCTCAGGCGGAGACTCCGATCAGACGGTTCGGGTCATAACCGGGATCGACAAGCGCCTGACCGGTCTGGATCGGTCGCGCCTGCTTACCCGCCTGATCAGGGAAGTCTTCGAGTCGGTGTTCATGGACCCGTCATCGTCTCCGAATGGATACGCCATTGTCTATCCTCGCTCCGGCAATCGCGTCAATATCGGTCCGCTGGTCGCAGCGGACGTCTCGACCGCGGAGAGAATTCTCGATATGATCATACGGGCGTATGCATCACATGATATCGGCGTCGGCGCTCCGGAAACGCAGCGCACCGTATCACAGATAATGACGGCGCGAGGTTTCCTATTCCGGCCGCCGTCGCTGCGCATGTATTGGGGACGGGAGCGGCGGTATGAAGCCCACGTATACGCCATCGTTTCCGCCGAAAAGGGATGACCCCGCCGGATATCTTATCAAAACCATCGACAAAAAAAAGCCCCTCACAACGGAGGGGCTTTCCCTTTAGTCAGTCGGACAGGAACGCAGTACTTTTATTTCATCATGACCATTTTCCGCGTCGCCGAATATATGCCGGCGGTCGCTTTATAGAGATATATGCCTGAAGAGACCTGACGGCCATTGTCGTCAGCGCCGTCCCACGTCACCACAACCGTGCCAGCTTCCGAATGGCCCGAGTATTCGCGGATAACCTGTCCGGCGACGTTGTATATCGTCACCGACCACTCGCTGGCGGTCGGAAGCCGCAAGCTGATATCGGTCTCCGGGTTGAACGGATTGGGACGGTTCTGTTCCAAGACGAAGTCGTCCGGCAACGACCTGGTCGTTACGTTCATCAGGTTTCCATAGTAGTCGGAAGCTTCGATCTCCGTCAACTCGATGGAACCGTCGATGGGGACGGCCACCAGCTCGCCTTCGCCGGCGGGGATACTGCCCGGACCGATGTCGTAGACGAGGACGCGCAGTTCATTGCCGTTGGCACCGTAGATCATATCCATATCCCCGGCGCCGGCTCTGAGCACGGGAGCGCCAACTGAGCCGTCGACGGTGAATACCAATAGAACAGCCCCGGCGGATACTCCGGATTCATAATCGACAATCGCCTCACCATCAGCCGAACGTACCGTCGCCGCGAACGTCGAGACGGGCGACTGCTTGGGGTACGGAGCGCAGTCGCCACTGATGACACGCACTAAATACACCAGATCGGCAACTGAAATCGAGGTACCGTCGGCATTGATATCCGAGGCCGCGATCGACGCTTCAACGTGACTACCGAAGGCGTTCAGGCCGGAGATAAAGTAATTAGTCAGCATAACGGCGTCGGCCACTTCATAGGGCACGCCGTTCATGTTGATATCGCCGCGGGCGTCGATGGAGTCGGAGCAGACGATATCGATCCCCCCGTTCTGCACATCCATGCACCGAATGGGCGTAAGCTTATCGCCGATCAGGCAATAATCGGGCACGCCCATAAACGGCGGCCGCGCCGCATCCGGGAATTGATCGTCATCGTCCTCGTCCCAGATGAGATCGCCTTCAAAATCGTAGATCCGGCTGGCGAGAATCAGGGAATCGCCGGCGACATTGGAAATGGCATTGTCGCTGCAGTCATACCAGAAGAATCTGATCGGTACATACTGGCAATTATAGGTCCGGTCGTTGGATACATAGAACGTCAACTCGGCCAACTCGTGCGGATCGGTATCCGGCGGCCCGTAGCAACTGGGATGGGAGGCCCCATTGTTGGTTTCGGCCAGGGCGACAATCCGGAGCAGTCCGGATGGGCAGGCGTCGCCGCAATTGCCCTCAACGCCATGCCGGTAGGTGAAATACTCCCATCCGCAATCTTCCAGCAGCTGCCCCACAGCGGCCTCGCTGAAGGCCAGCGCCGAGGCGTCGTACGCGATCAGGAAGTCAAAGCCGCCCATTTGGATATTAGGGCTTTCGATAGTGATCGAAACGGTTTCGAAATGCCCCTGCATTGATCCGTGCGTCTTTTCGATGCGGACAATCGGACATTGCGCCATCGGAGGGCTGACATTGACGATTGTCTCACAGGTATCGGCGAGCCCGCAGGCATCTTCCGCGATCAGATAAACGTGATTGTCACCCCATTCCGGCGTGAAGCACAACTGGTCGCCGACCAGGCTTCCGGCAATGCCCTCGATGCGGCAATCGGTGAGGTTATCGTCGGGATCGGAACAACTGAAGCCGGGGATACATATCTCCTCCAGCGTTGACATCGTCTGGTGCACATAGCCGGGACATTGCGCCGTCGGCCCCTCATTGAGATCGAAGTCGATCGTGAAGGAGCCTTCGCAGGCCGCACCGCATTCATCGGTGCATCGAATGGTCGGCGTTACGGACATATCGCCGTCGAATGTATAACACCATTGCCCGTTTATGATCGATCCCGGTCCGGCGACGACTTCGCAGCCGACCAGGTTGCCGTCCGGATCGGTCGCGGAAACGTCACGGCAGACTTGCATGGGAGCGCAACTGACGATCGATTCGTCCCCGGGCAGGCTGCAGACCGGATCGCGGTTTATCTGAATATCGATGCAGTAATCGTCGGTCCCCGACGCGCCGCAGCTATCCATGATCGTGACTTGATCGCAGTAATGGCCGCTGGTATCGGCGAAGAAACAGACGGTGCTGTCGCTGAGGTCGAGCGTCCCGATCAGGCTGACTCCAATCAAACCGTCATCGGGATCGACGATGGTCAGCTTAACGCAGACCGTATCCGGCTCGCAGAGGGACATCGACGCGGGCGCATCGGCAGTAACAACCGGCACCGTATTCACCGTGGCATCCACCGTCAGTGTCGCGGTGACGCTGTGTTCGCAATCGTCGGTCGCAATAAGCTGGCCGGTAATGACGGTATCATCCGGCAGGTAGAAACAGACCGTGTCGACAACCGGCCGGCCCTCGAACGTCCACGTGATTGGCGCCAGACCGCCGGTGACATCCGGCAGCGGGACACAAAATTCGCCCGGCTCACAGGTCACGACGGAAAACGTAGTGTTGCCGCTGATTTCCAGCGGAGGAACAATATTCACCGTCACAGTGGTTTTGCAGGAGTCAACCAACCCGCATTCATCGGTGGCAATCAACGTGAGAACGTTTTCGCCCTCGGTCGGCGTAAAACAGACGTTGCCGTTATCTAACGTGTAGCCAACCACCTCGCAAGTGGCGAGATTGCCGTCGGGATCGGAACATTCGAACGGGCCGATACAGATATCGCCGAGATCGCAAAGCGTTATGGTTGTATCCCCGGGACAGCTCACCGGAGGCGGGCTGTTGCTCACTTCGACCGTAACTGTCGTCGTACAGACGGCGACAAGGCCGCAATCGTCCGTCACGGTATGGACGATGTCATACGTTCCGGTCGCGGTCGGAGTAAAGCATACCGTGCCGCCGCTGAGGGTTCCCAGGCTGACCGTCTCGGAGGCGATATTATTATCCGGATCAGTGGCGCTAAACGGCCCGACGCAGATTTCCGACAATTCACATGCAAACGATACCGTGGTATCGCCGGGGCAACTCGCTACCGGTGGCTGATTGGTGTAACTCACCGTGACGTGGCTGACACACTGCGCGCTCTCGCCGCAGGCGTCGGTCACCGTGTACAAAATCTCGTACACACCGGCCGTATCGGGCGTAAAGCAGACCGAGCCGCCGCTCAACGTACCGAAACTGACCGTTTCGCTGACGATATTATTATCCGGGTCGCTGGAAGTGAATCCCGAACCGTAGCAAATCTCCGACGCCTCACACAGGAAGTTGATCGATGTATCGTTCGGACAATTCACGACTGGGGGCTGATTATAGGCGACGGTGACAGTAGCCGAGCCGCTGCAGAAGGCGCCGCAATCATCGGTGCAAGTGAACTCCGCCGTGTAGACACCGGGACCGGTTGTCGTAAACGTCCACATCCCGCCGCTCAATGTGCCGGGGCCGGAAGTTTTGACACAGCCGGTCAGGTTGCCGTCGGGATCGGTCGCCGACACCGGGAAGCGAAAGGTCGTATCGCCGCAGACGAAATAATCGCAACGGGCCGGCAGATTGCACACCGGCGCGCTGTTCAGGGCAACACTCACTATCGTCTGGCATGTGTCGGCCAATCCATCAGAATCGGTCGCAATCAGCTTTATGGTATAATCGCCGGCGCCGGTGGGCGTGAAGCACACCTCGCCGCCGCTGTATGTGCCAAGAGTGGTTTCGCACGATGCCAAGTTGCCGTCGGGATCGTCGCAACTGAACCCGCTGATGCAGATCTCGCTCAGATCGCAGACAAACAGCGACTGATTTCCCGGGCAGGTGGCCGTCGGCGGCTGATTGTAACCGACAATCATCGTGATTGTCCCGCCGCCGGTCGTGCCGCCGCAGGTTTCTCCACACTCATCGGCGCATTCAAAGGTCGCCGTATATGACCCGGGACCGCTGGTCGTGAATGTCCACGTGCTTCCGTCGAAAGTCCCGATACCGCTCAACATTGTGCATCCGACCAGATTCCCGTCGGGATCGGTCGCCGATACCGGGAAGCTGAAGGTCGTGTCGCCGCTAACAAAATAAGTCCCCGGCGTGGGAAGGTTGCACACGGGCGGATTGTTGAGCGCGACCGTGATCTGGGTCTGACAGGAATGAGTCGCCCCGCAGTCGTCGGTCGCCGTCAATGTAATCGTATTGACGCCCACAACCGGCGTGAACGTTACCTCATCACCCGAAAGCGTCCCGTTATCGACCGAACATGTCGCCAGGTTGCCGTCGGCATCGTCGCAGGAGAAGCCCGATAATGTAATCGGGGACAGATCGCAGACAAACAGCGATTGATTCCCCGGACAACTCGCCACCGGAGCCTGATTATAACCGACCGTGATATTCACCGTGCCGGTGCAGGAGGCGCCGCAGACGTCGGTGCAGGTGAACGTCGCCGTGTACACCCCGGGACCGGTCGTCGTGAACGTCCACATCCCGCCACTCAATGTGCCGGGGCCGGAGGTCTTGACGCAGCCGCTCAGATTCCCGTCGGGATCGGTCGCCGACACCGGGAAGCTGAAGGTCGTGTCGCCGCAAACGAAGTAGCTATTATCGGACGGAAGATTGCACACGGGCGGATTGTTGAGCCCGACCGTGATCTGGGTCTGACAGGAATGAGTCGCACCGCATTCGTCGGTCGCCGTCAATGTAATCGTATTGACGCCCACAACCGGCGTGAACGTTACCTCATCACCCGAAAGCGTCCCGTTATCGACCGAACATGTCGCCAGGTTGCCGTCGGCATCGTCGCAGGAGAAGCCCGATAATGTAATCGGGGACAGATCGCAGACAAACAGCGATTGATTCCCCGGACAACTCGCCACCGGAGCCTGATTATAACCGACCGTGATATTCACCGTGCCGGTGCAGGAGGCGCCGCAGACGTCGGTGCAGGTGAACGTCGCCGTGTACACCCCGGGGCCCGTCGTCGTGAACGTCCACATCCCGCCGCTCAACGTGCCGGGGCCGGAGGTCTTGACGCAGCCCGTCAGGTTGCCGTCGACATCGGTCGCCGATACCGGGAAGCCGAAGGTCGTGTCGCCGCAGACGAAGTAGCTATTATCAGACGGCAGATTGCACACGGGCGGATTGTTGAGCGCGACCGTGATCTGGGTCTGACAGGAATGAGTCGCCCCGCAGTCGTCGGTCGCCGTCAATGTAATCGTATTGACGCCCACAACCGGCGTGAACGTTA
>CAZJWR010000064.1:6946-19585 GCA_964549765.1 uncultured Ignavibacteriales bacterium
CGAAGTAACTATTATCGGACGGAAGATTGCACACCGGCGCATTGTTGAGCGCAACGCTCACTATCGTCTGACACGTGTCGGCCAATCCATGCGAATCGGTCGCAATCAGCTTTATGGTATAATCGCCGGCGCCGGTGGGCGTGAAGCACACCTCGCCGCCGCTGTATGTGCCGAGAGTGGTTTCGCATGATACCAGGTTGCCGTCAGGATCGTCACAGCTGAACCCGCTTATGCAAATCTCGCTCAGATCGCAGACAAACAGCGACTGATTCCCCGGACAGGTGGCCGTCGGCGGAGCGTTGCAGGCGTCATAGCTGCCGATAACTTCATCACAGGCGTTGGAGGCTGAAAGATTGACCCGTTTCGTGGGATCGCAGGCGCCGTTGGGCGGATCACTATGCCCGGGTTTTGGCTCGCCAAGAAACTTGGCCCGGAACGAGTAAGTGCCCACAGCGGGAACGGTAAGGGTCGCGCACGCGACGCCGTTGACATCGGTATATACTGTATCTTCGGCATTCTGGCCGACGTTAACCCCGCAGTTTCCTTCGTTGACGAAGAAAATCACCGGCCGTCCGGCCAGAGGCGCATGGCTTCCACCACAGCAATTCTCGTACAATTCCGCGCATACATCAACCGGCGTTCCCGGGCAGAAAGTGCCGTAATCATATGAGAACACCAAGGTCGTGCTGTTGTCGGTGAACGTTGCGGAGGCCATAATACCCGAAGACTGCCCGACCGCCGTAACCATCAGGGTCTGTCCCAAAGCGTCTTCCGGAACTATCCAACGCGTTTCGAAATTCCCGTAGCCATTGGCAGAAATGTCCCATGGATCGTAATCGGGCGTCATGGGTGTGACGCCGTCGACATGAATTACCGACAGTCTGACCGTTTCTCCGGACCAGAAACCCGAGCCGGTAATCACCACGGAATCGCCGGGAGGATAGTCGGGGCGATCGGTGTAGATGTTTGCTGCATATGCCTGTGACGAGAGCACGCCGCCCAGGCATAGGAGAATGAACACTGTCAAAACAGAGATGATTCTGATTCGATGGACCGCCGCCGTCAACAGCGGGTATCGGATTCCTAACATCGTGTCCCCCGAAACATTATATCAAAGTACTATTTTCCTCACTAATTCGATATACTTGCAAAATCCTCGCTCGAACCTGAGCATTCGGAAATCCTAATTTGATATTCAGTGCTTTGCGTAAGTAAAATCGCTGTACTTGATTGGAATATAACAAGATATTATTGATACGCAAGTAGAAAATATCGAAATTTCTGTACTTTTTCGGTGCAAATCGATCATGTCCCGAACCGATTGGATACACAGAATCTAACCAGCTAACAATTAATAACTTGCAACGATCAACCCCGCCATTTTGGGCCATGTTTGAGCTTTACGGGATAGCGCGTTTTTCCTCTGCTTATGGGCCACTATTGCAAAATGCAAGGCTATTTTAGTCCTTTTTGGTTAATCCAGGCCTTCCATGGATAGAAAGCCCGGCTGTTTTCTTTTCGGCCCGCAGAAGAACCCCTACCCAATTGTGAGTTTTGACATAAATTCCCGCGAATTAAGGCCGTCGCAGGAAAGAATCGTCTCCTTCACCTCGTCTTGCCCTTCGGCTGAAAGCAGGGCGGCTGACAGCCCCTTGAACTTGGCTTCAAGGTCGTCCATCGTCATGGGTTCGCGGGGATCGCCCTTGGGATATTCCAAATATTCTTCATATCGTTTGCCATCGGTGGTGATGACAACCACTTTCGACGGCTGTTTGGCCGGAAACATCTTTTCGAATTCCTGCGACGCCTCACCCTTGATCTTATCGATCACTTCCCAAATCCGCTTGTCCTTCAGTTTTTCCTCGGAAAATGTCTGTGTCGTCACCTGGTGGTCAACGATCGCCGCCGCCACGCAATACGGCAGGGAATGATCGGCTGTCTCGCGGGAATCGGGGCGATATTTGTGCGGATCGAACAGGATGTCGCAGGCCCGGGCAATGGTCGTGATCACGACTTCCTTGATCTGATCGTGTTTAATATTGTTGTCTTTGACCGCCTTGAGTACCGCCGATAGATGCGTGTGCGTCAGGGCCTCGGTCGGGAACGCCTTCATACCGCATTCGAGGATTTTGAATTTTTCGCCCAGGTTTCCGACCAACTTGTCGGTCGCCCAGTCGGGGCCAAAGACGTCCATCAAACCCTCTTTGCCGTCAAAAACCGCCTCGGTGCCGGTGTACCCTTTCTGCGCCATCAACGCCGCCAAAACGCCGCTCTGGACGGCCATGGGATCGACCGTGTTTTTCATCATGGTCAGTTTTCCGGCCGTGGGACAGCCGATGGTATGATTATGCGAACCGCTGATACCGATGGCGTTGACCATCTGATCCACGGTCAGCCCCATCACCCGCCCGGCGGCGATGGGTGAAACGAATTGCGTCAGGGTGGCGTGATGCCATTTGCGTTCGCGCACGCCCGGTATGGCGAATTCGCACAGCCGCTGTTCGAATTCATAAGCCAGGACAATAGCGACCATCACGTCGGTCATCGGCGCATCGATCAATTCCCCGACCGACAGCGCCGCCGGAATCAGGTCCGACGGATGCGACGGGTCTTCCTTCCAGTAGATGTCATTGAAATCCAGCGCGCGGATCATGAGGGAATTGACCAGGGTGGCGTTGACCGCCGGGATACGGTCGCCGAACCCGATCAGAGTCGCCTCCTCCCGGCCGCCCATCGTGCGGTAAAGGTCACGCAGGATATTGACGTCCCGGGTATGGTATCCGCCGTAGGCGCATCCGACCGAATCGTACAGGTACCGTTTGACCTCGTGTATCACGTTTTTGGGGAGATCGTCGTATTTCAAATTTACCGCGAATTCGGCGATTTGCCGCGATATGCTCTTGTCCATGGCTGACCCTTTCCCAAGTATCGAAAAATCGAAAATAGCATTTGCTTTTTATTGCCCCTAAAAAAGGGGCTGGATGGATCAATTTCAAGCGAAATCGGTACGCCTGCCGCACTATTCTGCCGGAGGAGTACTGACTTCCGGCGGCGCAGGCGGTTCAAAGGCGAGAAATTCGCGAAAATTCCGGCTGAATGAAACCAACAGGGTGCATAAGGCGACCATCAGGCCGCTGACAATGAGAATCAGCGGAATGTTATTATTGACCAAACCGGCGATGACCCCGGCCAGACCCATGCCGATCGGGACCAATCCCCCGGAAATCGTCCCAAGGACGCCGAAAACGCGCCCCCGGATGCGGCCCGGCGTGGTCACCTGCAGAATGGTAATGATATTGATGTTAACGATACTGTTGAGCAGACCAATCAGGAATCCCAGTAAAAGCGCAGTCACGGGCGCGCGCGCCAGCCCCAGCGCGGCGATGACCAGCGCGTCTAAGAACAAGAACAGGATAACCATCACCGTTCGTGTTTTACCCGAAAAACGCACTACCCCCGCCAGACCGAATCCGATCATGGCGCCGAGGCCGATCGCCGCCAGAAAATAGCCGAACCAGTCGGGCGTGGCATGCAGAAAATCCTCGATATAAAACGGCAGGAGCACCGCAAACGGCGACATGAAGAAATTCAACACGGTCGCGGCAAAAAAAAGGTCACGCATGCCCTTGTTGCGCCAGATATAGGTGAAACCCTCGCCGGTATCGCGCAGGAAGACCCGCATTGTTTCTCGCGCTCCCTTGGTTTTTTCGGGAAATTCCTGGGGAATTGAGATGAACAATTCGCTGACCGCTGAGATGAGATAGGTGATTCCGTCAATCAGAAACAACACCGGCGCACCCAAAATGCGAAACAGCACGCCGCCGGTCCCCTGCCCCACCAGCGCCGATACCTGATACGAAGACTGATTGAAGGAATTGGCCGACGCGACTTTATCTTTCGGCACCAGGTCGGGAATCGACGCCGATATGGCCGGGCGAAAAACCGCCGAGAGTATCCCCAGAATAATCGCCACCGATCCCAGCCAGACGACCAGCATATCGACAGCATCCGGCTTAGAGAACATCATAATCGCCAGCGACACGACGGCGACGCCGCTCACTGCATCGGACAGGACGATGATCCATTTTCGGGAATAACGGTCGGCAAATGTCCCTCCGAGAGGCCCAAGAATTACCGATGGCAGCATGGCCAGCATCATGATCAGACCCATAACGCTCGCCGAGCCGGTGGCGTGCTTGAGCCAGAACATCATAGCGATGGTATGCGCCTGATTCCCCAGTTGGCTGACGAACTGCCCCTGCCAGAGCAGGACGAAATTCTTGTTGAGTAACCGGTGCGGTTCTGTCACCTGCTATATATAAACCTATACATTAAATTATCGATACAAGCGGCTACATTGCAGCTACATATTTATCCTTACCCAGTTCTCCAAACCGTCCGTGAGGATCATCTCCTGCGCCGTCGTGCCGACCGGGCTGATGGAATACTCTTTGCCGTCAGCGACCACAACCGATGCCGTCACATCTACGGTGGCCTTGATATCAGTCTTTACGCTCAATTTGTCCGTCCCGAAACGAGCCTTCAAATCCTCGACCAGTTCGGGAGCTTCCACGACAAGAAAGCCATTATTGATCGCATTGCGCTTGTATGTCTCGGAAAACGATCCCGCCAGGACCATCCGGATGCCGCGATATTTCAGCGCCGTCGCCGCCTGTTCGCGGGAACTTCCGGTGCCGAAATTGAAGCCGCCGACCAGAAGATCACCTTCCTTGACCATCTTTCCGAATTCGGGATCGTAGTTTTCCATGACCACGCCGGCCTGCTGTTTCGGCGTGAAATCGTCGATGTAGGTATATTTGCCGGGATATATCCCGTCCGTATTCAAATTATCCTGATGACAGAAGATCAGCTCTCCCTCGATCCTTGCCGGGAAACCGTCGAGCACGTCGACCTTTTCGCCTGTGTCTCCGGGCTTCTTATGTACCATTATGCCGCCGCTGGTCTTCATATCGACGACGACCGCAGGGCCATTGATATATCCCGACACCGCCGAGGCCGCCACAACTTCGGGCGACGCCAGATACACCTCGGCCTGTTTCGATCCCATACGGCCCTTGAAATTTCGATTGGTGGCCGATATGCCGACTTCGCCGTCCTGCAAAAGCCCCGCGCCGAGACCGATACACGGCCCGCATCCGGGCGGAAGCACTCTCGCACCCGCATCGATCAATTTCTGCCAGTCGCCGCGCTTCTCGCTTTCGGCCTGAACTTCATTCGACGCCGCCGCGATATAGAATTCAACGTGATCCGCAACCTTCTTCCCCTCCACGACGGCCGCAGCCGCGGCTATGTCTTCCACCCGGCTGTTGACGCACGACACCAGGTACGCCTTGTCGATCTTAACCCGCTTCTTGGCCATCTCTGAAACCGCCGTCATCGTCTTGACATGATTGGGCCCGGAGACGTGCGGCTGAACACTGGCCAGATCGAGCCAGAGAGTTTTGGCGTAGAACGCGTCGGGATCGGGCGTAACGATATTCGCGGCCAGCTCGGCGATATGCTTTTCATTCAAACGCGGATGAACACCGTTGCCGTCCGCATCGGAGGGTACATCGGCCAGCCCACGGGCCGCGATAAATTTCGCCCGTTTCTTCAGCCACTCCAGCGTTATTTCATCGACCGGAAAGACACCTGCCAGGGCGCCCCATTCGGTGGTCATGTTGGAGATGGTCAGTCGGGAATCGATATCCAGCGACGCCACGCCCTCACCGACGAATTCGACGGCATGATTGAGCACTTCATCATGGTTGAAATATCCGCACAACGTGATGATGACATCTTTGCCGCTCACGCCGGGACGGAGCCGCCCTTTCAATTCCACCTTAGCCACCGGCGGAACCAGCCACCACGTGCGCCCGGTGGCCCAGATGGCGGCGGCGTCGGTGCGGACGATCGGCGTCCCCAGACAGCCCAGACCGCCGTACATGTTGGAATGACTGTCGGACGCGACGACCATCGTGCCCGGCCAGGCATATCCTTCTTCGCACATGATCTGATGGCCGATACCCCGCCCGGCGGGATAAAAATCGACGCCCATCTTCCCCGCGAATTTCTCGATGCCGGCATACTTCCGGAGATTCTTCTCCGACGTGTCCTGGACATTATGGTCGAGGGTAAACACCGGCTGGCGCGGTTCGGCGATTTTGGTGGCGCCGATACTGATGAATTTCGGCATCACCGCCCCGGTGTTGTCATGGGTCATGACATGGGCGGTCTGTATGAAAATGTATTCGCCGCTGTGAATTTCGCGGCCCGGCTTGATCCCCACGGCGTACCGCTGGGCGATTTTCTCGATGAGATTCCGGGGCATATATCCTCCACGGTGTCGAAGATCGCCTCCGATACCGGCCAGTCGTTCCTGTCGCGCTACTTCACCAGTTCAAAATCGATGAAATCGGCGTGGTGAAAAATGATGCTTTCCGGCAAACGCTTCTCGGCCTCGCCCTCCTTGGAATGGGTGGCGATGATATGCATCACCTCGGATGGCACGTCGTGCTTGAAGGCCAGTCCGACGCCGCTGAACGGGTGACGGATATGCTTGCCGTAGTCGGATTTCACCGGCTTGCCGTCGACGATTTCGAATTCGCACAGTTTGCCGACGTCGGCCAGAAGCGCTCCGGCAATCAGGTAATCACGATTGACCGGCGTTTTTCTCCCGGCATGGATTTCGGTCAGGACATCGTCGCAGGCGATGCACATCCGGCAAACCGCCCGGACGTGATCAATGAACGTGATCTTGACATTTTGAGCCAGGAGCGTGAACGGCATCGACCGCAGCAATTCCTCGGTCCATCCCCGAAATCCGATAGCGTCCTCCCAGCATGCGATGACCTTCTTTTTCAGCGTTTCATCTTTGATATCGTTTATTTCCGGCAAAAGCCGGCTAACCATATCCGCCATAACCGCCTCGCTTTATTGTTTCCATCTTCTGGTTGCAGTGAAAATAGAACCGTGCGTTGGGTTTGTCAACAGGATAGACAATTTCCGGGATCAGGATCGATTCCAGGCAATGAAGCACCGATGGCCCACCCGTGCTTTGTACGGATGGGGTGTAGTCGATTCGCAGATAAAGAACCGTGGCCATTTTCGGTTAGAGCCGAAATGCACACGGGTCGAGCATACAAGTACGGGACGGCCTCCCATATGTCCGCAAATATCCAATCCACGCACTGCGTTTAATCTATGATTCTGGACGTGAATACTTGCTATCTCGATGGCATATGAAACGATACTGGCTCATGAAAACCGAACCCGGCGACTATTCCATCGACGACTTGGAACGCGATCAGGTTACGCGGTGGAATGGAATTCGCAATTATCAGGCCCGTAATATATTACACGATGATATTAAAGTAAATGATGAAGTGTTGATTTATCATTCGAGTACCCGGCCGACCGGCGTTGCGGGAGTGGCTCGGGTCGTCAAGGTCGCCTATTCCGACCCGTCGGCGTGGGATAGAAAAAGCGACTATTATGACCCAAGATCGACACCGGACAATCCCATTTGGTTTGCGGTCGATATAGCATTCACCGCCAAATTCCGGCATTTCGTGACCCTCGATGAGATAAAGTCGATTCCCGGCCTCAATGGGATCCTGGTTGCCCGGCGCGGCGTCCGGCTGTCAGTGCAGCCCGTGGGCCGGAAGCACTTCGAGATAATCACTCGCTTGGGGGATCAAGGAGAAAGATCATGAAGAGATCAATACCCCTCGTCACGGGCCTTCTGTTCGCCCTGGTGTTACTGGCGGGATCGGTCGAGGCGACGGCCCTGACGACGGTCCGGATCGCATCCGGCTTTAACCGGCCGGTATACTTGACCTACGCCCCCGGCGACAGCACGCGGCTGTTTGTCGTCGAACAGCAGACCGGCAGGATTCGCATTATCAAGAATGACAGCGTCCTGACGCGCTCGTTTCTTGATATCAGCAGCCTCATCAGCGTCTCATCCGAACGCGGCCTGCTGTGCATGGCGTTTCATCCCGATTTCCTCGACAGCGCCTATTTCTATGTCAACTATACCAACGCATCGGGTGCATTGACGCTCGCCCGGTTTACCGTCTCCCCCGATCCCGATAGCGCCGACCGGGGAAGCGAAGCTATCCTGCTGACTATCCCGGAACCGGAAGCGAATCACAACGGCGGAACGCTGCTATTCGGTCCGAATGACGGCTATCTCTATCTCGGTGTCGGCGACGGCGGCGGCGGCGGGGATCAGCATGGGACAATCGGCAACGGGCAGGATTCGACGACCCTTCTGGGGTCGATCCTGCGTCTCGACGTCAACGGCGGTTCGCCATACGCTATCCCGCCGAGTAATCCGTTTGTGGGCCGTTCCGGCAGCGACGAAATTTGGGCTTATGGTTTGCGCAATCCGTGGCGGATGAGTTTCGACCGGGCCAATGGCGAGCTGTATATCGCCGACGTGGGGCAGGATTCGTGGGAGGAGATCGATTATCAGCCGGCATCGAGCTCAGGCGGTGAAAACTACGGGTGGCGCCTGATGGAGGGTCTGCACTGCTATAATCCGCCGACGAACTGCGATCCGGGTGGTCCGGTCTATCCGGTGACCGATTATTCGCACGCCAACGGCTGCGCCATTACCGGCGGGTATGTCTATCGCGGCTGCCATATACCCGACCTCCGGGGAACATATTTCTACGGCGATTACTGCTCCGGGCGGATATGGTCATTCCGGTATGACGGAGCGACGATGACAGACTCGATGGAGAGGACGGCCGAGCTGGCGCCGGGCAACGGAATGTCGATCGATAATATTTCCTCGTTCGGCGAGGACATCGAAGGCGAATTATATATTCTCGATCTGGCCGACGGCGAAATATATAAGATCGTGCCCGCCGAACCGGTCACCTCCGACTGCGGGCAACTCGGCTGCTGCGATACTCCCGGGGACGCCAACGACGACGCTGCCGTCAACATCAGCGATCCGACGTTCATCATCAATTATATATTCAAGGAAGGGCCGCCGCCGGCATGCGACGCCGAAGCGGATTGCAACGTCGATTGCAGGATCAATATAGGCGACGCCGTCAACCTCATCAGTTTCATATTTCGGAGCGGTCCGCCCCCCGCGTGCAGCGATTGCATCTGACGGCACCCCGGAGACGCCGCTTTTCGGTTGACATTCGATTTCAATTTGTCGATTTTGGCTGCAGAATTAATCGCATGAGGTGTTATTGATGCCGATAAAAAAGGAATTGCTCGAAATTCTCTGCTGCCCGGTGACCAAAGAACCGGTGGAAATGCTCGCCGCCGACAAGCTGGTCCAACTGAACGACCTGGTCGCCAAGGGGAAAGTCAAGACGGTAGATGGGAAACCGGTCGAGACCAAAATCGTCGAAGCGCTGATCACCACCGATGGCAAGACGATCTACCGCATCGACGACGATATTCCGGTCATGCTCGTCGATATGGGCATCCCCACCGACCAGATCGCGGATTGGTGAAATAGAGAATTTGGTTTTCCCGAAATCCGATCGCCGCAATCTGAGAATATTTCCCGGCGATGTGTGGGCGGCGCGAGTTCCGCCACGTCACCGGTATCGTCGCCGCGGTCAGCGGCATAGTCCCCGGACATGGACAAATAAAAAGGGTCGGGACCGTGCTGGACCCGACCCAAAGCGATGTACAAACACTCGGTTTGTAAATTCTCCGTATTGCGTGTTTCTCCTGCCGCTATGCGCGCGCGCTGAGCGGGAGGCATCGGGACAGTTTCGGCGAGACGTCCCGCGCCATCCATTCAGGCCCGCGAATCCGTCGGCAGGTCCGTATCCGATGACCCGATTAGAACAACGGGCACAGATTCGGCGGGCACAATACGGGCGGACAAATCGGCAGAATGGTCAACCGTCTGCAAATGTCTTTCGACCTGCATTTGGCGTTCGTTACCGGAGTGGGATCGATCAGGTAAATCATGGAGTCACCTCCCTTCCATGAGGTTTGGGTATTGGAATCACGGCCGCCGCCCGTGATACGGACTCTCCCAGCTAATGGCGCCGGCCGTTCTTGGACAGGCAAATAGATATTTTCCGATGCTCTCAATCACGTTGTATTTCGGTCCCCCGCCGCCCGGACTGCCCCGGCGGGGGGATAATAATAGTTGTCTTAAAATCTTTCTCCTCCTCGCGATAGTGCACAGCGAGCGCCTTATCCTGTCAATTATGGATACGTCGCCGCCGCCCGAATGTCAAGCGGATTCTCGACCCCGAAAGAATCTCCCCCGGGCCACGTGGCCGCCCTCACCGGCAACCTCCGGGCCGGTTCTCCGTATAGACAGACATATCGATCGGAGCTTATTGAGCCGGAGGAGACCGTATGAGATGCAGCAGGCGGGTTGCGATGATGGTCGCCCTTTTCGGTGCCTGTGCCGCGATCATTCCAACAGGCCGCAATGTCCTTTCAGGAGAAATCCCAATGAACGATGCCTCCAAGTCGTTGCAGGAAACTTCTGACATCCGGACCGGCCTCGTCTTCGCCGTCTATGCCGAGGACGAGGAGCAGCTGCGACATACATATTATCTCGTCGAAAGTATTCGCGCCTTCGCCGGGACATACCGCAACGCCCCCGTGTGGATCTATCTCCCCGGCGGCCTTCTGCAAGCGGACACATCTGCCCGCGAACGGTTCGCCGGTCTGGATGCGGAACTTCACGTCAGCGAAACCCCTCGTGAAGCCCAGGCATACTATTTCGCCGGCAAAGTCTTCGCCGCGGGCGACGCCGAAACGGCTGCGGCCGATGCGGCGCGCCTGCTTGTCTGGATGGACGAGGACACGATCGTGCTGCGCGAGCCAATCGAATTCGATCTGCCGGATAGCATTGCCTTCGCCTATCGGCCCGTCATGCACAATCGATCAGGATCATTATACGACCACCCCCCGAATCGATACTGGAGCCGCATCTACGAGAGATTGACGATAACCGGCGCCGACCTCTTCCCTGTCGTCACACCGGCCGACCGGCAGAAAATTCGGGCCTATTTCAACGCCGGCCTGCTGGTAGTGCGGCCGGAACGGGGGATATTGCGACGATGGCCCGGAGATTTCGCGGTTCTGTATGCCGACCCGGAATTGGTCCGCATGTGCGACGAGGACATCACCAACAAAATTTTTCTCCACCAGACCGCCCTCGTCGGCGCTGTCCTCAATACCGTTTCGAAAAATGAGACAATCGAATTATCCGACCGGTACAATTACCCAATCTTCTTTCATCAACAATGGGACGCCGAAAAGGAATTCGGATCGATCGAAGACGTCGTTACTCTGCGCTACGATGTCTATTTTCGCAGTCCCGATCCCGAATGGAGACAAAAGCTCAAGGGGCCGGATAATCTCGTCGCCTGGCTGGCGGAGCGCTTGGGCGGAAATTAGGAAGACTCTGTTCGCTCCACGACACGACGGTTACGAAGCAGGCGGGATGGCAGCCGCGGTCGGCGCCTTATTGAACGGCAACAGAGTTGTGGAAATGCACCACTCTCCACCGGTCATCGTCCTTTCGCAGGACCCATGTGCATCGGACGGGCAATTCGACAGCCGGTCGGCGGATCGGAGTCAACTAAATTCGACTCCCGCTATCGGAAACGACCCGGCGAATCTGCCTCGAATATAAAAATAGTTATTGACTTTTCGAATCGGGCGGCATTACTATACTGCTCTTGAGAAAGAGCATCTTTATCGTGACAGGTGACAGGGAAAAAACGAGATTTATCGCATATTTGATCGTGGCCGCATCAGGCGGCGGCGATATTTTCCTCACATTTTATACTTCATGGAGGTGAAGCATGATTTACCTGATCGATCCCAAAACGGTCCAGTGCCAAACCCGCTGCAAGCCGGTCTGCCTGCTCAAAGTTGTCTGCCCGCTGGATCTTCAGCACCCGCTCTACGGCATCCCGAGCTGATCGGCAGCGGCAGCTTAACAACATGAAAACATCAATCGCGGCAGAGATACCTCTGCCGCGATATTATTTTGTCCCAGCATGATAATCCCCCGGGTATTGATCTCATCGAGAACGATAGACAGCCGCACTCCGGCGTAAACACGACCGGGCCCTTCGGCCCGGCCATGTCGGGGTTGCGTGCTCAACAACCTCCGTGCACCGTTAGAAAAACAGCGGACAGACTGGCGGGCACCACGGGACGCCGTACAGAATATGATTGGCCACAGCCTTGCATCCCGTGAGGGCCGACACTTCCTTGGGATCGATCAGATAGATCATCGGTTCACCTCCTCTCGGCATCATCAGGTATAATAATGAGGCGGGCGCGGAACCATAGTATCTTCGTTCCGTAACCGCGAACCGTTATCAATAACACTCTCTTCCAAAAATGATACTGTCGAGCGGCGTCCCCGATAGAACGACAGGTCCGCCCGTACTTATGCATCAGAATCGCGTTTTATCCTGAGACTCGAATGATACGAGATGCCAACTACCCCTCAGGATGCCTCATATAATAATACAATCATTCTTTTGATTTTACAAGCGGAAAATGGCCGCGGCGCGCTTCTCTCTTCTCCCCTCTCCCCTCTCCCCTTGGGAGAAGGGCTGGGGTGCGGGAGGAATTAGAAGAGGGGCCGAAAGTGATCGAGGATTTGGCCGAAAG